>JBEKQD010000049.1:0-32543 GCA_049520075.1 Occallatibacter sp. | reverse complement strand
TCTGTAAAAAGCGCCTGATTACGGCTGCGCAACCATTGGTAATCTAGGTATGATTCCCTTGCCGAATGAATCCCTCTCGGCCATTCCGCGCGACTGCAACACTCCTGTAAACTGAGCGGCTCCGGCTTTGCTACAGTTTGGGTATGTACACTTCGGCGCGGTTGGCGACTTCTTTTGCGGCCCTCGTTCTTGGGGCAGGCGTTCTTGCGGCACAGACCATCGATCTGCCCAGCAGCAAGCAGTTGATTGGTGAGATTCCGGGGCATCCACAGCGGCTGAACAGTCTGCCGATCTCCATGGCGGTCTCCCCCGACGGCCGCTACGTGGTCACAGTAAACGCCGGCTATGGCACCTTTGAATCGCAATATGAGCAGTCGCTTGCTGTGATGGACACGCAAACCGGCGTGCTCGCAGATTTCCCTGACAACCGCACGGCGCAGAAAGCCCACCAGACGCTCTACTCCGGCCTCGCATTCAGCCACGACGGCAGCCGCATCTACGCCAGCTTCGCCTCGCTCACTAACCCGGTCGGCGACGGCAAAGACGCAACAGGCAACGGCATAGAGGTCTACCGGTTTGCCGATGGAAAGATCACGCCGGAGCGATTGATTCCTCTGCCGCTTCAGCAGCTCGCTCCTGGAAGAATGACGCGGGTCGGCGAAGGAGCGAGCAACAAGGGCGTGCCGTATCCGGCGGCGATTGCGGTCATTGGTACTGCGGGATCAGAGAAGCTGCTGGTCGCGGACAATCTTTCCGACGATGTTCTGCTTCTGAATGCTGCCAGCGGCGAAATCGAAAAGCGGTTCGATCTCTCTGAAAGCGATGCCGTGCCCGCGACGTACCCCATCGCACTCGCAGTCACCAAAGACGGAACGCGAGCCTTTGTCGCTCTCTGGAACGCTTCGGAGATAGTCGAGCTCGATCTTGCGAAACAAACCGTTGGGCGCAAGCTCGCTCTGCTCAAACCAGACAGCCCCGTCGCGCCGGGCACGCATCCTTGCGCATTCGAGTTCTCGCCCGATGGCCGCACCCTTTATGTAGCGCTCGCCAACCGCGATGCCGTTGCCGCAGTGAACGTCGCTGCCAGTCAGCTCTCCATTAAGGGCTATTTCGATACCCGCCTGCCCGCGCAGAGTTATTTCGGCGCAGAGCCGGTCGCGCTCGCCGTCAATGCCAGCGGCAACCGCCTTTATGTTGCCAACATGGGCAGCGACGCTGTTGCTGTCATCGACACGAAAAAGCTGACCGCAAAGGCCGTCAAGGAAGGAATGGTTGAGCCCATCGGATTTGTCCCCACCGAGTGGATGCCCATGTCCATGGCCTTCATTCCATCATCTTCCGGCGGCAAGCTCTATCTCGCTACTGATAAAGGCAAGGGCACCGGACCGAACAACTTTCCCGAGCGCCCCACCGAAGCCAATAAGAATGCCCACTTGAGGCCCTTCTCTTATATCGCGACCATTCTCTATGGCTCGCTGGCCACGCTCGACGCCGCTGAGATTGAGAAGAGCCTGCCACAGTGGACCAGCGTTGTAATCGACTCCAACCGCATGAGAGCAGCGGATGAAAAGGTTACCTTTGCCGGCGAGGCGCAAGGCCGCATCCATCACGTGATTTACATCATCAAGGAAAACCGCACTTACGATCAGATTTTTGGAGACCTCGAACAGGACGGAAAGCCTGTGGGCAATGGTGACTCCAAGTTGACCATGTTCGGAGAAGGCATTACGCCTAACCAGCACAAGCTCGCGCTGCAGTTTGGCGTGCTCGACAACTTCTTCGATTCCGGCGAAGTCTCCGGCGACGGACATGTCTGGTCCACGGCGGGCATCGGCACCGACTATCTGGAAAAAACCTGGCAGCAGAGTTATCGCGGTAGCCAGCGAACTTACGATTACGAAGGCGCGGTAGCCAACAACTATCCGCTGCTGCAAAAGATTCCCGCCGTGACCGATCCGGCTAGCGGTTTTCTTTGGGGCAATCTCGCGTCGCACGGCAAAACATACCTCCATTTCGGCGAGTACATCTCCACCACTTTTTGCAACGAGGCGCGCGTAGCCGATCCGCAGATGGGGCCGTTGATGGAAGGCCGCGACTGCACGCATAAAGCCATTGAGCCCGGCGAGGCATTTCCCGCCGAGTGGGGTGGCGGCGTCAACAAATGGCCCTGGCCCATACCGCTGATAGCCGCCAATGTACCCACCAAGCCCGAACTCGTCGGCCATTTTGTCAAGGAAGCGCCGGACTTCAACCTGATGGTCCCGGACCAGATCAGAGACGAGATTTTCATCCGCCATCTAAACGGCTGGGTCTCCGACAAGGCGCAAGGTAAAGACACCATGCCGCAGTTCATTCTGATGCGGCTGCCCAACGACCACACCGCGGGAACCCGGCCCGGCGGACCCACGCCGAAATCATCCATCGCCGATAACGATCTCGCGGTCGGAAGGGTTGTCGATGCCGTCTCCCACTCCCCGTTCTGGGACGATACGGCAATCTTCATTCTCGAAGACGATGCGCAGGCTGGCGCGGACCATGTGGACGCACACCGCAGCACCGCGCTGGTCATCAGCAAATACTCTCCGCGCGGCCCCAACGGCGCGCTTTTTGTTGACAGCCGCTTCTACTCCACCGTGAGCGTCGTCCGTACCATGGAATCGCTGCTCGGCCTGCCCCCCATGAATAACAACGACGCTTTTAGTTCGCTGATCTCCACGCTCTTCACCGGCCCCGGCAATCAGCCCGCCTTTACCGCTGATTATTCCAACCGCGACAATGGCCTCATCTACGCCGCCAACGCCAAAACGGCCGCGGGAGCCAGGGAAAGCATGAAGATGGACTTCAGCCATGCCGACCGCGCCCCCACCGAAAAGCTCAACATCATTCTCTGGAAAGACGCCATGGGCAACGCGCCCGTTCCAGCCATGCTGAAAGTGCATAGCAAGAAACAAACGAAGGATGACGACGATTAGGGGCGGCGCGTTGGCTCGTCCCTACAGGCGGGCTGTTGGAAGAACCCGCCTCTCACACAGGAAGCGCTGGGCGACTGCTATCCATGAATCAGGACGGCAATAACGATTACAGCCATCCAAAGTGCAATCAGCCCGTGTCCGAGGAGGAGCACGTTCCTCCCGACACCCCTTCCCAAAATAGCAAGCACTGCACTGACAGGGCAGAGGAGGAATAATCCAGCAGCGACAAGCATCTCCCAGCCGCCTGTGTAGTGATAGAGGACTGCTCCAAGAATCGACAAGACCATCGAAATGACAAGGACAACGATGGCAGAGTCGATCTGTGGTTGCGATTCGCCTAGCGTAAGTTCTGAGTCGGCGCGAAGCCTGACCACGATTGCTGTTACTGCGAACAAGAGTCCGATCACCACAGGCCCCAAGAAGATGAAAGGAAGTACATCGAGAGGTGTGAATGGGCTATTCGAGGACATCATCTTCCCCTTTGGATGAGTTCCACAGATTCTACTACTTATTGTTTCCACTAATCCCCGCAATGCCGTTTACACTATCCGCATGACGAAGCGCATCGGCATCCATCTGGGCACAACGGGCGGCGCATCCAACGCCGTCGAGCGCGCCGCGGAGATTGGCGCCAACACCTTTCAGATTTTTTCCTCCAGCCCGCGCATGTGGCGCGCACCCAAAATCGACCCCAAACAGGGCGCGCGTATGCGCGAGCTGCGCGCCAAGCTCGACGTAGGCCCGCTGGTGATTCACACCAGCTACCTGGTCAACGTCTGCAGCCAGACCGACGAGATTCGCGAGAAAAGCGTCGTGGCCTTTCGCGGCGAAATCGAGCGCGCTCTCGCCCTCGGCGCGGAGTACCTGGTGCTGCATCCCGGCTCGTGGAAGGGGCTCACCCGCGACGAAGGCCTCAAGCTCGCCGCCGACTCCATCACCCGCGCCATCGACGGACTTCCCTGGCAAGGAACGCCGTTTCACATCCTCATTGAAAACACCGCAGGCGCGGAGTTTTCCCTTGGAGGCAGCTTCGAGCAGGTAGCCGAGCTGGTCACACTGCTCAGGGCCACTGCCCCGGTCGGCGTCTGCCTTGACACCTGCCACACCCACGTCGCGGGCTACGATCTGGTCAGCCCCGAGGGCTACGAGCAAACCATCGCCCAGGCCGCCGCGACCGTCGGCCTCGACTCAGTGCGCGTCTGGCACATGAACGACGCCAAGGCAGCACGCGGCTCCAAGCTCGACCGCCACGAGCACATCGGCAAGGGGACCATGGGCCTCGAACCCTTCCGTCGCCTGCTCAACGACAAGCGCTTCAATCACGCCGCCTTCATTGCCGAAACCCCTGAAGACGACCCAGCCGACGAGCAGATGAACGTCAACGCGCTCAAGAATCTTGTTGAATCGGCTTAGATTCTCCCGGCGTCTATAGTCTGTTGGTCCCGGATGAAAGCGGCCGTCTAGCACATCTGTAACAATGCCCTCGGAATCAAATCAAAGGAGATCACCACATGAACCGTTTGCGCGAGAACCTTCCCCTCCTGCTTGCGGCAGCACTGTTTGTCCCAATGGCGCACGCCCAAATGGCGCCGGCCGCTCAGCCTGCGCCAAAACCCGCAGCCAGCCCATCGCAATATCTGCTTGATAACTGGAACGACATTGGGCGAAAACTGATTGCCATGGCGGAAGATTTTCCCGACGACAAATACGACTTCAAGCCGGTCCCCGCCCAGCGCTCTTTCGCCGAACAGCTATTGCACGCTTCCGGTGCAAACTACTACTTCATCAACTCTGTAACCGGCGAGAAAATGCCGTCCGGCGACCCCAAGCGCGCCGACTACAAAACCAAAGCTGATGTGGTTGCGTATGTAAAGAAGTCCTTCGCAGATGGCGCGGCGCTCATCAAGCGCAAAGGCGACAGTGGAATGAGCGAGCAGTACGTTGACCCCTTCGCCAACCAGCAAACCCGCTTCTCCGATCTCGCCTGGAACTTGATCGAGCACTCCGGCGAGCATTACGGGCAACTCGTCGTCTACTACCGCGTCGCCGGCCTCGTTCCACCGGAGTCTCGCCCGAAAAAGTGACCGGCGAAGGATGAAGTGTTAGACGGGGTCTCGCGTCTGACCAACCTCAGCGCCCTAGCTTGTCGTGATTGTTTTCCGCAATTCCGCTTGCGAATTCGCTTGCGCGGCGTAAGACTGTGTGTGCCACATGCGTGGCGTACGAGGCACATTATGCGTGGAAATATCTGGCGAGTGTTCGCGCTGATTGCGATAGTTGCACTTCCGGTGCTGGGCCAGACTCCTGCAGCCCAGACAAGCCCTGCCGCGATCAGCAAGCCTTCTCCTGTCTCGCGGCTCCCATACATGGCAGAGTTCAAGATCCTGCGTACAAAGCCGCTTCCAAATGGAACTGCTGTGACTCGCGAATCCACGGTAATTACGGCTAGGGACTCACAGGGCCGCCATATGACAGCGACGACTGCCATTCCAACATCGGCAGATGAGACGGCAACGACACATTTCCATGTCTTTGATCCAGTGGCTCACGTCATTTTCAACTGGAGTTTTCCAGGGCGGGAAGCAACGGTGATGGCGATTCCTTTTTCTGGCATGTTTCTCTCGGGCTGTAGCGTCATGGGCGCGGGGATAGCCTCCGCAAATGCGAAGAATACAGTGGAAGATCTGGGTACGACGTCAATTATGGGAGTCGACGCAAGAGGTAGCCGGACTACGACGACTGAGGAAGAGCTCATCCGAAAACATAACAAACATAAGCCGCAGGCGCGCACGATCGAAGTTAGCTTTGCCGAATTTTGGAAAGCGACTGCTCCCGGCTTAGCTGGCCTTGTGGTGCGCGAGGTGACCGAAAATGCGCAGTCGGGCAAATCGAGCAAGGAACTGGTGAACTTCAGGCAGGCCGAGCCGGATGCGGCAGTCTTCAGGCCACCCATCGGCTATGTAATCGCAAACAGAGAAGTGAACGCCGACCCGTGTTTAATTCTCTGGGAAATGGAACCCCCTGCTACCGCTGGCCCACTTCTCCCTTAGCCGGGCGAGCAGCAGCGCCCGCCCGTTTACACTTAATAAGATATGGCGGAAGAGATAGAACTGCGTTACGACCCGGCGACGATTGAACCCAAATGGCGCGAACGGTGGGCTGCGGACCCCGCGCTCTATGCGGCGGAACCTGCATCCTGCGGTAAACCCAAGTATTACGTGCTCGAAATGCTGCCCTACCCCAGCGGCCAGTTGCACATGGGCCACGTGCGCAACTACGCAATCGGCGACGCTTTGGCACGCCACATGTGGATGCGCGGCTACAACGTGCTGCATCCCATGGGCTGGGATGCGTTCGGGCTGCCGGCGGAGAATGCCGCGCTCAAAAACAATACGCCTCCGCGCGAGTGGACGTCCGCGAACATCGCCGCCATGAAGCGCCAGTTTGAGCGCCTGGGCATGGGATTTGACTGGGCCACTGAAGTGACCACCTGTCTGCCTGAATACTACCGCTGGAACCAGTGGTTCTTTCTGCGCATGTACGAGAAAGGCCTCGCCTACCGCAAAAAGAGCAAGGTGAACTGGTGTCCGGAATGCTGCACCGTGCTTGCTAACGAGCAGGTGGTTGACGGCTGTTGCTGGCGTCACGAAACCACCAAGGTTGAGCAGCGCGATCTGGTGCAGTGGTTTTTCCGCATCACCGCATACGCACAGGAACTGCTTGATGACCTCGACAAGCTCGACGGCTGGCCGGAAAAAGTTCGCACCATGCAGCGCAACTGGATTGGCCGCAGCGAAGGAACTGACGTCGATTTCTTTTTGGAAGAAATCAACAAGGGACCAGGGACTAAGGGACAAGGGACTGAAAAAACGCGCATCCGCGTTTTCACCACGCGCGTTGACACCATCTTCGGCGCGACCAGCGTGCAATTGGCGCCGCAGCACGCATTGGTCGCGGAGTTCACGGCTGCCGACGCAAAGCTGAAAGCGCAGGTCGATGAGCTGATCGACCAGCAGAAGAAGGCGCGCGAGGCAGGCGACCTGGGCGAGATAGAAAAACACGGCGTTCCCACAGGCCGCTTCGCCATCAACCCTTACAACGGCCAACGCGTGCCCATCTGGGTGGCCAACTACATTCTGGCCGACTACGGCACCGGCGCCATCATGAGCGTCCCCGGCCATGATGAGCGCGACTTCGAGTTCGCCACCAAGTACGGCCTGCCCATTGTCCGGGTGATCAAGCCCGTTGGAGAAGTTGAAAGCGCGGAGCTGCCGTTCGTCGCGCATGACGGCATACTCGTAAACTCCGGCGAGTTCAATGGCCTGAGTTGCGAAGAGGCGCAGAAAAAGCTTCAAGAAATTGCTGCCGAAAAGAAGTTTGGCGAAGCAACCGTCACCTTTCGTCTAAAAGACTGGGGCGTGAGCCGTCAGCGCTATTGGGGCACGCCCATCCCCATGATTCACTGCGAGCGCGACGGGCTGGTCCAAGTACCCGACGACCAATTGCCGGTCGTGCTTCCCGAGCAGATTGAGATTACGCAGCAAGGCGGTTCGCCCTTGAGCCGCGTTCCTGAGTTCGTTAACGTCACCTGCCCCAAATGCGGCGGGCCGGCGCGGCGCGAGACCGACACGATGGACACCTTCGTCGATTCCAGTTGGTACTTCTATCGTTACACCGACGCGAAAAACTCAAGCGCTCCATTCGACTCAAAGATTGTGAAGTACTGGTTTCCCATCGACCAGTACATCGGCGGCGTGGAGCACGCCATTCTGCATCTGATCTACTCGCGCTTCTGGACCAAGGTGATGCGCGATCTGGGACTGATTGAGAACGATGAGCCGGTGCATCGCCTGTTTACGCAGGGCATGGTCATCAAAGACGGCGCCAAGATGTCCAAGTCCAAGGGCAATGTGGTCTCGCCCGACGAGATGGTGGCCCGCTTCGGAGCCGACTCGGCGCGCATGTACGCTCTCTTTGCCGCGCCGCCTGACCGCGACCTGGACTGGCAGGAAGACGGCGTCGCGGGAGTAAGCCGCTTTTTGGCGCGTGTCTGGCGGCTGGTCACAAAGTATGCGCCGGTGGCGCGTTCTGGCGTACAAAGCCAAGCGAATTCGCAAAACGACGGAGCTGCGCTGTTGCGCAAGCTGCATCAGACCATCGCCAAAATCACGTTGGACTTCGAAGGGCGCTGGCACTTCAACACTTGCGTAGCGGCAATCATGGAGTTGGTTAACGAGATTCAGGCCGCGGACGCGCAACTTGCGGCGGGCGAGATTCCCGCGCCGGTGGTGCGCGAACTAATGCGCACGCTGGTGCTGCTGCTGGCGCCGTTTGCGCCGTATCTTGCGTCCGAGCTATGGGAAGAGCTGGGAGAAAAGGGCGCGATTCTGCGCGCTCCCTGGCCGGTCAGCGACCCTGAATCGGCCAAGGAAAACGAATTGGAAATCCCGGTTCAGATCAATGGCAAGCTGGTGACCGTGCTCCGTGTCGTCGCGAACGCCGACGCCAAGATGATCGAAGCCGCGGCGCTGACCGACGAAAAAGTGCAGTTCAGGATCGCTGGAAAAACCGTAGTGAAAATCATTGTGGTGCCGGGCAAACTGGTGAACCTGGTGGTGAAGTGAAAGGATCTGCGCCTCTGCGCGGAACCCAGTCGCTCGTTGGCCAGATGGGTTGGGTCCTCGCGCGCCCCTCGCTCACGCTGATTGAGGTTGTCTGGCGGTGGCTCTTCGGCATACCGTTCCTATTGGTCTGCTGGATGCAATCCCAAAAAATTCTCGCCGCACTACCGCCAGAATCCACCGGGCTCGCCACTCTCGATTTGCAAAACCCCTGGGTAGCTGCAGTGCAGCTCAGCAGCGCCTGGGCGCTCTACCAGCCTCATGTCTCCGCAGTTCTGCGCTGGCTTCTGCCATTGGCCGCGGTCTACTGGGTAATCGTCTCCGGCCTCGGCCGCAACCTGCTCCTCAAGCGCACGCAACCGTCGCTGCGTTTCCGGCCCTTCGGCATGATCACCCTCCAAGCCGCGTGGCTGGCATTTTTTCTTTTCGCCTGCTGGGGTTGGCTTCGCGCGATGCAGTGGGTCGCGGCCACGCACATCACCATCGCCACCGAGCCTGACCTGGTCGGTTTCTCGATGTGGACGATCTTCCTCTCGCTGACATTCTTCACGGTTTGGGCGCTAACGAGTTGGGCCTTCTCGATTGCGCCACTGGTGATGCTGCTAGAGGGACGCTCCGCCCTTTCCGCGCTTGGTCAAAGTTTGCGTTTGGGCAAGGCCATGACTGCCAAACTGGTCGAGATCAATCTTGTGATGGGAATCGTCAACCTGGCGCTCATTGTGCTGGCCATGGTGCTCTCGGCCGCGCCGCTGCCTTTCAGCGATCAGTTGGGCGCTGACACTTTGCATTGGATCTCCGCCATTGCAGTGATTTTCTATTTAGTCGCCAGCGACTACTTCCAGGTTGTGCGGCTCAAGGGCTTTATCGAATTCTGGAAGATGTTTCGCGGTGCAAAAGTAAGTACGTCAACAATGTAATAAGGAATCAGCAGAATATTTATCACTGCCTGTCTTGGCGATCCGACTCATTCGCGACGCCAAGCTCGTCGATTCTCAAAACCCATCGGGATCCTCGACAAGAGAGCCATTCTGGTGATGGCTCAACGGTCCCAGAGGCTATGAGATCGTCCCGATTCCCGTGTTCGTCCAAGTCTTCATCAAACACGGTAAGCGTCATCCCCTCTTTCAATGTAACGAGGTTGCCTTCGGCATCAGGGCACGTGTCTGTGTGCGAAAGACAGAGAAGGCCGCTAAATAATCCATTGAAGTCCGCGTGAACACGCATCGATTTTGGTTCTTTCATGGTAAACCGCGCCCTCAAAAAATCTTCATCCGAATCACCAAATACTTCTTCGGATCTTCGCGAATGCTCTTCACTAACTGCTGCGCCTGATCAAGGGTCTGATCCGCATGATCGTATAAGGAGCGGTTCTGAACAAACTGCCCCAGCGAGCCCTTGCCTTCATCCACGCTTTTGAGTATCGAGTCCAGGCGGGTAACGGTGTCGTCGAGCTTGGCGGCAAACGCCGGGTCTCTGGCAATCTTGCCCATCGCGCCTTTGCCCGCGTTGATTTCGGCCAACATTTGATTGGTGTTGGACACGGCGGCGTTCAGATTGTTATAGAGCGAATCGTCTTTCAGAAACTTGCCAGCGCTGCCCTTGCCCTCGTCCAGTGCAGTCGTGATTTTGTCGAGCCGGTCGACCGCCGAGTTGGCGCGGTTGTAAAGCGTGTCGTCGTTGACGAACTTGCCGAGCGAGCCTTTGCCGTTGGCCACGGCGCCTGTAATGGTCTCCAGATTGGTGGCGATGGTGGTAATCTTCTGGGCGAGTTCATGGTCGTTGATCAGTTCGCCCGCAGTGCCGCGCTTCGAGTTGAGCGTATCCACCAGCGTTTCGATCTTGCGCGTCAGCGAGGTAATCTCCCCGATGGAGACCTGGCTGGTGCGAACCACGTCCTGAATGCTTGGCGCGCTGGCTGTCTTCAATTCGGCGTCATTGGCCGGAGGGGGGCCGGAGGCATGGGCTGAACTGAGATCGACGAAGCTGTCGCCCAGTACGCCGGCCTGGTTGATGGTGGCAGTCGAGTCGGTATGCAGACGATTCCGGTATTCGTCACCCACTCGCATGGTCACTTCAACCGGCGTTGGGTTGCGGTCCGCAACCACGCGCACATGAATCACGTTGCCGATAGTCACGCCTTCCAGCGTCACCGGCGCGCCGTCTTTAAGCCCCGCGGCATTATTAAAGTACGAGCGGAGTGCCAGCTTACGCGCAAATAAGCCGCCGCTCGAGCCGGACATGAGAAAAATCAGCCCGACCAGCACGGTCATGGCTGCCAACACCAACGCTCCTACTCTCAGTTGCGACCACTGAATTTCTTTGCGGCTTGGCACGGCACTCCTCTTACAAGAAAATGCTCGGAATAGAGCGAAACCAGAGTAAACGTGCCTTTTTCGAAAGTATTCAAGGTGACTTTTTCTTAATGAAAAAGTCACGTGGCGGTGTTGCTTTCGGGGTACTGCTACTCTGGTTTCGCTATAACGCCTTGAGAATAGCAGAACTGGGGGCCTTATTGTCCGTCTTCCAGCACCACGCTGGCCATGGCCAGCTCTGAGGTGTGAGTTATGGAAAGCGCCGCGCGGCTCGCTCCCAGGCGGGCTGCAAACTCCGCTGCACGTCCGTAAAACTTTAGAGTGGGCCTTCCGCCGGGCTCGCGCGCCACTTCAATCTCCAGCCAATTCACGCCATGGGTGATGCCCGTTCCAAGGGCCTTCGCGCCCGCTTCCTTGGCGGCAAACCTCGCTGCAAAACTCTCCGCGGCCTTGCGCTTGCGCAGGCAATAGGCCTGCTCCGCCGCCGTATACACGCGATCAAGAAACCGCTGCCCATAGCGATCCATTGACCGCTGAATGCGCCCTATCTCTGCCAGGTCGATTCCGGAGCCGACAATCATGCTGTCTATCAAACTACATCATTTCGCCTTTTGATGCGGCGCGCCGGCGTCAGGCAAAGCTCGCCGCGGTCTCTGATGAACGGGCACGTTTCCAATTACCAACGCAACCGGCTCCGGCCTGGCCGCGAGCGTAGATGTTTCAAAGACAGTCAGGTTTCGTTCGAGTCTGCAACATTGGTTATGCTCAGCGCCCCGGCTCCGATAAGGCGGATGTGAGACTGACGCTGCCCACCCGCGACGCAATGCAGATGATGAGCATTCCCTGGGCTATGCAGATGAAGGCAGTCTCCGTTGAAGAACCCTCGCGTCTGGTCCAATCCCTTACCGGCGCAATTCTGGGCTGCGGTGGCTGGGTCCTCAGCCGAGGCGCCAGCGATATCGGCACTGTGAATATGTTGTTTGAGTTCGAGCGCCGGGCCTGTGTCGAGATTTACAGCGTTATGATCGCCGCCGGCCTGGAACTGAGTCAGAGTGGGCACATCCGCTTTACCGAACTCTGCCAATGCACCCGCAGCCACCAGCAGGATTGCGGCGCAGAAATTGCCAGCGTCGACCTTGAAGTCCAGACCTTTCCCGTCGAGCTGGCGCAAGGCGCTCGCGCCAGGGGAACAACCTGAAAAACCGGTCGAGTCGATGGGGCTGATCAGTTTGGAACGTATCAAATTAATACGCTGCAAGAAAAGAAATTATTTTGAAAGGGCACGGCTTCAGCCGTGCCGCAAACGCAACAAGACAAGGCCGGGCTTTAGCCCCTGAGGGATGTGTTTCTCCAATTTTGCCTTGAATCGAAGTCCTTTTGCTGCGCTTTTAGCCCACACACAAACCGAGCAGAATTAACAGGGATTTAATCCCTGAGAGAAAGCGCATTCAAGCCGTTCCACAGGCGAATCAGCGTCTGCGCTCAACCGCTATTTTTTCGTTGTAACCGGCGTAAGGGCGTCGACAACTTTCTGGTATCGAACTGCCGCGTCCGGATCTTTCATGCTCTTCAAAAGCGCGGGATCGTCCAGCCCAATCTGGTGCAATGTCTCTTGCATGTCAGCGACCGGAATCTGTTTCACCAGATCCAGTGTTGCCTGCGCAAGAAGCAACGGCTGTAGGGAGACGACTGTACCCGTCTGCCCCTCCATGGTTCCTGAGTAATTCGGATCCGCGCCCGCCTTCAGGAGAAGGCTGACAATTTCCACATTGCCGTTTCTCGCAGCATAATGGAGCGCGCTCCAGCCGGTCGGCGACGTGCGGCTGTTTGGGTCGGCGCCCTTTTCAATGAGCTTTCTGGCCTCTTCGGTGTTGTCAGCCTTTACCGCAGTCATCAGCGCGGCCGGGTTGGGCTTGCAGCCGGAAATAGAAATAATAAGAACTACAAGGGCAAAAAGGAACAGCGGCCTGAATTTCATTGCAGCGATTTTCCTCTCAACGGGTCAGCCGACCATGGTGTGTTTTATCTGATTCCGAATGACTATGCTGCGGGAATATCCCCTGGACTCGCTCGTCGCCCATACAGGATCGTTCTGTAGATGCTACCAAGCAGCCGCTCGCACGGTCAACCCGCCTCTACCAGCCCATAGCGCCGCTGCCAAGCCTCTTTAAGCCGCGCCCAAACACGTGCGCGCTCAACTTCCATCGTCTCGCTGCCTCCCGGCTTGCCTCCGCCGGGCGGGTTGGCAAAGTGAGCGGCCTCCATTTTGGCCAGTTCCAACACTTGCCGATCCCTCAGCAGATTGGCCACGCGAAAGTCAGGCAGCCCAGCCTGCCGCGTCCCAAAAAACTCGCCCGGGCCGCGCTGTGAGAGGTCCACTTCTGCCAATTCAAATCCGTCCTGCGTGCGGACCATGGCATTCAGCCGCTCTTCGCCCAGCGGCGAAATGCGTTCGCCCGTAATTAGGATGCAATAGCTCTTCGCCGCGCCGCGGCCTACGCGCCCGCGCAGTTGATGCAGCTGGGCCAGCCCAAACCGCTCTGCGTGCTCCACCACCATCACTGTCGCGTTGGGTACATCCACGCCGACTTCAATCACCGTGGTGGCCACCAGCACATCGATCTCGCCGCGGTGAAAACGACGCATGATGATCTCTTTTTCATCGGCGTCCAACCGTCCGTGAAGCAGCCCCACGCGCAACCCGGCCAGAGGTCCTGTGCGCAGTTTTTCGTGCATCTCCACAGCCGACTTGAGTCCCGATTTTGCGCCCGGATTCGCTTCCTGCGCAGCCTTCGGAAACAGCTCCGCGGTCTTGCCTTTTTTGCCGGGCGGGTGCGCGCCAGGTCTTACTTTAGAGGTGTGGAGTGACGTAACTTTAGTAACTTCTATCCCGGTTTCCGTATCATCATGCGAGAAATCCAGCTCCGGCTCATCCTCCTTGCTGCCCTCGATTACCGGGTAAACGATGTAGGCTTGCCGGCCTTTCTCCACTTGCTTACGCACGAAGTCCCAAACTTCACCTGCCATTTCGCCAGGAACGCGTCGCGTGACAATCGGTGTACGCCCCGGCGGCAACTCGTCCAGAACACTCACATCGAGATCGCCATAGAGCGAGAGCGCCAGCGTGCGCGGAATCGGCGTGGCCGTCATCACCAGCACATCCGGCTCTGCCTGATTGGGTTTCTTCATCAGCTTGAAGCGCTGCAAAACGCCGAACCGGTGCTGCTCATCCACCACCACCAGCCCCAGCCGGTCGAATTCCACCTTCTCTTCAATCAGCGCGTGCGTGCCGATTACCAGTTGCGCTTCGCCCCTGTTGATCAGGCCGCGCGTGTGCCGTTTGCGCTCCTCCGTGAGCGAGCCGGTTAACAGAGCAATCCGATAGTGCCGCGAAGAGCGCTCCAGAAGCTTGCGCATCGCCAGAAAATGCTGCGTCGCCAAAATCTCGGTGGGCGCCATCAACGCCGCCTGATAGCCGCTCTCCATGGCCACCAGCATCGCCTGCAGCGCGACAATGGTCTTGCCCGAGCCCACATCTCCCTGCAACAGTCGCCGCATGGGACTCGGGCTATGCATGTCTGCCACAATCTCGCCCAACGCCCGCTTCTGCGCCGTTGTGGGATGAAATGGCAGCACCTCGCGGATCGCCTCGCGCGCCTTGTCAGTAAGCGCAAAGCTGATTCCCAGGCGTTCCCTCATGCGGCGCCGCTTGAGTTCCAACCCTAGTTCCAGAAAGAAAAGCTCTTCGAAGATCAGCCTCCGGTGAGCCGGCGTTGACCAGCTTTGCAACTGCGCAAAATTCGTCCCTTCAGGCGGAAAATGCGCCTCGCGCAGAGCCGACTCACGGCCGGGAAGCGCCAGCCGCTCGAGCATCTTCACGGGCAGGCACTCCGCAATCGCGCCATGCATCCCTTCGAGCAGGTGGAAAATCACCTTGCGCTGCCATCGCGAGGCCAGCCGCGCACCGCCCAGCGACTCGTACACCGGCGTAATCCGCCCCACTTCAAGCAATCGCGTCTCTGCGTCGTCGCTCGCGTCCGGCAGCAGCTCAAATTGCGGCTGAATCATCTTGAAATTCTGGCTGGAGCGCGACGGCTCGACCCTCCCATACAACGCCACCGTCTGACCGGCGCGGAACTTCCCCTCAAGATAGCTGCCGTTGAACCACATGCACTTCAGCGCCAGCCTGCCCTGGCCCACGGTCAGCTCGAAGATCGGCATTTTGCGCGTACGCAGCAATATCGAGCCGCGCACTTCGGCAATTACGCTGGCCGTCTCGCCGGCCTTCAGCTCGTCCAGGCTGCGCGGATTCTGACGGTCTTCATAGCGGAAAGGAAGATGGTAGAGCAGGTCCTCGGCAGTCTCAATGCCCTTGGCGGCGAGCATCTCCGCCACCTTCGGGCCCACGCCGCGAACGTACATCACCGGAGTGTCGAGGTCTGCCACACTCCGGATGCTAAAACATTTGTCTGCTTATCGTTTGGTTGCTACTACAAAACTGCCGTCCTGAGCAGAGCGCGTCGTGGTCCCCAGCGACAATGTTCGTCGCTGGGGTGGGGGAGCGCAGTCAAAGAACTTGCATTTTGCTTCTTTATCGCATAAATGGGAAAGGACGACGCTACATAGCGCGGCACCGGCTTGGCCGCGTCCCCCCGGACGCCGTCTCTCTACGGCCTGGCCAGGAAATAAGCCTCGACCGCCTGCGTCATAGCCGCGAAATCGAAATACGCTTTCTTGCCTTCGTAGCGCGCCGCCCAAAGTACCTGGTTCACAATATCCCTCGGATAGCATTGACGCAGCTCTTGCTTCATGGTGCCGCGGATAAAGTTGATAAGCTCCTTGGGGATGCTGGCGTCAAATTCCACTTGATTCTCATCGGCAACGCGACGGAATATTTCGCAGAACTGTGCGTCTGAAACCGTGCCGACCTTGATCTTGGTTTGAATCCTGCGCAGAAAACAAGCGTCCACCAGCTCTGCCGGATCCATGTTCGATGCAAACACGACCAGCATCTCAAAGGGAATCTCAATCTTCTTTCCGCCCGAGAGAGCCAGAAAATCGATCTTGCGATCCAGCGGAACCACCCAGCGGTTCAGCAGATCTTCCGGGCGCATCCGCTGTCTTCCGAAGTCGTCGATGATCAGAACCCCGTTATTGGCCTTCATTTGTATCGGGGCAACATAGAACTTGGTAACCGGATTGAATTGCAGGTCGAGCATCTCAATCGTCAGCTCGCCGCCTGCCAGAACCGCAGGGCGCTCGCACAGCACCCAACGCTCGTCTCGAATTTCCGGCTCCAGTTCCGCCATGCGCTTGTGAATCGCCGCATCGTAGACCGTGATAATCTGCCCGTCAATTTCTATGGCGTACGGGATCCAGACCGCATCTTGCGCAATCACACGCGACAATGTCTCGGCGACGGTGGTTTTTCCCGTTCCCGGCGGCCCATAAAGAAATATGGAACTGCCTGAGTTCAGCGCAGTTCCAAACTTCCGCAGCGTTTCGCTGCCGATCACCAGGTGCGCAAAGGCGCGTTGCACGCTGTCTGCGTGTATCTCCGCCTTTTTAGCGCTCTGAATCCGGACCTGCTCAACGTAGCTTTCCAGTGATACCGGCGCAGGACCGGCATAATGATTCTGCGTGAACAGTTCCATCGCCCGCGCTCTGCCCTGAGATGTGATGGCTATCTGCGGAACGTAACCGTTCACTCCCGTGACCTGGCAGTGCTGTTCCGTGCGTAGCTGGGCAGAAAGCTCCTTGGCCACTTCAAAACTGAGCCGGGTTTTTTCGGAAAGCTCGGAAATAGAAAGCGAGCCCGATAGATAAAGAATCTTTAAGGCAAGATCCTCGAGAACTGACTGACGTATGTCAAGCTCGTGGATAGCCTGTGGTCTCGATGTTGGCGCGTCTACTGATTCGTTTTTCAAAAAATTGTAACCATCCATCGCTAACGAGGTTACCATTACAGCCTCCGAAGGGTTACTATTGTCCGTGCTCGAAAGGTTACCACTATCCAGCCTCAGCAGCAAGGCTAACATTCTTCCTTCCCCCGGCTACGCCTAACTTGCGCTTACGGGGTGTACTCTCTGGTTACCCTCTTCGCCAGCCTTCAGATCGATCTTCCCTGAATCTGGTGACACCGATGCCTACTCTTTCCCGTAGATAATCCGAGAGATAAGTCGGAGAGATACTGGAAAAGTTGAGCACGCAT
Organism: Occallatibacter sp.; assembly: GCA_049520075.1. GTDB lineage: Bacteria > Acidobacteriota > Terriglobia > Terriglobales > Acidobacteriaceae > Telmatobacter. Next base: position 15,427 of record JBEKQD010000049.1, on the reverse strand, counting down.
CGCGACAGACGGAAGTCTCCTAATCTGGCCGCGAGGGCATTTGAACTGTTATGAATCCTTCACGCATATTACTCGATTCTGGGCATTACGCAAGCGGTTTTATCCGAGTTTGTTAAACTTCTGTCAGACCAGCCCCTTCGGTTTCGTGAGAACTGAACGTCAAGCTGTGCGGCGGGAGAATTCATGCCAGTTGTCCAACTCGCGGGAGTGACCAAAGCCTACGAGAATAAGATTGCCGTCAGCGATTTGAGCTTGTCGATTGAGGCCGGCCAGATGTTCGGCCTGCTGGGGCCGAACGGGGCGGGCAAAACCAGCTCCATTCGCATGATGATGGGTATAACCGTTCCTGACTCTGGCAGCATCACTCTTTTCGATAAGCCGTTTGCACGCAACAGTCTGGAGCGGGTAGGTTACCTGCCCGAAGAGCGCGGCCTTTACAAAAAGATGAAGGTCCTTGACCAGCTAATCTTCTTTGGCCAGTTGCATGGGCTCACCGGCGATGAAGCGCAAAAGCGGGCCGTCGCATGGGCGCGGCGCATGGAGATTTCAGGCGCTCTGCCGAAAAGGACCGAAGAACTCTCCAAGGGAATGCAGCAGAAGATCCAGTTCATTGCAACGCTGCTCCACGACCCCAACCTCATCGTCATGGACGAGCCGTTCTCCGGCCTCGACCCCGTGAATGCTGTGCTCGTGGAGCAGACGCTGCTCGAACTCAAAAGCCAGGGCAAGGCCATTTTGTTCTCCACCCATCGCATGGACCAGGTCGAGAAACTGTGCGACTCCATTTGCCTCATCAACAACGGCGAGGCCGTGCTGGAAGGCAATTTGCGCCAAATCAAGGCTCGCTACGAGCGCAACCACGTGATTGTCGAATTCGAGGGAAACCCCGCCTTCCTCAGCAGTAACGAAGTTGCGCAAGCGAAAAACTTCTCCGGCCACGCTGAGATCACGCTCAAACCAAACGGCGATGCGCAGAAATTGCTGCATGAAGCCGCGGCCATCGCAACCATCTTCCGCTTCGAGCTGGTCGAGCCGTCGCTGGAAGAGATCTTCATCCAGACCGTGGGAGTTAACGCCGATGCGTAACATCCTTCTCATTGCCCGGCGAGAATACCTCGAGCAGATTCACGGGCGAGCCTTCATGTTTTCCACGGTGCTGGTGCCGCTGCTCATTGTCGCGCTGCTTGGCTGGGGCGCGATGACCGACCGCAAGGCAGTCGCCGGAAAGCATGTGGCTGTTGCCGCCGACAATGCGGAAATCGCCAGTCGGGTCCGCTATGAAATGCTCAACGACAAGGACGCCAATTTCACAGTTGAGCTGGTCGCCCCGGCAACCCAGCAGGATATTGCGGCCCTTCTGAAACAGGTCCACGAAAAGGCCATCGACGGACTGCTCTCCATCAATACATCTTCCAATGGTGCGGTCACTGCGACTTATACCTCGCTCTCAACCGGTGACTTTGCCAATGTTGGCGGACTGCAGAATGCCCTGAACCGCGGCTTGATCGACGAGCGCATGATCGTCAAAGGAATCAAGCCAACCGACGCCGATGAGCTGCTCAAGCGCGTCAAAATCGAGACCCTCCAGTTGAATCAGCAAGGAGAGACGGAACAAAGCAAAGGGGTATCGCCCTTTTACAAAGCCGTCATGATGGCTTTCCTGCTCTCCATGCCCATCATGCTTTACGGCCTCGATATGGCCCGCGCAATTATTGAAGAGAAGACTTCGCGCATCTTCGAGGTCATGCTCTCCATCACGCGCGCCGACGATCTGCTCGCAGGAAAACTGGTCGGCGTGGGCGCTGTGGGTCTCACACAAATCGCCATCTGGATGACCGGGGCCACTCTGCTTCTCGGCACCTCCCTGGCCGCAAACGTGCTCACCGGTAATTTGAGCATCCACTTTTCCTTGATGGAAGGTCTTTTCTTCCCCGTCTACTTCGTGCTGGGCTTCGCGCTCTTCAGCACGCTTTTTTCCGGCCTGGCGGCCACGTGCGAGACCTCCCAGGATCTGCAAAAATTCATGCCGCTGGCCATCGTCCCCCTCTATCTCAGCATGGGAATCCTTCCGGTGCTGCTTAAGGACCCAAACTCCATCTGGGCTATTGCCGCATCGCTCTTTCCACTCACCGCGCCTTACGTCATGCTTCCGCGCATGGGTTTGGAGTCGGTGCCGCTTTGGCAGCTTGCCGCCTCCATCGGCCTGCTGATCCTCGCCATCTGGGCCACGCTTTGGTTCTCCTCGCGCCTCTACCGCGTCGGCATCCTCATGTATGGCAAGCGCGCCACGCTGCCTGAGCTCCTGCGCTGGCTACGCTACTCCTGAGCGAACCGGGGTCCACTGCGACAGGTATTCGCTGCTGGGGTGGTGAGTCGGAGGATCTGCATCTTAGCTGCGGACAAGACGCTTCCGGAGGGAGGCGGGGGGTTTAACCCCCGCACAAAGCCAGAAGGACCAACGAGGGCTTTAGCCACGGAGAGGTGTCGCTGAAGACAGTGCGGTTAGACTCGCAGCCTTCGAAGTGAACGAGCGCTAACCCCGCTAACTCAACTAGCGCTATCTCCGCTAAAATCAAAAGAGTGACTTCCGAACACCATCAGCGCTTCACCTTTGTCCAACGCTTTGTGCTGGCCGTGGTTCCGCGCCTCATGTGGGCGCTCATTTGGATCTTCAGCCGAACCTGGCGCTTTGAAGTCATCGCTGAAGAAGGCGTCACTCCCATCCTCTTTGGCGAGAAGTCTCCGCCAAAGGTTTTCTGTTTCTGGCATCAGTGCGTACTTCCCTGCACGGTCTACTTTCGTTACTCCCGCGCCGTAATCCTCATCAGCCAAAGCTTCGACGGCGAACTCATCACACGCATCCTCATGTTGTTCGGCTTCGATGCTGTGCGCGGCTCCAGCTCTCGCGGCGCGCGTGAGGGGCTGCTTGGGCTGGCGCACGTCATCGAAACCGGACGCACCGCCATCTTCACCGCCGACGGCCCGCTCGGCCCCATCTATCAAACCAAAATGGGCCCCATCAAGCTGGCGCAAATGACCGGCACTCCCATCGGCGTCTTTCATCTCGAGCCGGAACACGCGTGGGTCATTCCCTCATGGGACCGCTTCCTCGTGCCCAAGCCCTTCACGCGCATCTGCGTAAGTTGGGCGCAGTGGACGCATGTCCCCACCAATCTCGCGCCGGAAGATTTCGAACCCAAGCGACAGGAACTCAACGACGCCATCGAGCGCGCCCGCTTGCGCTCGTACGACTATTTCAAGAAGGCCAAAGCATGACCGGCCTTCCCGAAGAGGGCGAACCAGGTACCGGCCTGCGCGTATCCGATTTCGACTACGATCTGCCCGAGGAGTTGATTGCGCAAGAGCCGCCCGCCGAGCGCGGCCAGAGCCGCATGTTAGTGATGAACCGCTCAACCGGTGCCGTGCGCGACTCGGCCTTTGCCGAGTTTCCGTCGCTGCTTAATCCCGGCGATCTCTTGGTTCTGAACGACACCCGCGTCATTCCCGCGCGCCTTTACGCCCGCCGCACGCTTCTCCGCGACCATGAGAAACCATCCGGCCAAATCGAAGTAATGCTCACCGAGCCAGCCTCAGCACAAACTCCGGGTGCCCTAGGTCAAGGGTCCCCACGTACAGGTCTTCGTCCGTGGGGTGGAGATCCGAATTTTCGGAACTGGGAAAGCACTAGACTGGGTGGAACACAAACTATGGGTGCCCCATCCATTCCGCGTCTTTCTGCGGAATGGGTGGGAAAGCACGAACCACAATCGGCATCTGGCGAAAACTTCTGGCGCGCCCTGGTCCGTCCCGGCAGAAAAGTCGCCATCGGCGAGATCCTTGTCTTTCCCGACTCCTCCGGCGCCATCGCGCTTGAAGCCGAAGTCATCGAACGCGGTCAATTCGGCGAGCGCCTGCTGCGCTTCAAGCCGGTAGACGATTTCTTTGCCGTCCTCGACCGTATCGGCCACATCCCTCTGCCGCCCTACATCCACCGCGACGACGAGGCTGCTGATCGCGAGCGCTACCAAACGGTCTTCTCCCATGAGCGTGGCTCAGTCGCTGCGCCTACAGCCGGCCTTCACTTCACACCGCAAATCCTCGACGCACTCACCACCCGCGGCGTCGAAATCGCGCGTCTCACGCTCCACGTCGGCCTCGGCACCTTCGCGCCTCTTCGCGTGGAACAAGTTGACGAAGTCCGCCTGCACCGAGAGCGCTACACGCTACCGGCTCAGACCGCGGAAGCTATCAATCGCGCCGTCAGCGAAAACCGCCGCATCGTTGCCGTCGGCACCACGGTGGTTCGCACTCTGGAACATTGCGCTCTTGAGGCCGCGGGCAGCCCGCTCGAAGCCCACTCCGGCGAAACGGAAATCTTTATCTCGCCCGGCTTCCAATTCCGTCTCGTCGGCGGGCTACTCACGAATTTCCATCTGCCCCAATCGAGCCTGCTTATGCTCGTCACCGCCTTTGCCGGCCGCGAGCCGGTTCTCGCCGCCTATCGTCATGCCGTTCAGCAAAACTACCGTTTCTTCAGCTACGGCGATTGCATGTTCCTAACTTAGAGGAGCGCCATAGAATGGTGATTGACTATGAGATTCCCTGAGTGGTGGGAAGCGCCGAAAGAGCTTTTTGAAATTGATGGGCATTGCGGCCTCATTACAGCTTGGTTGGTCCTTCGATATTTTGGTAGGCCAACGGATGCAGCGAGCCTCGTGAAGACCTGTAGGTACACCAAACGCCACGGCGTCTTTACCGTATCCTTGGCGACCTGCCTCAAAGAACATGGGCTTCAGGTATCGTTTCATTCCGATCCAGACAACGACATCGGCGAATTCGAGAGACGTGGCTATGTTCACGCGCGCCGTCTTGGTCTTCACACGGAACCGGCGCTGGAAATGCCTGTCCTTATTCGTGAGCGCAAGCGGGGCAATGTGCCAATCGTCTTCTATAACACATCATCGGATCTCGGGCACTTTTCGCCTCTTTTAGCGCTTGCGAGGGGCGTTCTTCGTTTGCCGCTAGCAGAAGACGGAAAGATGCCTCTGAATGAGTTTCTTGATAGATGGTCCGCTCCCGAAATTCTGAGGCAGTCCATTATCGCTGGCCCTTCAGTCTAATCCGCTAGATCCTCTAATCCCTGCTAAACTCGTTTCGTGACAAATCAACCCAAGCCGCCCGTCTTCCTCCTCGACACCATGTCGTTCATCTTTCGCGCCTACCATGCGATGCAGCGTTCGCGCCCCATGTCTACACGCAGCGGCCTGCCCACAGCGGCCATCTACGTTTTCGTGAACATGATCAAGAAGCTGCGCCAGGATTTTCACCCGCTTTACTTCGCCGCCGTCTTCGATGTCAGCGGCGAAGTCTTCCGCGATGAGCGCGCCCGGACCATGAAGCCCCTGCGCAAATGGAACGGCAAAACGCAGAGCTTCGAAGATGTTGACTACGAGGGCTACAAAGCTAACCGCGCCTCCATGCCTGAAGACCTGCGCCGCCAGATTCCCTACATCCGCCGCGCTCTTGAAGCCCTGCGTATCCCCATCCTCGAAGCCGAGGGTTTCGAAGCGGACGACGTCATCGGCACCCTCGCCCGCGAAGCCGCCGACGAGCACCACGAAGTCTTCATCGTCTCCGGCGACAAGGACATGATGCAGTTGGTCACGCCCACCGTCAAGATTCTCAACCCGCAAAAAGACAACCTCATCCTCGATCCAGCCAAGGTTGTCGAAGTCCTGGGAGTTCCGCCGGAAAAGGTCATCGACGTGATGGCCCTGCGCGGCGACGCGGTCGATAACATTCCCGGAGCGCCCGGCATCGGCGACAAGGGCAGCGTCGATTTGATTGTTGAATTCGGCTCTCTGGACGCTGTGCTCGAACGCACCGCCGAGGTTAAGCGCAAAAGCTATCGCGAATCGCTTGAACAGAATCGGGACTCCGTCCTTTTATCCAAGGAACTTGTCACCATCGATTGTCATGTTCCCCTCACCCTTAATCTCAAGGCGATGGAAACGCAGCAGCCCGACCTCGAAGCTTGCCGCGAACTTTTCACTGAGCTTGAATTCACCTCCATGCTGCGCGAGCTAGCGCCCTCTGAAACCGCGTCGGTTATCGAACTCATCGAAGAACCAACAGAAGCGCAGTCCGTTGCGTTCTACGCTGCCGCACGCGCTCACGGCTTTGCTTTCGCGCTCGACACCAAACCGCCTGTGCCTGAAGAGGCGGATGACGAACCACAGCAGAACCTCTCTCTGCTCGATGTAGCCGAAGCCGCCGAAAAGAACAAGCAGGCCAGCTTCAACGTTGGCGTCTGCGCCGAACCGGCCACGGCCTTGCGCCTGTCGCTTACCGCGGAACTGCGATCCCTGTTCGAAGACGCAGCCGTTCCCAAACAAACGCACGATTGGAAGTCGGCCCTCCATTTGCTCACCGCTCAGGGAGTGACCTTGCGCGGAGCGGTCGATGACGCCATGCTGCTCTCCTACGCGCTCAACCCAACTCACTCCACGCAGTCGCTAGCCGATGTGGCCGCGCGCCACTCGCAGCCCGCGCCCTCTACGCTCGCCGCCGGCGCCGCCGCGATTCGTGCGCTCGTTCCCTCCCTGCGCGCCGAAGTTCAAAAAGGAGACTTGGATCGCGTCTATCAGATGGACCTCGCCCTAGCACCCGTTCTCTTCCGCATGGAGCAAGCAGGCGTGCGCATTGATAAGCAGATCTTGATCGACCTTTCGGCACGTTTCAAGAAGGAAATTGATCGCTTGACGCAGCAAATATTTGAGCTCGCCGGTGAGAACTTCAACATAAACTCCCCGAAAAAGTTAGGAGAAGTGCTTTTTGTAAAACTTGGGCTACCTGCTCCGACCGGACGAGGCAAAAACAAGTTTCTCTCCACCGCAAAGGACATTTTGGATCGTCTGGCTGAGGAACACGATATCCCCCGTTTGGTGCTCGAGTATCGCCACTTTTCAAAGCTCAAGTCGAGCTACAGTGACACTCTGCCACACCAGACTGACGATCAATCACGCATCCACACAACCTTTCAGTCTGCATCTGTGGCCACTGGGCGCATATCCTCCTTCAATCCGAATTTGCAGCAAATTCCCATCCGCACAGAGCTGGGCCGCGAAATTCGCGCAGCATTTACTGCCGCGCCGGGCACGCAATTGCTCTCGGCAGATTATTCACAAATCGAGCTCCGCCTTCTTGCACACTTCAGCGGCGACCCGCTGCTGACGCGCGCCTATCAAAACAACGAGGATATTCACACTCTCACTGCCAGCGAGGTCTTCGGCGTGTCGCCTGTCGAAATGGACAAGCAGACGCGCAACCGCGCCAAGGCCGTCAATTTCGGAATTGTCTACGGCATCTCGCCCTTCGGCCTCGCCGCGCAACTGGGCATTCCACAGGCCGAGGCGCGCGCCTACATCGAGCGCTACTTCGCGCGCTATTCGGGCGTGAAGGCTTTCATCGAAAAAACGCTCGAAGCCACCCGCAAGACGGGCAGTGTACGCACTCTCTTCGGTCGCGTCCGTCCCATCCCCGACATCGAGAGCCGCAATCCTAACCAGCGCGGATTCGCCGAGCGCACGGCAATCAACACTCCGCTACAAGGCACCGCCGCCGACCTCATCAAGCTGGCCATGATCTCCATCGACCGCAAGCTCACCGAGCGCGCGCTCAAGACTCGCATGGTTCTGCAAGTCCACGATGAATTGCTTTTCGAGGTTCCCACGAATGAGTCCGCTGAAGTTGAGGCTTTGGTCCGCGCCGAAATGGAAGGCGTAATCAAGATCAGCGTGCCACTGGTCGCCCACATAGGCTTCGGCCCCAACTGGCGCGACCTTTAGCCTGCGCCCTTATTCCATCCCTGGATGGCTCGCTTCGTTCGCATGAGGCACCAGTTCCATATAAAGCGCTCGCGGCAGGTTCGTTTGCCAGTGGCCCGTGGCTCTTGCATACAAAATCATCCCGAAGAAAATGAAGGCGAGAATCCCGGCAACCGCCAGCGGCGTAACTGCGCGTCGACGCCACCGCACCTGAGACGTCGCAGCCCGTCTTGGCGGCAAAGAAAACTGCAATGCGTCCTGCGACGAACACGCCGCAACACACGCCATGCACGCGGTGCATTCCACACTTCGAACCTGCACCAGCCGGTCCACCGGCAGATTTGCCGGGCAGGCTCGCGCGCACTTCCCGCAATCGATACAGGCATCGGCATCGCGCCGAATCTTCAGCGGGCTCAGCAGCGAGACCAGCCCCATCAGCGCGCCATAAGGGCACAAATAGCGGCACCACAAATTCTCCACCAGCATGGAGCCGAGGACCAGAACCCCAATGACTATCGCCGCTGTCAGTCCCATGTTGCGAAAGAAATTCAGCATTTTTACATCGGCGATCAGGCCATAAGGAGTCTGCATGAAATCCCCAATTGCTTCCGCAGACATGACTCCGATTACAAACACAAAAAATCCAAGCAGCAGATATTTCAATCCACGAAGCGGAAGATCAACCCATCGCGGAAAGCGCAGGTTGCGCTTAAAAATCTTTCTTCCCAGCTTCCACAGATTTTCCGAGAACGTTCCCACAGGGCAAAGCCATGAGCAAAATGCCTTTTTCAGAAACAGGCTCATCAGCAGAAAAGCGATAAACAGAAACATGGCAGCCGGATGAATGAGCGGCACCGTCCCGGTGACCACGAGCCATTTGAAATTCATGAACCCGGCGATAGGCAGCCAGCCCTCAGCACCTGCCGGCCTAGGCACATACAGCCCCACACCGCCGCGCTCAAAATAACGAGCCCATAAATAAAATTGAATTCCCAGCCAGCCGTTCAGCGCCACGAACAGCCACTGCACAAACTGCCTGATTATTTGCGAGCGATCCGGTGCAATCCGGCGAACAAGCTGCTTCTTCTCTCCGTTCAAGGGGTTTATAGCCGCTGTCCGTGTGCCCATCGTTGCGCTTGCCTCCACAATTGGAAGCCTAGTGGACTCGCGGAATTCAAGCTATGACTTATATCACTGCCTCTAACTCATTCAGGGTCTGAGTCTTGAGCGTCGATGGCCTCGCCGGCGAACCGGTTTCTGGATCTAACATTGTCCGTCACAAGGAAAACATCGGGCCATCAGACCCCAAGTTCCGCGCGAATTGCATCGGCGATTGCGTTGGCGTGAAGCTTCATTGCCTTTTCGCTCTCCGCCTCGATCATCACGCGGGCCAGAGCTTCGGTGCCGCTGTAGCGGATTACCACACGCCCTGAATCCTTCAGTTCTTCTTCGGCTGCGCGGATGGCTCTGGCTACAGCAGGGATTGATTCCAGCGGCTTTTTCTCGCGCACTTTCACATTCACGATGACCTGCGGAAAAACCTTCAGGTCCGCTGTCAGCTCGTCAATGCTCTTTCCTGAGCGAGCAATCAAATCCAGAACAACAAGGGCTGTCAGCAGTCCATCGCCAGTGGTGGCCAAATGCGGCAGCAATATGTGGCCTGACTGCTCTCCGCCCAATGCCGCTTTGTGAACCAGCATCTGTTCCAACACATAGCGGTCGCCCACCGGCGCTCTCAACATGCGAATACCGCTGCGCTTGAGCGCCGCTTCCAAACCCATATTCGACATGGTCGTGGCCACAACCAGATCTCCCTTCAGCATCCCGCGCGCCTTCAAATCGCGTGCGGCCATCAAAAGGATCGCATCGCCGTTGATCACATTGTTTTTCGCGCCGGCCAACATGCAACGGTCTGCGTCGCCGTCAAAGGTAACGCCAAGATCGGCCCCGCGCCTGCTCACTTCGCCAGCCACAATATCCGGATGAAGCGCGCCGCAATTCAAATTGATGTTGCGTCCGTCGGGGTTGATGTTCAGCAGCGCGACCTCCCCGTCCAGCCGTCGAAAAAGCTCGGGAGCAACCGCTGCCGACGCTCCGTTTGCGCAGTCCGCCACAATGCGCAACCCGGTCAGTGAAAGCCCCGGAACGCAGTCGATTAAGAATTGAATGTAGTCAGCCTGGAGAGCAGCGTTGTCCTCGACTCGCGGCAGCGTCGCCGCGTCAGGCGCAATGACGGTCGCTGCTTGATGCACAATCTCGTCTTCCATGGCCAGTTCCACAGCGTCCGCCAGCTTGAAGCCATCGCTGCCGAAAAGCTTGATGCCGTTGTCGCGCCAGGGATTGTGCGAGGCGGAGATCACCACGCCCGCCTGAAATCCATGCGTTCGCGCCAGAAATGCGACGGCAGGCGTGGTGATTACACCTGCGCTCTCCACGCTTGCTCCCGTCTCGCGCAAACCCGCGGCAAGTGTCGCGGCAATCCACGGGCCTGACTCGCGCGTGTCGCGGCCCAGTATCACTTTGGGTTGCGCCGCCATTTTGCGGAGCGAGTGGCCCAATGCCAAACCGCAAGCGAAGATCGTGTCCTTGTCCAGCGGAGATTCGCCCGCCACGGCGCGAATGCCGTCGGTGCCGAAAAGTTTGCGTACGCCTGGTGCGGTCATATTCTCACTTCCTGGTTTTTCTTGCAGACTCCACGCGACTTGTAAAATCGCCGTCGGAAAGGCGCGTGGTGACTTGGTCGCCGGGCGAAATTTGATTTGTTGTCCTCACCACGCCGCCTTGAGCGTCGAGTACCAACGCATAGCCGCGTTCCAGCACCGCCAGCGGCGACAACGAATGCAGCCGCGCGTTGAGTGCGCTCAGGCGGGCCGTCGAATGGTGAAGCGTCCGTTCCAGTGAGCGGTCGAGGCGTGTTCGGCAAGCGGCCAGCCGTTCGCGCGCAAGTCCAAGCTCTTGGCGTGGATTGTGGCGCAGAACGGCGGCTGTCAGGTCGGCGATATGCAGTTGACGCCGGCGAAGCTGGCTGCTCACTGCGGCTTCCTGCCGGAAACTCAGGTCATCCAAACGCTGGTCAAGCTGGTTGAGCAGCGTATTCACGCGCCCTTCGGCGCGGCTCACAGGCACGCGCGTCAGGCGCTGCCGGGCCTGCAACAGTTGGAAGCGCGCCGCACGCTCCAGCCGGTGCGACTGCGTGGCCAGATGTTCGGCAATCTTGTGTTGCGCCTCGGTAATCAATTCGGCGGCGGCCGAAGGCGTGGGAGCGCGCAGGTCAGCAACAAAATCTGCGATGGTGAAATCAGTCTCATGACCAATTGCTGAAACCACCGGCGAAGTTGATGCCGCAATCGCGCGCGCCACGCGCTCGCTGTTGAAGGCTGCCAAATCTTCCAGCGACCCACCGCCGCGAGCCACGACAATTACATCCACCAGGCCAGAAGCGTTGAGTTCCTCAAGCGCAGCCTCGATCTCCGCCGGCGCTAAATCTCCCTGCACGCTCGCCGGGCAAAGCAGCACGCTCAAGCCCGAGTGACGCCGTGCCACAATGTTGAGAAAGTCGCGAATCACCGCGCCAGTGGGCGAGGTGATGATGCCCACGGTGCGCGGAAAGGCGGGCAGCGGCCGTTTGCGATCCGAGTCGAACAACCCCTCGGCCTTGAGTCGCGCCTTGAGCTGTTCAAAGGCCAATTGCAGCGAGCCCGCGCCCACCGGCTCCATCGTCTCGGCCACCAACTGCATCTGGCCGCGCTGCTCGTAGACGCTCACCCGGCCGCGCACCAGCACGTGCAAGCCGTCTTCAGGACGGAAGCGCAGCAGCACCGCCTGTCGCCGGAAGAGCACCACCGGCAATTGCGCCTCAGCGTCCTTCAGCGTGAAATAAATGTGACCGCTCGGCGCTGGGCGGAAATTCGAAATCTCGCCCTCCACCCAAACGTCGCCGTACTCCTGTTCCACCAGTTCGCGAACCTGGCCCACCAGCTCGCGCACCGGCCAAATGCGGCGAGAAGATCTCGGCTCCTCAAAACTGAGGCCGAGCTGCGGCGCAAATGGATCTTCCCTCATCATTCTCTGTTCACTTATAGAAGTGTAATTGCGCGGCCCTCGCCCGGTTTTTTCCGGCGACGTTCAGTTGTGGAGATCGGTCTTAGACAACATCCCAAGGAACTGGCGCTGTGTGCAATGGTCAATAGCCTCGGCCACCAGCTTGCCTTCGCGATCGAAGACGAACGTCTTCGGAAAGCCGGTGATGTGGAAGAGCTTGTGCACCTTGCCGCCGGGGTCAAGCAGGACGGGTGGGTAATAGCCCCATGGACCGATGACGGAGTAAACCTTGGATGCATTTTCGGCAGTGATGGAGAGAACAACCAGACCCTGGGACTGGAACTGGGCATAGATATAGATGAGGTCGAGATCGGACATCTCCAGCCGGAAAGGCCCGCACCAGGTCGCCCAAAAGTTGACCACCACAATCTTGCCGCGAAGCTCCGAGAGTGTGACCTCCTTCCCATGAAGGTCCTTGAGAGTGAAGTCGGCCTTCCCGATCTCAGCGTCGTCGTCGGCCAGTTCCTGGCTGGCTTTGCCAAACAAAGGATCATCCAGGCTCGCATATACGTTCTCATAGCGGACCAGATTGGCCAGGTCAAGGTAGGGCATCGGCGGATTATCGCCCCTGGCGGGAACGGGCGACTGCGCAAGCGCCCGTGAAAGCGTATCCGCCACGGCTTGCAGAGCCTCGTCTCCCTGATCGCCTTCGGTGACCAGATGAGCAAGCTTATCCGCCAACACCACCTTGTGCTTGTCTGGCGCGAGAGATCGAATGTCCACGGCGACTTTGATGGTGGCCGTCGGGCGCTCTTCGGCAGAAAGGGAGCGAAGTTTTTTGAGCTGTTTGGTGATGATGGACTCGGAGGCCTGCGCGGAAAGCAAAGGCACGGCAAGAAACGCGATGGTTGCGGCAAGCAGAGTATCGCGAATAAGGCTCATGGGGTCTCGCTGACGCGATAAATTGAGGACATTTCAACTTCGACGGAATTATATCCTGCGACGCGAGATTAACAAGCGGCTATGCCGCGCGCTTCCCCAGCCAACCCATTCAGCCGCTCCGCGACAGCCTCCACAATCCGCTCATGAACCTCGTCAATGCTCCCGTCGCCCTCGATCAGCACCACGCGTCTCGGCTCCCGTGCCGCAATCTCCCGATATTTCCGCCATACGCGACCGTAAAAAGCGTCCTGCTCCTGCTCGAAGCGGGTCTCATCCTCTCCGCTCTCTTCCACGGCGCGCTGGTTGCGGCGTCGCGCGCGTTCGAGCGACGGCTCCAGCGAAGGCAGCAAAAGCAGCGTGAGGTCCGGTTGCAGCCCGCCGCAGATGATGCGGTGAAGTTCCAGAACAATCTCCGAGCCCAACTCGCGTCCTCCGCCCTGGTAGGCTTCCGTCGAATCCGTATAGCGGTCGCAAAGGATAATCTCGCCTGCCGCAAGCGCCGGCTTCACAACCTCGGCGATAACCTGCGCGCGGTCGGCGAACATCAGCGCCATCTCCGTCATCGGCGCAAGACCCTTCGAGCGGGAATCCAGAACCAGCGCCCGGATGCGGTCGCCGGTCTTCGTACCGCCCGGCTGGCGCGTGATGAGCGCGCTGCGGCCGCGCTTTTTCAGCCATGCTGCAAGGCGGTTGATTTGTGTCGTTTTACCGGAACCATCCAGGCCTTCGAACGTAATAAATAGACCACGCGGCATGGGCTGAGTCTACCACCCCAAACAAAGTTGAAGACGAGCCTGCTTACGTTATGTTAAAAGGAGAAAGCTGTCTGAACGTCACAGGAGGCAGGCGACTGACCTCCAATGGAGTTGAAAACACGTGAACCTTCGCCTCATCCACAAACTCGCAGTTTGCGGCTTCCTCACGGTCGCCATGCTCGCTTCCGCGCGCCTCAACGCCCAGTACCTGACGCTCGAGGGCCAAACCGGCGGCTTTCTGACCCCCACTGCCTACGTTGTTTACATGGAGAAGGGCCAAGCATTTTCCCACCCCGCTGTTGGTTTCCATTTCATCGACGCTTCCAAGGTAATCGGCAACATCGAAACCTTCAGCATTACCGAAGCCTTTTACGGCCGCGCTGAGGCCGGCTACACGCGCAGCGTACATCAGTTTGGCAATAGCGGGCCAACCACCACAGTGCTGGGCAATTTTGTGCTGGGATCTACAGCGTCGGCCACCGCGACGCCAGTCACGCCGGATTTTAGCCAGCTTTGGAATGCGAACGGCATGAACATCTTTCACGGCAAGGTCGTGGCCGTCAACGATGGTCAGTTTGGCCCCTGGACGCCCGGAGTCGCAGTTGGTGGCTTGGTTCGCATTGGAGACAAGTTCGTAACCGGCGAGGCTGGCCCGATTGCCGTGGGAGCCTACGATCTGGCAGCTGCTTACTACGATTCTTTGGGCGATACCCTACCCATCCTGCCCATCCCGGCTGCCAAGTCCTACACCAATGGCGACGTCTACATTGCCGTCACCAAGACCTGGGTGAAGAAGCCGGTGCCCTTTCTGGCGAACTTCGGCTGGAAAGCAACCAACGCCACCATTTTCGGCATCGGCGGCCAGAGCACGCGCTTTGGCGGACGGCTTTTCGGCGGCCTGGGCATTCCGCTGCCCCTTGGCCATGGAATCTTCGCAGTCCCCTCGGCGGGCTTTACTCAGGAGCCGCGCACTTCGCAGGGCCTGGGCCCCACCCCACCCTTCGGCATTCCACTGGTGGCCGGGAAAGCTGACCTGCCCACCACGTTGGATTACGCCGTGCGCGTCAGCCAGAAAGACAAGCCGCACTTCGCCTTTGATATCGGCGTCGGCCAGGTGGCTGGAAATATCGGAACGATTCCACAGCCGACTCTCAAGGCCGCGCCCGTCCCGCCGATCGTCTACATCCCCGTCGACCTGCAAGCGCGCAAGGTCGTAGGCATGGGTCTCAGCTACCGCTACTGAGCAACGTTGTTGCCGCCTGAGAAGAATATCCTCCTCAGACGAATTGCAGCGCACACACCATCCTGACGCAACGAGGCCCACGGTCATCCGTGGGCCTCGTTGCGTCAGGATGGTGGAATCAATCCATGGGCCTCTCGGCGCGAAGCGCCTTTTGCCTGAGCCGCCCGGCAACAGGGCAGCTCCTTCCTCAGGGAGAATAGTTCCAACGGAGGCAAAACCATCAGAACTTTCTGGCTGCATACTAGGGGCGGGGGATGGGAGTGTCAAGGATAAATCTATAAAGAAATAAATGCTTTAATATCAACAGTCTGCCAAACGTTCTTCGGAAAATACACAGGAGCGGTCTTCGACTCTTGTTCGCCTTTTAATTCCCGTAGTTTACAGTGTTTTCAGCGTTTTTCTTCGGGTCTATGGGGCGTTTTTCACAGGTTTTGCACCACCGTTACCCTTCGGATGCGCGCCCCCGTTTCGGTGGTGAAAATTCCGTCAATCCCTCAAATTCAGGCTGATGAACTCCGTGTCGTAGACCGAAGACGCCGGCTTGCCTCGCGCAATGCGGTACAGCGCCCTGAATCCTCCCAGAAAAAATGCCAGCAAAATCGCCGCGATGGCGCCAATGA
>JBEKQD010000048.1:0-51704 GCA_049520075.1 Occallatibacter sp. | reverse complement strand
GTGCATTACTCTGCAATCAGCTCCAGCGGTTTCAAGAGCTTGCAGGAAGGTCAAGCCGTGCAATTCAACGTGGTAAAAGGGCCCAAGGGATGGCAGGCTGCCGACGTGCAGCCGCTCTAAGTTTGCAGGCCGAATCCCGCAAGAGTTTAGCATGCAATACGAGGGCTGGGAGAGATCCCGGCCCTTCTATTCTCCGACACAATCCGACACAACCAGTTATCTTGAACCGGGACGAAGCCCTGCGCGTCATCTCTGCGCATTTTGACCTTCAAGAGTTGCGTTTAGCATGGCATGGGCGGAATCGGGTACTCTTGTGTGGGCGATGAAATACGCGCCGTGCACTTCTTTAACAAATAAGTTATTCAATGCAAATGAGCAAGAATGTGACCGAGCAGACGGCGATCATTATCGGGGCGGGCCCGGCGGGACTGACGGCCGCAATCGAACTTCAACGGCGTTCCAGCATCAAGCCCATCGTGATCGAGGCCAGCCAGCAGGTGGGCGGCATATCGCGCACTGTCCGCTACAAGGGCAACCGTATGGACATTGGCGGTCACCGGTTCTTTTCCAAGTCGGATCGCGTGATGCGCTGGTGGCTGGAGATGATGCCTGTCGAGGGCGGTGCAAGCGAAGACGGCCAACTCCGCTACCAGAATCAGCAGCGAGACATTCCCGAGGCCGCCCAGGCGCATGATCCACAAACAGAAGACCTGGTCATGCTGGTCAGGCAGCGCAAGAGCCGCATCTATTATCTGCGCCGCTTTTTCGACTATCCCATCAGCCTGACGGCGGCGACGTTCAAGAATATGGGGTTTGTTCGCACCGTGCGCTGCGGCATCAGTTATATGCGCTCGGCCCTGCTTCCCCAGCGCAAAGAACGCTCGCTGGAAGATTTCATCATCAATCGTTTCGGCCGGCAGCTCTACCTGACATTTTTCAAGTCGTATACGGAAAAGGTCTGGGGCGTGCCTTGCGACGAGATCAGCGCCGAATGGGGAGCGCAGCGCATCAAGGGACTTTCGCTTAAGGGCGTGGTGACGCACTTCCTCAAAAAATCCTTCCGTCTGAAGAAGCCTGGCGACATCGCCCAGAAGAAGACTGAAACCTCGCTCATCGAAAAGTTTCTCTATCCCAAATTAGGACCGGGCCAGCTTTGGGAACACGCGGCTGATATGGTTCGTGGCGCCGGAGGCGAGATTCATTTCGATGTCCAGGTGGACAAAATCCACGTGGACGGCAACCGCGTGGTCTCTCTCGAGGGTATAAACGAAGCCGGTGAGCGAGCTGTTTTTGCAGGCGACTATTTCTTTTCGACCATGCCTGTGCGCGATCTGCTGCGCGCCATTTCGGCGACTGCGCCTGAAAGCCTTCCTGCCGAGGTGACAGAAGTCAGCGAGGGCCTGATGTATCGCGACTTCATCACTGTCGGACTGCTTGCCTCCAGACTGGCCGTCACGGAGAAGGATGGATCGCTGCTGAAGGATAACTGGATTTATATTCAGGAACCGGATGTGGTCGTCGGCAGGCTGCAAATCTTCAATAACTGGAGCCCGTGGCTGGTAGCCGCCGAGGATAAGGTTTGGATTGGCCTTGAATACTTCTGTAACGATACTGACCCGTTATGGAAGCTTTCCGACGACGAGATGGCGAAGTTCGCCATTGCGGAGATCGCAAAAATCGGAATTCTCAAAGCAGAAGATGTTGAAGATGCCCATGTCGTCCGTGTCCCCAAGACATATCCCGCCTATTTCGGAAGCTATGACCGCTTCGATGTTATCCGCAGTTACCTTGACCGCTTCGAGAATCTCTTTCTCGTGGGCCGCAACGGCATGCACAAATATAACAATCAGGACCACTCCATGCTGACCGCCATGACCGCCGTCGAAAATATCGTCAACGGGGTTACTTCCAAGGAGAACATCTGGGCCATCAACACCGAGATGGAATATCACGAAGAGAAGTGAATATTCACAGAGATGATCTTTGATAAATCACTGCGTCCCACCCCTGCGCCAGAATGAAAGCGCAAGGATGGGGCACGGGGATTACTATCACTTCGAATCGCAAACTTCTCAGTTCGCGGGCTGCTCCGGCGCCTTCTCAAACAGCTCCAGGTTTTCACCCTTCCAAACCATGGCTGAGTGAATGCGATCGTAACCGCTGGGGTGGTCAAAGAAGATCCACTCTTCGATCGGGCCCGGACTCATTTTGCGATACTCCGAAAGGTGAATCGCGGCCTGGGCAAATCCGTCCGGCTGGCGTGCGGCGTTCAGGCCAAACATGTCGGCTTCTTTTTCATGCATCCTGATTTCAGTGTTCAGCACCGGCGTGAGTACAAAGAAGAAGATGCCGGCCAGCAGAAACACCAATGGCAGCACGGCCGGATCGCCAACGCCGCGAATCTGCCATTGCGTTCCCCAGCGCCCTAGCGTCCAGGCCAGCGACCAGCGCAGAAACGCAAAAAAGAGCACAATCACAACCGACAGGAAAAAGATGGACTTGGGAATATGGTGCATCACGTAGTGGCCCATCTCGTGGCCCATCACAGCCTGAATCTCCTCAGGCGAACCGCGGCGCAGCAGATTGTCGTTGAGCGTGATGCGAGTGGTGTTGGCAAAGCCGCTCACGTTTGCGCTCATGCGCGTGGTCTGGCGGCTGGAGTCGATCTGATAAACGTCGTTGGTGGGAATCCCATTGGCGTGCGCTATACGCAGAATCGGGACCGTAATCTTCGGGTCGTTCAGCCGCGTAACTTTGTTGAAGATCGGCTGGATATAGACCGGGCTGATGGCTATCCCAACCACGGCCAACGCAATCATCGCGACTGAACCCCAGATCCACCAACTCTGCCGCAGCTTGCGCACGATGGCGAATAACACTACCGCTGCAATCGCGCCCATGATCAGACCTACAAGAAGGCTCTTGCCCTCATCGCCCATCCAGGGGCCAAAACTCTGCGTGGCCAATCCATATTTGTGCTCGCGAACAAAGCTTTGATAGTACTCGAGCGGGAAACCGAGCAGCGTGGTCAACAACAAATACTGGCACCAATAGAGTGCTGTCTGCAGCCACTTGAAGCGCGTCACGCGTTCGGCCACGTCTCGCATCCAGGCCGACCAGCGCAGATTCAGCACCAGAAGGGCAACGACCGATCCATACAGAAAGTCCCACAGAATCAGCCAATAGCCGCCTTCAAAATAGGCGTTGGATCGGGCGGTGGCCGCAGGCGGAATCATCGCCATATACGCTTCCGTGGCAGCTTCGGCGTTGAAGTTCGCCGAGGGCTGGGCCGCTGGTGGAACCTGGGTGATGTCCACTGAAGGTTGAATGGCCGGTTGAGCCTGGGCTGAGCCGAGGCCGAAAACAGTAAGCAGGGCGAGAAGCACGAAGCTTCGCAAATGCCAGTTCATACGAAGACCTCTTCCGTCAATTTTTTCGGTCTTGAGTGGGGAAAACTCAGGGCCACTCCATACAAGATAAGCTCTGGAAACCAGTTACGCGCTCCTGATGCAAGCGGTTCCGGCGCTCTTCGGTATATTCTGGAATGTTGCCGCGAATCCACGCGCGGCCGGAAACCCCAGGAACCTTACGCCCATGAACGCACAGACCATAGCCGTACACCTGCCCGACGGAGCCATTCGCGAAGTGCCAGTCGGCACCACGCCCTTTGAAATCGCCAACGCAATCTCGCCGCGTCTGGCCGCGGCCTCCGTGGTGGCGAGGCTGACACCGCTCAGCGGCGCAAAGCAGATTGCTGCCGCTGACGAACACGCCTCCGAAGCCGCCATGTATAGCGCCGAGGATGCGGCTGCACCGCGTCTGGTGGACCTGTCTACACCGCTGACCGCGGACACAAAGCTGGAACTGGTGAAGGAAACAGATCCGGAGGCGCTCAAGGTGGTGCGTCACTCCGCTGCGCACGTGCTGGCCACTGCCGTGCTCGAACTCTTTCCGGAGACCAAACTGGGCCACGGTCCGGCGACAGACGCTGGCTTCTTTTACGATTTCCATCGCTCAAAGCCCTTCACGCCCGAAGATCTGGCGCTGATCGAGACAAGAATGGCCGAGGTAGTCGCTCGCGACGACAAGTTTGTCCGCGAATACGAGACCCGTGAGCAGGCGCTGGCGGAATTTGATCGCGATGGCGACTTCATGAAAACCCACTTTGTCTCCAAGTTTACTGAGCCTGGCTCTCAAGTCAGCTTCTACCGCAACGGTAAATTTGTGGATTTTTGCCGAGGGCCTCACGTGCCGTCGACCGGCCGCGTCAAGGCCGTGAAGATTACCAGCCTGGCCGGCGCTTATTGGTTGGGCGACGAAAAGAATCCGCAACTCCAGCGCGTCTACGGAACCGCATTCTTTTCGCAGAAAGCCATGGACGAACACTTTGCTCGCCTGGAAGAGGCGGCCAAACGCGACCATCGCGTGCTGGGCAAGCAACTCGACCTCTTCAGCATTCAGGAGCTGGCCGGCTCGGGACTTATCTTCTGGCATCCCAAAGGCGGCATCATCCGCAAGGTCATGGAAGACTGGATGCGCGACGAGTGTGTAAGGCGAGGCTATCTGCTCGTCTACACTCCGCACGTCATGCGCCGGGATCTCTGGAAGGTCTCGGGCCACGACGGCGTTTACTCCAAGGACATGTTTCCGCCGATGGAACTGGACGACGCCGAGTATCGTCTGAAGCCGATGAATTGCCCCGGCCACATTCTGATCTATAAGAATTCGCCGAAGAGCTATCGGGATCTCCCGCAGCGCTACGCTGAGTTCGGCAATGTCTACCGCTACGAGCGCTCCGGAACCATGCACGGCCTCTTGCGCGTCCGCGGCTTTACGCAGGACGATGCGCACATATTCTGTACGCCGCAACAACTTGAAGGCGAGGTCATCGCTTGCCTCGACTTTGCTGAAGCTGTGCTCAAGACTTTCGGCTTCAAGGAGTTTCGTGTCGAGCTCTCTACGCGCGATCCAAACAAGGCAGGCGACTTCATTGGTACAGAAGCTGACTGGGCGAACGCCGAAGGCGCACTCAAGAACGTGCTCACCAATCGCGGTCTCACCGTCAATACCTTCCCTGGCGAAGCCGCCTTCTATGGTCCCAAGATCGACCTGAAGATTGTCGATGTTCTCGGCCGTCTGTGGCAGCTTTCCACGGTGCAAGTCGACTTCAATCTGCCGGCGCGCTTTGAGCTTGAGTACGTCGGCGAAGACGGCGAGCGCCATCAGCCGGTCATGGTTCATCGCGCTCTCTTCGGCTCCGTTGAGCGCTTCTTTGGCGTGCTCATCGAACACTACGCCGGAGCCTTCCCGCTGTGGCTCGCGCCTGTGCAGGTTGGTCTTGTCCCCATCAGCGAACGCCACCACGAATACGCGAAGAAGGTCGAAGCTGAGCTAAAGGCCGCGGGCTTCCGTGTGGAAGTGGACGACCGCAACGAAAAGATGAACGGCAAAATTCGCGACTTCGCGAACCAGAAGACGCCTTACATTCTAGTCTTCGGCGACAAGGAACAGGAAGCCAAAGCGGTCAGCGTCCGCACGCGCGGCAAGGGCGACCAGGGATCCATGCCGCTGGTTGACTTCATCGTCAAAGCAAAGGCGTTAGTAGAAGGTCAGTCGACGGAGCTGTAAATTCATCGAAACATCATCTTGCGAGTGAAGGCTTTCGTTCGACAACTTAGGCTTTCGCAGTTTCTTGAATTGATTATGGCGTTCGTGATCATCTCGCCTGTGTTATAAGACGAGTAGAGGAACAGCTTGATGGATTCCTTTCCGCAGGCAGACAAGACTCGCCGCGAATATCGCATGGACTGGTGGAAGAGAATTTTGTTTCTGTCCATCGGCGCAACATTGATCCTGGCGTGGTTTCTCCCGGTAGGCAGAGGTAATTTTTATGAGAGACTCGGTGTCCCGGGACAATTCATTGGCCTGACCCTCTCTCTGATTGGAACCTCCATCATTGGGAGGGCGATTCCGTCAAGGCTCGTGATTGACGGCCCGCGCATCGAAGTGCGCAATTTCCTGCGATTGCGGATCGCGGCACTGAGCGAGATCGAAGGCTATTTCGAAGACAATCCAGGCTTAGGAAAGCGAGTCGTTCTGCGTCTGAAGAATGCCCGTGGGAACGTTCGAATCCCGCAGTCTTTTAATATCGACGATGATTTCCATCGATGGATCGAGCAGTTGCCTGACCTCAATGACAAGAATTACCACGAGCGTACAGTTGCTCTCGCGGCAGAAGGTCTTGGCGCGACATTCGAAGAGCAGGAAAGAACTCTTAAGCGGGCGAGCACCCAGCGCGCGTTGTTGTTTCTGACAACAGCCGCCAGCGCGTTCGGTCTTTG
This sequence comes from Occallatibacter sp., assembly GCA_049520075.1. Lineage (GTDB taxonomy): Bacteria > Acidobacteriota > Terriglobia > Terriglobales > Acidobacteriaceae > Telmatobacter. Next base: position 45,363 of record JBEKQD010000048.1, on the reverse strand, counting down.
GCAGGCCACCTGGCCGCTACAGGCTGTCTTTGCTTTGTTCCTCGTCGTCGCTCCGTGGATCGGGTGGTTCTGGCTTAAGCGGTCACCGACGGTTTTCGCTTTCAATAAGCCGAAACAGGATCCGCGCATCGATCTCTTCTATTCGATCTGGATTGGTTGTGTCCTTTTCCTGCACGCTTTCTACTTGTTTAAGCCATCCTCCTCTCCCGGTCTCCTCTGGATTGCTCTTCCGCTAGGAGCCATTTACACGGCCTGCTTCTTTCCGTTTCTGCCGAGGAGCGCCTCGCTAGCGGGGAGGGTCTGGAATCCAATCTGGCTATTTCTGTTTATGGCGTGCCCCTACACAATGGGTATGGCCATTGTTGCAAATTCGGTGGCTGACCGAGCGCCAGCCGTCACCTTCGCCGTGCGCGTGAAGGCAGCGCAGGTCACCCGAGACAGCGGAAGATTCCGAGTCGAGCTTGGAAAAGAAAGGCCGGCATCTGGACCCGAATTTATCAAGGTTGACAGTGATATGAGCCAGGAGATCACTGCGCGGGGCCGAGTCTGCATCTTGTTACATCCCGGCCTGCTGCATATTCCCTGGTACGAAGTAGTTCACTGCCCTGTGCTGTCGGCTACGCGTTGATCGCCATGCCCTCGACGGCACCGTACGCATCGAGGAGGGATTCGGCCAGCGTGGGGTGCGCGTGAATGGTGAACATCATCTCCTCCACCGTGCCTTCCAATTCCATCACGGCGACTGCCTCTGCGATTAGCTCCGTAGCTTGCGGGCCGAGAATGTGGACGCCAAGAATCTCGCCGTACTTGGCATCGGCGACCACCTTTACAAAGCCATCGTGATTGCCAAGGATGGTCGCTTTTGAGTTGCCCGCGTAAGGGAACTTACCAACCTTCACTTCATAGCCTTTTTCCTTGGCCTGCGTTTCCGTCAAGCCGGCTGACCCAATCTGCGGCTCGGTATAAGTGCAGCCGGGGATGCGGTCGCGGCGCACAGGCCGGAAGGTGCGGCCGGCAATCTTCGCCACGGCGATCATGCCGCTCATTGCGCCCACGTGCGCCAGTTGCGGCAGACCGGCCACAATGTCTCCAACGGCAAAGACGCCTGGCTCAGCCGTCTCCTGCGCTTCGTTGACCTTCACCAGCCCGCGATCGAGCTCGACTTTTGTTTTCTCTATGCCGATGTTGGCAGTGAGCCCCGCGCGGCCAACGGCCACCAGAACCTTTTCGGCCTCTTTCACTTGCGGCTTGCCGTTCGAGTCGGTGTAGGTCACCTTCACGCCAGTCTCGGTCTTTTCGACCTTCTCGACCTTTGCGCCGGTGTTCACGTCGATGCCGCGCTTTTTGAAGAGGCGCATAATCTCTTTCGAAATTTCCTCGTCCTCGACGGGAACCACGCGCGGCAAAAATTCGAGAATGGTGACTTCAGAGCCGAAGGTGCGGAAGAGCGAGCCAAACTCCATGCCCACTGCGCCCGCGCCAATGACGATCAGTGATTTGGGAACCTGAGCCATGGCGAGGATTTCGATGTTGGTCAGTATGCGGTCGTCTGCCTTGAGTCCCGGCAGCATTTTGGCTTCGGAACCGGTGGCCAGAATCACGTTTTTCGACTTCACCGGGCTGACTTCTCCGCTCGCCGACGTGACTTCCACCGTGTGCACACCGTCGCTCGCCGGGCCGGTCAGACGACCGTAGCCCTCCATGCGCGCAATCTTGTGCTTCTTCATCAGGAAGTCGAGGCCCTTGGTGTGCCTGGTGATGATGGCGTCTTTGCGCGCGAGCACCGCGGCCCAATCGAGCGTGGGCGTGCCGATGCCCCCAATGCCAAATTCGGCGGCGTGCTGCAGGTGGTCCCAGATCTCGGCGTTGAAGAGCAGGGCCTTGGTGGGGATGCAGCCCACCAGCAGGCAGGTGCCGCCAAGCCTGTCGAGTTGCTCGATCAATGCGACCTTCAGCCCATATTCCGCGCCGCGAATCGCCGCCGTGTAACCGGCCGGTCCTCCGCCGATAATCGCCACATCGTAAATCGTCTCTGCCGCCGTCGTTTCAGCCAAGGAGAGCTCCATTCCGGGCGCGCCATCTATTGGCAGCGCCTCATTCCATCGTCCAGTCTAATAGATGCGCTTGAGGCAACTTCGCAGCCGTTCATTCAGGAACAGATTCTCACAGGTTCGGTTGAACCAATTCGTTTGCCTCGCGCAGCACCTTCGGCTCATTGCCGAAACCTGCGATCCAATGCACGTCCGGCTCGCGGCGAAACCAGGTCATTTGCCGCTTGGCGTAGTTGCGATGGCCCTGCTGGGCCGCGTCTATCGCTGCTTCCGCACTCAAAGTCCCTGCCAGCACGGCCAGTGCTTGCCGGTAGCCGAGCGAGTCGAGAGCCTTCACCGGCCCATAGCGGTCGAGCAGGCCACGAGTTTCCTCAACCAAGCCCACCGCAAACATTTCCGCCGCACGCTGGTTGAGCCGGGCATAAAGCTCTTGCCGTGGCGGGTTGAGGCCGATGCGCAGCAGCCGAAAGCCTGTGAGCGGGTCGCGCGCCATCACCTGCGAAAGCGGTTTACGCGCTGCCAGGCAGACCTCGATAGCGCGAATCAACTTGGAGGCGTCGTTTGCGTGAATGCGCTTGGCGGAAGCCGGATCGAGTCGCACAAGTACACGATGCAGCCAATTCTCACCGTGTTTTTCGCGGCTGCGTTGGAGGCGCGCGCGTAATTCCTGTTGCCGCTCCGGTCCGGCAAAGAGACCGTCCGTCAATGCGCGCAGATAAAGTCCTGTTCCGCCGGTCACGATGGGCAGATGGCCACGCCCGGCGATCTCCCGCAGAGCCGCACGCGCTTGCCGGCTGTATTCGCCAGCGGTGAAAGGCTGGTTGGGGTCACTCACATCAATCAAATGATGCGGTAGCCGCGCACGTTCCTCTTTCGTTGGCTTGGCCGTACCCAAGTCCATGCCGCGATAGACAGCCACCGAGTCGCAACTGACAATCTCGCCGCCGAAACGCTCGCCCAATTCGAGCGAAAGCGCAGTCTTGCCGCTGCCCGTCGGCCCCAGCAGCAAAACTGCCAAGGGAGCTTTTGCGGCAAAGCCGCCATTCGGCGTACTCGCAGTACTCGCCGTTCGCGCGGGACTCACGGCCGCCACCAGCCTGGCGAAAATATCCACTTGGGATTGGTGCGCAACAGACCCACAATCAGAATCGCCAGAGCCACAATCACCAGCCCGAAGGCCTGGTTGCGCCGGTAGCGCCGCAACTCGACCGTCCGCGCAGCCTTCTCGGCAACTTCCTGATAGTACGGTTTGATGCGGGTCTCGACCACGGTGCGGCTCTCCTGTTGGTTCGCCGAGTACGTTGGCGCACCACGCATCAGTATAGGTGAGCCGCCGCTTCCCGCTTGGCGCGTTTGACTTCCCACTCCCGGTTTGCTCAGATAACCTTTCAGGGCTTGAACCACCAGAAAGAGCAGGGATGCAATCATGAAAGTGTTGATTTTGGGGTCGGGAGGACGGGAACACGCACTGGCATGGGCAGTAAAGCGCAGCTCGCGGGTGACGGAAGTTGTCTGCGCGCCGGGCAACGGCGGCATCGCGCAGATCGCGCGCTGTGTTCCGGTGGATTTGAAAGACGTGGCTGCAATGGTTCGTTTGGCCGAGGCCGAGCAGCCGGGGTTGACCATCGTTGGGCCGGAACTGCCGCTTTCACTGGGCGTTGTGGACGCTCTTCAGGAACGCGGCCTGCGCGTTTTTGGTCCCACGCGGGCTGCGGCGATGCTCGAAAGCAGCAAGGGTTTCGCCAAGCGATTCCTGCAGCGGCACAATATTCCCACTGCCAGCTATGCGGTCTGCGCGAACCTGGCGGAGTTGGAGAAGGCTGTCGAATTCTTTCATCCGCCCATCGTGGTCAAGGCTGACGGACTCCATGCCGGTAAGGGCGTCATCATTTGTCCCTCGCGCCACACTGCAGTCGAAGCCGCCCAGGATTTGTTGAGCGGCAAGCTGCTGGGCGAGACCGAGCAGCACATCCTCATAGAAGAGTTCCTCGAAGGCGACGAGATTAGCTTTCTCTGCCTGAGCGACGGCAAGCATGTGGTCCCGCTCGCTCCGGCGCAGGATCACAAGCGCATCGGCGAGGGCGACACCGGCCCCAACACCGGCGGCATGGGCGTCTACTCCACCGATACCATGCTCGACGCGGGCATGACGGAGTGGATTCTGCACCACATCGTCGTGCCCACCATCTACGGCATGGCCAGCGAAGACGCTCCCTTCGTCGGCGTGCTCTATTGCGGGCTGATGATGACCGCCCGCGGCCCGCAGGTGCTGGAGTTCAACGCTCGCTTTGGCGATCCCGAGACGCAAGCGATTCTGATGCGGCTGGAGAGCGATCTGGTGGATGCTCTGGAAGCCTGTGTCGATGGCACGCTGGACCAGACCGAACTGCGTTGGAGCCCCGGCGCCTCGGCTTGCGTCGTTGCCAGCTCATCGGGCTATCCGGGCAGCTACAAGACAGGCCTTCCCATCACCGGCCTCGAAGATGCCGCGCGGGTTTCGGGGGTCCAGGTCTTTCATTCGGGCTCCTCTCAGCAGGACGGCCAACTGCTGACCGCCGGAGGCCGCGTGCTGGGTGTTACGGCGGCCGCGTCTACGCTCGAGGATGCTTTGGCGCGCGCCTATGAAGCCATGGCTCTGATTCGCTTTGACGGAATATACTACCGGCGCGACATCGGTCATCGCGCCCTGAGGAGAACGCCATAACACCTTCCATCACACTGGAAGAACTCCTGACTTGGAATCAGGAGGTCTCGAACTTGTGGAAAGCGCATCTGGACGCCAACCCCGCGCTGCTGGCGCTTGCCTGCGGCATTGGAGGAAACGCCGACGTTTTAGCCTTCGTTCGCCACATATGGGGAGCCGAACTCGTCTGGAGCCAGATTATCTGCGGCCTTCCTTTGACAGACTATGACGTTTGGCCGACCGGCCCCCTGAGCGCTCTCTTCGATTTGCATCTCGAAGCTGTACAGAATTTCCGTGGTCACCTTGATGATAAAGGTGTGAGCTGGAACGAAGAATCTGTACATTACCCATGGCGGCACCCTGAGGCGCCAAGACCCACTCCACGCAAGGCTCTGGCCCATGTGCTAATGCACAGCCAGCGCCATTGGGCGCAGCTTTCCACTTTGGTCCGCTCGGAAGGATTTCCCGCAGGAATTCCAGGCGACCTGCTGTTCAGTTCGGCATTGGAATAACCGGAGAACCGGCCTCCGGTAAAGGTCACACGCGGAAGGCAAGTAGAAACGCAACATCGGTCATCGCGCACTGAGGAGAAAACCATGACACCTGCCATCACACTGGAAGAACTCCTGACCTGGAACAAAGAGGCTTCCAATTTCTGGAAAGCGCACCTTGATGCGAACCCGGCGCTGCTGCAATTGCCCTGCAGCATCGGTGGAGCAGCAAATGTACAGGATTTTGTTGGACATGTCTGGGGAGTGGAACTGCGCTGGGGCCAGCGCATCGCCGGCCTGCCGATGATGAAAAAAGAAGATGTTCCCGCCGGGCCACTGGATGCGTTGTTCGACCTGCACCTGAAAGCCGTGGAGATCTTCCGCGCGCTGCTCGACGACCCTGCCCGCGACTGGAATGAGACGATGAAGCTGGATTTGCCCTATTTGCCGCCGGATGCGCAAACTTTTTCACGGCGCAAACTTGCAGCCCATGCGCTCTTCCACAGCCAGCGTCATTGGGCGCAGTTGGCCACACTGGTCCGGGCCGCTGGATTCCCGTCAGGATTCAAGGGAGATATGCTTCTCAGCTCGGGTCTGACATAACCAGAGGACCGGCAGCACTCCCAGGCGCCGGCTTGGGCTTCCCCTGGGCCTGCTGAAAGCAGGAGCGGCAAAGCACAGGCCTACCCTGAGTCGGCTTGAAGGGAACTGTCGTCTCCGCGCCGCACTGCGAGCAGTTGGTACGGGTCTCCGGACGCACCCTCGACCCCCCGCGGACGCGCTTCGCCTTGCACTGCTTGCAATGCTTGGGCTCATTCTTGAATTGTTTGTCGTGGAAGAATAACTGCTCGCCCGCGGTAAATACAAAGTCGGAACCGCAGTCGCTGCACTTCAAAACTCTGTCGCTGAATTCCATGGCCGGCTTCCCCAAAGCAGGGAAATTAGTAGAAATCGGCCATGACCCCGAACAACTTGCCGGTCCCGTTTCCCTGTCTTCGTTCTTCGTTCACAACGAGGGCCCGGGCCGCGACAAGGTCAGCGGCAAATGTGACAAATGTCTGTCCGGCAAGCCGGGGAAGACCTGGAGTAAACCCCCACGCAAAACACACATGGAGCAGTGATGCAGTAACAAGAATCGCGACACGCCGTCCCGGCCTTGCCAAGGGTCCCAGGCTTCCTGCCCCCGTCTAAATGCGGGAGTCGCCGGAGCGGCGCACGCCACGATTGTACTTCAACTAGTCCTGCTCTTTACGAGCCTTTTTGCGATTCCGCTTGCGCGCTAGAGCCGCTTTTACGCGTTTCTTTTCACCGGGTTTCAGGTAGTAGGAGTGACGCTTGACTTCCTTGATGATGTCCTCCTGCTGTACCTTCCGCTTAAACCGGCGCAGCGCATTTTCGAGCGGTTCGCCTTCTTGAACACGAACCTCTGCCAAAAAATCCCACCTCCAAACCCGCCAAATGGCATCTCCTATGATACTGGAAACGGTAAACAAATGGTGAATAGAAGGCGCTCAATCCGCTGAGATTCGCTCGAAATGGAGTAAATTCTGCTCGGAACCCCCGTCCAGACCGTTGCGAGTCCAGATCTTGGACAATTTCATGACCTTGATCGTCCCACCATTTGAGAAGGCGCGATGCCTTAAACTTGACCCGGAGGCCTACAAAAAATGATCCGCAGCTACCAGGGGCGGCTGCCCCAAATCCCCGCAAGTTGCTACATTGACCCATCCGCGCAGCTCATCGGCGACGTTACCCTCGGCGAGCACTCCTCGGTGTGGATGAATGCCGTTCTGCGCGGCGACGTGCATTTCATCCGCGTAGGCGCCAACTCGAATGTGCAGGATTGCGCGGTTCTCCACGGCCAGCGCAACCAATATCCGGTGATCGTGGGCGACTGGGTGACCATCGGCCACAACGCCACCGTCCACGGCTGCGTGGTTGAGGACGCGGTTCTCGTCGGCATCGGCAGCGTTATCCTCAACGGCTGCCGCATCGGCGAAGGTTCCATCATCGCCGCCGGAGCCGTGGTTCCAGAGGGAACGACCGTTCCGCCCCGCACGCTCTGGGCCGGCGTACCCGCCAAGCTTCGCCGCGAACTCGGCGACAAGGACCGCGCCCTTATTCTCCAGTACGCCCAGAACTATTTGGACTACACGGAAATCTACCTCAACAGCGAACAGCTCTCCGAAAGCAGACCATAGAATGACCGTGGATTATTTTGTCGTGGACGTGGAGACAGCAAATCAGTTCACGCATAGCATCTGCCAGATCGGGATTGCATCTTTCGCCGGCGGAAAGATGGTGGACGGCTGGGAAAGCCTGGTCAACCCCGACGACTACTTTCTTGAATTCAATATCGCTCTGCACGGAATCGGGCCGTGGACGGTGGCGCATGCTCCTTGCTGGAGCGAGGTGTGCTCGACGGTGAATTCTCTGCTGGGTGGAGCGGCCGTGGCGAGCCATACGGCCTTCGACCGTTCAGGCCTCTCCGGCGCATGCGCCAGAGCCGGAATTCCAGAGGTCGCCTACAGCAAATGGATTGACACCTGCTGGCTCTCTCGCTTCGCGTGGCCCAACCTGCCTAATCACAAACTGCCCACGCTGGCCCGAAGTTTCAGAATCGAATATCGGGCACACGATGCGCTCGAAGACGCAAGAGTCGCGGGAGAGGTTTTGGCTCTGGCGCTTGAGGAACGCCAAATCACCATCAACGAGCTGCTCGCCTCTCGCCGCAAACACATCACTGCGTTTCCCAGACCCAAAGCCAAGCGCCCCGTGCCTGGCTCCCTCACCGGCCGCGCTCGTTGACGGGCGATCTTGTCCCTATTCCCTAGTCCCTAGTCCCTGCCTTTCTCACACCGGCAGCGGATTACGCTCAGTGAACTGCCGCTGGTGCCAATAGGGATAGACCGGCGGCTGCTCGCTCGCCTTATCCAGCGCGGCCACCTGCTCGGCAGTCAGGTTCCAGCCCTCCGCTCCCAGATTTTGCCGCAACTGCTCCTCGGTCCTCGCGCCGATGATGACCGACGAAACCGTTGGCCTCTGCAACAGCCAGTTCAGCGCTACTTGTGGTACTGTCTTGCCCGTCTCGGCGGCCACCGCGTCCAGCGCATCGACCACTTTGTACAGATATTCGTCCTTCACCTGCGGTCCCATACTGGAGGTCTTCGGTAGGCGGCTCACTTCCGGCAGCGGCTGACCGCGTCGAATTTTGCCCGTCAGACGGCCCCAACCCAGCGGACTCCACACCAGGGCGCCAACCTTCTGATCCAGGCCCAACGGCATCAACTCCCACTCGTAATCGCGACCAATCAGCGAGTAGTAAACCTGATGTGCCACAAATCGCGTCCAGCCGTAGCGTTCGGCCACGGCCAGCGACTTCATCAGGTGCCACCCGGAAAAGTTGGAGGCCGCAATGTAGCGCACCTTGCCCTCGCGAACGAATTTGTTCAGCGTATCCTGCACCTCATCGATGGGCGTAAGCGCGTCGAATCCGTGCAGGTGGTAGATGTCAACATATTCGGTGCCCAGCCGGCGCAGGCTGGCTTCGAGCGCGCGGCGCAGATGGTAGCGCGAGGAGCCAAGGTCATTTGGCCCGTCGCCCACACGAAACGTCGCCTTGGTGGAGATTAGCGCCCGGTCGCGCTTGCCCTCCAGAGCCTTGCCCAGCACCTCTTCCGAGCGGCCGTCTGAGTATATGTCAGCCGTGTCGAAGAGGTTGACGCCGGCCTCCAGACAGATGTCGATCAGCCGCCGCGCTTCCTCCACATCGGTTGAACCCCATGCTTTGAAGAATTCATTGACCCCGCCAAATGTGCCGGTGCCAAAACTGAGTACGGGAACTTTGAGGCCGGAGCCTCCCAACAGTCGATATTCCATGACCACTTGGATGCGGCATGCGGCGCACGGATGCAGATACCCATATCTGTTAAAGTTAGGGGGTAGTCCCCTCGCTCGAGACCCGCTCAACATGAGGGTTTTGCGTAGACCCTCGGGGGCTCTTTTAAGAGAAATATGCCCCACGACCTGCCTAAAGCGTACGACCCCGCCGCCATTGAAGATCACTGGGCCGAATACTGGGTACGCGAGAAGCTTTTTGCGCAACCCGCGCCCGTCACTCAACCCACAGATGCAAAAAACCAGGACCTGGGCGGCAAGCCCACATTTACCATGTTGCTTCCGCCGCCCAACGTGACCGGCAACCTGCACATGGGCCACATGTTCGAGCATACGGAGAGCGACATCATGGTTCGCTGGCGTCGCATGTGCGGCGACCGCGTGTTGTGGGTGCCGGGAACGGACCACGCGGGTATCGCGACACAGATGCTTGTGGAGCGCCAGCTAACCACCGAAGGCAAGACGCGCCAAGAGCTTGGCCGTGAGGCCTTTGTCGAGCGTGTGTGGGAGTGGAGACGCCACTATGGCGGCGCGATTCTCGGCCAGATGAAGCGGCTCGGCACGTCTGTCGATTGGCAGCGCGAATACTTCACCATGGACGAGAACCTCTCCGTTGCCGTGCGCGAAGCTTTCGCGCGCCTGTATGAGCAGGGCCTGATCTATCGCGGCGCATATATCGTCAACTGGTGCCCGCGCTGCCAAACAGCCATCAGTGACCTGGAAGTTGTCCATGAGGAACAAAAGGGCCACTTATGGGAGATTCGTTATCCAGTTGTCGATGCGACAGGCAAAGATACCGGCGAGTTTCTCTCTGTTGCGACCACGCGCCCTGAAACCATGCTCGGTGATGTGGCTGTTGCCATTCATCCTGAAGACGAGCGCTATCTGCACCTGCACGGCAAGAAACTCCGCCTGCCACTGGTTGGCCGCGAGATTCCCGTCATTCTCGATGAGTGGGTCAGCCGCGACTTCGGCACCGGCGCAGTGAAGGTAACGCCCGCGCACGATCCCAACGACTTCGCCATGGGCGAGCGCCATCATCTGCCCTCCATCAACGTGATGGATGACAAGGGCCACATCAACGCCGAGGGTGGCGTATATGCCGGACTCGATCGTTACGTTGCCCGCAAGCGCATCGTCGCCGACCTCGAAGAGCAGGGCTTGCTGGTTGGCATCAAGGACCACGTCAACAACGTGGGACATTGCGACCGTTGCAAAACGGTAGTTGAGCCGCGCCTGTCGACGCAGTGGTTTGTGAAGATTCAGCCGCTGGCCGAGAAGGCGATTGCGGCCGTCAAGCCGGATGCGCAGGGCAACAAAGCGATTCGCATTGTGCCCGACCAATACGAAAAAGTCTATCTCGAGTGGATGGAAAACATTCACGACTGGTGCATCTCGCGCCAGCTCTGGTGGGGTCACCGCATCCCCGCATGGCACTGCGCAGTCTGCCACAAAATCACCGTCGCCCGCGTCGATCCGGCTGCCTGCTCTCATTGCGGCTCAGAGAAGATTACGCAAGAGACCGACGTTCTCGACACATGGTTCTCGTCGGGCCTGTTGCCGGTTTCCGTCTTCGGCTGGCCAAATATCACGGTAGATAATCGCGCCGACTTTGACGCCTTTTATCCGACCAGCCTCCTCGTGACGGGCTTTGACATTCTTTTCTTCTGGGTCGCGCGCATGATCATGCTCGGCTGCTGGTTCGCCGAGGATGTCCCCATGCCAGACGGCTCCAGGCGCTCACTCGCGGATTCGGTTCCATTCCGCGAGGTGTACATTCATGCCCTTGTGCGCGATGCGAACCGCGAAAAAATGTCCAAGACAAAGGGCAACGTTCTCGACCCCATCGAGATCGTCAAGCAGTATGGCACCGACGCCGTCCGCTTCACGCTGGCCAGCATGGCCTCGCCTGGCACCGACATCGCCTTCAATATTGCCCGCACCGAGGGCTACCGCGCCTTCGCCAATAAGATTTGGAACGCCGCGCGCTTCCTCTTCATGAACGTGGACCGCGCCGCCGAGATCGGCATCACGGTTGATCCCGCCGCACTGGGAGCAATGCCCGTAGTTGGTGAAGACGCACCGCTCGAGGCCCGTTGGATCGTAGCCGAACTGCACGCGACCGCGGCCAAGGTCAACACCTCTCTCGAAAACTTCCGTTACGACGATGCGGCCAACGCGATTTACCAATTCTTCTGGGGCAGCTTCTGCGATTGGTATTTGGAAATCGTCAAGCTGAGACTCGACTTTCCGATGGATGGACCGGAGAGCGAGTCGACAAGTCAGCAAGCCAGCAAGTCAGCCGGTAGAAAGGCTGCGCTCACCACGCTGGTCTCGATCTTTGAAGCATCGCTGCGGCTGCTCTCGCCTTTCATGCCGTTCCTGACGGAAGAGATCTGGCATGCGCTCTATGACGGCAATCCGCCAGCCAAGTCGATTGCACTGACGAGCTATCCGCAGGCCAATGAGAATTCGGCGGATGCCGCATTGATGGACCCATGGATGATGAAGTACTTGCAGAAAGTAATCACATCCATCCGGGTTTTGCGCAAAGAAGTCGGTGTGCCTGATAAGGAGCTTGTCGATAGGGTGTATTTTCATCCAAATAGAGGCACTCTTCCGCCTGGAAGTGGAGAGAGTGTGCTGGGTGACCGATTTTATGAGGTGGCTCGAATCAATATCGACATCTTAAGGAGCCTTGCGCGCGTTTCTGAACTCATAGACAGCGGCCCATTAACCCAAAGACACACTCACTCTGAGTCGAACTTCGATGTGGGTTTTGACTACGAAGCCACCATCGACATCCCCGCCGAGCGCGAACGTTTGACAAAAGACATCGCGAAGTACGAAAAAGGCATTGCCTCCGCCGAGCGCCAACTAGGCAACGAAGGCTTTCTGGCCAAGGCTCCGGCAAACGTGGTTGAAGGGTTGAAGAAGCAAGAATCGGAGACGCGCCTGCTTTTGGAAAAAGCTCGCGCCGCACTGGAGAATCTAAACAAGGAAGGGTAGCTATGTCCTGTGAATGTGCACAATGCCGCCAGCATTATCGAACACTAGGCATCGCCTTTGGTATTCCCGAAGAATCCGCCATCGAAGAGGCGTATCGGGAGGGAGTCAAGCAATGGCATCCCGACCTCTATGAGAATTACGCCAGCTTGCGTGCGGATGCGGAAGAGCACTTCAAGCAGATCCAAATCGCCTTCAGGGAACTGAAGGAACACAATGCATCTATGGCGGGATCGCCGGTGGAAGGCGTTGTCGTTCGACAAGCGGCAGTTGAGCGCGTCGATATTCAACCGGAAGAGGAAGCGCCGGCCACCACGTCTCACGCAGCACCGGCCATCTCGTTCGGTGATGCGCCCGGCTGTCTTGTCGCGTCGCAGTTTACCGACGAAGTAAAGGAGATTATCGAGAGCCACATGGCGAAGTCTGACACTCCGCTCGCTATCATCGACCTCAACGGCGCTCGATCACGTGCCAACTACTCTCATTTCTTTCTTCTGACGAACCGGGGAATTATGGTGCGCGATCTCCGCAACACAGTCTCCGCGCTCTGGTACAAAGACATTGGACAGATCATTTTTGTCGATAAGGGCAATGCCGGCAAATCCGTTTTCTGGCAGCAAATTTCCGGCGGTGGGGCGAAGCGCTCGCTCGAGATTTACCGGAGCAATGGAACTCACTTTTTCTCCATCCCCGACGCGGTGGATGACAACGTCAAGGGAATTCTTTATAACTTTCTTTCGGTCCAGAAACTGTAGGCAAATCCCTGACCGCGTGAATGAGACATTATGGATTGGAAAAATAGCCGCATCGACGCATTGCTGGAACGGGCTTTGTTGGAAGACAAGGCAGCCGCTGACGCCACCACCAACCTCACCATCGACGCCAACCTGCTGGCCACGGCCTCGATTGTGGCGCGCCAGGAGATGGTGGTATCCGGCCTCGGCGCGGTGCCGCGCTTTCTCGAGATCTTTGCGCGCCTTGACCGTCGCCCGCCCGCGCAAACCCGCTTTGAGGTCGTCAGCCACCCGGAGATGTTTGACGGCGTGCGCGTCCATGAGGACCAGGTGCTGGCCGTCATACGCCACAATGCACGCACGCTGCTCAGTTGCGAGCGCGTGATTCTCAACCTGATGCAGCACCTGAGCGGCATCGCCACGCTGACGCGCAAATTCGTCGATGCCATTCAAGGCACGCACGCTCACGTGCTCGACACACGCAAAACCGTACCGGGCCTTCGTGATCTGGAAAAATACGCAGTGCTGTGCGGCGGAGGAACCAATCACCGTCTCGACCTGGCCAGCAGCATTCTTATCAAGAACAACCACATCTCGCTTGGCGGCGGGCTGCCGGCGGTGCTGACGCGCGCATTGGAAAAACGCAAGAAGGGCCAGCGCGTGCAAGTTGAAGTGCGCAACGCGAAGGAATTGGAAGAAGCTCTCGAATACGGCGCGGAAGCGATTCTATTGGACAACATGACGCCCGACGAGGTGAAGCTGTCCGTCGAGCGCATCCGGCGCGTGACCGAAGGGCAAGTCGAGCGCTGGATTCCCACCGAAGCTTCGGGCGGCATCGTGCTCGATAACATTCGCGCCTACGCCGAGACGGGTGTGGACTTTATCAGCGTGGGCGCGCTGACTCACTCTGCCAAAGCCGCCGACATTTCCATGCGTATCCATGCGGAGACGGCCTAGCCGTGCGCGGAGCGTCTCTCGATGTCTACGATTTGGCCGCGCTGGAGACCGAGCTTGCCGGAACCGTCTTTGCGGGCAATCTGCATTTTTCTCCGGCCACTGACTCCACCAACTCTGACGCGTTGCTGGCCGCGCGCTCTGGCGCTCAGCATGGCCCGGTCTACTTTGCCGATGAGCAGCGAGCCGGACGCGGACGCGGCGACCATGCGTGGCACTCGGCTGCGGGCGATGGACTCTATGTAAGTGTGCTATTGAGGCCTCCGATTCCCGCCCTGCGATTGCCGCTGATGCCGCTCGCCGCCGGATTGGCCGCGGCTGAATCAATTCAGGCCGTCGCCGGTCTGACTGTTGATTTGCGCTGGCCCAATGATCTACTGATTGGTTCGCGCAAAACCGGCGGCATTTTGGTCGAATCGAAGATTTCGAATGGCGCGGTTGATTTTGCTGTGGTGGGCATTGGCATCAACGTTCACCAGGAAAGTTTTGATTCCGATTTGTCGACGACCGCTACTTCGCTTGATATGGAAACTGGGCGCCGAGTTTCGCGTCAGCATTTACTCGTCGCCCTGCTAAAATCGCTGGAGCGTGAGGCGCTTGGATTGGCCGATGCGACTGCCGGCGGCACGATTCCCGCGCGCGTCGAGCAGGCGTCGTCGTGGATTCGTGGCCGGCGGGTTGAGGTGCACGGTCCGCAGGCCTGCACGGGAGTTACTGCCGGATTGGACGAGCACGGGTTTTTGCTGGTTCGCACCATGGAACGATTGGTAACGGTGCAAACCGGCGGCATTCGAGCCGCCGAGATGAGTTGAGAAAATTATGTTGTTAGCAATCGATGTCGGCAATACGAACACGGTCTAAGAAGATGCGACTGTTGTCATTGATTCCGAAGGGGCACCCAGAACCGAAGGTCAAACACTATATTGGCCTTCCTCCTGTCCTCACGGAGGGCCAGGAGACTAGACAAGCGATGGGTACCGCCCATTTGCTGGTGATCGAGGAGTGTCCAGACGGGATATTTCTTTATCGTTATGGAACGCATGGAGAGTTTGCTGGCGATACCTGGCATATGAATGTCGACGATGCTAAGCATCAAGCCTCATTTGAGTATGGGGACCTTGTTCAAGAGTGGATCGACGTTCCGGCGGATGTTGAGGATGTTGTCACCTTCGGCCTGCAACGATCATAGCCACTTGAAAAGGCGGTAGGAAGACTATGTTACTTGCAATCGATGTCGGCAATACAAATACGGTGTTGGGCGTTTATCGCCTCGAAGGCGACAAGCCCGAGTTGGCTGCGAACTGGCGCGTCACCACGCACCGCTCGCAGACCGCCGACGAGTACGGCGTGCTTTTCGTGAATCTCTTCGAGATGAACGGCCTGAAGCCGAGCCAGGTGCATCACATCATCATCTCGTCGGTGGTGCCGCCGGTGGAGGGAACACTGCGCCAGGTCTGCGAGAGCTACTTCCATACCCGGCCGATGTTTGTTGAGCCGGGCATCAAGACCGGAATGCCGGTACTGCAGGAGACCCCCGCGGATCTGGGCGCGGACCGGCTGGTGAACTGTGTTGCCGCCTTCGAGCGCTACGGCGGCCCATGTATTGTGGTGGATTTCGGCACGGCGACCACATTCGACGTGATCTCGGCCAAGGGCGAGTACCTGGGCGGAGCAATCGCGCCGGGCCTCGGCATCAGCGCCGATGCGCTTTTCTCGCACGCAGCGCGCCTGGGCCGCATCGACATCAAGCGTCCAGCCAAGGTCATCGGAACCAACACCGTCACACACCTGCAAACCGGCCTCTACTACGGCTACATTGGCCTGGTGGACGGCATTCTGGAGCGCATTGTGGCCGAACTGGGCGCGCCGGCTAAGGTCATCGCCACGGGCGGCCTGGCGCGGCAAATCTCTGAGGACTCGCGTTACATCGCCGAAATCGAGGATTTGCTTACGCTCGACGGCTTGCTGATCCTCTTCGAGCGCAACCGCATCGCCAAGCCACGCGGCAAAGCGAAGTAAGGCGCGGCTGTGCTGAACTATTTCAATTATTTTACGGAAATTGAAGAACGCTTCCAGCAGCGGCGCGGGGCGCTGCTGTTGCTGTCGACGTTGGACTGGGCGCTGATCGAAACATGGCGCGAGGCGGGCATTCCGCTAGAGGCTGTGCTGCGCGGCATCGATGCGGCTTTTGATAAATATGAAGCGCGGCAAAAGCGTGGCCGTATGCGGCACATCAATGGTCTGGCCTGGTGCGCGCAGGCAGTGATGGAAGCAGCTGAGGAACTGCGCGAGGCTGCCGCAGGAACTGCTCCCGCCGCAACCGCTGCCGTGCGCGAATCGGGATTCGAGCAAGAGCGTGTGGCCGCACACCTTGAAGCAGCCGCCATCGCGCTCGATGCGGCTACGGTTGCTCTCGATGCGTGTGCCGCAACTGCCGCTCGCCTACGCGAACTCGCCTCGGAAGTACGCGCTGCCAGTCAAGAAAAAGCTACGGATCAAGATTTGGAAGCGCTCGAACGCACCCTCACAGTTCTTGAAGAGAAGCTCTTTACCGCCTTGACGGCAGCCGCCCCGGAAGAGCTTCTCGTCGGCTTGAAGGAGCACGCGGCGCGCGAACTTGCGCCTTATCGCAGCCGCATGGGAGTTGTGCAGCTTCGACAGGTGGGAAAGCAGTTTGAGCAAAAACAATTGCTGGTGCATTACAACCTGCCGCGACTGAGTTTGTTTTATATGAGTCAACAATGAAGATGCCGAAGAAACGAACTGCCGCGCAGCGACGGGCCAAGCAGGCCGCGAAGAGACATTCGGCTGCGAGCAATAAGTCAGGCAAGCGCCCTGCAAAGGCAAAGGCCAGCGCTGGTTCCGTAGGCGTCGCGCGGGGTTCAAAACCCCTGCTTCCCTCCAAAGCGCAACTCGTCGAAATCGAAAAGCCCATTTATGGTGGCGCGTTTCTGGCTCGTCTCGAAGGCAAGGCAGTCTTTGTTCCGCTCACGTTGCCCGGTGAGCAGGCGCGGGTACGCATTACGCAGAGCAAACCCGGCTACGCAACCGCTGAGGCCGAGGAGATTGTTCGCGCAGCGCCGGAGCGGGTCACACCCACTTGCCCGCATTTTGGCGCTTGCGGCGGCTGCCATTATCAGCACACGAACTATGCAACTCAACTCGCCTTCAAACAAGCCATCCTGCGCGAGACGCTGGAGCGCGCCGGCGTGGCCATGCCTGCGGAGATTTTCGTTCTAGCCGGCGAGCCGTGGCATTATCGCAATCGCATCCGTCTGGCTTTTGATGCGGCGGGAAATCTGGGCTATCGTGGCCGGCGATCACATGCTGTGGTCCCCGTGCGCGAGTGCCCCATCGCCGCGCCGTTGCTGGTCGAGGCCGCGCTGGCCTTTGGTCAGCTTGTGCGCGAGTTTGCCCCGGCCCTGCTGCCCACGGAGGTTGCTCTCTTTTGCAATCCCGCTGAAACCGGAATGCTGGCCACTGTCTTCACCGCAAACCCGCCGAAGATTCATTTTGACGAATTCGCAATAGCTCTTCACGAGCACGTCCCCACACTCCTCGGAGCTGAATTGGTCGTCGAAGATCGCGCAAATGCAAAACAGGAGCAGCGCACGCTGGCGCATTGGGGCTCGACTGCAATGGCATACCATGCAGCCAACTTCGACTATCGCGTGGACCACGGCGCATTTTTTCAAGTCAACCGCTGGCTGGTGGACGCGCTCGTCGAAAAAGTCACCGCGGGCCACAGCGGCAAGCTGGCCTGGGATTTGTTTGCCGGCGTCGGTCTCTTCGCACGACAACTCGCGGCAAACTTCGCCCGCGTGGTTGCCGTTGAGTCGGCTCCGTCAGCCACGGCTGCGCTCGAAGAGAATCTTCGCGGCACAGCCGGAACCGCAGTTAAAGCGGAAACTCTGGCCTTCCTTTTCCGCAACCGCACGGGCGAGAAGCCCGATTTCATCGTGGTGGACCCGCCGCGTACTGGCCTCGGTGCGGATACGTGCGCGCTGCTGGCAGAGATCGCCGCGCCCGCTGTGACTTACGTCTCCTGCGACCCCGCCACACTGGCCCGCGACCTTCGCGCGCTCTTGGGCTCCGGCTACCAAATCCAATCCATTACGCTCGCCGATCTCTTTCCGCAAACCTTTCACCTGGAAACAGTGGTCCAGTTGCACCGCGCCTGATAGGCTTGAAAGCGGTTCTCCAATTCACGCGTCATTGTTATCTTTGTGCAAGGTGGATTTTTCTTGAGGAAAAATCCACACAGCAGTTGTGGTTTCGGGCGATTGCAATTGGAGAACCGCAGTAGAGCCAGAACACCTTCCCAATTTCGAGCACGATGGAATCCGACCCCCCCAACTCCGTGCAACCCATTGCCGGTCTCGCACCAGCCGGCCTCGCCGCCGGACAGGGCTCCGGCTCAGTCTCCGTTCCACTCTTTCATGCAGCCTGGCTCTTTGCCGCCGGCATTGCGGTCACAGACGCTCTGTGGCTGCGACCGAACCAGATACTTGTTGTGCTGGCGCTGGTGGCTGTGCTCTGTTGTGTGACGGCTTTGTTCGCCCAACGCATTGTCTGGCTGCCGATGACCGTGCTCTGGCTTCTGCTGGGCGCATGGTGCGCAGAGATGGAGCAGCACCCAGCGCCTGCGCCAGCGGTTGCTGCGCTCTCTGACGGCCTGCTTCGCACCGTCGAAGGCACGGTGGTCGATGCAGGACCGGTGCGCGGCGAGACAGAGCAAAACCTGATCGACCACGACGACCGTGGAGATGCCGTTGAACCCCAGCAGCGGCCTTCGCAACGAGTTGACCTGCGCGTTGCCAACATGGAAGTTGTTACCGACGCAAGCGACGCGCAAACGCCGATCGAAGGCGGCGTGCGCCTGACGGTTCACTGGCCAGAAAGCGCAGTTGGTCAGCAACCCTTTCAGTGTGGTGAGCGCATCCGCGCCGTTGTCCGCCTGCTGCCGCCTGAGGTCTATCGCGATCCCGGCGTTTGGAGCCGTCAGGATTTCCTCGTCGATCAGGGCATCACCTCCACGGCCACGGTGGGCATCGACCGCGTTGACCGCCTCGGTCCGTCGTCTGGTCGCTTCCTTACTTGCCGCCTCAGCGGATTGCAGCACGCATCAAGCGCTCGCCTTCTGGCCCTGCCTGCCGCCATGCGCCACCTGCCCGCTCCATTGCGCCTCTCGCAAGACGACGCCATCATGCTTGCCGCAATGGTCACCGGAGACCGCACTTACCTCACTCATTCGCTACGCGTGGGTTTTGAGCGCACCGGCTCGTTCCACATGCTGGTGGTCTCCGGCTTTCATCTGGCCATCGTAGCCGGGTGCATCTTCTGGGTTGCGCGCCGCTTTCGCCTACCCCGCGTTTCGGCCACGCTCATTACGATTCTGGCATCTTTCGCCTACGCGTTTTTTACCGGCTTTGCCACGCCCGTCCAGCGTTCGCTTTGGATGGTCACGCTCTACCTTCTGGGTCGGCTCCTCTACCGCGAACGAAACGTGATGAACACCATCGGATTCGCCGCGCTATGCCTGTTGGCCTTCAGCCCGCGCAGTCTCTTTGACGCGAGCTTCCAAATGACGCTGCTGGCCGTGGTGGCGATCGGCGGCGTGGCCGCGCCGTTGCTCCAGAGCACAGTGCATCCTTACCTGACTGCATCGCGCGACCTGCGTCTTGTCGCACTGGATGTAAAGTTGCCTCCGCGCCTGGCTCAATTTCGCGTGATTCTCCGCATGGTCGCCACCGCATTGCAGACAGCCGCAAGCGGTCGATTCGCCGACAGCATTGCATGGCGGCTATTTCCTTTTGCAGTGCGCTTCATGATCCGCGCTTTTGAACTTTTGGTTGTCTCCTGCGTCGTTGAACTGGCCATGGCCCTGCCCATGGCTCTCTATTTCCATCGCATCACCGTCTTCGCATTGCCTGTGAATGTCTTCATCCTCCCACTGCTGCTCATCCTGATGCCTGCCGCACTGGTCACTTTGCTGGCGCTTGCGGTGTGGCCTCATGCGGCTCTGCTACCGGCAATGATTGCGGCTTTCTTTTTGCACATCGGCATCGGGCTGGTGCATCTGTTCGGTTCAATGGCCTGGGGCGACTTCCGCATTCCAGCGCCGTTGCTCTGGCAATCGCTCGTCTTCTGCGCGCTGCTTGCGGCGGCTGTCGCGCTTGCCAACATGGCCGCGTCCACCGGATTCCGCTTGCCTCGCCGCGCCGTCTGGGCCGCGCTGCTGTTGGCCGCAGTCGTCGCTGTTTTGCCTCGCCCGGTCGATCACCCCCACGACGCATTGCTGATGGAGGCCATCGACGTCGGCCAGGGCGACTCTCTGCTGCTGGTTACGCCCGACGGCAAAACCCTGCTTGTCGATGGCGGAGGCTTCGGCGGCGGCCCGCATCAGGCTCCGCAAGATTACGACATCGGCGAGGAGGTCGTCTCCGAGGTCTTGTGGTCTCGCGGCATTCGACACCTTGACGCTGTGGCCCTCACGCACGCTCACTCCGACCACATGGGCGGCTTGCCTGCTGTCCTGCGCAACTTCCATCCCGATGAGCTCTGGGTGGGCAACAACCCCCGCTTCGGGGCCTACAACGCGCTGCTCGACGAGGCCGCGAGCCTTCGTGTGCGGGTTCGTTCACTGCGTGCCGGCGACGCATTTTCCTTCGGCCCAGCCCATGTGACCGTGCTAGCGCCGTTTCGCGACTACCAACCCGGTCCAGAGCCAACCAACAACGACTCGCTGGTGATGCACGTAGCCTACGGCGCGACTTCAGTGATGTTGGAGGGCGACGCTGAGGCCCCCATCGAAGAGGCGATGCTCGCCGAGCCCGGACTGGCCAGCACGCTTCTTAAAATCGGCCATCACGGCAGCATCACATCCACGCGGCCTGAATTCCTGGCCCGAGTGGCTCCGCAGTGGGCTGTCATCTCCTGCGGCCTTCGCAATCGCTACGGACACCCGCGCATGGAAGTGCTGCAAGCGCTCGAAGCGGCCGGGGTTCGCACCTTCTCGACCGACATCAACGGCGCTTCGTGCTTCCGTCTCGATGGCAAGACCACTACTCCCGACCTCGCATGCGGCTGGCGTCAGCTGCCTTGAAGCAAACCAAGTTTTACCCGCATGAATCCTGCACAAAACCACTCAACTGCCTTCCCCTCAATCGGACCTGTACCATCGGTCGGGCTTTTGATAGGCCAATTGGCTTATAATTCGTGCGGGAAAAGATTCGGTTGCAGGATGCTGTGAACCGGCGTTCGCAACTGAGGAGGCTGTTATGTTGAAGCCGTTATTGTTTGCTTCTGCAGTTGTATTATTTGGAATTACCGCTTCATCCACCCCTGGGCCAGTGGCGCAGGATGCCGCTCCTGCCCATGGATCCGGTCAGAAGAGTTCGGGCAGAGCCGCTGCCGAGAAGGCGCAAGCGCGTGCAAAAGAGATTTATGCCGTGGACTGCGCACTCTGCCACGGAGAGAACGGTGATGGCAAGACGGATCTGGCCAAAGATATGCAATTGACGCTCAAGGATTGGACCGATCCGAAGTCGCTGGCCACAATGTCGGACGCGGATCTGTTCAAGTTCATCCGCACCGGCAACGACAAGATGCCGCCCGAGCCGGATGGCCGCGCAAAGGACGATGAGGTAAAGAGCCTCATCCTCTACATTCGCAACATGGCCAAACAGCAGCCGGCAGCGCAGCAACCGGTTGCCGCACCTGCCGAGCCTGCAGCACCGCCCGCGAGCAACTAAAAACTGCTCACTCTGGAACTGGTTGCATAAATCCCCGTTTTGTCAGGGCACGACTTCAGTCGTGCCGAAACGGGCCAAAAAGCAGAGGGCTTTAGCCCCTGAAGGATATTCACTCGCTCACTGCTGAATATCTATGCAACCAGACGCTAGAACCTTAGCCTCAACCCAAGCTGGATCTGCCGCTCGCGGTAAAAGTTGGTTGCGTTGACGTTCAAAGGCTGACCGAACGCTGATGAACTGAGGCCGGTCGTTGCGTTTACCTTCAGGCCGGTGAGGAAGTTAAGCGTAGGCAGCGCGCCCGGCGCGCCGAGCGTTGTTGGCGGGCTGCCGGACTGGATGGTATAGCCGGTCGTCTCGAGCTCGGTCACGTTCTGGTGGTTGAATAGGTTGAAGCTCTCGGCCAGCAACTCCAACTGACGCATCTTCCCAAGGTCAAAACGTCTGCCTAGCCGCAGGTCGGCCTTCCATGTGGCCGGATAGCGGTAGGTGTTGCGGCCAATACTGTAGGAGTGACCGTCGCTGCCGAAGCCGTAGACCCGGTTGTCGCCACCCGACCCATTCATCCCTGGCCCGAGTCCTGCAATAGCCGCACCGCTGTCTGCGTCGAACTCTTCCGGGAGCGAGCCGCTGGTGCGCATGGTGTAAGGCAAGCCGCTGCGGAACTGCCCGACGCCTGACAGCATCCAGTTGTTGGCTAACTTCCCCGCTCTTCCGCGCAGCTTCCAGGGCGTTTCATAGACTGCCGTCGCGCCTGCCGAGTGGCGCATGTCCAAATTGCTTGTCCCATACTCTTCGCTGAAGTTGGCCGGGTTCAGCACATCGTTTCCCGCAGCCTGCGCGCTCTCGTTGGGATTCCAATCCATGGCGTGCGCGTAAGTGTAATGCGCATGCAGACTCAACCCGTGGCGGCCGTAGCGTTCCACCCTGAGCATCGCCGCCTCGTATGTCGAGTTGGCCCGGCTCATGATCTGGGTAATTTGCTGGTAATTCGGGTTGGGGCGTCCTGCCAATCCGTCCTCTGTCGGCCAGGAAGCGTAGAACGGCACAGTAATCTGCGCGGCTTTGATAGGTCCCTGGCCAGTGTTGCCGCACACACCAATGTTGAGGCTTGTAGGAGTCTGGTCGCACACATTGTAGGTGATGGTTTGCGTTGGCGTCGGCACGTCCAGATTTGTGTCAATAGAAATTGGCAGCCGGCGGCCCAGGCTCACCGCCGCGCTCGCCGTCACCTCCACGTGGCCGGGCAGCGTCTCTTCCACTGCGGCGATGCCCTGGTGAATCTCGGGGTTGCGGAAGTTCGGCGCAAACTCGACAGCTCCCGGCTGGACCACGTTTCCTGGACCCGGCGGACGCAGCACGTAAGGAAACGGCGGAGCGCCGCCGGCATTCAGATTGTCAGTGGGTCGCATGAAGAAATTCAGATCCCCGTTCAAGGAGCCGGTTTGGGTTACCGCCGTTTGCGCCGTCAGGTTCTCAGTCCGTCCAAAGTACACTCCGTAACCCAACCGCAAAACCGGCCAATGCGTTTTGCTACTGCCCACGGCTAAACTTATCCGCGGACCCCAATTGTTGCCCAGGTCGGGCAGCTTTTCGGTCCCCGGAAGATCAGGGTTGTTCAGCGCAGCCAGAGGCGGAGGCAACTGCTCGCGCTCCCAGCGCAACCCGCCCGACACAACCACCAGCTTGCCCGCCTGCCACTGTGCAGTGGCGAACCCGGCCCAGTCGTTGGTGGTCAGACGCCAGTTGGAGGGGCCTATGGTTTGCGAATAGTAGGAATAGCAGGGCAGAGCGCCTCCCCCTTTGAGACCACCCGCCGAGTCGCGCCACACCTTGCCCGTCGGGTCGCAGGTATGCCAGTTCGCGGGGTCAAGCTCTCCAGAAATTCCATACTTCTGAAAAGCCAGAGCATCAGAGACGAAATTCTCCACGTTGGCGTAGTTGTAGGTCCCGGTCTGGTTGCGGAGCAAGCTCGCCGTATCGGCATTGTGGTCCGCTTCGAATCCGGCCTTCACCAGCAGCTTGCCGCGAATCCAATCCACCGACTCCTGCCCATGATAGAGGTGCTCGTCCGGATAGCTGCCCTGGCCGAAGCGTGATGGGTTGCCGATGGTGAAGCCGTAGCTCGAATCAACCACAATCTGCGGCAATTGTCCCCACGCATTCCCGGCAAGGAATGTCTGCTCATAAGCGGAAGGCGTCTCAGGCCGCGCTTCCTGAATAGCGCGTCCAGCCGAGGCCTGGGTTACAGCCAGCAGATTGGGAGTCAGGAACGCCTCCCAGCGGCCCAGCAGCCATTCCTCGCTTGCCGTGCTCGATCCAAAGCTGTGACTGCCAAAGGCTTCTGAAACTCTGGTCAGCCCTCCGCCCGGCGAGTTCCATCGTGCTCTGATGCCCTCGAGAGTGAAGCGATGCCGCTCAGCCGCCTGCCAATCGAGACGCCCAAAGCCAGTCCACTGCGTCGCCGTGCGTGGAGCGGGACCTAGCAGACCATCCAGCGTTTCCAGTAATCCGGAGTAGGCCGCTGTCACCTCGGCTACGGGACAGTAATTCGGCAACCCCGATGGTGCCAACACCGTCAATCCCAACCTGGCGCACAGCACCAGAATCTGGTCGCTCGAAGGCTGCGCAAAAAACACGGACGGAATCTTGACCGTCGCCAGCCCCGGATCGTTGCGGTTATAGCTGTCAAGCGCCGCAAACCAGAACAATTTGTCGCGGCGAATCCGGCTGCCCACGCCGATACCCCAGACGGTTTCCCGGTCCGGAGGAGTGTAGGACTCCGGCGTGAAAACTGGCACTGCAATGTCGGTGGCCGGAGCGGTCTCTTTTACCCACTGGGTAAAGGGATTCTGCGCGCCCCATGAGCTCTGGCGATCGAAGAGAAATCCCTGGCCGTGCATCTCATTGGCGCCACTCTGGGTCTCCACATTCATGCTCCCGCCCGCCGCCTTGTCCGCCGCGGCCTCCACGTTGCCGGCCTCTGTCTCCACCGTGCGGATGGCCGCCTCGCTCACGGCAAGTCCGTGGCCACCGGTCCCGACCTGCGCCATTCCTGCCGGGCCCTCCCCGTTTTGCCCCAGCGCTCCCGTCCCTGACGAGCCTTGCCCCGATCCGCCTGTTGGGCCAAAGGCCAATCCCCGGCCCACTCCATCCACTGCGATATTTGCTGGCTCGCCCGCTCCTCGTAGTGAAATCTGACCCTGGCCAGCCGCCGGTGTGGTCGACGTAGGCGTATTGTCCAGAACAAAATCCTGCCAGCGCCGCCCGCTCACCGGCAGCGCCTGTAACTCTGTCGCGCTGATCTTTTCGCTGGGTGCCCCAGGTCCCGATTCTGGGACCTGGGAGTTATTAACGCCGACACGCACCGAGGCAGAAGCCTCAACCATCGATGGCGCGGAAGTCTCCTTGCTTTGTTCCGCCAACGTAAGCGTCCACAGCGGCTCTGAGGAAAGCGAAACATTAAGAACCGGAGTCTCGGTTTCAGGCCCATCGCCAAGGAGATCTGTCAGCCTCTGCGCTCTGACGGGAAGCAACAGCAATGGCTCTAAAGCCAGGACGGCTGCTTTCACCGGCAGAGCTTCCTGCTCAGGCCCCGGCTGACTCCTCCTGCGTAATGCCGCCAAAATAGCCCCGCGCGGAAGCGGTTCCAACTCCATCGCGGCCTGCACTTGCGCCTCGTATCCGGCATCCACAACAATGCCTTCAAGATGGCCGCGCGCCCGTTGCGGGCTCTCGGCCTCCAGCGCATACTCGCCCGGCTCCAGTCCAACAAACCGGTAGCTCCCATTTTTTATTGTTGTGGTGCGCGTCTCTGCGCCTGTGGCCTGGTTGCGCGCCACAACCAGAACGCCCTCCAGAGGATTGGAGTGCAGGTCGGTCAGCTTCCCGCTCAACGAGCCTGCAGACCTGTCTTCAACCAATCGAGTCCGGGCAGTTTGAGCCAGACACCCCATCACCGCGCCTGTCAGCAGCACGGCAATCACCAGCTTCTTCGTCCAACTGCGCTCAACCCCTGCCATCGAGCCCCTTGCTCGCGGCAGACCATGGGAAAAATTCCTCTACACTGCAACTCCGGCACGCTCTTGCGGCGGGTCCGGATGGGGCACAGTCTTCCGGCCACTGCGAGACAGAAATCTCCCGTTTTTGGCCGTGCCCGTCCCCTCAATCGAAGCGCAAGTTTCTGTTTCCTATTCCCTATTCCCCGTTTTCTGATCCCTGGTGTTTTCATGTTCATTGATGAAGCAAAAATTCGCGTCAAGGCCGGTGACGGCGGCAACGGCTGCATGGCTTTCCGGCGCGAGAAGTTCGTGCCCCGCGGCGGTCCCTCGGGCGGCGATGGCGGCCATGGCGGCGATGTCGTCATGGTCAGCTCGCAGCGCCACAACACGCTGATCCATTTCCGCTATAACCCGGAGCACAAGGGCCAGCGCGGCGAACACGGCCTGGGCTCCAACTGCTCCGGCCTGGACGGCAATGACGTCATCCTGCAAGTCCCCGTCGGCACATCTCTTTACGACCAGGAAACCGGCGAACTGATCCACGACTTCGAGGAGCCGGACGAGCGCGTCATCATCGCCAAGGGCGGACGCGGCGGGCGAGGGAACCAGCACTTCGCCACCAGCACCCATCAGGCTCCGCGCGAACACGAACTCGGACGGCCCGGCGAAGAGCGCCTCTATCGCCTGGAACTGAAACTGCTGGCCGATGTCGGCCTGGTTGGCTACCCTAACGCCGGCAAGTCCACGCTCATCTCCCGCATCTCAGCCGCGCGGCCCAAAATCGCCGACTACCCATTCACCACTCTCGAACCCAATCTCGGCGTGGTCAGCGTAGGCGAGGAGCCTGATCTGGAATCTTTTGTTGTCGCCGACATGCCCGGCCTCATTGAAGGCGCGCATCTCGGCCACGGCCTCGGCGTCCAGTTTCTCCGCCACATCGAGCGCACCCGCCTGCTCGTCCATCTGGTCGATGTCTCCGACGCGAGCGGCCGTCCCGATCCGGTCGAAGACTTCAAAGTCATCAACAAGGAATTGGCCAGCTTCACCAACGCCAACGGCGATCAGCTTCTCGCCCATAAAACGATGATTGTCTGCGCCACCAAAATCGACAGCGCCAACCCCGACAAGCTCAAGAAGCTAGCCACGCACATAAAGCGCCGCAAGCTGGAGTTCCACGCCATCTCCGCCGTCACAGGCCAGGGCATCGACGAGCTCAAGTGGTCGCTCGCCCGCCATTTGCGGACTGCCGGGGACGGGAAATAGCGGGTCTTGAACT
This sequence comes from Occallatibacter sp., assembly GCA_049520075.1. Taxonomy (GTDB): domain Bacteria; phylum Acidobacteriota; class Terriglobia; order Terriglobales; family Acidobacteriaceae; genus Telmatobacter. The sequence goes on along the minus strand of JBEKQD010000048.1, from coordinate 18,519 downwards.
TTCTTGTTGCTTGATCTTCCGGAGCCCAAGGCGGCTTTTCCCGAAACGCGCCGCTTCCGACCGAATCATGCCAACGGCACAGGATAACTGCACTGCTACTTACGTTTGGCTAACGACCCGACCGGGCCCCACGGCATACAAAACCGGTCAGTTGCCAAGTTGAAGCGGGGGCACATCATCTACCGTCAAGGCGTGTTCGGGTACTAGTCCAGTTTTCGCGACGAGGAGTTGCAGAACATCTTCCGGCACACTCGTGCCTCCATCCCCGATGGCATTGCCCCGTAAACGACGACCATCGGAAAAGTCGATCAGTACGTCCCGAGCTGCCTGAAGGCTACCGTCTTTCAACCTATAACCATCGACTACCGTCAATCTCCGCGCGTCCTTCAGACGGAATGACTCCGACTGAATTGACGCATAGTGGCCAACTCGAACCTCGGAATCGGTGATAGAGAGATGAAGAGGGATCGCAGGCAAGGTGAACAATGCGATCGGACCAACCAATCCAATGCCCAACCACTTCATTATTCGAAATGAGTTGCCCCCGCCTTTGCTGTCGGAGGCATCTTCGACGGCGTCTGCCTCTTCCCATCGGCCCACCTTACGGAGATACCAGACCGTAAGCGGCCACGGGATTGCGATAGCAGCAAAACCGGGGAAAAAGCACCAGATGAACGGAGAGGCATACTCGGTCAGGAGTGAAGGACCATCCAGCGAGGCCCACCAATGATTCAAGGCTCTGAGCGCAAAGAAAAGGAGGGCCAACCCTATCCCCGTTGCCCACATTGCACTTCCGATGATTCCCGTCGAAAGCGGTTTGGGCTCCTGCGAATCTGCATAGGGACGCTCCGCCGCTCGAAGTCGGGGCGGGGCCATCCGCCGAAAGAGAGCTAATATCAACGGGATGGAGAGCCATGGGAGGACTTTCAGCAGCAAAATTGAGAGCATCGAATCAGCTTACACTACTACACTACGATCAATTCTTGCTTCAATTAACGGTTCTTTCCGTGTTGCTGGCCAGGGTAGAACCAATACTTATCGCCTACGCGTAAACAGACGCCCGACTGCACCCATGCTCGCAATTCCCATCCATTGGGTAATGCCAAAATACAAGGCCGCGTACGGAATCAGAACGCAAGGACCAACAACGAGTGGCCGATCAAAGGGCAACGCCACTTTGAGACCGAAACAAGCCACCGCCGAAAGAATCGCAACCGCCCAAAGTCGCGCAATCCGTGACCAACCGGAAGGCACGGCGCCAACCACCCTCTGAAGCCCGTGCCGCAACAGCATGAACTCCACCCAGCCCGCAACGCCGGCAGAGGCAGTCAACCCCGCCGCGCCCCAGCGCTGGTCGAGCCCCAGCAGCCGAGGCAGGGGCAATGCCGCAAGGTATCCCAGGCCCAGCGTAAGCGCCACGCGAATCACCGCGAATCGCAGCGGAGTACGCGTGTCGCGCAACGCATAAAAGGCTGATGAATAGAGCCGCCCCATGGTCGAGGCCAGCAACCCCACAGCCGACCCGGCCAGCACCGCCCATACAAATATCACGTCCTTGTGCTGAAACGCACCTGAGCGGTAAATGGTGGCCACAATCACGTCGCCCAGCACCACGAAGCCCACCGCCGACGGAATCACAAAAAACGCAATCTGCTGAATTCCCTGCGTCAACCGCTGCCGCAGCGCGGTCGCAACCTCGGCTTGCGTGCCCACCACGCTCGACATCGCGGGCAACTCGGCTGCCGACACCGCCATCCCGAACAAGCTCACCGGCAGCGTGTAGAGCGTCTGCGCATATCCCAGCGCGGAGACCGCGCCAGTGCCCAGAAAACTGCCGAGCCACGCATCGATGTAGGCGCTGATCTGCACCACTCCGCGGCTCAAAAATACCGGGAAGAAATTCGCGCTCACTGTGCGCACGTGTTCGCCGGCCCCGCCCAGCCGCAACCGCAGCGGCCACAGATAGCGCATCACCGTGGGCAACTGCACCACAAACTGCAGCCCGCTGCCAACCACCGAGCCCATCGCCACCAGCACCGCAAGCCGTGGCTGCGTGTGCCCGTGCCCGCCCCACAGCAGCGTCGCAATCATGGCAATGTTCCACACGACGGGGGCTGTATAAGAAAGCAGGAACTTGCGATGGCTGTTCAGAATTCCCAGGCACCATGCCGACAGCACCAGCATCGCCGCGCCGGGAAACAGAATCTGCACCAGGCGGATGGTCAGTTCCCGCTTGTCGCCGTGGAATCCCGGCGCAATCAGGTCGATCAGCCATGGCGTGGCAAAAATGCCCACAACCGCCAGCACTGTGGTGATGAAGAACAGGAGCGCAAAGATGGCCTCGGCCAGTTGAGAGGCTTCTTCATGACGCTCCTCCGCATTGAGCCGCGCATACACCGGGATGAAGGACGCCGAAAGCACGCCCTCGCCAAAGAGATTTTGCAGAAAATTCGGAATGCGAAACGCGGCGCGAAATGCGTCCGCGGCATCCGAGTTGCCGAAGTAGTGCGCAAAGATGCGATCGCGCACCAGCCCGACCAGACGGCTGAGCAGAATGCCGGTGGCTACGAAAAGGGCATGAGCCTTTGTGGAGTTGCGGTTGGATTGAGTGTCCAAACCAAGATTATATGAGCTTGCGAACTTCATTGGTTAGCCGAGACGCAGATTCCGGCGGAATTATGCCGGCTCCAGAGGGTTACTACATAATTATTGCCGAGTTGGAGACCATCCAACCGGAACTCTTTACCGGGCTTGGAACGGTCTAAACAGACTCTGATTGACACCGCATAAACCAACTGCTGTGTGCTTTAATGTTGACCGGAGTCAAAAGATGAACTTTGAAGAAGCCAAGCTGCTCCGGATTGGAATTTGGGTGGCTTTCACGCTCGCGCCATTCGTTATCTGGCTCGCACTCTATGCTGCGGCTCGACGGTCGTTTTGCTTGCGACCGCTTGTTCCTTGGATAAGGACGCTCCGTTGGATTGCATATGGATCCGGGGTGGCTCTCGGCCTTGCTCATTTCACGAGCACCCATTTCTCCCATGACTTCACTTATGCAGGCGGTGTGCTCACCTTTTCGCTCGGCTTATCCTTTCCCGAGAGATGGCTGAAGGACCAGTTTCCTCTGACGGAGACCCCTGATATCTCAGGCGCAAACCCTGGCCCAAAAGCCACGTAGGGTTTCGATGCCGTTATTGAGTAACTGCTGAATTTCGCGTCGTGATCGAATTACCGCCAATCCGGAAATTACCATCTAGTCATAATTCAAACGGCACCGCCGCCAAAGATAAATTCAGGCAAGAATCGATTCCGGAGCAAGGCCTCGGCTAACCAGTGTTTTCTTGACCAGAGGCCGGAGTTTTGGGGGCGACTCCACAACTGCTGTTCCCTGGAACCTCAACCCATACAAGCGTTTTCCTGACCGTTGCGGAAGTCGCGCCCGGTTTGCAGAAAATTATTCCCCTCCGGCGCACAATAATCCGATGAACATTGACCAGCGGCGCAAACTGTCACTGACCACTAACCACTGTTCACTGTCCACTTGAGAGGCCCCCTCCCCCCTATTTCCTGTGAAACTGTGAGACTGTGAACTTAACCGCATCGTCTGGTCGGTATAACTGTCCATAGGTTTACAGCAATCCCGGAAATGCCCTAGGCAAGAAGGACGTTTTGCCCACCTTTCGGGCAAAGCCGTCAAAACCGAAAAAAGGGCCGCACCCGAATGGGATGCGGCCCTTCTTGTTTTGTGAGCTTGTAGTCCGTCTAGAACGGGTTCAGCTTGGAGATGCCCTTCTTCTTTTTCTTCTTGCTCGACGATTCGTCGTTCAGATCGGCCTTGGGCTTCTTTTGTTTGCCATTCGTAAGAGCGGACTGAGCCGGCGTGGTGCCCTTGTTGACGTCGTTGACTTGGTCGGGAGCTTCAGCCGGTTTTTCGGCAGCGGGTATGGCGGTGTTCGCGGGGCCAACCGCTTTGACGACGGCGTCAGCAGCGGGCGCGCTCACCACCTGCACGCCTACGCCTGTGCCACCCGCCGGCGCTTCAAGCTGCAGAGGCGCCTGTGACTGTGAAGGCTGATCGCTGCGCGGCGGCTCATTGACGCCGGTGGGTGTAACTGCTCCAGCCGGAGCGGCTGGCTTGCCGGCGTTCACAGCGTCATTGAAGAACGCGATGTTCTGCTTGGTCACATCGGGCGCGAGAGTGCGCTTGGGATCTTCTAGACTGGGCTCGCCCACATGCACAGCCTCAACCACTGATGGTCCGTGCTTGATGATGTCGAAAGTCTTGTCAGTAAAGCGCAGAGGTTGACGGCTGCGCTCTTCAGCATCGTTCTCGGCAATCGCTTCCTGTGTAGGCTCGGGAACGGGGCGGTTCATGGCCACCAAACGGTCGCGCGCATCTTCTACGTGAGGAGCCATGGGATAGCGCGTGACCACTTTGGCATAAGCCTCGGCAGCCCGGTCCTGATAGACGGCGCGCAACCGCTCTCGGATAGCTCCGGGAAGATGGGGAGCAATCTGAACCGCGTGGGCCTCGCCCGCATACGCATCGCCGATGCCCAGCAGAGCCTGGTCGCTCTTGGAGTACAGCGGGTAGGTATCCACCACAGTATCCAGGCGGGCAATGGCGGCCGCAAAGTTCTCGCGGCTGTCGTAATAAAGGCCTATCTCGGTTTCGCGCTCGGCTAGAACCTCTTGAACGTCGCGCAGTTTCTGTTTGGCACGGGGCACCAGCGACGAATCGGGGAACATGTTGATCATCGCGCGGTATTCCTGCTCGGCGCGCTGCGCGTTGGTATAGTCGCGGTCCGGCTTCTCCATCTGCTGGTAATAAATGTCAGCCACCTTCATCTGCGCTTCGGCAGCTTCAGGAGCGTTGGGGAAGAAGGTGATGAAATCCTTGTACTCGGCCTCGGCCTGGGTCAGAGCCGCGGTGCCGCCTTCCTTAAACCAACTGTCGCCCACCGCCAGTTTGGCGCGCATCCGGTATTCGGAGTCGGGATAGGTGTTCAGCATGGTCTGCAGGTCAAGCCGCGCCACATCGAAGCGGCCCTTCTTCATGGCGATCATCGCCTTGTCGAAGAGCTCCTTGTCAGGCTGCTTGGAATTCACGCCCGCCAGCGGGTTGACGCTCAGATCCTCGTGCTTTTTGTGTTTGGGCTTCTTTTCCTTGGCTTGGACCGAAACCGTGCCCAGCACCAGAACCGCCAGAACTACCGCGGCAAACTTCGTTGTCAACCGGTTCATACCACCTCATTGCGGCCGCGGACTGTCGACAGACCACGAACCAAATCCCCAATAATATCAGAAACTTACCCTGCTATTCGCCCGCAGCTTTGCGGGCCGCAGCCAGCAGTGCGCGCGCATCGGCCTCCGGTTGCCCCGCGCCAAAAACGGCGTTCCCGGCCACCAGCAGCTCCGCTCCTGCTTGGACGATGCGTGCCACCGTGTCGTGAGCCACGCCGCCGTCAACTTCAATTCTAAATGCCAGCCCTCGTTCCTTGCGCAACTCGACCAGCCGCCGAATCTTGTCCGGCGAGAATTCAATGAATTTCTGCCCGCCAAAGCCCGGATTCACACTCATTATCAGCACGTGGTGAACCATGGGCAAAATCTCGTGAAGCAGTTCGACGCGGGTGGCCGGATTCACCACCACCCCCGGCTTCATGCCATGGCCGGCTATCAGCTCCAGCGAGCGGTGCAGATGTCGGCAAGCCTCGTAGTGGACGCTCACCCAGTCAGCCCCGGCCTCGGCAAAGGCGGGGATAAATTCGTCCGGGTTCTCGATCATCAGATGGCAATCGAGCGGCAGCTTGGTCACCTTGCGCAGGCTCGCCACCACCGGCGGCCCAATCGTGATATTGGGCACAAAATGGCCGTCCATCACGTCCACGTGGATCGCCGTGCCGCCGCCTCGCTCGGCCGCGGCAATCTGCTCCGCCAGGTGGGCGAAATCCGCCGAAAGTATTGATGGCAGCAGCTCAACCATGTTTTTTGGGTGCTTCTCCTTGCAGGGTCAGTGTATCAGCGCAGAGGCGGGACAGTCCTTTCGAATCGTTCGCGCCTTCAGCCTTGCGATTCCTTCCGTTGAAGGCTGCTCGCGGCAACTCGCCCCACACCGCGGAGCATGGCCTTCACCGGCCAGTTGCCTTCGGCGTCCGGAAAGAAAATTTCGCCGGTGCGCTTTGCCTCGGGGCGGTAATACCAGCGCTTGAGCAGCGCCAGATGACCTTGCCGGAGGGTCGACGATGGGGTTTCGGAAGCTTCGGTAAGCGCGGCCAACGCGGCCTCCATGCGAGATTCCAGTACGCCACGGAGAAGCTTCGTCTGCACATCGGCTCCGGAGGCTTGGACTTCCAAACCAGCTAATGCAGAAGAACCCGAAACGGAGGGAGGCGGGGGTTTCAACCCCCGCATAAGGTCAGCGCAATCCTCTGGGGCTTTAGCCCCGGAAGAAATCTTCTCTTCCGGTACAGCACCCAGGTCGGGAGCCTCGGGGATCGGCTCAATCGCCATCGGATGCGCGAACAGCGAAGTCGAGCCGGATTGCTCGTTCTGGATTCTCATGCCAATGGTCGAAAATCCCGCCGGACCGCTCAGCCGCCCATTTTCATAGAGGAAAACCGCAACCTCGCCGGGATTTGCGGAGGCTTGCGAGATTACCGCGCGAAGCTGCGAAAGCGGGCGAACCAGTTCGGGAGCCAGAGCCTTCACGCTCTCCACGCGAGCCACCTGTGCGTGAAGCGCCGCCGCTGCCTCGAATTCAAGCCCTGCCGAGGCTTCGTCGCGCTCGGTGCGAAGCGTCACCAGCTTGCTCTCGCCACGCGTGGCCAAAAACCGCTCCACCGCAGCGGCCTCTTCGCCATAGCGCTCGTCCGTGCAGCCCTTGTAGCAGGGCGCGAGGCACATCTTCATTTCGGAGTAGACGCAGCCGGGATGGCTCGGATTGGGGTCGAGATCGTCCGTGCAGCGGCGCAGCAAAAACAGTTTGAGCGCCTCCTCGGCATAGCGCTCGGCAGCCGCGCGCGATTGAAACGGCCCATAAGCCCAATCCGCCTCGCGCTGGCTGGGGCGATTGGTGACCACGATGCGCGGGTAAGCGTTGCTGCCCAGGAAGCGAATAAACGCCGGATGCCGCAGGTGCATTCGTTCCAGGACTTTCGCGCCGTAAATCTTCTCCAAAAGAGAAAACTGCGCCAGCAGAGATTCAAACTCCGAGCCGGTCGGCCGCCAGCGAATCTGCCGCACGCGCCCAGCCAGCTGCAACCGTCGCGGGTACTTCGCCGAGGGCTGCAGAAGCCGTGCAAGTCTCGCGCGTAGATTGGGAGTGCGGCCAATGTAAGGCTCTGCGTGAGCTTCAGCCCCGTAGAGTGCGAAGACTGCCGGGCTTGTCGGCAGTTGCTCGAGCGCGGCCTTGGCGTCAGCCGGATCGAACGCGATCTGCTCCATAACAATCTCGGAACTCTGCCGCAAACTCGCCATCCCAATCAAACTCCGCTAACACGCGCGAAGCGCGGCTAACTGCGCTAACTCCGCTTTGCTCCGCTAACTCCCCGCTGCTCCGCTAACTCCCCGCAATCGTCATCCCGTCAATCCGCAGCGTAGGCGATGCCACCGAACCGCGAAACTCCAGATCGTTGCCGATGGCGGTCACGTTGCGCAGCATCTCGGCCAGGTTGCCTGCGATGGTCACCTCTTCCACGGCATGAGTCAGCACGCCGTTCTCAATCCACAAGCCGGTCGCACCGCGCGAGTAGTCGCCCGTGACCGTGTTGACGCCAAATCCGATCAAGCCTGTAACATAAAGCCCGGCTGGCACGTCAGCGATGATCTGCTCCGCCGTCAGCGTGCCCGGCTCCAGATAAAGATTGCCGCAGCCGATTCCCGGCGCACCGGCTAGGCCCCGCGAGGCGTTGTGCGTAGACTTCATGCCCAGCTTGCGTGCCGTGTAAGTGTTGAGTAAATAATTGCGCAGTACGCCCGCCTCCACGACCACCGTCCGTTGCGAGGGCAGTCCCTCCCCGTCAAACGGAGAAGTACCAAAGCCGCCCATCCCTGTCGGCAGCAGCATCGTATTGTCGTCGATGATTGTCAGGCTCGGCGCGGCAATCTGCTCGCCCAGCTTCCCGGCAAGAAATGAAGCTCCACGCCAGATCGAGTCGCCAGAAGCCGCCTCGAAGATTGAACCAATGAGCGACCGCGCCACCTCCGGCGCAAAGACAATCGGAACCCGCTGCGTGGGAACCCGCCGCGCTCCCAGGCGGCGAAGCGCGCGCCTCGCCGCTTCCTTGCCAATCGCCTCGGGCGAGTCTAAATCCGCCAACCGCCGAGCGCTCGACCACCAACCATCGCGCTGCATGGCGCCATTCGCATCCTTAGCCAGCGGCGCTGCCGATACCCCCGCATAGCTCGAGCGGTAGCCGCCCACGAATCCGCGCGAGTTGGCCAGCGCCTTGCGCCCGGTGGCCGCGTCAAAGCTGCCTCCATCGGAGTTGGTGATGCGCGCGTCCGCCTCAAGCGCCGCCGCTTCCGCTCTCCGCGCCCACTTAATCCGCTCCGGCCCCGGCAGCGAGTAGACGTCTTCGTCGTAAAGATGCATATCGCTCGAAAGCGCGCCGAACTCCGCTGTCTCCGGCAGCCCGCAGAATGCGTCCTCTTCAGTCACGTTGACCAGCGCCATCGCGCCGTCCACCAGTTGGCGAATCCCCTCCGCGGTCAGGTCGCTGGTCGAGGTCGAGGCCGAGCGCTTGCCCAGAAAAACCCGCACGCCCAGCCCGCGTGAGCCGGATTCCTTCAGAGTCTCCACCTCGCCCATGCGTACGTTTACGCTGAATTCGTCGCCTTCGCGCGCCACGGCTTCAGCATCGCTGGCGCCGGCTTTCATGGCCTGCGCCACAACATCGGCGACGAGGGATTCAAGATCGAGATTCGTCAAATCGGTTGTTGCGGAAACTTCTGGCATGGGTCAACATTACGTGGCTTCAAGCTTCCCGCGCAACCGGGGCAACCTGAACAGAATCAATGCGGGCAACGAACGCTACTCCAATGGCTCGATCGTTCGCCGGGTAATGGGCGAGGACAAAACGAGCATCGTGGTGGTAGTGACATAGGGCATGAGCTGTTTGATGGTATTTTCCAGAGCCTCGGACGTGGGCACGCAGACTTTGAGCAGGAATGTGTCCTCTCCGGCAATGTGGTGACACTCATAGACTTCCGGCATCTCGCGAGCTACGGCTATAACCCGAGAAATTGCGTCTCCAATGACGCGGACGCGAATAAAGGCGCTCACCGGCAATCCGACTTTTTGGCGATCGATTTCGACGCGGTAGCCAGTAATGAGTCCCGCTTCTTCCATGCGGTGGACCCGCTCGATCACGGCCGGCGTCGAGAGGCCAACCCGTTTGCCGAGTTCAGAAAAGTGAATTCGCGCGTCTTCCTGGAGTTCGGCCAGAATGTGCCAGCCGATGGGGTCGAGGAGCTTGGTAATTTCTAAGGTTTCTGGCATCTGGGACCTAATAGAATTCGGAAGATACACGAAAGTATCGCATAAATCGTATTCCTAACCGTTGTGTGCCTCAACTAGATTCCAGTATAGCGAAATCTAGCTTCACAACTCGGCCATCTGGAATACCGCTTGATCCACATGGACGCGATTTTGCCGGTCACACCGGCATCGAGGAGCGTCAATCATTATGCCAACATCTACTCAATACGAATTGCGTCTCGCCGGCCGCATGGCGCGGCTGGGCACCGAAACCGCTTTTGAAGTTCTGAACAAGGCCAAGGCGCTCGAAGCTCAGGGCAAGAGCATCATTCACCTGGAAATCGGAGAGCCCGATTTCGATACGCCATCCAACGTGGTGGAAGCGGCAGTGGATGCGCTGCACAAGGGCTGGACCCACTATGGTCCTTCCGCCGGCCTGCCCGCGCTGCGCCAGGCCATCGCCGATTACATCAGCCGCACGCGCGGCATCACGGTCACGCCTGATGAGGTAGTGGTCGTCCCCGGCGGAAAACCCGTCATGTTCTATGCCATTCTGGCGCTGATTGATGAGGGCGATGAAGTCATCTATCCCAATCCTGGTTTCCCGATCTACGAGTCGATGATCAACTACATGGGAGGCAAGGCCGTTCCCATTCAACTGCGCGAAGAGCGCGATTTCACGCTCGATGTCAACGAGCTGCCTGCGCTGATCACCGATCGCACCAAGCTTATCATTCTCAATTCTCCGCAGAATCCCACCGGCGGCGTCATGCCGCGCAAAGACATTGAGCAGGTGGCCAAAATTATCGGCGACCGCAACATTCTCGTGCTTTCGGACGAAATCTACAGCCGCCTGCTCTTTGAAGGCGAACACTTCTCCATCGCGTCCGTGCCCGGCATGAAGGAGCGCACCATCATTCTCGATGGCTTCTCCAAGACCTACGCCATGACCGGCTGGCGCATGGGCTACGGCGTCATGCGCGCAGATCTCGCCACGCACATCACGCGCCTGATGACCAACTCCAACTCCTGCACGGCCAGCTTTACACAGGTCGCGGGCATCGAAGCGCTCACAGGCGATCAGAGCGCGGTTGGGAACATGTGCGCCGCATTCAAGCATCGCAGCGAAGTCTTCGTCGCCGGATTGAACAAGATCAAGGGATTCAGTTGCCGCCAGCCCAAGGGCGCCTTCTACGTCTTCGCGAATATCACGAAGACAGGATGGAAGTCCAAGCCTCTGGCCGATGCACTGCTGGAGCAAGCGGGAGTGGCGGGGCTTTCAGGCACGTCCTTTGGCCAGTTTGGCGAAGGCTACCTGCGCTTCAGCGTTGCCAATTCGCTGGAAAATCTGCAGATGGCGCTCGAACGCATCGACAAGTGGACGCAGCAGAATCTCTAGGGATCTGCCCTGTAAATCGGTTTTGGACGAAGGGTACGGGCTTTAGCCCGTACATCAAAGGCACAAGTGGTTGCGGTTATCTGTATTTCCTCAGCGGCTAAAGCCAAGAATCAATATCAGTTCTGAATGTACGGGCTAAAGTCCGTACCCTTCATACCGAAGGAGTTGTAATGAGCGTCGCGCGCGCATGATTTCCGCGCAAGGAGCAAGCTATGGCCCTCAAGGATTCAGCCACAGGAAAAGTAATCCGCGATTATTCGATTGAACAGCTCAAGGATGCCGCCAACATGATGCGCGGTTATGATCTGGTGACGCTCTGCGCGGCCGGTTCAGGCCACGCCGGCGGCACGCTCTCCATCATGGACATTACCGCCGCGCTTTACCTCCATGTTGCCGAGCACGATCCCAAAAATCCTAACTGGGCCGACCGCGACCGCATTATCTGGTCTGCCGGACACAAGGCGCCGGCGCTCTATATCGGATTGGGCTTCGCCGGTTTCTGTGACATCAACGACGTGGTCACGTTACGCAAGCTTCACTCGCGTTTTCAAGGGCACCCGCATTGGCTAAAACTGCCCGGGGTCGAGGTCTCCTCCGGTTCACTTGGGCAGGGACTGAGCGTCGCCGTCGGCATGGCTCTCTCCGCAAGACTGGACGAGAAGAAGCACAAAATCTTTTGCCTCATGGGCGACGGCGAGCAGCAGGAGGGCCAGGTTTGGGAAGCCGCCATGGAGGCTGGACATTTCCATCTGGACAACGTCATCGCCGTCATCGACACCAACCGGCTGCAGATTGACGGCTGGGTGAAGGACGTAATGGAAGTCCAGCCGCTGGATGAAAAGTACTCCGCCTTCGGCTGGGAAGTGATACATGTTGACGGCCACAATATGGGGCAGTTGGTCGCGGCCTTCGACAAAGCCAAAACAATCGTGGGCAAGCCTGTGGTTATTCTCGCCGACACCGTCAAAGGCAAGGGCGTCAGCTTTATGGAAAATGTGGCTGGCTGGCATGGAAAGACGCCAAACCGAGAAGAACTGAACGCGGCTCTGAAGGAGTTGGGGCTGACCGAGCGCATTCCGGTCGAGATGTTGCTCAATAAGGCGAAGAGCTATCAGGCGGAGATAGACCGCGAGCTGGAAGCCAAAATGCCCAAATTCTCCCGCGACTTCTGGTGGAACGCGGGCGACGCCATGAAGGTCAAGATGGAACCGACCCGCAAAGGCTTCGGCCAGTCGCTTGCGGAAAACGGCGATGATGAGCGCATCGTTTGCCTCGGGCTGGACATCTCCGGCTCCATCACCATCAGCGATTTCTACGCTGGCAAGCCCGAGCGCAAGAAGCGCTGGATGAGCCTGGGAATTGCCGAGCAGTCGGCCACCGCAGCGGCTGTGGGTTTTGCCCGCGAAGGCAAACTGCCGGTAATCGGCTCCTATGCTACGTTTTCAGCGGCGCGCAACCTGGACCAGATCCGCGTCTCCGTCTGCTACGGAAATTTCAACGTTTTTATTGCCGGCGCACACGCGGGCGTCTCGGTGGGACCAGACGGCGCAACGCATCAGGCCTTGGAAGACCTCTTCGCTATGATGGGAATGCCAAATATGTCCGTCGTCGTGCCTTGCGATATCGTCGAAGCGCGCAAGGCGACAACACATTTGCTGCTCAAACATGTCGGCCCCAAATATCTCCGCCTCGCGCGCGAAGCCACGCCGATCGTTACGGACGACAAGACGCCCTTTGTCTTTGGCAAGGCCAACGTGATTCGCCTCCGCAAGGAAGCGTCCAACTTCCTTGACGCCTTCGAAACCTGCGTGGCTTCCGACTACAAAAACGAGTCGGAAGATCTGAGCATCATTGCCTGCGGGCCCATGGTTCCGGAGGCCATGCGTGCCGCCCGCATCCTCAAGAGCGACTACGGCTACGAAACGCGCGTTATCAACCTGCACACGCTCAAGCCCATCGACGCCGAAGCCGTCATTCGCGCTGCAGAGGAAACTGGCGTCGTGGTCACCGCCGAGGAGCATCAGATTGGCGCACTGGCTTGGCGCGTGAGCGGCATCCTCACTGAAAGCAAGCAGCTCTACGGCAAGCCTCTGATTACCGGAGCCATCGGTGTGAAGGATCGTTTCGGCGACTCAGGCGCTCCCTGGGAGTTGGTCAAGGAGCTGGAGGTCAGCGCCGAGCATATCGCTCAGAAGGCTGTCGAATTGATGAAGGTTAAAAAGAAGTAAGCAGGCAGCGTGCTCAGTATTAGAGTTGCAGATCGAAGATTCCGGAGGGAGAAGTAGGCTTCAGCCTACTGAAAAGGTGCCAATTCGGAGGGCCTTTAGGCCGGAATCTTCTCGTTTTTCCATCATTCGAAGTAACTAGAACTGTAGCACTACGAGATTGCGCGGAAAACCCAGAAGAGCAGGCCTGAAAGCATCGCCGCGGCCGGCAGTGTGAAGACCCAGGCGGCGGCGATGTTGCGAATGGTAGAAAGTCGCAATCCGCTGCCGTTGGCGGCCATGGTGCCGGCCACGCCAGAGCTGAGAACGTGGGTTGTGCTCACCGGCAGACCGAACTTGTCCGCAGCGAAGATAGTCGCCATGGCCACCAGTTCGGCACTTGCGCCCTGCGCATAAGTCAGATGCGCCTTGCCGATCTTTTCGCCCACGGTAATCACGATGCGCTTCCATCCCACCATTGTGCCCAGTCCAAGAGCCAATGCCACGGCCACCTTGACCCAGTCCGGAATGAACTTGATGGTCTTGTCCACTTTGCTCTTGTAATTCACAAGAGCCTTGGTTTCGTCGGCGGTGAAAGCAGGATTGTGACTCTTGGCCATCAGCCGCAGAGCCTCGCTGGAGACATACATTTCGTTACGGACTCTGGTCTGGTCCTGTGCCGGAACAGCCTTGAATGTTTTGTAGAGGTTTACTTCGCGGTTCACATCCCCCACCACTTCGCCAAGCGCCACAATCGTCTCCGGGCGAAGCTGCTGGGTGCGAATGTAGTCGGTGACCTCGACGCCAGCGTCCGAGTGGAGAACAACGCTTCGGTCGGCGTGCCGATCCAGGACGCTTACAGCCTGCTCGGAGGCGGCGATGAAATCCCGCATGTCGTTCGCCGTGACGCCGTGGTTCAACGCATAAGCTGTAGGAACAGTTCCAATGAGAATGAGCATGATCAGTCCCATGCCCTTCTGTCCGTCATTCGATCCGTGGAAGAAACTCACGCCTGAACATGTGAGTACCAGCAGGGCACGGATAGGCCACGGTGGAGGTTGGTTTTGCTTGGGTGGAACATAAAGGGACGGGTACTTGATAAGTGATTTCGCCAAGAGAAACAGCAGTGCCGCTGCGAAAAAACCAACCAGGGGCGAGATCAGCAGCACTTTGAGCACCTTGATGGCCTGTTCCCAGTCCACGCCAGATGTGCCGTTGTGCACGCGAAGCAACTGGTTGGCGATACCCACGCCGATAATTGAGCCGACCATGGTGTGCGAGCTGGAAGCGGGCAGTCCAAACCACCACGTGCCCAGATTCCATAGAATGGCCGCAACCAACAGCGCAAAGACCATGGCGAAGCCTGCTCCTGAGCTGACCTGGAGAATCAGATCAACGGGCAACAGCGTGATGATGGCGAAGGCCACCGTTCCGGTAGAAGCCAGCACACCGGCCAGATTGAAGAGGCCCGACAAGACCACCGCGAAATTGGGCTCCAGCGAGTGGGTATAAATAACCGTGGCCACGGCGTTGGCTGTATCGTGAAAGCCGTTGACGAACTCGAAGCCGAACGCGATCAGCAGAGCCAGGGCCAGCAGCAGAAACGGCCAGATGCTGTTGACGGTAACCGTCTCCATATCCCTGGCTACGTGAAACGCGATGTAGCACAACCCGCCGGCCAGCGCCGCCAGAAACACGGCGATGCCCGCGCGGCTGGGTCCCTTGCTCAGCTTGCTATCAAGCAGCGATCCTTTTGATGGAAGAACTCCCACAGCACCAGCCACTTCGGCCATCAGATTTCACCAGCGCGGCAGGAAAGATTCCCCGCGCGCATGGCCCTCCATGGTCGTGACTGAAGAGCATTAAAAAGCAAATACATAGGGGATGAATTAAGGCGGGAGACTGCAGAGCCGGATAAATTGGCGTCCATAAAACCCCAACAACCGCAATTTCGCACGATTGTTTGCGTGGCCAGGCGGGGATTAACCTGTCTGTAATAATTCTACACGGTCAGGGGCAGGACTCGATGCCTGGCAGCACGGCAGTGGTGGAAATCCAACCTGGCAGTGAGTCAGGGTACCACCGTGTCAGCTCAAGGCTGCTCCGTAGCCGTGTTGTCCGCAAGCCAGAGGGCCAACTCTGACTCGGTCATTCCACCCTCCGCAAGACGCAGAAATGTGAGGCATGCCTCCTCTGGACTGGCGGTCACCGGGAATCCGTTGAACTCCAGGAACACAAAGGCTACCTGCATCGCTGTTCGTTTATTTCCATCCACAAAGGGGTGATTCCCTGAGATCCCTGCCGCATATGCCGCCGTCAGGTCCGCCATAGTCAGGGTCTTGTCTGCGTAGGCAAAAAGGTTCTTTGGTCGAGCCAAGGCAGATTCCAGTAAGCCCCAGTCCCGCACTCCATCCGATCCGCCAAAGAGGGAAATCTGCTGGGTGTGATAGGCAAGAGCATCGATTTCACGAATCCAGACGGGCTCTTTCAATTACTCCGCCAGTCTCTTAAATGCATCACGATAGCGGCGAATGACGCGATCTGCAACCTCCATTTTGGCAACGAACTCTTCGTCGTAGGGGCTAATCTGCAAACCCGCGGAAGTCTCTGAGAGATAAATAGTATCGCCTTTCTCGACTTTCAGCCTTGCCAGCGTCTCCTTCGGCAGGATGATACCGGCGGAGTTGCCTATGGCGATGATCTTTGCGGTTGTAGCCATTTTCTGGCCTCCTATTCGATTTTATTATAACATAAGTTATAACATTATAGCCTAGGTTATAACTCCGTTCTACCGCCAATCGTCTCTCGCGTTTCCCAGACCTTCATTCATCACGGCGTCGAAGCCGCTGTGCTTCTTGATGAAGATCTCGCTGAATTGGCGGTCCTGGCGAAGCAGAATCGCCTGCAGGCGGACCATCTCCAGCAAAGCCAGGAACATGGCGATCAGCGCACGCTCGCTGCGCGTGTGGCTCAACAGGCGGCGCAGGGCCACCGGCTTATCTTCCATGGTCAGGCGGCGAGCCAGAAACTGAATCATCTGGCCAACGGTCACGGAATCCTCCTCGACGTTGAGAACAGGCCGGTTGCGGGCGCGCTCTAAAATATCCCGGAAAACTCGCACCAGGTCCACAGTGTCTGCAGCTATCTCCGGCTCGGCGCCCTCGTCGCCCTTGAATTCGCGCGCGCCGGGATTGGACCACGTGGCGGCCTCGAGCATCTGCTTCTGCTGCAGCATCTGGGCGGCGTTCTTGAAGCGCTCATGCTCCAGCAGTCGCTCCACCAACTCGCGGCGCGGATCCTCGGCCACGTCTTCGGGACCCGAGGGAGCACGGGGCAGCAGCATCTTGCTCTTGATGTGGATCAGCATCGAAGCCGTGTAGATAAACTCGCCCGCCACGTCCACGTCGCCGGCTTTCAGCTGGTTCACATAAGCCAGAAACTGCGCCGTGATCCGCGCAATGGGAATGTCGTAGATGTCGATGTCCTGCTTGCGGATAAGGTCCAGCAGCAGATCGAGCGGCCCATCATAGACCTGGCCTACAAAAACCGAGAAGGGAGATTGTTCAGAGCTTTCGTCCAGCTTTTTCTGCCGCGCGACAAGCTTGGCCGCGGCCTTTTCGTCCGCCTTCGCGTCAGCCTTTTCCTTGGCATCAGATTCGGCGGTGAGCACCAATTGAGCACCCGCACCGGCGGCTGGGATTTGCTCGACGACCGGCTCCGGCGTGCGTTCTGGCTCGGTTACGGGTTCAGGCATGGCTTCGTTCGTGGGTTCGATAACTTTGGCCGGCTCTGCTTCGAACTCCGTCACGGTTTCAGCTTCCGCAATTTCCTCGAGTTCTGTCTCGGCCACAGGCTCTGATTCTTTGAGCGGCTCGGAGGTGGTCAAATTCGCCACTTCCGGGGAGTCATTCGTTCCCGGATCGACGACAAGCTCAGACTCCTCTACGGCCGGTTCCGGCAGAGCCTCATAAACAACTTGGTCGGTCACAACCTCTTCGGAATCCGCCCCTTCAACCGTCTCAGGTCTGGCCTCGGACACAACCTCGACATGCACAGACATCTCGGTCTTGGGCTCGACCACTGGCTCAGCTTCCCCTTCTGACTCTGCCTCTTCAACCGGTTCCGGCGCGGCCTCATACAGAACTTCGGTATTCACAACCTCCATCGCGGACAGATCGGAAGCGTCATCCGCCGCCGGGACCTCGGCAGGTTCGGCCACGGTCACAACGTTAGACTCCGTTGCTGGGAGCGGGGCTGTTTCGAGCTTAGGCTCGATTTCGGCTTCGCAGGCGACTTCGTCTTCGCGGGCCATCTCTGCTTCAACAGGTGCCTCGGCTTCACGAACCGCGTCAGCTTCGCGGGCCACCTCGGTCTCACTATCTGCGGAAGAGCCCGACTCGGAGGGAGGCGGGGGGTTCAACCCCCGTATAACGCCAACAGAATCAACGTGGGTTTTAGCCCTGGAGGAAGTTATGTCGGAAATTTCTCTTGTGGCCTCGGCCCGTCCCTTAGCCCTCTCAGGTTCGGATTCAAGCTCGGCAACAGCACGAGGCTTCGCCGCGGCCTCTGCCGGGACGGCCTTTGCGACCATTTCGATTTTGGGGAATGCCTTGGTCAAATCTCTCTTCTCTTCCGGAATTTCTTTGGAGCCGCCCGAAAACGTCGGTACTGGAACCGGCTCTAACCTTGCGGGCCGAGGGAAAAGACCAAACCCGGAGCGAATGCCTCCCAGCGCAAAATTGAGCGCCTTGCGCCACCACGGAATTGTCTTTTCAATCACTTGCATTTAATGCCTACTGACCTGTATCGCTGGTCAGGGTCATCTGCATGGCCACGCGCACCTGCCGCATCGTCTCTTCAGCGCGAGCGCTGGCCCGGCGGGAACCATCATCAAGGATTTCCTTCACCTGTGTCGCGGAAAAACTGGCGCGGCGCTCCTGAATCGGCTGCAAAACCTTCACCAGGGCGTCGGCCGCCCAGCCCTTGCACTCGATGCATCCAATCCCCGCCGACCGGCAGCCGTCATATACCTTCGCCATTGTCTCAGGCGTCGAGAAGACTTTGTGCAGGTCGCCCACTGGACACTTGTCCGGGTCGCCCGCGTCTGTGCGGCGAACGCGTGCCGGGTCGGTCACCATGGTTTTCAACTTCTGCCGCACCACAGGCTCCAGATCGGTCAGCTGTATGGTGTTCCCGTAGCTCTTCGACATCTTGCGGCCATCGGTCCCCGGCAGCTTGGGCGAAGGCGTCAGAAGCACCTTCGGTTCAGGAAGAACTTCCCTGTCACCCAGCTTGTAGAACTGGTTGAACCGCCGTGCAATCTCGCGGGTCAACTCCACATGCGCCTGCTGGTCTTGCCCCACAGGCACAAAATCAGCCTGGTAGAGCAGAATATCCGACGCCATCAGCACCGGATAGCCCAGGAACCCATACAT
>JBEKQD010000047.1:0-55830 GCA_049520075.1 Occallatibacter sp. | reverse complement strand
TTTCGATGTGGAGATGGACAACTCCTCCAGCGAACTGATCGACTATTTCATCAAGCAGAGCCACAAGCGCTAAGCGAAGCGTGAGTCGGCGAGAGCGGAATCTGCGGAGGGCGGGAGAGCCAACACTCTCTCCTGCCCGCCGGTTTTAACAGCGCGCCCGCCGGCGGTTCGTAAGGCAATTCCGGAAGCCAGCCGGAGCAAACAAATTCAGTGGCAACGGAGCCAAAAAATGGCAATCGCGGTTCGCAACGAAGGCGGTAAGGTCAGTTCCAACATCAATGTCACCCCCATGGTGGATGTGATGCTGGTGCTGTTGATCATCTTCATGGTCATCACCCCCATGCTCCAGAACAAGGTGCAGATCGATATGGCCAGGGTGGATAATGCCACCTCCATGCCGGACGCCGACAAGGATGACGCCATTGTTGTGGCCGTCACTCGCGACGGAGGGGTGTTCCTGGGACAAAACAAGACATCTGTCAGTGAGCTTGGCAGCCAGGTCAGCGCGGCGATTGCCGACAAGCCTGGCAAGACAATTTACATTCGCGCCGATGCCCGCGCGCAGTACCGCGCGGTGGAAGACGCCATTGATGCCGTACGCACAGCAGGTGTGGATGATGTGGGCTTACTCACGCAAAAGCGTGAAGCCGGTCAGGGCGGCGCTTAGTCTTTTCTTGTGCGGTCCTTTAACGATTTCGAGTAAACGAGGAGTTTTAAGCCATGTCAATGACAACTGGAGGCGGGGGCGGCTACTCGTCTGACATCAACATGACGCCGATGATCGACATTCTTTTGGTGCTTCTGATCATCTTCATGGTCATCGTGCCGGTCACGCCTAAGGGCTTGGATGCGCTGGTACCCCAGCCGCCCAAGAACCCCGAGAAGCAGCAGAACCCAACCGACCGCACGATTGTGGTGCAGGTTTTGCATCAGGCGGGGAAGTTGCCGTCGTACAAGATCAACGAGACCGACGTTTATAACGGCGCCGGAGGCCCGGCGGCACAGAAAGAGCTGCAGGCCCGCCTGACGGAGATCTACGCCAACCGTGCCGAACGTGTCATGTTCGTCAAGGGCGACGATGATATTGATTTTCACTATGTCGCAGAGGTCATCGATATTGGTCGCTCCGCCAACGTGGATCACATCGGCCTGATGACCCCCAAGATAATGGCGGGCCAGTAACAGGCTGTTCCGCAGCCGCTTCCCTGAGGGGAATGAGTGTTCAGCGGTCTTCGCCAGCCTGCGGGCTGACAAGACAAGCGAATGCAGCGGCTAGGGACTCCAAGGGTTCAGGTTGGTTAACTGCGGGCGCCGGGGAGGATTGGGACCCCCGGCAAACCCCAGGGCTGCCAACGCCGTCCGGGGGCGGTTCATCCGGTCGGAAAACAGGAGTACAATTTTTCCATCCTGGTTTCGGTTCCTCCCGCCCGCGGCCAGCAGCAATTGAGATTCCGGGCATGTGACCGATAGGTCCTGCCTGAAGGAGAAGGAACGAACATGAATGGACCCGCACGTATTACGGCGCTGGCGGTAGCCTTGGCCGGCATGGCGCTTTCCATGAGCGGGTGCGACCGCCTCGCCGCCCGTGACCAGTTGAACAAGGGAGTGGATGCGTATAAAGGCGCTCACTACGAAGAGGCGATTGAGCACTTCCAGAGGGCCACGCAGCTTGATCCTAGTCTGCCTATGGCGAAGAGCTACCTAGCTACAGCGCTCGCCCAGAACGTAGTGCCCGGACTGGACACACCGGATAATCTGAACACCGCGCAGCAGGCCATCGACATCTTCAATGATGTTCTTGCCAAGGACCCGCACGATGTGAACAGCATGAAGCAGATCGCGGGCATCGAATTTCAGGTTAAGAAACTGGACCTGGCAAAGACATGGCAGAAGAAAGTGCTTCAGGAGGATCCTAAGGATCCCGAGGCTGCCTACACGGTTGGCGTGATTGACTGGATGTTGGCTCACCAGAACGCCTTGGCGGCCCTCGCGTCGGCAGGCCAGAACGACGACGGTGAAGGAAACGCCAAAGCGCCCAAGAAGGTCATGGATCCTCTCAAGGAGCAGAATTCCGCTCTGGTTGACGAAGGCCTGCAATATCTTAACCAGGCCCTGGCGAATCGGCCCAACTATGACGATGCAATGGCCTATTTAAACCTTATCTATCGGCGCAAGGCAGATCTGGACTGGGGTAACGCGGCGGCCCAAAAGGACGACCTTGCTCAGGCAGAGATGTGGCGCACCAAGGCAATGGGTGTGCGCAAGGCCAATGAGGCGAAGAAGAATCAAGGTCCCGGTGGCATCACCATGGGTGACAACGGCGAATTGAAGTAAATCGCAAGCTTTTGTTAGAGCGCAAAACGGCCTCCGCTAATACCGGAGGCCGTTTTGTGTCTGTCTGCTCTGCATTCGGGAGCGTAGCGGCATCACCGCAACGGAGCCGGGACCTTTTTCTGCGTGGGAGCGGCTGTCGGCAGGCTGCCAGCGAATAACTTTCAGCGGTATGTTTCCCTGCCTGGCAAGCTTGCTCCCGCCGAGTCAGGGGCACGGGGCAGCTTCCCGTCTTACGCGAACCGAACCACAACACGCATCGCGGCAACTTGCTGTCACTTCAGCGATGGAACCTGGTTGCTTGAGACTCTCGGAAGAGGAATTGGCCGATGAAGGGCTGTGGTCTCGGTTTACACCAATGGAAGAACCGCCATCACTCTAACAAAATGAAGAGGCACGCCCATTAAGGGCGTGCCTCTTGGTTTCCTTTTCGTGATCATTGGCCCGAAAAAGCTATCAGGCAGTGCGCCCTATTGCACGCCTTGCTTGAGAATTTGATCGGCAAAATAGTTATGAACCTTGGCCTCGTCGTGGAGCACCTCGAAATAGGCGTTTTGCAGAAGTTGTGCGTGGCCCTCGCGGAGGCCGCGTCGGATGACCTGCTGCACGCGCGGGTCGTTCAACTCGCGCTGGCCGGCCGGCTCACGCGATACCAGCTTGTAGATTGCGTAGCCTATGATCTGGCGCCCGGCCCCAGTTCCGTTATAGACGGGTAGAATCTCAGTGATTGCTCCCTGCTTGAGCTTGCTGACGGCATTGTAGACGTCTGGTTCGCTGTGCAGTTGGCTCTCGGGTATGAATCCCATGTCGCCGCCATTTGCGGCCGTGTTCGGATTCTCTGAGAAGTTCATGGCTATGTCGCCGAAATCCTGGCCGGCTTCGAGGCGAGTATGCAGCACCTCAATTTTCTTTTTTGCGTCGGCGTCGCCGGAGGCTTTGTTATTTTGCAAATTGCCGGTCTGTGGCCCTCTACCGGTAGTGACCGCAATCTGCGCCAAATGGTACTGCGGCTCAATCAAGTTGAACTCGGCCTTGTGCGCCGTATAGTAGCTGGTGATCTCGGCGTCGGTGATGTTGATCTTTGACTCGATTTCCTTGTTGAGCAGCTTCGTCTTGGTCAACGAGCGGCGCAAATCGCGCTTCAGGTCGTCCGCGGTGAGGTTGCGCGCCTGGAGTTGCTTGTCCCACTCTTCCTGCGTGTAGGGTGCCTTCATCTCAGTCAGCTTGGCGTTGACGTCTTCGTCGCTGGCAGTGAGGTTGAGCTTGGTGGCGCGCTGCCAGAGAATCTCGTCGTCGATCATTTTGCTGAGGATCTGAAGCCGGACAATGTCGGCCTGCTCGGGAGACGGCTTCTGGGGGTTGTCGCCCAGGTTGGCCTTGTAATACTTCTCCAGCTCCAAGCGCATAATATCCTTGCCGTTCACGGTCGCCATCACGTCCGGAGAGGGCGAGCGGTGACACCCGTTCACTGTTACAACCAGGGCTACCGCGCTAAGAATAAGGACAGTCGAGCGGAAAGACGTGCGGCAAAAAGCTTCGATTTGCAACCTGGTATCTCCTGGGGGACGCAAAGCTCCCCGGCAATCAAGAATAAACCCCTAGGCTTATGCGGCGATACGCAATTTCACATGCGGATCCACCAATTGTAGCTTCTGCCGCCCTCTGAGCGGCTGAAACAAAGGTGCGAGAACCGGCCGGCTACCTGGCAGGACCCGCGGTCTGGACCGGCGTGGCCGGAGGCTGTTCTCCGGCGGCGCGCAGGGCACGGTCAATCACTATCCACACCTGGCTCTGAGGCAGGGCGCCGCCAATTCGTTCGCCCTCCACAAAAATCGCGGGAGTTCCCTCCACTCCCAGGGTCTCGCCTTCCTTCATTGAGGCGCGTATTTTGGTTTCGTCCTGCGCTTTAAGGCAGGCGTCCAGCTTGACGGAGTCGAGTTTGCCCAGCTCCGCCTCCTGACGGGCAATGCGATTCAGGGCGTCAAAGCTTCTTGCCAAATCCCGGTTGTCGCCGTTAACCTCTTGCCCGTGAAAGTGAAGATAGTCCACATAATTCCAATAGACCTCGCCGCTCTGTGCGGCCAGGCAATTGGCATTCACGGCGGCGTGCATGGCCCAGGGGTGCATCTCCGGGGGCAACGGGTAGTCCTTGTAGATAAAGCGCACCTGGTCCTTGTAACGAGTCAGGGTGGCCGGAAAGAGCGTGTGATGCATCTGGGCGCAGTAGCCGCACTCAAGGTCGTCGAAGCTGATAACTGTGACCTTGGCAGCGGGGTTGCCGCGGATGGGGCGCCCCGCCACATCAATCGAAAAAAGCGGGTCGTTTGCCAGGTCGAATTTGTCCAGCCGGGCCAGCGTTTTGCCGTCCGTCGAGATCAGGAAGTCAACCACCGTTTTCTTGGAGCGTTGCGAGAGCGTGACGGGCAGCGCGTCATAGCCTGAAACCTGGCTCGGCGTGCGCGCGCCAAGAGTCACTTCGACATCTGGCGGCACGTTGTATTGAGAGCGGACCATAACCTCGATGCGGCGGTTCATCGCCACGTTCTGGGCTGCCTGCGGGGCGGGTTGGGCTTTGCAGCCCACGGCCAGGCCCAGTGCAAGCAGGCCCGTCAAAAAGTGAATGCGTGACAAGGGCAGTTCCTCTCTGAAAAGGATACCGCAGCAGGGCGGGTGCAGAGCTGGCTGGAGGGGTTCTAATACGGTGGCGGCAGGGTGGGGTCGCGGAAAGCTGTGTTGGAGCGGCGAATGTCTCCCAGAGAGCCGAAGTTGGCCAGGGTAAAGCTGTAGAGGTATTGCGTTTCGTTGCGTATGGTACCGAGATCAAATCGCCGATAACCCACGGTGAGGCCGCAGCAATTCCAGTTATAGACGGCCTGCGCGCTGGCATATTGCAACTCGCCGTGAGTAAAGTCATAGCCGCCGTTGGCGGCCAGGTTAAATCCCTTGCCGCTCTGCTTTCCGATGGAAAAGAACGGTTGCACCTGCTGGCTCTTGATGGTGGTGGCTGCGGTGCCGTTCTCATCTACGGCATTCAGCAGGGTGTGGCCTATGCCGACGGTAGTGCGGCCCCAACTGTAGCCCGCGTACAGGTTGTCGGCGCCAATTAGTCCGGCCTTTGGGTCGTAGTCCAGGTCCCATTGAATGCGCAGGTTGTCAATGGCTTCAAACCGCAGGCGCGAAGTGACTGGCGAAAGATTGCGCGGTCCGGTCATGAACGCGACTCCGCTCAGGTCCAGAGTGGCATCAAAGACATTGCGCTGGCCTGCAATCACTGCCCCGCCGAAAGTTGAGTCAATATAAAGTTTCTGAGCAACTTGCCAGCTGGCCCACTCGCGGGGCTGCGTCTGCGGACAATCCTTAGGGACAGTCTTGTCGTTCGACGAAGCGCAGGACTGGTTGCCGTCGGGGCGGAGATAGAAGCGCTGGGTGAGGGAGTAGCCCACTTCATTGGTATTGGTGGCGATGTCCGTCGTGTCCATCAGCAGCACGTTCTGCGCCTTCGCGCCGATGCCACTCACGTAACGGTACGTGATCTCCGGTTCGATTACGTGGCGCATCTCGCGGTTCCAGCGGGTGAGCGCAAAGTCGCGTTCCATAGCCGGCGGGCGCAGATCCACCGAGGCTTCAAAATCACTCCTGTTCAGCGCATCGTGGCTGATGGCTGGAACACCGCCATTGGCGCCGGTCAGGTCGGGAGTCTGGCTGATGGAATATCCAGTTTCGCGCACCGCTGCTTCGGCCATGACACTCCAGCCACCAGCCGCCAGCGGCAGCAGGAGATGCGGGTAAAAATCAAAGCGGCCGGCGTTGCGAGCATGGAAGCTGTTTCCGAGGCAGGGGCTATTACAGTTCGTGGGTGCTGGCGAGATTGGCTCGCCTGGTTCGGAGCGGGTCAGGTAGCTGAGCGACGATCCCACTCCCCAATAGAGTGGCGAAGCGCCCAGCGGCCTGTTCAGCACATCAAAGCGCAGGCTGGGCAAATGAAGAATCCTGGCCTGGTTGGCGTTGATAGAGGCCGTGTCGGTGACAGTGGTGCCTGAAGTGCCGGCAAAGGTCTGGAACCGATCCAGCGAGACGGAGGGAACAAATCCCCGATGCACATTGGTCAGTGACACATCGCTTTTCACCTCGGAACTGACCGCCTGCCAATAGTCGTCGTTGAAGACCAGCCGGTATACATAGCTCGAAAGATATTCGACTTTGCCTGCCAGCCGTGTTGAGGAGCTGAGATCCTTGCGGCCAAGGGCGTTGATGTCTACGCCGCCCTCGTTGGTGAGCACCGTGGTCGTCGAATCGGTGGCGATGGGTAATTCAATTCCGCGGTCAACCAGGGCATTCCAGCGCGCAGTCAGGTGGTCCAGTCCGAGACCCTTGTAGCGGAAGTCGCCGCTGGGCGCCCAGCCGCGCTTGCTGTAGTACTCCGCGCCAACAGTCATGTCCATGCTGCGGCTGATTGCCCAGTAGATTTGCTCGCCAAACGTGTAGCCCCTGATTGACGATCCCGTGCTGATGACGGGAATAAGAAATCCGGTCTCTCGGCCCGTCTCGTCCACCGGATGGCGAAGGTAGGGAAAATAAAAGATGGGCATGTTGAGAAACTTGAACCAGGCATTGGCAGTTGAGGCCTTGCCGTTCTCCACCTTGATTGAGCGGGAAATAATCTGCCAGTCCGGCTTAGGCAAGCGGCAGTTGGTCATTGTGCCGTCAATGATCTGGTAATTCCCCTCGCCATTCTCCAGCACCACCCTCCCGGTAAAAAAGAAAGGCGTAGTCGTGGAATAAACCGCCGTCCTGCCCAGCGTGCGCACGCCCTGCGAGCCATGCACGCTGAAATAGCGCGCGGTGTGCATATTCAGCCGCATATCTCCATAGTCGGCGTAGATGAGCACATCATTGGGTCCGCCGGCCACTTGCAGGTGCCCGTCCGCGTCCAACTGAGTGGTGGACTGGTCATAAACCACCTTGTCGGCATGCAAAATGTAGTCGCGATAGTGGACCACGACTCCGCCGGTCAATGTCCAGGTGTTCCCCACACGAGTCTGCCTCTCGGCCTCCCATTCCACCGGCTCGCCGCTTGGCGGCGCAGGTTCTGGTTTGGCTATGGGCAGAATCTCCTGGCCGGGGTCGTCCGGCAGGGAAGGCGAAAGCTGAGCGTTTGGGTTGCTTTGGCCGGGGTCGTTCGATGCGGCAGCGCTCGCTCGATTTGCTTCCTGGGACACGGGGAGTGCCCCATTGGTCAACGTCTGTCCCCGAAGTATCAGGTGACAGACGGTCAGCATCGTGATAAAAACTAAGGTGCGAGAGCGCATTCCGGGACCTAGGTCAGCATAGCAAAACAGGCTGCCTCGATATCGGGTATGCGCCGCGCAGCTCTGGCATCAGGCAAGAAATTCGGATGATTTTCACCGCGCTCGGATCCCGCGATCCCGGCCGTGCCTGTGTTTTTCCCCGCGTAACCTCCCTTCTATCTTGAAAGCAACGTCCTCCAAGCCCGGTTAAAGCGGGTTTCGAGGGCCTGAACTTCCGGTCCGAACGTAATAAATCGGCCGGATGGCGCCTCAGAAGGGATACGACGCTTTGAGTACACTTGTAAGCCAGCCCAACTCCGCAATCTCCTGGAAGCAGGAAGTAAGCCGGCGCATAGCCGCGCACCAGAGCCGCGACCTCTCCGCGCCGAAGCCGGCCGTGACCGCGCAAAGGCGGCTGGCCGTCAGCAGCCGTTGTGCTCAGGCAGTTGCCCGTGTTGTCGCGCGCTATGCCCAGGCCCCAAGCTATAGCCAGGCACAAGTATCTGAGGCTCACAAGGCACAGCCTGTCGCCCAAGCCGTCTTACCAGACTCGCAGAAAGCTCCAGGAGGGCCACGCATCTGGGAGCCAGTACTTCCGCAGGCACTAGCGCCTGTGCAGCCTATAGTGCGGCGCACGGCGCCCACCATCGTGCCCGCTCAACCTGCTGTGCCTTCGTCGCTCGAGGCCTGGGAAAGCGAATACCCGCGCCTCGGCTGGGAGCCTGATTTTATTTCTCGCTTCTCCGACGAGGCGGGGGGCCGTAAACCAATTTCGGCAAAAAACATTGCATCTCGAGCCGAAGATAACCGGGCATGGCTAGCGCCTGCGGAAGAACCATCTAGCGTCGAAGCCATTGAGCCAGTCGAACCCGATCAGCCCATTCACGCCAACCTCATCGAGTTTCCCCGCGAGTTGATAGCTACCCGCAAGAGGCGTCCCCGGCGCGCAGAGGGTCCGCTCGTGGCTGAGAGGCAGTTGAGTATCTTCGAAGTTGATCCTGTCACGCGCCCTCTTCAACCCGCAGCCGTTGACGCAGCGCCCTTTTGGCCGAGGCCGGAGTGGTCGAGTGTTGAGTTGGACGCCCAGCCCATCGACGATCCGGAATTTCATGACAGACCGACTTCGCAGATGGCCATGCAACTTGCTCCGATTGGCCGTAGGTTGACGGCGGCCCTGGTAGATGGCGCGTTGATCGGCGGCGCAATCACAGGAGCAGCTATAGTGGCTGCGGCCAACATCGCCCGTCCCCTTCCGGCAAAAATCGCTGAAATCAGTGTGGTCTCCGCGCTCCTGCTTGCCGGCGTGCTTTACCATGCGATCTTCCTCGCGTTGGCGGAGGCCACACCGGGGATGAAATGCGCAGGCATTAGCCTATGCACCTTCGACGGCCAGAGTCCCACCAGCGCGCAATCGCGGCTGCGACTGGGCGCGCTGCTCCTGTCCGTGATTCCGTTGGGGATGGGCGTAGCCTGGGCTCTCTTCGACGACGACCACCTGTGCTGGCACGACCGCCTGTCGAAGACGTACTTGCGCGAGCGCTAAAGTGCGGGGATGGTTGGCACGGACTCAATAGTTCTGCATGTTCCCAATCGACGCGACAAAAGAAAAGGGCGCGTTTCGCGCCCTTTAAGCATGAAGAAACAAGAGAACCAAACAGACTATAGTTTCAGAACGAGGCCTGACGGCCTGTTTTTGCGGAACAAGGTGAATGCCAGACCCAGAAGTCCAGTGCCCAGGAGGATGAGGCTTCGGGGCTCGGGAGTGGTGGTTGCATCGACCGTGAAGGAAGTGGTTCCTGTGGTTGTACTGGTAAGGCTGAAGGTAGCCGGTGTGTTGTCATAACCGGCTTCGGTGAGCAGGCCGGTACCAGAGAGGTTCAAGAACGGAGTGCCGTCCAACGAGCCATTAAAATCGACCATTATGCTGTCGATCGTGAATGTGGAAAGGCCGGACCCTACATTGAACAACTCCACTCCGACGGCTGCACTGGCAGGGGAGAAGGTGAAGCTGGTCAATTGCGCCGTGTCACCCAGAAGGCTCGATAATGTCCCCGTGGCCTGATGGACCTCTCCGGTCCCAATGAATGTTACACCCGTTAAGCTCCATGTGTCGGAACTGTTGAGAGCTTCCCCAATCGCGATTGAGCCGGAAATTGAATCGGCCAATGCAGCAGGGGTAATTGCAAGGGCCGCTGCCATTGCAATTAGGGCGAATGAAAACTTTTTCATCTTACCTCCGTGGATCGCCCTTGCGGGCAGTTGTACGCCGTCCTTCTTCGCATCATGCCTGGGGGAGGGAACGCAAGAAACGAAAAAATTAGCGTGGGAAGAACTTCTCGCTCATCCGTGTTTCCCCGCCGGGGAAATCGATGTGTCCCCTGCGGGGAGAGGACTTCAGCACCTTTGAATGAGATTATCTGCGGTCCTCTGCCCGGTCTGATCAAAACCGCTCAGAAGGATTTTTGCTTTATTTTTTCAAGATTGTGATGGTACCGCAATTTATATCAGCCTGCCGCTTTCATCGTCATGCTTGGCGCCTATTCTGCGACGAAGATCAATCTCATAACACCATTCGATGCGCCTTCAATACCTTTAGAAAGATTCTGAAGGCGCATATACAGCTTTAGGAAGCAAGTGAATAAGTCGCGACTTTGGCATGGCGATAGGCGCAGTTTTGAATTGGTCAATTTTGAACAGCCATTAGCTCTCAGCGGAAATACCGTCATATAACGACAATGAATCAATTGTCATGAAGAATTCGCTGGAAGAAAGAGCAGTCATGAAAACTGTAAGCGTTGTTGCAATCAGCATCGTCATGGCAGCTCTTGTTGGCTGCGGGGGCGGTGGAGGCGGTTCGACTTCAAATCAACAATCGAATTCAACCCCGACCGTGACACTTTCCGCTAGCGCAGCAAGCATCATAAGCGGTTCATCTGCGACTTTGTCATGGACAACGACGAACGCGACATCTGTGAGTATCAACAGCGGTGTTGGCGTGGTCACTCCGGTTGCATTCGGAAGCGTCACTGTAACGCCGTCCGTAACGACGACCTATACAGCGACCGCAACCGGAGCCAATGGTTCAGCCACGGCGACAGCGACAGTAACAGTGACCGCAACGCCTCCAATCCCGACCGTGACCCTTGGGGTCAATCCGGCAAGCATCGCAAGCGGCTCGTCCGCGACCTTATCATGGACAACGACGAACGCGACGTCTGTGAGTATCAACAACGGCGTTGGCGTTGTCACTCCGGTTGCATCCGGAAGCGTCACTGTAACGCCGTCCGCGACGACGACCTACACGGCGACCGCAACTGGAAGCGGCGGCTCGGCCATGGCCATGGCGACCGTCACCGTGACACAACGGGTGATAACGATCTCGTTTGTCGCCCTCGATCCGAATGGCCTCCTGTCGCCGGATTTCATTCCTCCCGGTGGCGTAGGCGGAGCATCGGCATATCCCATACAAGTCGCAGCAAGCGGGGCCCAGGTCGGCGACATCTTGACGATAACGGATTTCTCCGGATCGGGAACAGTAACGATTAATGCTACAGACATCACGGCGGGCTACGTTGGCACGGGGGTTCTTTTCTGTCCTTCAAGCGGAATCACATGCACTGCCACCAACGGGCTCGTAACGGCCTATGATCCCCACTTCGTCAAAATACAGGTAGCAAGCGCTGGCGGGACCATTCAATCCAACGTGTTGTGGAAACCGCTCATCACGGACCAACCCACTCTTGCCATCAGCAAGGATGCAACGACGGCCTACTTCGCTCCCGGTTTCCCTTTCTCCGTTCAAGAGTATTTACTTGCAAGCGGAACGGATAATGGAACCATATTGGGAAACGATGATTATGCCATTGCGGTCGACAATCAGACCGGCGATGTCCTTACGGAAGTGAGCGGAACCGAGATCCAGAACTCGGGATCCAATAGCACCGCCTCGAACGGTAATACGCTTCTTGCAATTGCCGCATTGAACGGCTACGGATACGTCACGGAGCCAAATGCGGGAATGATCGGACAAGTCAATCTTTCGCAGATGGCTATTACCAGTTCCGTTGCCGCCGGGAGCTATCCCTGGGCAATCGATGCGGCGACAGTAAATGGCAAGGACTTTGTCGCTGTTTACTCGGCGCAAGACACCACGATCAGGATCTTCGACAATAGCCTGACCCAGATCTCCTCCTTGGCGCTTACCGGCGTCACGGAGGGAAGCGCTCAGGGCAACCCCGGCGGCTGGCCGCTCCGGCTCTTCCAGTCGGGAACGGTCGTCCTGCTCTCGAGTTTTGACAAGCTCCTGGTCACGGCAACTCTCGATTCGACTCAAACCACTCTTCAACTTGCCAAGCAAGCGACCCTCACGGGTAACCCCGTCGGCATCGCGAAAGACGAGACGCATCAAAAAGTCGTCGTCTGGTACGCCGATACGGCAACCGGCATGACGACGATGCAGTCATTCGATCTTGCGACGCTTACAGGAACGAACATCGCTTCCTCAAGCACATTGCCGCTCGGCTTTCTCGCGTCCGATGTGGTCGTCTCAAGCGACGGGACCAAGCTTTACGTCGGAGGCATCAATTTCACCAGCGGCAATCCGGCGTTCTACATCCTCAACAACCAGTAACCTGTCCTTGCGCTCAATCTTAAAGTGCAACATCTTTTCGGGACGATGCTGTATGGAGAATGCAAATTCTGGCAGACGAATGGATAGGGATGCTGACGTGTCTTGATATTGCGGCCGAATGGAAAGGCGGGCCGCCTCGGTTCCGGCAGCGTAAAAGAAAAACGGCGGCAGCCCTGAAGGCCCAGAGATAAAATTCCATCGCTGGAACCCGCAGATCTGGGAACGGCTGCCGCCGACCGTTAAAAAACTCTAAGAGCGCGCAGTTCGTAACGCAGCCTGCCTAGAGGGCAGATTCTTGTTGGTGTATTTCCCGCCGAGCTGATCGTCGCTTTCCAAACGGAATCGGCGGATCATGCCGTCCAAATCGCCAGCCAGTTTCGCCAGATTCTTGAGGGCTTCCACTGCTTCTTCTGCGCCTTGCGCATTTTCCACCGACAACTGGGATATCTGGCCGACGGATTCGGAGATTTCGCCCGAGGCGGCGTTCTGTTGGGTCGCGGCGGTGGCGATCAGGTTAATCTGGTGCTCCACTTGCTGCGAAGATTTGATAATGGCTTCCAGGCTCTTGCGCGCGTGAGCCGTCTCTTCCATGCCGGTTTCCACTGCCGCGCGGCTGTCCTGCATCACCTGAAGTGTCTCGCGCGTTTCGTCCTGGATGCTGCGAATAGTGCCGGCGATCTCTTCGGTGGCGCCCTTGGTGCGCTCGGCCAGGCGGCGAACCTCGCCGGCTACAACCGCGAATCCGCGCCCATGCTCTCCGGCGCGGGCAGCCTCGATGGCCGCGTTCAGGGCCAGCAGATTGGTCTGCTCGCTGATCTCCTGAATAACGCTCACGACCTTGCCAATCTCCTCCGAGCGGTGGGCCAGCGAAGTCATCTTTTCGGAAACGGTACTCGTGGCCGCGGCAATTTTCTCCATAGTCACGGCCGCAGCCTGCATCACCGCTCCGCCCTGATTGGCTGTCTCGGCTGAGACGCGGCTGGCGCTGGCCGCATTTTCCGCATTGTGACTTATCTCGCCGATGGTCGCGGTCATCTCCTGAGTTGCCGCCGCAATCTGGTTGGTCTTGCTGGATTGCGCATTGGCGTTGCCAGCGCTCTGCACCGAGCGGGCGCTCATCTCGGTGGTAGCCGCCGAAAGCGTCTCGGCGCCATGCGCCACAGATTGCAACACACCGCGCATCGAGCTCACGCTGGTATTCAACGCGGTTGCAAGCCGGCCAAGCTCATCCCTGCCCGTCTCGTCCACGCTCACCGTCAAGTCCCTCTGTGCCACCCGCTCCAGCGCGGCTGTTGCCGCCTGTAGCGATGGAGCTATCAGCCGCGTCAGACTCAAGCCGGTCAGCCCGCAAAGCAGCACAATCAGCAGCGTGGCTCCCGTGCTTACCCATGTGGCGCGATTGCTGGCAATGGTTGCGCCCTGAGATGCATCCGTGCCGAGCTTGGCGTGAATCTGAAAACCGCTGTCCGCCGCCTTCAGAGCATTCTCCAGTGACGCATCCGTCGAGTCCGACGCGAGAATATCCAGCGCATCTCCGGCCTTGCCGGCATTCAACAAACCAACGCCCTTGTCGCTTGCGTCCTGATATTGCTTGATCGCCGCCACAAACTTCTGATATTGAGGGACCTCTTCAGGAATGAGCAGAGGCTCCATCGCCTTCAGAGCGCTCTCGTAACCCGCCAGAGCCTTCTGCCGCTTGGCGTTGTGGTCCGCCGAGCAGGCCGGCGTCAGGCAGAGCATCAGCTCCAGGTCCTCTCGCCGTTCGGCATTGACTCCATTGCGGATGTCGCCAATCTGAATCAGGGAGGGAAAATGGTCTCCGCTGACAACCTCGCTCTTGGTGGCAATTCCCCTGAAAGTGATAAATGTGTAAGCGCCCAGCAGAATGCACAGACTGCACACGATGCCGAAGGCGTAAACGAACTTGCTGGAGACAGGGAGATTTTTCAGCCAGGACATGCCGGTAACCCTTTCTGATGCGACTCAGGGTTTTCATCGGCGCAATCCGGCCGGACTTGAGTACTTTCGTTTTCAGAGAGCGGTTCCGGCTAATGGCGGGTCAGATCTGCTTCGACATGATGATGCAATGGCAATCAATTCCGGCTTTGAGCGGGCGGGAAGGATAGAACTTCGCCGTGCCGTTTTCCACAAAGCCCAACCTGCGATAAATAGGCATAAGTTCTGGGCGCAAACTCAGTACGTTGATTTCCACTGCCTCACATCCGTGATGGCGCAGATGGTCCTCGGCTGCTCCAACAAGCCGTCTGCCCAGGCCTGCACCTTGGCTCGCCGGATCGACCGCCAGCATGCCCAGGTACCCACGCGCGCCGCGCACTTCGGTGTAAATACAGCCAAGCAGATTTCCTGCGGCGTCCTCCAACACAAGAATGTCGCCCTTTTGCATCATGGCTGCCAGGCGCTCATCGTCGGTGCGTGTGCCCTCGATAAAGCCCTCAACTGTAAAAGCGGAGTTTATCATCGGAACCAGTTGCGCTCTATCGGCATCCGTCGCCAGACGAATCTGCAGTGGAGACGCGTTCATCTTAGATTGGTCCCTTATTTCCATGCATTCCTCCCTGCGCGGCCGCTGCTGCTGGCCGAATTGTCTTTAGAATAATGCGATCTGGTGAAACCAGCCCCGGAAATGGGCGCGCCGACGGGCAACGCATTGACTGCCTCGCGCTTGAGCCGTACGCTCATATTATGGAATTCAAGGTTAGCGAACTGGAACGGGAGCCCATCGACTTTGACCTGGAACTGGCGCCGGGCGAGGTCGATTTTACCCAAGAGACTGAGCAGCACGGGCCGCTGGCTGCTTCAGGCCACGCCGAGGTGCTTCACGAGCACCGGGGTCCCAGGGACATCGTGGCCGACATCCGGCTCAAGGGCCATTTTTCCGGCAACTTTCAGGTTCCCTGCGCCCGCTGCGTCGAGCCGGTCGAGATTCCCCTGGCCGCCGATTTCGACTTGATCTTCCGCCCCGTGGCGGCGGATTCTGAAGCCACCGAACGCTCCATTACTGCGCCGGAGACCGAAATCGGTTATTATCAAGGAGACAGCCTTGCGCTTGAAGATGTGCTGCGCGAGCAGGTACTCTTGTCCCTGCCCGTCAAAACACTGTGCAAGCCGGACTGCAGAGGACTTTGCCCGCGCTGCGGTGAAAACCGCAACAGCCAGGCCTGCAAATGCGATGAGGGTCCGAGCGACCCCCGCTGGCAAGCGCTGGCCGGTCTCCGTGGCCGGATCGAGTCCAAGGAAATCAGCCCCCAGCGAACATCTGGATGATATCTGGATAATTTGAGGGAGCCCAAGCTCGTGCCGCAAGGCAAGCAAGCCCTCGCACGGCCTGAGATTGGCCGGGAACGACAGGGATGGCTTGAAGCGAGCTTAGAAATGAAAGGAATTTTTTACCATGCCTAATCCGAAAAGGCGCCACTCAACGCGCCGCACCGCACTTCGCCGCTCTCACGACTTTCTGACCGCCGTGGGCGTTTCCGAGTGCCCAGCCTGCCATGAGAAGAAGCTGCCCCATCGCGCCTGCCCCAAGTGCGGCGAGTACAAGGGCCGTGCCGTGATCGTTGTCAAGGAAGCAGAAAAGTAGCCTTCCGCGCCCATGCTCATTGATATTGCGCTTGACGCCGTAGGTACTGACAAAGCTCCCGAGGCGGAGATTCGCGGGGCCATCCTTGCCTGCAAGGCTCTGCCCGTCCGGGTCCATCTGATTGGGCCTGAGGCGGAGCTGCACGACCTTCTGGACGAATACCTCGAAAACGAAGACTTGCCTATCGTCATCCACCATGCATCGGAACGTATTGGCATGGAAGAGAAGGCGGTGCACGCGGTCCGCACCAAGAAGGACAGTTCCATTCGCGTGGGGCTCAAACTGGTGCGCGAGGGCAAAGCATCGGGTTTTGTCACTGCCGGCAACACAGGCGCGGCCATGGCCACGGCCAAGATGGTGTTGGGTGCAATGCCTGGCGTTGACAGGCCGGCGCTTGCAACTCCCATGCCCAGTTCCACAGGCAATCCATGCGTGCTGCTCGATGTGGGCGCCAACGTGGATTGCAAGGCGCACAACCTGGCGCAGTTTGCCGTGATGGGCGAGATTTATGCTCGCAGCGTACTCAAAATTGAGTCGCCGCGCGTGGGCCTGCTCTCCATCGGCGAAGAAGAAAGCAAGGGCAACGACCTCACCCGCGAGGCGTTTCCGCTGCTCAAGGCGCTGCCCATCCGCTTCATAGGCAACGTCGAGGGCCGCGACATCTTCTCAGGCTTGGCGGACGTAATTGTCTGCGACGGT
The DNA here is from genome assembly GCA_049520075.1 of Occallatibacter sp. GTDB lineage: Bacteria > Acidobacteriota > Terriglobia > Terriglobales > Acidobacteriaceae > Telmatobacter. The sequence continues at coordinate 39,281 of JBEKQD010000047.1, read as the reverse complement.
TTTGTGGGCAATGTGGCGCTCAAGACCAGCGAAGGCGTGGGCCGATTTGTGCGCGATGTGCTGCGCGAGTCTCTGAAAAGCACTGTCACCGCGCAGGTGGGCGCGCTGCTTTCTCGCCGCGCCTTTAACGAATTCCGCCACCGTCTGGATTACAGAGAATACGGCGGCGCGCCGCTGCTCGGCGTGCGCGGAGTCTGCATCATCGGCCACGGTTCCTCCAACGATCGCGCCATCTATAACGGCATTCGTGTGGCCTACGAGTCCGCCAAGGCGGGCACCATTCAACGCATTGAAGCCGAATTCGCGATCCCCGAGCGAGGCAGCCATGTGGTCAGCACCACGGCCAGTCAAAGCGCTCCCGCCGACCCCGACGCCACCATTCAGTAAAGCCTAATGCCCGCCAATTCCAGACCGATTCCTGCATTCGACCCTACAGTGCTGGCTCAACTGGCATGTCCCGCCTGCCTTGGTGCTCTGTGCCTTGAAGAGGCGGGGCTAGTCTGCAAGGATTGCAACCACGTCTACAGGATTGTGGATGGGATTCCGAAGCTGATTGCGGGACAGGCTGGTTTGCCACAGTAGATTCCACGAACCTGCGGCAAAGGTCCCGACCAGCAGAAAACATTCGATGTGGTTCCAGTAATAGTCGGCAATGTCGAAGCTGTTGATATAAATGACTACGGCATTGGCCACGACAAAGAAGAGAGAGCAGAAAGCAATTGCCCACGCGGCGCCGGTAAACGAAGAGACCGTTCTCCAGAGAATTAATGCCATAAATAGAGCAAGAGGGGCGACATCATATTCCTGAATGCGCGGACTCAGGAGAAAAACACCTGTAATCATCACCGGAATCCATCGCTCCAGCGAGAATTCTCCAGCAAGAAACTGACGGGACAGATAGAGCAGAAGACCGAATAACATGATCGCAAAAAAGAAATAAAAGATTGTTCCGGCCGCGTATGGCAACCCTGCGTTCAACAGGGAACAACTTATAAGTCCTGCTGGACCAACGCCGAATCCGTGGTCATAGCTGAAGATCAGTTCAAGCGCGCGAAGATAATTGTGAAAATAGGAGGGCCAGATCCAGAGTTGCGCGCCGAAGAGAGCTACGCCGGTGGCTCCGGTAATGCCCGCTGGAATCCATTGCCTTCGGGCCGAGAGAACAGGAATCGCCAAGAGACTCAAGTAGGGGGCTTTGAAGCAGGAGGCAATCAGCACTGCAACGTAGAACCAACGCCACCGGCCACGCCGCCAACCCAGCAAGGCCGCCAAAAAAATCAGCCCGTAAAGAATGAAGGCGAGGTTGCCGCTCATGACGGCGTCGTGCTGAAGAAGGCCCGGGAAAAAGGCTGCCGCGGGAGCTAAAAATGCGAAATACCGCCGCTCCTCGGGTTCCGCCGCCTGCATTCCAACCCAAATCTGGGCAAGCACTCCGGCAGCATAGATCAGCCAGTATCCGAAGATGTAGAGCATCGGAGGCAGTGAGCCGACTAGTCGCAGCAACGGCAGCGTGAGCGGCGAGTAAACGTAAAAGTACGGCGGTGAAGCCAAAGGATGAAGCGCCAGTTGGTCGTGAAATACCTTGGCAATCGCCATTCCATCTGCGTAAGGATCATGTCCGGCTTGCAGGGAGTGAATGGCGTTGACGATAACCTTTGCATCCCATCCATTTCCCGGATCCACGGCATTCCAGACGGGAATTGCCGCAAAGGCCAAGATCCAAACTACAAACGGAACCCATTTATAGCCGGAAAGGCGAGACGGCGCGTGTAGCGCTACGGCTGCACTTTCTTGGTATAGTGCCTGAGGCATAGCTCTCTTTCCGAAGTCGATCAGCTACCGGCGAGAGCACGCCTGCCTCCTGGCGTTTCCAAATCGTGCGCAATCTGCTTCCGGCAAAATTGTAAGGGCTCGATTAACTGCACGCAGTATACACGAATCAAAATAAGGTTGGATTAACAATGGCGGCGTGGATGGCGATTCACGGATACAGGCCCCACAGGCGCTTAAAAACGTCGCATATGGCTTGGTCGCGGAACGTGCTATCGCCTGTGATAGAAGGGCAACACGATCAGCAGGGCAAAGCCGATGGCCGTGAGCAGCGCGAGAACCACCAATCCATAGAGCAGAACGAGATTCGGGCCTTGCTTCGGCGGCTCGTCGCCGTCCGTCATCCGCCCTCTACCCTTCATCTCTCAACGCCTCAACCGGGTCCAACTGAGCCGCGCGAGTCGCCGGTACAGTGCCGAAAAAGACGCCCACCGAGGTGGCCGCGGCCAGTGCGATTGCCACGGACCAGCTGGAGATCGGCAGATCATAATCCGTGAAGAAGCGTACCGACAGAGGCACTGACAGGCCTACGAATATGCCCACGATGCCGCCAATCAGCGAGATGATCACCGCCTCGGCCAGAAATTGCAGCTTGATCTCCCGGCTGGTGGCGCCCAGCGCTTTGCGAATACCGATCTCACGCGTGCGCGCGCGCACATTGGCCAGCATGATATTCATGATGCCCACCCCGCCTACCATCAGCGTGACGGCGGAAACAAGGAACAACACTGCGGTCAAAATATCGGCAACCCTCGCCGCCGTCGTCAGAACTTCTTTGAGAGTCTGTGCTGTGTAAACCGAGCCAGGCCGGTGGCGAGCCTGCACGATGCGCTTGATCTCCACGGCGGCATCGGGAACCTCTTCCATGCTGCGCATGGAAAAGTAAATCTGGTTCACATTTTCGGTTCCGGTGAAATAGCGAGCCACGGAATAGGGAATCAGGATCGTCTGGTCCTCGATCTCCGATACGCCCATGTCGTCTACGCTCTCCTTGAAGACCCCGACAACCGTAAAAGGAATGCCGCTGATCTCGAAGCTCTGGCCAATGGCCGCGTCCGAGCTGCCGAACTTGTCATGAGCGAATTTTTCACTGATTACGGCGCACTTGATATGTGCTATGTCGTCGGTGTCGTCCAGAAACCGGCCGTCAGGCGTGATCAGGTTGCGAATGAACTTGTACTGCGGACTCACGCCCAGAACCAGCGTGTCCTTCACCACGCCCCGGCCAAAGCTGATGGGCGTGTGCATCGACATGATTGGCGAGGAGTACATCACGTTGGGCAACTGCGCCAGCACAGCCTTCTCATCGTCGCGTGTCAGGTAGTCGTTGAAGGCCGTGTGCTCGGCGCCCATTGCGCCGCCGCCGCTGTACTCCAGCTCTACTGAGTTGGTCTCCAGCTTCTGCAGCTCCTGAATGATGAATTGCTTGCCGGTCAGCCCAATCGTCACTACCAGAATCACCGAAGCGGTGCCGATGACCATGCCCAGCGCGGTGAGCGCAAAGCGGACCTTGCTCGAACGAAAGCTGTCCACGGCCAGCTTGAGAATCTCGCTTAACACCATGGTGCGGCGAGCGCTCAGAAGCGTCTCTTCGAAAGTATGAGGGCGGACTGGTTCGGTCGTATTCATCGGCACCTTTACAGCTTACAGCTAGCAGTCGGGCGCCCACTACTGACTGTCATCCTGAGCGGACCCTGAGCGAAGCGAAGGGGTAGTCGAAAGCCTGCACTGAGCGTAGCCGAAGTGGACCTGCATTTTGTCAGGGCAGGATACACTGCAAGCCCCCTCAAAAAACAACCCCGGCCAAAGCCGGGGCTGTTTGTGAACGAATGTAACGATGGCTCAGGCCTGCGCTACAGCGCGGCCCACTTCCTTCAGGCGTGCAGCCTTGCCGCGAAGTTCGCGGAGGTAGAACAGCTTGGCGCGGCGCACCTTGTAGCTGCGAACCTTCTCGATCTTCTCGATGACCTTGGAGTTGAACGGGAAGATGCGCTCCACGCCCTGGCCAAAGCTCATCTTGCGCACGGTAAACGTGCCCTGTGGGCCTTTGTTGATGGCGATGACCAGGCCTTCAAAGGCCTGCAAGCGTTCCTTATCGCCTTCCTTGATCTTCACTTGGACGCGAATCTGGTCGCCGGGGACAAACTCCGGGAGGTCGGTACGCTTGAGCTTGTCGGCCAAGCGCTGCATTACGGGATGAATGGACATTGGATTTTCCTGCTTTTGGACTCAGAACTTTCAGTTTACTACAAAAGAGAGGGTTTGCGCCTGCTTGGCAGACGGCAAGCATCCAAATTTAGGACAAAGGCAGAAGCCACTCATGCGCAACGTTCGGATAGAGCCGAACGATGAGGTTTGGATGGGCAAGACCTGAGGTCTTGCCCATACGCTTCTAGCAGTACGACTGATTTCTTCATCACGTGGTTAAAAAGCAGCGTTCAGCCGTATCCCGGTTTCAGGGCAGACCCACCAATCAAAACTTTGATTGTATGCTGATGAATTCCTGATTGGCGACTCCATCGTTCTCCTGATCGCGGGCCGATCCGGGTGTTGCACGCAGTAAATTGTGCCGTTGCTGTCTGAATCTGAATAGCATCCGACGGATTGCCGTTCAATTGGTGTCATAGTTTTTCTCCTGCTTTTGATCTCGAGAGCTGCTAAGCCTGCTGACTCTCGGAGCGGGCGGGAAATATTCCCTGCCTTCTATTTAGAAATTCTTCGTAGCACTAGGAGTAAATAACCCAATCTGAGGCCTTTCGGGATTCAGACCAAGGGCAGTTAATAAAGATATGTTAGCGCAATGAATAGTGGGGAATCAAGGATATTCCTCCCAGCCTGGCGCTTGCGTTATAGTTTCCCGTATGGATGAGAAACGCGAATTGCTTCGCCACACGCTCGCTACCGTTGCTTACCGGACCGCACGTGCTCTGGATGGTGCGCCTGATCACTTTGCCGGATTTGACGGCGCTGGCCGCCTTCCCGTGCAGATCCTGGCCCACATGGGCGACCTCTTTGACTGGGCTCTGACCACGGCCATTGGGCAGGAGCGCTGGCAGGCCACACAGCCGCGCCAGTGGGCCGAAGAACAGAGCCGCTTCTTTCAGTCGCTGCAAGCCCTCGACGCTTTCCTCGCCTCCGATGCGCCTCTCCATGCCGCGCCCGAACAGCTTTTTCAGGGTCCAATTGCCGATGCGCTCACCCATGTGGGCCAGTTGGCAATGCTGCGCCGTCTCTCCGGCAGTCCCACACGCGGCGAGAATTTTTTCGTAGCCGACATCAAGGCCGGCCAGGCCGGAGCCGATCAGCCCGCTGCCGCCCGCCCCTTCAAAGCGCGGTAACGGTCGGTTCCTCCCCTGCGAAAAAATTTGGTCCCCCACTAAAAATTTGGAGGTTCCACTAAGAATTTGGGTGCCCCATCCATTCCGCGTCTTTTGCGGAATGGGTGGGATAGCACGATGTCCGCTTCCGCGGATGCCAGCATTTACGGACGCAAGAAGTGTCAGGGCACGGCTTCGCAAGCTGCGAAAGAACTCAAAACGGAGGGAGGCGGGGGTTTCAACCCCCGCATAAAGCTAGGGAATCAATGCGGGCTTTAGCCCCGGAGGCATGCTTTCCACCACTGTATTAGGCACCCAAAGCGCATTTTTTAAGAATCACTCCACCGGAATCCGCGACTTAAGTCGCAACCCGCGATACGGGATGCAAAAGATGACAATTCCAAAGATCCCAAATAATACGGCTGGCCACCATTGAAGTTCCGACTTCAAAACGCCTCGCCAATGCCCTGTTATTATCGCCGGGACAAAGGGAAAGATAATAATGAGATTTGCCGCAATCGCCCAACGCTTTGACGCGGGCTTGCCTATAAAGATCATCCACGATGTAATGCCCAAGACGATAGAATAGGCGGCAATGAGCACGTTGCTATAAATACCCGCTATTTCAACTCTATGTAGTCGCTCCATCCTCAGAATGTTCGTGTAAGCCACATAGGGTCCCGGCCATGAAAATATAAGAAACATCCAGCAGTATGCGACTCTGCAAATTGCCAGCAGCAGCATTCCAAGCCGTGACATGACTCTTTGCACCAAATTCATCTCAAATTCCCTCATGCAGAATGTACTGCCTGCCAAAAACAAGATTCCTACTGGAACGCCAGCGGCTTCCACGCGCCATTGTCTTTCAGCGCCAATTGAAGCGGCCGCGGCGGTCCCTTCGGCGGCACCGTTACTTCCATCCAAAGCTCTTGGCCCTGCCTGAGTGCAGTCAGATCCGCTGCGTGCTCGGCAATGTAAAAGTCCACCGGCTCGTCGATGTACAGGTCATTGCAGGCCGACCCGGCCAGCGCTATCACATCGACTCCCTTTGAGCGCAAATCGGCTTCGGGAATCCGTATGGCCAGCAGTCTGCTCTTTTCCACCTTGAGATTGGCGCGGAATGAAATGGGGAGATGATCTTCGTTGACCGTATACCCGGTTGGCTTTGTCGTGCCGTCAGCGTTCCGCGGAAAGGTGGCGCGCAGAGCAGACGGCAGCGTGCTCTGGCAGCCGTCTACAGTGAGCCGCAGGCTCAAATAGCGGCCACGCATCACCAGGTTCGGGTCATAGGCTGCAGCTCGCGTCCAGGCCTTCGGGCAAGTCGAGCGCTGATAGAAATATTTGGCTGCTATCGACGAGACCAGAGCCAACTGGATCACAAGCAAAACGATGGAGGATTTTGAGATCTTCATTTTGCCTCCTCAGAATTCATGGCGGAAATCTCCGATTTCCCCATGCCGGTCACGAGTTTTCGCCGCCATTTTTCCAGCGCCCATCCGCCGGCCAGAAAGAGAATCCCCAGCCCGATCAGCCCGAGCGAGCGGTCAAGTTTATCCATGATGTCGCTGAAGTAGAACCAGCCGACCGCGAGAGCAAAGCCCAGTATGCCCAGGTTGACTAGCGCCTGGGAGGTCTGTCGCACGCCCCACCAAATAATAAAGACGCAGAAGGCCGCAACCAGCGCGTGAGCGGCGAGATTCGGCGCGGCACGATCAAATGGTCCATTCACCCATTGCTCCGCCCAGCCCCTTATGCACCAAGGCAACACCAGCGAAAAGCCAACCGCCACGAGAACTGGAACCATGCTCTTCTTGAATTTGAAGACCGCAAAGAGAAGTGGCAGCACCCACGTCCGGAGCCCAAGAGGCAAAAGGGTCTGGCTCCCCCACGGACTCCATCTATCCAACAAAAGAGCGACAACTCCGACGACAGAGGCAACCGCTCCGACTGCGAAGAGGATCCCCTGGGTAATTCTGCGCTTCGAGCCAATGAAAAGCGTCAGGTAAAGAACCGCCCAAACGACAACAAACCGGCCGAAATAAACTTTCTCTCCGACATAGCCCTCGGCGGCATACGAAAACTCCGAAAGGATCCACGCGGGAACGAGCAGCAGCGCCAGCGTCTGCTGCGCCTCGTCGTGGAGCAGCGCCCAACCGGCCAGCGCGGCCAGCGCCCACATCAGCACTGCTGCCGGCCAATGCTCCTCAATGTTGAATATTTGCCCCACCAGCGCGATGGCCGCACCGGTGGAGATGGTTCCAACGGCGTGCAGAGCCGTTGAAAGCCCGTGAAAACGCTCCCGCGCCCAGCCTCCGCCAAGGTGAAAGACGCTCACCATCGCCAGCACCACGGCAAGCCGCTCGAATGGGCCGAGCTGGTCCCAGTGCGCCGAGACAAACAGCGCCACGCCGCAGGCCAGCAGAATCGCCCCAAGAATCAGCACGACGATCACCTGCCAGCGCAACCCTGCCGGTTTCTTTTGCGCAGCTTCATGGGCGCGAATGCGGCCAGCCGTCTCCGCATCCAGGACGCCGGCCGTTTGCCAGCGATTTAGCAACGATTCAATGTCTGCCATAACAGTTGGCAAAAGTAGAACACACTCGAGCGCCGCAAGCGCGGAAATTTTTGCCTATATCATCAAGGAGTATGCGCTTCGAGATCGTCACCATCTTTCCCGACTTCTTTGTCAGCTTCTTCGAAAACGGAATCCTGCGCCGCGCGTTGGCCGAGGAACTGGTGACCGTGAAGGTGCACGATCTGCGCGCCTTCACTCACGACCGTCACCGCACTGTGGACGACCGCCCTTTTGGCGGCGGCGAAGGGATGGTGCTCAAGCCTGAGCCGCTCGCCGAAGCGTTTGCTTCACTGGGCATTCAGCCGAAGGCGGACCGCATGAAGAGTGGGGAACTTTTGAAGGGTACGGGCTTTAGCCCGTACATTGATGGCGCCGTCCATCCGAGGGCTTTAGCCCCTGAGGGAAACACACCCAAAAGCTCCTCACCAGTCCCACACCCGCGCGTGATTCTGCTCTCGGCCCAAGGCCGGCCCTTCACCCAGGCATTAGCTCGGGAACTAGCCACCGAGGAGCGTGTAGTGCTGATCTGCGGCCGCTATGAAGGTGTGGACGAGCGCATCAATCAGCTCTATTGCGACATGGAGCTTTCCATCGGCGATTATGTGCTGAGCGGTGGCGAACTGGCGGCAGCCGTGGTGATTGACGCGACCATGCGCCTGCTGCCCGGAGTGCTGGGCAACGAGGCTTCAGGCGAATTTGAAAGCTTTGGCGTGGCCGATGCAGAGATTGCCGTAGCCGAGGATGGCGTCCCGCGCTCACAGCACGGCGCAGGCGGCCTGCTGGACTATCCCCACTACACCCGCCCCGCAGATTTCGGCGGCCTGAGTGTCCCCACGACCTTGCTCAATGGTGACCACGCCGAAATTCGCCGCTGGCGCCGCGAGCAGCAATTGCGCAAAACCCTCGCCAATCGCCCGGATTTGCTGGAGGGCGCCACGCTCAGCAAGGAAGATAAAAGGCTATTAGAGGCGATCCGATCGGAATCCAAATAGAAATCTAAAGCTCTTTTCCCGGCGCATTCAAATCAACCAGCCCCTCGGGCAGTGCCATTTCCACCCGTTTGGCTTTCAGGTCGATGTTTCGCAAGTAGCTCTTGGCAAAAGGAATGAGCACTTCGCCCGCCACGCCGCGTACCACCAGCAGCGTCACCGGCCCAGCCGTCCGGTCCACGCCCTCGATTTCACCGACGGTTACCGGTCCAGCTCCGGCCGCATCCACCAGCATGCAACCGATCAGGTCGCCTGTATAAACCTCATCCTCTGCAAGAGCGGCCCGCTCAGCTTGCGGAACGGCGACGATCAGCCCTTTCAGTGTCTCGGCAGCCGAAATCGAGTCCACCCCCGCAAAGTGCAGCACGATGCCGCCTTTGTGCAGCCAATGCGCCATCAATTCAACCTCACGAGGCGCAGCAGTCATCGCTGGGCGTGCAGAGGCGCTGGCGTCGGCCAGCAGCCAAAGCCGCTTTCTGTCTGCAAATTTTTCCGGGAAATCGGTAAGAATCTCGGCGAAGACTTCGCCTTTGCGGCCCTGCGGATGGCGAATCCGCGCCAGCCAGACCCAGTCTTCAGCGTCTTTCGGCGCGGTCATCTTTGCCTCCCGAAGGGGGCCGGACGCTTCGCCAGCGGCCACCTCAGGCTTCGTCTTCTTCCAGAATGTCGAGCGTATAGCGGTGATGCACCTTCATGCTGACAGCGCCCAGAATGGTGCGCATCGAGCGAGCGGTGCGGCCTTGTTTGCCGATCACCTTGCCCACGTCCGTCGGCGCCACGCGGAGTTTGAGAACCGTGTTTTCGTCGCGGCCCACGCTCTCCACTTCAACGGCTGACGGCTCATCCACCAAGGCCCGCGCAATCTCGCGAACCAGCTCTTCTACTTCGACCATATCGTTTTGGGTCATGATCTTGCCCCTGACCGATGCGTTCAAGAATTGGCGAAAACAAATTGGAGGCCCCAAACCTGAGACTTGTATCGGTGCGCGCATCTTAGCAGCACACACCCATCGCCGTCAGCAATTCTATGCGCGCCGGCTCAAAAATGCCCGCGCGCCGTCAGGAGTGGCGCAAAAAATCAGGCGGCTGCGGTTTCGGGAGCCGCGGGCGCCTGGTATTTGGCCACCAGCTTCTCCACCCTGGGCGACAACTGCGCGCCAACGCCGCGCCAATAGGCGACGCGCTCGACCTTCAGATCGACAGTAGCCGGGTTGGTACGGGGGTTGTAAGTGCCGACGACCTCAATCGAACGGCCATTGCGAGCGCGGTCTTTTTCAATGACCACGATACGGTAGTAGGGCTGCTTGCGGGCGCCAAAACGCGCCAAACGAATCATCACCACGGCGATACGGTTCCTTTCGACTTCCTCAGCTTCGTTGCAATTCACCACCCCACGGACGAAGACCTGTCCGCGGGGACCCTGGCGTTCTTGGGGGTCTTTCCGGGCCGGCACGGACGCGCCAGCCAACGAGGAGCCAGGTGATTTCACCCGGCCGCAAGACACAACACCTAAGTATCGCCGATAGTGGCCGTTTGAGGCAAATTACCTTCCTTCCGCCGCGAACACCGGCCCTTGTTATGATTGGCGCAGTCGATTCCCCAGGGAGGTAATTCCCATGAGTTCTCTCAACCCCTATGAAAAATATCTGGATGGCAGGCCGCCGGAGGCCATCCTCGCATCGACCACTGAGCAGCTCCGCGCGCTCATTGAAGCCATCGGCCCAGAAAAGACCGCCGTCCGTCCCGCTCCCGGCAAATGGAGCCCTGCAGAAATCCTCTGTCATTTGGCCGATTGCGAACTGGTCTTCGGCTTCCGTTTGCGCCAGACGCTGGCCGAGGACGCGCCAACCATCCAGCCCTTCGACCAGGAGAAGTGGGCTGAAACGTATCCCGCCATCAGTGCCGACGAGGCCCTGGCGACTTTTTCCGCATTCCGCAAATGGAATCTCCTGCTGATTGCAGGCGCACTTCCCGCCGCAGCCAACAGACCGGTCACCCATCCCGAGCGCGGCCCAATGACCTTCCGAACCATTGTCGACACCATGGCCGGCCACGACCTCAACCACCTGGCCCAATTGCAGACGCTTGCGGCCTCCGCGGTCAGCTAGAACATTTGCCGGGAGTGCGAATACTCTACGGGTGCCCCATCCTTCCGCGCACTTTGCGGAAGGGTGGGGCACCACAAAGTCCTATTTGCCGCCCTTGCCCTTCTTGCCGCCAGCTAGCTTCGCTGCCGCCTGCTGCGGCTGGTCCCCGCTATGGTGCCGTTTGTGGTGTGCCAGGGCTTTGGCAATCTCTTCGGGGGACAGCTTGCTCTGGCTGCCCAAATGCAGAACGTCATTTTCTATTGCGGGGTCGGTTTTGTTTGCTTCCATGGATATCTCCTTTTTCAAGGGAGGGCGCTCCATCTGCAAATCTGCCGTGCAAGGTCACAGATGAGTCCCTTCCGGCTTGGCGGAAAATCCCCAGCGGCGCTGGGATGGCGCTCTGAGACAAGCAGGGCAGCTCGCATGTGTCCGCCTCGGCTACCCTGGTAAGAACAGCCGCTGACCCGGGGCCCCCAACGACAGATCTTCGTCGTTGGGGCGGCAGCGGAAGTTCCTGCTAGAAAGGATAGTCTCATTCGAGATGAGCGAACAGTATGCCTTGTTTTGCTCACCAGCACAGCGGTTCCACAATTTCTGCACCCCGAAACCACCGCTCTCAAGTGGCATTTTTCTCAAGAAAATGACACCCTGCTCGATGCCAAAAACGGCACGCTAATTGTGGAACCGCTCTAGCCCTTGATCTTCTTCAGCAGCCAGGCCATGTTCTGGCCCAGTGTCTTCATGGTCTGAATGGCCTCAGCGTCCCTCTCAACATCGCCGGGCTCAAGACCGAAGCCGATATTCCAGTACGAAGAGCCGGGAACGATCATTTCGCTGATCAGAAAAAAATGGTCCAGGGCATCGAAGGCGTGAATCGCCCCGGCGCGGCGCACTGCCACCACCGCAGCGCCCACCTTGCGGCGGAAGATGCCGCCATTGGCCTTGGAAACCAGGCAGGCGCGGTCCATCAGTGCCTTGATTTCAGGTGAAATGTCGGCCACATAGGTCGGCGAACCGAGAAGAATACCGTCCGCCTGTTCCATCTTCTCGATCAGCTCATTGCCCATATCGCCGGTTTGGGCGCATCTCCGGTTCTTGTTTGCGGAACACTTGCGGCAGGCCAGGCAGCCGTGGATCTTCTTTCCGCTCAATTCAATGAGTTCGGTTTCGATGCCTTCTTTTTCAAGTTCATTCAAAACATAGCGCAGTAGTATGGCTGTATTTCCGCCTTTGCGGGCGCTACCGTTTAGTGCAACAACTTTCGTCGCGGTCCCGTTGATTTTCAAATTTCTCCTCATCCGGCCCCGCGCAAGCTGCCCGGATGACCGAAATTCGCTACCCTCTATTCTGCTCTTTGTGTACGGCTGTGGCTCTCCCTGGCAGGGCATTCGCATAGATCCATCCTGTTGATGGGCCCGGTACCGATTTTTCATTGCGCCGGAGGAGCAACGGTTGCTAGCCCCGCGCTTCAGCGTGGGGAAGGAGGCCAGAATTGCATTTCAGCCCTGTAGGGGCGGTGCAAATGGCAAAATTGTCATCAAGACATCGCTCATGCGATTGTCCTGCTCTCCCTGGTCTGCGCCAAGCGCAGGGCTTCGCAGGTCCAATGCACAAAAGATTGTTGATTGCGAACGCGCAAGGTCTTTACTTTGCCACGTTCCTGCGGCTGCCAGAGGGCGTTTCCTGTTTTTTATGTACCTTAGGCCGAATCCCGCGAGCTTTCGCCTTCCGCAGGGCGCGATTGCAATCCACGGCATCACGGATCATATTTTTCAGGGCGCTCGCATTGATTTTGTCGCCCTCTTTCAGGTCAATCGCTCGCCACTTATTGCCTCCAAGTCCGTTGTTGAAAAGCTTGTCCGGATCTGGCAGGCTTGCGCCCTGAGCAAAGGTCACCTTCACCTTATCCTTGTGGGCGTTGGCCACGCAGATAAGTCCGTCGTGAGACCAGCACGGAGAGCCCATCCATTTCCATTCCTCGACGATCTCAGGGTCGGCATCCAAAATAATTTTGCGCAGATTGGCAAGCGTTTTGCCGCGCCAGTCCGCAAGGCCTGCGATCAGCTTGTCAATAAGCGCGGATGGGTTTGAGACGGCCACGCACGTATTATGCCCGAAACTGAATTGCTTTCAAGAATTTTTATCTGTCGGGCCGAGTTTCAACTGGGATGTATCGCCGGTGAAATAGAAGGCTGCGGAACCATTGGATAAAACCGGGTGCCCCAGGTCCGGATTCTCGGACCTGGGAACCACCGCTTACGCCCTTCCGGTCATCGCATACAGAATCGTTCGCGCGGTCGAGTCTTCGTCCGCATTCGAGCTGATCATCAGGTCGTAGAGGTGAGGGTTGAGCCAGTACTTGCCGAAGTACTGTTGCAGATACTTGGCGCGCTCTTCATCCACGGTGCGCATGCGCTGTTCAATGCCGACGCCCTTTTCGAGCCGGCAACGCAGGCGCGCCACGCGCTCCTGGCACGTTGCATAGACAAAGACGTGATACACGTCGGACTTGTGTTGCAGCACGCACTGCGAGCCGCGGCCGACAATCACGCAGTTGCCCTCGTTGTGCGCCTCTTCGATAATCTTCTGCGAGATCTTCACCATCTCCTGCGCATCGAAGACGGAGTTCTCGCCAAGCTCCAGCCCGGCGGCCAAAGCCGCTGAGCGCATGGCCTGTTGGTTGATGCGCCGCAGCCACGAATCCACATGCTCATCGTAGTGGCGCACCACATTCGAATCCACATGGGCCGCATAAGCGATGGCGTCAATAATGTCACGGTCCAGCAATTTCCAGCCGAGCCACTCCGCGATGGTTTGCGCAATGCGCCCGCCACCGCTGCCGAACTCCCTGTTCACTGTCAATACTCGGTATTCCACTTTTTCCCCCCGCAATACCGGTAACAGTCCACTTTATTCCTCCCGGCGCGTTCTTTCCAATTCATTCCGCGTTGCACGGTCTTGCATCGCCGTGCCAGCACGCCTCCATCGAGGTCGCCAGGTTGTTGTTCGAGACTCCCTTTAGAAAGCTCTCAGGAACACCTTAATGTAACGCCCTTTTCCCGCCACCCATGGGAATCGGTTAAAAATCGGTTACCTTCTTGGAAACTTTGGTGCCATGTGAGTTACAACGAATCTCGCGTAGAGTGTGTGTAGCCCATTTGGGCAGGATGTCGCTTATGGAAACTCCAAAGTCCACAGTACGATCCTCGCCTGCTTCTTCCCGAAAAGCAGCTCAGCGGCAGGAAGTGCGCTGTGCGGTGCGATTCCCGCTGAAATTGCCGGTTGTGTTGTCGGTCGGCAAGGACGGTATTGCCGCGCTTACCAGGGATGTTTCGGCCAGCGGGGTCGCTTTTGAGATGGAAAGCTCAGTCCATTCAGGTCAAGAGATCCACTTTTCCTTGCGAATGCCAGGTGCAGTTTTGGGTACGCCACATGATGTACTGGTTGAATGCCGGGGACGTGTGGTACGCTGCTCCAAGAACCAAAGTAACTATTTGGCTGCCGCCACTATCGACGATTACCAATTCGCAGAGCAGTGACAGCTGGAGCGGGCCGGCAAAAACCACTTTCTGGCTTGGCAAGAACGAATGATGGATCAATTGGACGACTCTCCCGATGGCGAAGTTCACGGCGCTCCGGTCAAACCGGGCACCATACGGGTAATCCTCGCCGATTCCCAAGCGATTTACCGCGTCGGTATTCGCAAGGTTTTCGCGCTTGAGGACGATCTGCGCGTGGTCGCCCAGGCCGATTCTCTGGAGAATCTGCGCTCAGCTATTGAGCGCTATCCAACTGATATTGTGCTACTTGAAGGCAGCCTGTTGACGGGCACGGCCAACGCCATTCCTGATCTGCTGCGCGTAGCCCCAGACGTAAAGCTCATCGTCCAGGCTGTGGCCGCCGACGAGAGCCAGACCGTCGAGCTTTATCGCCGCGGCGTTCGCGGCATCGTCAGCCGCTCCATCTCGCCCGACCTGCTGGTTCGCTGTGTTCGCCGCATCGCCGCCGGAGAAACCTGGATCGACAATCAATCGGTCAGTTGGGTCATCGAGGCTTATCGCGCCCAGGCATCAGCCTTGGTCAATCCCCGCACCCAGCCAAGGTTATCGCCCAAGGAAATGGCCATCATTACCTGCATTACGCAGGGCAAACGCAACAAGGAGATCGCCTTCCAGTTGGGTACCACCGAGCAGGTGGTCAAGAATTATCTGCGAAAAATCTACGACAAGCTGGGGGTCAGCGACCGGCTTGAGCTCGCTCTCTATTGCCTGCACAACAAGATTATTCAATCCGATTCAGATGAAGAATCGGTGGCGCAGAAGCTGGTTAGTCAGTAGGCGGATTCTTGCTCCGCGCTGCGCCGTCTCATACTCCCGAGCCTGCGCTCCGAGCATTTTCAATTTAAGTGTTAACAGAACACTGGGTGCCCCCATCCATTCGCGCCTTTTGCGAATGGGTGGGAGAGCACAGATGTACATTTCACGGCAAGCAGTTAAACAGAACACGCTCTATCCCTACGACCCTTCGCTGCGCTTGCGGGCCAGTTCCAACAACCGCACCAGTTCCTCCAACTCCGCCCGCTCCAAATGCCCCAGCAGCTCCCCTGGAAGCGAAAGAATCGCCGGGTCCATCTCGCCAAGCAATGCAAGCCCTGCCTCGGAGATCACGGTCCTGACCACTCGGCGATCCTGAGAGTCGCGCTTCTGGCGAATGAGCTTCAGCGCCTTCAGCCGCTTGAGCAGCCGCGTAATGTCCGGCTCAGCGGTGATCATTCGGCTACCGATAGCCGCGCAGGTCAGCCCGTTCGGCTGTGCCCCGCGCAGAATCCTCAGCACGTTATATTGCGTCGAAGTCACGCCCCAAGTACGCGTCTTCAAGTGAAATGCACGGTTCAGGCAGTCGGAGGTGCGCAGCAGATTCAGCAGAGCCTCTTCCTCCAGGCTTGCAAAGGGGCGCTCCTGCGCAATTTCCAGCTTTAGTCCTGCCACTTGCAACCTCCGAACCACTTACTGCTTCACAACTTCCAACTCGATGGTCAGCTTCACTGCGTCGCCCACCATGACGGCCGGAACCTTCGCGCCTATGCCAAAATCGCCGCGGCTGATGGTCGTGGTGGCCGTGAAGCCGGAGTGTGGTTTTTTGTCTCGGCCCGTCACAGGCTCGCTAGGGCCTTCCACCGTCAGCACCACCGGTTTGGTAATACCGTGCAAAGTAAAGTTGCCGGTTACTGTTAGCCCGCTGCCGTTCTTCACTACGCTGGTGCTGGCAAAGCTCGCCGTGGGAAAGTTGGCTACGTCAAAGAATCCGGCTGACTTAAGGTCGGTATCGCGAGCCGCCACGCCGGTATCAATCGTGTTCACGTCGATGGTCGCTGTCACCGTGGATTTGGTAATGTCATCCTCGCTGAAAACAATGCTCGCGGCCACGTTGCCTATGCGCCCATGCACGTGTGAGACGCTCATGTGCAAAACGTTGAAGTCAACCTCGCTGTGCATGGGGTCGCTGGTCCATGTAGAAGTCAGCCCAGAGGTTTGCGCCAGGGCAAGGGGAGCCGCCAGCGCCAGAATGCCTGTCAATACTGCCATCTGCTTCATAGTCAAATCCTTTCTGTCTTGGGCCGCGAGGCCCTCAGGGAAGTTGGAGAAGAAAAACCACTCATGCCAGATCCGCGACGGGCAAGCATCGATGCCTGCCACGCGAAACCCCGTAGTGCATATAGGATGCGTCAGAAAATATATTCGTTGCAACAAATAATTTTGATTTTATGCCCTGCCCGCCACGAAAGGAACGCAGCGCTCGCCTTCTGGTATCCTCCCGTTAATGTCCGTCCTCGGAGACATCCGCCGCCTCACCCGCGCTCAGCGTCACACCTTCGTGGCTGGCTTCCTCGGCTGGACGATGGACTCGCTCGACTTCTTTCTGTTGGTCTTTTGCACTAAAGCGATTGCCCTGGACTTCCACACCCAGCCTTCCGCAGTGATGGGTGCGATCTTCTTGACCCAGGCTTTCAGACCAGTTGGCGCGGTGCTCTTTGGCGCGTTGGCCGACCGCCATGGCCGCCGGCCGGTGCTGATGGTAAACATCCTCAGCTTTTCAGTGATTGAATTGGCCTGCGGCTTTGCGCCCTCGCTCGGCGCGCTTCTTTTGCTGCGCGCAATCTTTGGCCTGGCCATGGGCGGCGAGTGGGGCGTGGGCGCGGCGTTGGTCTTCGAGACACTGCCCGCCGAAGGTCGCGGCGGATTCAGTGGCATCTTGCAGGAGGGTTACGCGCTGGGCTCCATCCTTGCCGCAGCCATTTACGCTCTCTTCTTCCATGCCATCGGCTGGCGCGGGCTTTTTATTCTGGGAGCGACCCCCGCCCTGCTTGTCTTTTATGTGCAGGCGCGAGTTGCAGAGTCGCCGGTATGGATGGAAGGGAAGCGCAAACGGTTGGCGCGCGTCGCCAGTGCTGTTCCAGGCGCCAGAGCGGCGGATCTAGCGCGCCTGATGGCCTTCCTGCCCACATTCCTTTTTCTTGTGCTGCTGATGACCGCCTTCATGAGCTTTTCGCACGGCACGCAAGACGTATATCCCACCTTCCTCGCGACTCAGGCTAAACTCACGCCGCAGATTGTCGGCTTGATCGGCGTGCTCTACGGTTTGGGTTCCATCGCCGGCGGCATTGTTTTTGGTGCGCTATCTGAAAAGTGGGGACGCAAGCGGGCCATCGTTACAGCCGCGTTGCTGGCCATTCCGGTGATCCCGCTCTACGCTTACGGCCACTCGGCGCTTACGCTGGGCATCGGCGCGGTGCTCATGCAATTTATGGTGCAGGGAGCGTGGGGTGTGGTGCCGGCCTATCTCACCGAGTTGTCGCCGGCTCCTGTGCGCGCCACTGCGCCGGGCCTCGCCTACCAGTTAGGCGGCCTCATCACTTCATGGAACGGCAAGGCGCAGGCGCTGGCCGCAGAGCGCACCGGCAATTATCCCGCTGTGCTGGCAATTACCGTAGTGGTGGTAGCGTTGACGCTGGCCGGACTGGCCCTTTTGGGACGCGAAGCCAAGGGCCAGCAGATGACAGAAACATGAAGCTAGAGCATTTTCAATTCAAGCGTTAACAGACTACGGGTGCCCCATCCATTCGCGTTTCTTGCGAATGGGTGGGATGGCACGAACCTCAAGGCAGGTGCTGGGTCGGAGAGCACAGATATACATCTCAACGATAAATAGCTAAACAAAACACGCTCTACAATTCGCGTCTTACCGCTTAAAGAGACCGACCAACTCCCCCCGCGCCAGAATATGTCCTTGCATCGCTGCTTCAACCTGCGCCCGTGTCGCGCCCACCGGCAGATTCAACTTTGCATCGAGCGCATACAGCGTGAAGTGGTAGTGGTGCAGCGAACCCGGCGGTGGACACGGACCACCATAACCGATCTCACCAAAATCTGTGCGTCCCTGTCGCGAGCCATCCGCAAGCTGTCCCTGGTCCGGCAAACCCTCTGCCAGCGCCCGCGTCTCAACAGGCAGATCGTAAAGCACCCAATGCACAAAGGTCCGGCCAGGCGCGTCCGGGTCGGTGACGATCAGAGCAAAACTCATCGTCCCGGCCGGTATCGCGCTCCAGGCCAGTTGCGGAGAAATTCCCGCCCCGCTACAAGTGAACTTAGCCGGAATCTGGCTTCCCTCAAAACTAGTGGTGGTCAGATTCATCGTGCCTCCTTTCGCATTGGAAGCGTGACAGCCCGGCAGTGGCGCAACCACAATCAGAATCCCCGCCGCAACCCACCACGCCGTCCGCCGCAACTCGCCGCCAACACTTTCCCGACCATCGCTTTCCGAAACGCGCATTCGTTGTCCTTTTCTATACACTTTCCCGATGAAAGGGAATTCTAGAGCATTCACGCGGCCTCTGTAACGCGGGAAGCCCTTGATCAGACTTCCGCGCCACTGCGCCCGCTTATTCCCTATTCCCTGGTCCCTGTCGGGGTCCCCGGCGGGCGGTCTTTGCTCGCTGGGGTGACTAGTCCCTGTTTTTATCACTTTGGCCGGATCAGCTCCATGCGCTCTCGCGTCCGCACCCACGTGTTGCCGGCCATGCGGCCCACGGCGTCCAGACCCGCCGGATCAACGCGAAAATCCTCCACCAGGTCCTCGCGCACGTGAAACCGCACCACCTCGCCCAGCACGATGACGCCGCTCCCCGGCTCGCGCCCGGTGTAGATGACCTGCAGCAGTTTGCACTCCATCTGCGCGGGCGATTCGGCCACGCGCGACGGTCGGACGGCCTCGCTTGGAACCTCAGTCAGCCCAGAGAGCTGAAACTCGCTCACATCTGGCGGAACCTCGGCTGAGGCTGCGTTGGCTGCCTCGGAGATGGCGTCGCTGACTACGTTGATCACGAACTCGCCTGTCTCTTCCACGTTGCGCAGCGTGTCTTTGCGCTTGCCTGCGTCAACCGAATCGGCGGGCCGCAGCGAAGGACAGAAAAGCACCGTGGGCGGCACAGAGCCTACGCCGCAGAAAAAGCTGAAAGGCGCCAGGTTCGCCACACCTTCTCGGCTCAACGTCGAGACTAGGGCTATCGGCCGTGGCACAATGATGCCGGTCATTAGCTTGTAAACCTGCCGTTGCTGGCATTCTCCCGGGTTGAAACTTAGCATTCCATTTCCCGATAAGCGAATAGCGTCCATGCAGACAGCCTAATGCATCTTGCAGCCCGGCGGTAACGTTACGATGCTGGTGCGTGCACCGAAATTCGTCTGCTGGTAACATTGCATGATGCACAATCAATAACAGGAGAACTGTATTGCCGCGCATCCACTTTCACCAACAACTCGCCGAACTCAAGGACAAGCTCCTGGCCATGGCTGCACTCTCGCAGCAAGCAGTCGAGTCCGCAGTAGACGCTTATCTGCAGCGTGACAAGGGCCTCTGCAAGTACGTCAAGCAGAATGAGCGAGCCATCGACACCGCGCAGCGCGATCTCGACGAAATGGCTTATGAACTGCTCGCCAAGGAGCAGCCCATGGCCATCGATCTGCGCTTCATCCTTGCGGTCATCAAGATTAACGGCGATCTGGAGCGGATTGGCGATCAGTCCATGGGCATTGCGCGCCGCACCAAGGAGATGCTCAGGCACGAAGAGATCGAGATGCCGGTGGATTTTTCGGCCATGGGTGAGTTTACCGGCCGCATGATTCGTTCAGCGCTGCAATCGCTGATGGAGGGCGATGTGCGCTTGGCTGAGGAAGTGCGCGAGATGGACGATGAGATCGACCGCATGAACCGCCGCGCCAACGCCGACCTGCTCCAGCTGATTCAGGAGAGGCCGGACTTCACCCAGCAGGCAATAAGCGCAATCCTCGTTGCGAAGCACCTGGAACGCATCGCCGATCACGCCCGGAACATCGCCACCGACATCATCTTCTGGATTCGCGGCGCCGACGTGCGTCACCAACTCAGTCTCCTGGCGGATTGAGGCAGAGCAGGGAACTCCCGTTCCCTGCTTCACACTCCCTTACTTCTCTGTTAATTTGGGCAACCCACTGGGTGCCCCATCCATCGCGCTGCGGGGTCCCCACGGGCAGGTCTTCGTCCGCGGGGTGGCTGAGCGATGGGTGGGAAAGCGCGAACTCCTATTTTCCTGTCAAATCGGGCAACCCTGCATCGCCAGTTACCGGCAACTTGTGCGTCTCCCACATCTGGTTCATCAACTGATTCCAGCGGTCGCTTCGGCCAACCCATAGTTGCGCAGCGCGGTCGTAGCGGGCCTGGTTGACTTCAAGCCAGTAAGGCCGGTTGTCGCGCAGCCACGCCATCCGGTAAAGCCCGCCCAACAGCGCATAACCGTCGCGAATGTCTTCCAGTAGCCCGTTGTTCGAGCCGATGGTCTCCAGCTTCGCCTCAATCTCGTCCATGTTGCTCCGCTTCAGGGGCAGCGATTGCGCTTCGGCGTAGAGTGCGGCGGCCTCGTCTGCTGCCTGAAATTTGAGGCCCACAAAGTCGATGCGGCGCGCGCCCAACTCCATCGCGTCCAGTGCCTCGGGGTTTTCCAGAGTGCGATTTTCCAGGGTCGCCGCAGCCTTAGCCTCGGCCATGAGCGTGATAGCGCGTTCGGCGTGCAGGCGCAACTGGCTCTCGGCCGGCCGCAGCTTATTGCCAATACGCTGACCCTCCGGCGACAAGGGATCGATCCAGAAGTAACCGTCTTCAGCGTCGTGCATACCAGCCTCCTTAAAAGCGGCATGGGCGATCATCAACTCGCGCTGTGCCTGGCTGATCTTGCCCGTCGGATCATGATGAAATGCCAGCCCATACGAATCCGTAAACGCGTCCTCGGAGCTTTCCCCCGCCTGCCAACCCGCCGCCGCGCCAAAAAGCACGCCAAACCAGTTCTCGTCGAAGATGCCTTCGCCGTCATCGTTCCAAACTGTGTTCAGTACACCCGTGCAGCCCAGCTCCTGGCCGTCGCGCACAAAGTTGCGAATGTTGGCCAGAGCCTCGTTGTTGTTCGGATAAAGCCGATTCCAGTTGGCCACACCGGGCGACACCCAGGTCTCCAGCCCTGCCTTGGTAAACGGCTCGATGATCGGCTTGTAGCTCGGCCGCGGGTTGTATTCCCACGGCGCGGCAATCATGTCCTTGGGTAACGTGCTCACCAGCTCCGGCGATTTGACCGCAATGTCTCCCCAGAAAATCAGCCGCTTATGGTTGGGCTCCAGCGTCGTATGAACCTGTTTGAGAAAGTCGATGTAGACTGCGCCCAGTCCTTGTTTCTCCACCTGCTCGTGTGTCTTGCCAAGCCCCAGTTCGAAGGTTTCGTCAGCCCCTACGTGTGCGTAAGGGCCGGGGAAAACCGCGGCCAACTCGCTGAACCAGCCCGCGATCAGCGGCAGTGTGGCGGGGTCGCCCGGTGCCAGCACTGAGCCGTGTGCAGTTTCACCCAGCCCTGAGAACTGTTCGAACTTCAGCACATGGTGCACATGGCCGAAGGACTCCTGCTCTGGAATTACGGTGATGTGGTACTGCGTCGCGTAAGCCACCAGTTCGCTAGCCTCATCGGGCGTCATCGCGCCGCCGGGGAAGGCCGCCACCGGCGACGACGCGTAAGCAAAGGTGTGCTCAAAATAGGGCGAAAAAATATTCACTTTGTATGCCGCCAGCGTGCGGATCTCGCGCTTCAAAAACTCCATATTCGGCATCGGGCCGCGCGACCAGTCGTCACTCAACCCGCGATGCGCCATGGCCGGCCAGTCGCGTAGCGTAGGCGCCAGCAGAACCGTCGCCTCTCCGCTGCCGCGAATCAACTGCTTCACCGTCTGAGCGCCGTAGAAAATGCCGGCCGAGGTCTCGGCGATCACGGCCAGCCCGCCCTGCCCATCTGGCACGATGATGTAACCTTCATCGTGCATTGCCGGATCGAATATCAAATGATGACCGGCGAGCAGTGCCTGTGCAGGTGCGCTTTCTGCTCGTTCCAGCCGGATAAACGGGGCATCCTCGTGCACCGTTCTCTTGCCCAGGCTGGTCTCTATCAGGTCTTCAACGGCAAACTGATCTTCAGCATTCTTTTCCGAAGTGACGAAGAATCCGACGCCCCCGATAGGAATCGCCTGAACAGCCGTGCACTCCCGCGGCGCGGGAATCAGCCGCAAGTCCGCGCAGGTGGGCGTACCCGCCGCAGCAGTTTGCGCATTCGCGCCGGCTCCGGCGCACAAAAAAACCAGGAAGATTGCAACAAAACAACGACGCATCGGTTCAACCTCGATCATTCGCAATTGCCTACAAGGCTAACACTCCCGCTTTCAATGTAAAACGAATCCAGACCTGCCAGAACCCTTCAAGGATTTCTTCTCTCACAACATCATCCCATCACTGAAAATGCACCCTTGAAATTGAATCAAGTTCAAAGCCGTGCCACTATGCAATACATTGGGCCAGACTGTGATCTATGACACTGGTACAAACAGCCAGAAGGGTGACAATGGAACTGTGAAGCTTGCCAGCCTCCGCTGCGCGGGCCAGGAGAAAATACCCATGAGCGATCTTGCGCAACTGGCTGAATCCGTTACAGTTGACCCTTTGGTCGGCCACCCGGCCGACTACCATGTCTTTCACAAGTTTCTCAATCGTTGCAAGCAGTTACCGGCCATCACCACTGCGGTTTGCTGGCCCCTCTCCGACGTTGCGCTGAAGGGCGCCGTTGAAGCCGCCTTGGAAGGTCTTATCCTGCCCACATTGATCGGCGACGAAGAAGCCATGAAGGCTCTAGCCGCTAAAATCGGCGTCGACATCTCCGTTTATCCCATCGTCAATGCCGATACTGAGCGCAAAGCCGCCGAGTTGAGCGTGGCCATGTGCCGCAGCGGTAATGCCCAGGCTATGATGAAGGGCAGCCTGCACACCGACGAACTGATGAAGGTGGCCATGAAGGCAGATACCGGTCTGCGCACGGGCCGCCGTATCAGCCACGTTTTTGTCATGGACACACCCGCCTATGCGCGCACGCTCCTGATTACCGATGCGGCTATCAACATCGAGCCCGAGCTTGAGGACAAGATCCACATCGTCCAGAACGCCATCGATCTCGCCCATGCGCTGGGCATTCCCGAGCCTAAAGTGGCGTTGCTCTCGGCTGTTGAAACGGTCAATACCAAAATCAAATCCACTCTCGACGCGGCAGCCCTCTGCAAGATGGCTGATCGCGGCCAGATCACCGGCGGCATCCTCGATGGTCCGCTGGCCTTCGACACAGCGGTCAGCGTCAAGGCTGCCAAGATCAAAGGTTTGGTCTCGCCGGTCACCGGCCTCGCCGACATTCTGGTCGTTCCGGATCTGGAAAGCGGAAATATGCTGGCCAAGCAACTGGAGTATCTGGGCGGAGCGCAAATGGCCGGAATCGTACTCGGCGCACGCGTTCCCACCATCCTCACCAGCCGTGCGGATTCGGCGGAGACACGGCTCACAAGCTGCGCCGTTGCCGTGCTGCTGCACTATGCGGAGCATCCGTTGGAAAAGGCATAACCCTCAACCAAACCAGCAGGCTCGAATGGGCGTCGTCTCTTGGGAGACTGGCGCCCATTCTTTTCTTGCTTGGCCCTTAACAACTCGCGTGCGCTGCCGATTAGATACGAAGAGCTGTTCCACTGCTTACGCAGCGAGAGCCCCGGTGCGCTTCCAGAAGGCGTTGGAGTGTCCGCAACGACATTGCATCGCGTTTCAAAAAAGGGGTATACCAGTTCTAAGAGGGCAGTGCATCTTCAGGTGTTCCAGGTGAACGGCACCTTTTGAATTCGCTTGGCATTCGCTCCCCTTAGAAAGCGCGTACCCAATGAGTGAGCCGAGGTTAGGTGTCGGCGGGAAAGGCCGAAATGCCGCTTCAAGCGCGAGCCAATCTTTTGGCCTTGATCGAGAGCACACAAGACCATGTCTGGTCGGTCGACCTTGAATATCGCCTGACGACTTTCAATCGCGCTTTCCAGCAACACATCGAGAGCAATTTTGGCGTCAAGATGGCAGTGGGAATGCGCCTCCATGAGGAGCTTCCTTCGGCGCGTGCGGTGCTTTGGCCTCCGCTCTATGAACGCGCTCTATCTCAAGGCCCGTTTCGGACTGAGTACGTTCTGGGCACCGGCAGCACCGTCGAGTTTTCGTTCAACCCAATTGCTGACGATGGAAAAGTCATTGGTATCTCCGTCTTCGGCAAAGACATCACCGAGCGCAAGCAGGCGCAAAGTGATTTGGGCGAGAGCGAACAACGATTCCGCACCATGGCAGACGGATCTCCGGTGCCGATGTGGGTTACCGATGAATGGGGCAGCACTCAGTTTGTCAATCGTGCCTGCGTGGAGTTCTTTGGCGAGTCCGCCAGGAGCAATTTAGGCGACAATTGGGCAGCGCTGGTTTACCCCGACGATTTGCCTGCATATGCGGATAGCTTCAACAGTGCGGTTCGAAGCAACGCTCCCATGGAATCCGAGGCGCGTTTGCGGCGTACCGATGGCGAGTGGAGGTGGTGCAGAAGCTATGCGGCGCCGAGATTCTCGCCCTCGGGCGCCTTCATGGGCCATGTGGGCTTGTCCATAGACATCACGGAGCACAAACTCGCCACACAGGCTCTGGCTGAAAACGAAACTCGCTTCCGCAGATTTTTTGAGGAAAACGCTTCTTTAATGCTTCTCGTTGAACCGGCAACAGGAGAAATCGTCTCCGCGAACCGGGCAGCCGCATCCTATTTTGGCCTGCCGAAGGAACAGTTGGTCGGGATACTTACCCCTCAGTACAACCTCATGCCTGCCGAACAGTTCGCCCTCAACAGGCAGATCGTCATGCGCGGGGAGCGCACTGGCTTCACTTACCGCATTCGGCTTGCGTCGGGCGAAGAGCGGGACATTGAGGCCTATTCCTCGCCCTTTGAGGTGGGCGGCAGAATGCTCTTGTTCGCCATCGGCCATGATGTCACCGAGCGCAGGTTGGCAGAGGCGCATTTGCACGATAGCGAGGAACGCTTCCGCGCCACTTTTGAACAGGCTCCGGTCGGCATCGTTCATGTGTCTTTTGAAGGGACGATTCTACGATGCAACGCGCGATTCGCGCAGATCATCGGATATCCCGCCGAAGAAGTTCCCGGCCTCACCGTCAAGCAGATCACGGCGCCGGGGGAACTCATCTTGGGCATGGAGTCGATGGAGCGCATCTCCAGCGGAGTCGACGGTGAAACTATCGAGAAGCGATATATCCGCAAGGACGGAAGCCTGCTCTGGGCCAGGACCACAGTTGCCGTGCAACGCGACGGCGAGGGCAGGCCACTTCATTACACTTCCTTTGTTGAAGATATCAATGCGCAGAAGGAGGCAGAAAAGCTTCTTGCCGAGGCTTCGCAGGCGATGCAGGTCAGCGAAGAGCGCTACCGCACGGTATTCGAGACCAGCCCGGATGCGGTCATGATCACGCGCATGAGCGATGGTGTAATCCTCGATGTCAATCAGTCCGCTCTCGATTCGGCCGGATTCGACCGTGGTGAAGTCACCGGACGCACGGCGAGCGAACTCGGCGCCTGGGTGAACGATCGCGATAAGCAGACATTTGTTGACACGCTCCTCAGGGACTCCAGGTGTCGAGAGATGGAGGTAGAGTCAAGAAGAAAAAACGGTGAAACATTTTGGATGCGGTTGTCTGCATCGCTGATTGAAATCGGTGGGTGCCAGTGCGGGATTACTTTTGCACATGACATCTCTAATTCCAAGGCGGCTGCTGAGGCGTTGCGGCTGAGCGAAGAACGCTATCGCCTGGCCTTCCAACTGAACTTCGATTCAATAGATATTTGCCATTTGGAAGACGGAAGGTTCATTGACGTTAACGAAGCATTCCTGAGAAACACGGGATTCAAGCGAGAGGAAGTCATCGGGCGTACGTCTTTGGAACTCGGCCTCTGGGATGATCCCTTCGACCGGCAGAAACTGGTTGAAAGGATAAATGCAAATTCGGTCTGCCAGAATTTTGAGGTAGCATATCGAAACTCGAGCGGGGCATTGCGCTGGGGCTTGCAGTCGGTGTCGGCCATCGAGATGAATGGCGTGCCCTGCATTCTGTCCGTCACGCGCGACATCACTGATGCTAAGGCTGCCCACGACCGTCTGGCGGCGGCCACTGGTGCCCTGCGGCTGAGCGAGCAACGCTACCGCACCGTATTCCAGACCAGTCTCGACGCCATTAGTATTGCCCGCCTGAGCGATATGATGTTTATCGACGTCAATCAGTCCCTCCTCGACACCTTGGGGTATGAACGCGATGAAGTCATTGGAAAAACCTCGCAGGAACTTGGATTCTGGGCGGATGAACGCGACCGCCTGGCCCTGATGGAAGCCGTGAGTCGGAACTCTGGTTGCAGCGGCTTGGAAGCGAGGCTCAGGAAGAAAAACGGAGAGGTAGGATGGGGAGAGATCTCCGCGTCGATCATCGAGATTGACGGTCTTCCCTGCGTTCTTTCCATAACACGGGATATCAGCGCCGCTAAGGCGGCGGAGAGCACCATCCGGAGCCTGGCCCTCTACGATCCGTTAACAGGACTGCCAAACCGCCGGCAATTGTTGGAGAAATTGCGCCAGCCCTCCGCAGCTGCCGGACCAAAAGGCCGCTCGACGGCCATTCTCCTGATTGATCTCGATCATTTCAAAACCTTCAACGACACCCTTGGCCATCAATCTGGCGACCTTCTGCTCAAGGAGGTTGTGCGGCGCATTGTCGCTTGCATGCATGAAGGCGAACTCGTATGCCGGTTGGGCGGAGATGAATTTGTGGTCATGATCGAAAGCCTCAGTGGTGTTGCCGAGGAAGCTGCGGCAGAGGCCAAGGCCGCTGGTGAACAAATCTTGACTGCGATTGACCGGCCCTACTCCATCGAGAGCCGCGAATATCTTCTGACCGCCAGCATCGGAATCTCTATTTTTGGAGACCGGCAAAAAAGCGCCGACGACGTCCTGCAGCAGGCTGATATTGCCATGGATCAATCCAAGGCGGCCGGCCGCAACACGGTGCGCTTTTTCTCCCCGGCTTTGCAGGCTGCCGTCAACGCCCGCGCCACCATGGAACTCGAGCTTCGCCAAGCCATCAAGACCAACCAGTTTCTGCTGTACTATCAGGCCCAGGTTGAGGGAGGGCGTGTTACCGGCGCCGAAGCCTTGATCCGCTGGAACCACCCCACGCGTGGCCTCGTGATGCCGGATGCGTTCATTTCCCTCGCCGAGGAATCCAGGCTGATTTTGCCAATAGGAAACTGGGTTCTGGAAACCGCCTGCGCGCAGGTTGCAGCCTGGGCTGGTCAGGAGCTCACCTCAAGTCTCTCGCTCGCGGTCAACATCAGTGCCTTGCAGTTCCGTCAACCGGAATTTGTCTATCAAGTCCTCGCGGCCCTCAGTCGCACTGGCGCCAACCCAAAAAACATCAGGCTCGAGCTCACCGAAAGCATGCTGGTAGACGATATCGAGGATGTCATCGCCAAGATGACCGAACTCAGGGCCCATGGACTGCGATTTTCCCTTGATGATTTTGGCACAGGCTATTCGTCGCTCTCCTACCTGAAACGCCTGTCCCTGGACCGCTTGAAAATCGACCGTTCATTCGTTCGCGACATTCTGGAGGATTCAACCAGCGGCGCCATTGCGCAGACTATCCTGTCGCTCGGCAAGGCCATGGGTTTGTCGGTGATCGCCGAAGGCGTCGAAACCGAAGAACAGCGGAGCTTCCTCGCCGGTCTCGGCTGCGATTCCTACCAGGGATACCTGTTCAGCCGCCCGGTTCCTCTGGAGCAGTTCGAGCCGTTGCTGCATCTCTAAGCACGCCCTGGGACTGTGTTGGACCCCTTGCGCTGGTGGCCATACGTTGGCCGACTCGCCAACTCGCTAAATCAATGAGTTGTGATCAAAGTCACAGTACGGGGTGAATGATGTCACTGCTTTGGCCTCTGCCGGGGGCGCACACTCGGTATCCAATAGGCAGAAGTAAATAGCTGGCGGTCGACGCCGGGAGGTTTCCATGAGCTTTGCAAGCGGTTTGAAGACCATTGTCGTGGCTACGGACCTGAGCGACCAGTCGGAAGCGGCTCTGGAGTATGCACGCAAGCTGGCTGCGGCTTATGGCGCTCGTATCGTGCTGGCACATGGCATTGACCCAATGGAATACGCCGAGGTGGATAAGGTCTCCGGCAGCGTTCTGGAGGGGTTGACCGAGCAGGCTCGCCTGGTGCTCGGAAAATTGTCCTCCAACCTGCTTCAAGAGGGAATCCACAGCCATTCGGAGATTCGCCAGGGCGCGGTTGCGCAAATGCTTTTGGATGTGGTCCGGCAGTATGATGCCGGGCTGATCGTGATCGGCACCAGAGGTATGGAGGGCGCCGGTCCGGTGATTGTCGGCGCCATCGCCGAGGAACTGGTCCGGCTGTCGCCGTGTCCAGTGCTGGCGGTGGCGGCGGATTGGAATGCCGGCGCGTTTCGCCCCACTCCGGGTGGGCCAGTGTTGCTGGCCATGGAGCGCAACGAGGCATCGGCGGCAGCTGTGACCACGGCCTGCTCGCTGGCCAAGACCTTCGAGCGTCCATTGCTGCTTCTTCATGCACGAACGGCCGCTGAGGTCGCGGCTTTTTTGAACCCCAGCGGCATCACTCTCGAGGAGTTTGGTGTCCAGTGCAAGGGGCAGTTTCCGGTGCGTTCCCTCGTGAAGGACGGTAATCCGGTGGACGCAATCGTCGAGGCGATCGCGCAAAATCATCCATGCATCCTGGTAGCTGGCGTCAAGCGTGCCAGCGGAACACCGGGGCCGCATGGCACCGCCTTCGCCTTGTTGGCCCGTTCTCGTGTTCCGGTCTTGTGTGTACCCCCGGAATCGGTTCCTGCGGCGCGCACAGGGGGCGAGGCAGAGACTTGCACAATCGCCGGGAGCCGGTAAGAGGGCTTTCGCAAGAGGCGCAGCTGCATTTTTCACGCGAAATAGGCTCGGCGGCGAGCAAAGTCCAACCGCCCTGCAGCAATCTTCAGAATCAACGGACTTCTTGCATTTGGAGCGATTTGCCCTTTATGGAATCTAGCTCGCCGCAAACCCGCATCACCAAACGCATCCCCCCGAAAGCGGTCGGCACGCGGGGTCGCACTTTGGCCCCTCGCAAAACCGTGGCTCAGGTGGAGATAGAAGGAGATGGAACCATGCAACTTGAGGCAAGATCCAGGAGCATCGAGGCGGTCAAGGCGCATCCCGTGGCAGAGCTGCTGGAGTGCCCTCCAGCCATCGGACTTCTCCTCAACCGCTCGGCCCAGTGCCTCAATTTCGATGCCGGACAGATTGTCTTCCGTCAGGCCGGGATCTGCCGTGGGCTCTACCTCGTAATCTCAGGCCAGTTCCTGCGCAGGGCCGAACGTATGCAGACGCACCTGACTCTTGGTCCCGCCCACGCCGGAGAGTTGATCGAGCTGGCTGCCGCCCTGGGCGACGGCTGCCACACCTACTCGCTTGTTGCGCAGACTCCCGGCTCTGTCCTCATGCTCTCCAGAGAGGCGCTCAACCAGGCTTTTCAGAACTATCCACCACTGCGCATGAGACTCTTGGAAGAACTCGCCCGTGAGGTTTCCCGCGCCTATAACACCTGCTGCTCCAGCCGCGCGGTGAGGCAGCGGCGCGTAAGCTCAGCGGCATAGGGGCCGCCGTTCATCTTGTTTTGGCCATCCTCGCGGAAGGGGTCATCCCCGACGGTAACGAGGCTGCAGGAAAATCCTGCCTTGCACACCCCCAGGTGCGCTATACTTCAAATTGCACAGCAGCGGACCCATGGCCACTTTTCATCCCCATCACCCCCCGGAAGATTGCGTTAACTGCGAGCATCGCCATTTGCGAATGTTCTGCAATCTCACCCCTGAAGCTCTCACCGATTACGACGGGATTGGCATCATGATGAGCCACGCCCGCGGCGCAAAGCTGTTTTCCGAGGGAGACCCTGCCCGCAACGTCTTTGTTATCTGCTTCGGACAGGTAAAAATCTCTTCCACCTCCCGCGACGGCAAAACCATGATTCTCAAGATTGCCGGCCCCGGCGATGTGATGGGCCTGAGTGCCGTTCTGGCCAACGTACCTCACGAAGTGACCGCTGAGGCCATCGAGCCCTGTCAGGTCAAAACCGTGCGGAAACAGGAGTTTGTAGACTTTCTGGGTCGCCACGGCATCGCCAGCATGCACGCCGCGCAGTCGCTCTCCGGCGAATACCTCACGGTTTTCCACGATGCCAAGCGGCTGGCGCTCTCTGGTTCTGCCGCGGGGCGCCTTGCGCGCCTCTTGCTCGACTGGGGCCGCGCCGCGGGTAATGGCAAGCATGAAGTCCGCTTCACCATGGCCCTGACTCACGAAGAGATAGCCAACATGGCCGGCACCTCGCGCGAAACCGTTACGCGGTTGCTCAACCAGTTCCGCCGCGACCAGTGGATCACCATCAAAGGCTCCAGCTTGACCATCACCCAGCCCGACCAGCTGGAGCGCCTCACCGCCTAGCCCTCATTAAGGCACTCCCCCAAAGCTCCCTTGGTAGTTGACCCGCTGGCCCACCACGAGCAGGCCCCAAAGCGGTCTGAAGCCCGGCTCTCGCATAGTCTTCCGAGTCCAATACCGCCTTACGGCTGCCCAGGCTCACCGAGGTTAAATTTCACAAATTCGGTGGCTTAACTCAAATCTTCATTGATTCCTCATTTCCATTACGTAAGTGTTTATGTATGGAAGTACGTGTTCATGCATTCCATTTTTACAATTTCTGTAAAAACCCATGAAAAACCTGAGTGGATTTTGCGTGCACGAGCATTTGCTCGTGCGTTAGCTCTTCTTGATTCGTAACAGAGGAGAGCGCGAAATTGAAAGCATTTTTGGGAGGATAGGTACAATGAAACATCGAACGATTCGCAGCGTATTCACGGCCTTTCTGTTCGGAATGGCAGTGCTGTTCGCGCTGCCGGCATCCAGCTTTGGCCAAGGTTTTCGCGGCGGCATCAGTGGCACAGTGACCGATCAGGCGGGCGCCGTGGTGGCGGGCGTCCAGGTGACGGCGGTAGAAACCGCGACCAACATCTCGTTGAAGACGGTCACATCCAGCGCCGGCGAGTTCGCTTTCTCAAATCTGCCGCTGGGAGACTACTCGGTCACTATTTCTGCAACCGGCTTTTCCACCGTCAAGGTCAACAAGGTAACCGTCTCGGCGGGTGTTAGCTATACGTTGCCCGTCAAGCTCGTTGTGGCCAACGCCGCCCAGACCGTAGAGGTTACGGCCGACTCGTTGGCACTGGACACCGTGACCGACGTGCAGGCCACTGACATTCCCGAGCTTATCGTTCAGAACCTGCCCAACAGCGGCCGCGACTTTACCCAGATGCTGGCGCAGAATGCCGGTTTTGCCGGCTACTCCACGGGCGGCGGCGCCTTGTCATCCAGCGTCAACGGCACGCGCACCAACTCCGTGAACTGGCAGATCGAGGGCACCGACAACAACGATCTGTGGTGGAACATTCCCGCCGTCAACCAGAGCGGCGTCAATGGGATTGCCGCTGTCCTTATGCCCATGGATGCCATCGAAAGCTTCTCTTTTGTGACCTCGGGCACGACAGAGATTGGGCGCGACTCCGGCGGCACTGCCAACGTCATCATCAGATCCGGCACCAACACGCTGCACGGCTCGGCTTACTACTTCAATCACAATGAGGCCTTCCAGGCCAACAATCCCCTTGAGTCCAGCAAGGAGGAGACCCGCAATCAGCATTACGGATTCTCGGTGGGCGGACCGATCATAAAGGACAAGACCTTTTTCATGATTTCCGGTGAACATCAATGGTTTGATATTGGCGCCGGAACCCATGGGACAGAGCCGACGACCGACTACCAGAACGCGGCGCTGGTCTTCCTGTCTGCCTGGGGCGTCACTCCCAATCCGGTCGCGCATAATCTGCTCTATGGCAACGGCACGATTTCCGGTTTGTGGCCGGCCTCGGCGCTGGTCTCGACGGCCACCACTGGCCTGGCGCAACCCAACAACTACGCCGCTACCGGCATTACTCACGGATACAGCTACAACGGCGTCGGCAAAATCGACGAGAAACTCACCGACAAAGACCACATCTCCTTTACCTACTTCATCGGCCAGGGCATACAGACTGCTCCCATCTCCTCTGAGTTGGCGCCCTACTTCCAGGATGCCCAGACGCACATTCAGAACTACTCGCTGGTCTATAACCGCGTTTTCTCGCCCACCATGACCAATCAGCTCGGCGCAGGCGTGAGTTATTTTCAACAGGTCTTCGTCGACGCCGACACCAGCTTCGATCCCGGCGGATTGGGTCTCGATACCGGGGCCACCATCCCGGGCGCTCCTCACCTGGAGATCGGTCCCTCTGCGAACAGCGGCGCGCTTACGTCCAGCGGTACAGGATTCGACCCACTCGGAGTGACCGACCCGGAGGGCCGCACCGATATTACCGGTCATCTGAACGAAGATCTCACCTGGACCAAGGGCGCCCATCAGTTCCACTTCGGAGGCGAATTTCGCAAGGCGCAGGTGCATGAGTTCTATGAGATCGGCGAGCGCGGAAATATCTTCTTCGATGGTACGCAAGGCCCATGGACTGCCTTGATTGGCGGTACACCGTCTGCAACATGCGCGGCCTTGGCAACCCAGACACCGAGCGCCGCAACCATTAGCGCGCTATCGGCATTGACAGACATCAACGACATCTATCTGGCGGACTTTCTCGCCGGTTGCTTCGACCCCACGAATACCACGATTACGGAAGGCGATCCTACGCGCTTGGTCTATGTGAACACCTTCTCTCTCTATGCTCAGGACGCGTGGAAGGCCACCAGGAAACTCAGCCTGAACTACGGCCTGCGCTACGATTATGAGGGTCTGGTTCACACCGGCGAGCCCAATCTTTCCGTTTTTGATCCTTCGCTGACCAGCGGCCTGGCCGTGGTCGGCCAGGATGTGCCCAGCCTCTATTCCAAGTTCTGGGGCGGAGTCAGTCCGCGCGTGGGCTTCTCTTACCAGCTTGGCAACTCCAGCCGGCGCGTGCTGCGCGGCGGCTACGGCATCTATAACGACTCCCTCTACATGAAGTCGATACTGGAAGACACACAGCTCCAGACTGCTGAGACCTTTGGCCCCCAACTGAACCCGGCCGGTTCCCAGGAGGTCGCGACGGCCTCCGCATTGAACACGGTGATCAAAAACGACGTGCCTATCTACGAAACCCTTAGTCAGGCGCTGGCTGGGGCGGGGATCACCAGCATCTCAACCTTCGACAAGCACTTCCGCCCCGCTTACATGCAGACGTTCGACTTGAATCTCGAGCAGCAGCTTACCTCGTCGGTGATTTGGCAGGTGGGCTATGTGGGTACCAAGGGAACGCACCTGCTGGGCGTCTTCGACATCAACGCTGCCGTGCCTAATAGCGTCGGCGTTTCACAGAGCTCACGCCCCTACTTCAGCAAGTTTCCCAACTTCGGCTCGATCTACGAGGAGCGCAGCAACCTTGGGTCCGTCTATAACTCGCTGCAAACCTCGCTGCATTTGCAAAGCTGGCATAGCATGGCCGGAGCCTTGGTTTATACCTGGGGGCACGCAATTGACTACGAGACCGGCGCACTGCCCTATCTGCCGCAGGATCCCCTCAACGAGGCGGCCGAACGCGGCAACTCCGACTTTGACGTGCGCCAGACGCTCACCGGCTACGTTGACTACTCGGTCCCATACTTCCGTGGGCCCAGCCGGCTTACGAAAGGATGGGAGCTGAACTCCGGCTTCTCCTTCCACGGCGGAACGCCCTTCACCGTAACCTCGTCCTCCAACCCCAGCAACAACGGAGATGATGCGGACCGCGCTGTGCAAGTGGGTAACCCATTTGCCGGAGTTTCGCACGCCATCGTCAATGGGGCGGTTCAGTGGTTTAGCCCAACTGCATTCGTGGATTGCGACTCTCCTGGTGGCCCCACATGCGTCTACTCGCCTACTCGCCGCGGCCAGAACTACAATCCCGGCTACGCATCCGTGGATCTGGCGGTGATGAAGACTACCCCAATCTACAACAGGGTCAATGCTCAATTCCGCGCAGATATGATCAACATCTTCGATCACACCAACCTGGCGCCCGCGGGCTGGCCGACCACCGGCGAAGCCGGCCAGATCAGTTCGACCATCGGGCCTTTTCTCGGCAACCCCGGAATCGGTCCCGGCGAGCCGTTCAACGTGCAATTTTCATTGAAGATTATCTTCTGATGACAACCGGCATGCGGCTTCCAGTTCAAGGCTGAAGTCGAAAAACAAAAGGGGTCTCGCCAAACGGCGAGACCCCTTCCACTTGCCCTATTCCCTATTCCTTATTCCCTGTTTTATCGGCTCCAGCGTCAATCGCGCCGTCAACACCACCAGCGCAACCCACAGCGTATCGGCGCCGAGCAGATGCGCCACCTGCACCCACAGCGGAGCCAGCAGCATCACGTCCATCAAACCCAGCACATAAACAGTGGCCAGCAAAAACAGCACCAGCGCACAGAGCCCGCGATTATCCCATTCCGTTCTGCGTCGCGCCGCACGCACCAGCATCCAGATCAAAAAGATGCTTGCGACAAATGCAACCGTCGGATGCATCCAGCGCCAGTGCACCAGCCAGCCGCTGGTCGCGGAGAAATCCTGCTCGAGCGCCTGCCCCAGCGAACTGGCCGGGAAGAGCGTATCGCCTAACGCGGCCAGTGAGCCGGTGACACCCACAATCATCACTGCAAAAATCGCGGTTACCGCGCCGAACGGAGCCACTACGCGAATGTCTCCGCGCAGATAGCCGCGGTTCCGGTTGAGCAGGTGCGCAGTCAAAGTAAGCGCAGCCAGCAGCAGCAGTGTATTGGTCAAGTGCAGTGCCAGGTAAGCCGGTCGCAGCGGCGACAAACTCTGCGCCGTCAATCCCAGCTTGACCAGTAGCGCGCCAAGGACGGCCTCAATCATCGTGAGAACGACCGACGCCACGGCTGCCGCGCGCGCAAGGTGGCCTCGCACCGTGCCGGCAAAAGTCCACACCAGCAGGCCCAAGACGGCAAAGAATGAGAGCCCGCTGGTGAGCCGATGCGTAAACTCAATCATCGTATTCACGCTGGCCGAGTGCTGTAGAACCGTGCCGTTGCACAGCGGCCAATGGTTGCCGCAGCCGGCTCCCGCGCCCGTGGCGCGCACCAGCGTTCCCCAAAGAATGACTGCAATGAAATAGACCAGCACACCCCACGCAAAGCGGCGCAGAGCAGGCGAAGGCCGACGTTCAGTTGCGACGGAAGCAGAGGCTATAGACATAGAGGAAGGCTCCAATTAGAACCCACTAGTGTAGAACATTCAACCGACTCGCCGGTCATCCATGGCTATACGGTCGTACGTCTCGCAACTGCAGAGTTTGCAATTCTACCGAGTCATTCGCCGGCCTTTGCGGCCAATGTTTCCACGACTGCGATATTTCCCACCAGCTCTTCCGGCACGTTGTGCCGCTCCTTCAAATAAGACGTGCTGTTGTAGGAAATCCAGACTTTTCCCCGGCTATCTTC
The DNA here is from genome assembly GCA_049520075.1 of Occallatibacter sp. Taxonomy (GTDB): domain Bacteria; phylum Acidobacteriota; class Terriglobia; order Terriglobales; family Acidobacteriaceae; genus Telmatobacter. Next base: position 3,406 of record JBEKQD010000047.1, on the reverse strand, counting down.
CCAGACCAGAACCTTCAGCGGCAGATCGATGGCAATGCTTGGCGCAGCCAACATAACTGGAGTTCCGGCCTTGGGGCTTCCGAAGATCAACAGCTTGGTGGGGAGCATCTTCATCCCTGCCTTTTCCGCCTCTCCGCTGTGATCGATCAAAGCGAACAGAGTGACACCCTTCGCCTCTAGAATCCCCTTGAAGCGATCCACTGTCTGGTCAACTGAGTAATTGCTGGGAATTTCGATGATCCCGTTCCCTTCACTGAGCGTCATAGGCACCTCCTGTCCACCTGCTGGTTGTGGACGAGTTGAACGTTGGACCGAGACAAGATAGATCGCCATCGTCAGACCCACTAATCCCAGGAAGATGGCAATCGCGACCGGCTGCATCGAAGAGTGAAGATGTGAAGCTTCGCCGCGATTTAACTCCCGGACCAACTGGACGTGGTTCCACGCGGCAGACAGATTTACGAATACGCCAACGGCAATCAAAGCGGTGCCGAACCAAAGGGACAAGCCGTATGAATGCTCCATAGGCAGGCTCTGCATAAACTGGAGTTGTTGAAGAAAGAGTCCGAAGCGGGCCACAACAAAACCAAAACCCATCAGCGCCAAACCGGTACGAATCCAGGCAAGCAGGGTCCGTTCAGCGGCCAGATAATCGCTGAGACCGGCTCCCTGTCCTGCATTTGCTCTCATTGTCATGGTGGTCGCCTCCTGCCCACTCGGCAAAAAGCACTTACCAGATCCGGCCGCCAGCCGTCCTCCACCTATTATGCCCGGTGAGCCTCCAACTGAAAACCTGTGGCATTACCGGGCGTTTCTGGACTGCCAGCTTGAAGTCCCGATAGACTTTACCGAACAGGTTGCCCCCATGACTTACTCGCCCATCAGCCTCACTACATGGTTCACGATCATCAAATCTTCGGCAGGCGGAATCACGCGCACAGTGACCGGGGAGTTCTCCGCTGAGATAACCGCCTCCCCGCGAACATTGTTGCGCTTGGCATCGACAACGATGCCAAGCGCGCCCAGTCCCGCACATATCTCTGCGCGAGCGTTGATGTCGTTTTCGCCGATGCCGCCGGTGAATACCAGCATATCCAGTCCGTTCAGCTCCGCGACGAAGCTGCCAATCCACTTGGCGATGGTCCACGTGAACTTGTCCACAGCCAGCTTCGCTTTTGCGTTGCCTGCGTTGATAGCCTCGCGCAGATCGCGCATGTCGTTCGAGAGTTCGCTCACCCCCAGCAAGCCCGACTTCTTGCTGACCACGGTCTCCAGTTTGTCGGCCGCTTCGGCTGCGCTCGGCGTCGTCTCGGCAATCTTCTTCAACATGAAAATAACCACGCCTGGATCAATGTCGCCCGTGCGCGTGCCGCTGATGATGCCGCCCGTTGGCGTCAAGCCCATTGAGGTGTCCAGGCACTTGCCGTTGCGAATCGCGGAGATGGACGCGCCGTTGCCCAGGTGAGCCACAATCAGTTTTTCCGGCACCTTCGGCTCCAACTGGTAGACGATCGATTCATACGAAATGCCGTGATAGCCGTAGCGCCGCACGCCCATCGCAGCATACTCGGCGGGGATGGGCATGTGTGTAACCACTTCCGGCATGGTGCGATGAAAATAGGTGTCAAGCACGGCAAAATTGGGAACGCCGGGAAACAGCTTCAACGCCTCGCGCATGATGTAAACGGCGATCGGCGTATGCAACGGCGCCAGAGCCGCGTAGCTCTCGATCTCGTCAATAAGCTGCGGCGTGATCCGCTGGTTTTCGTTGACCGTCGGCCCGCCGCAAACAGTGCGATGACCGATAGCCTTCGGGGCAGGGAAGTCGCCGGAGTGAAGCGCGTCGGCCACCATCTTGAAGGCCACTGCGCGGTCAGGCAAAGCCGGAGTCTGATCCACCAGCTTCGTGCCGTCGGCATCCTTGATCCAGAACTTGCCCAGATCGGTGCCGATTCCGTCTACCGCGCCCTCAAAGAGTTTGCGCCGCTCGTCGCTGCCAGCTTCATAAACGGAAAACTTGATAGAAGAAGAACCGCTGTTTAGAACTAATACGGGCAATGAAGCCATGAATGAAATCCCCTTAAGTTACGCTGAAAAAATCAGCGAGTTAGTAAGTTGGCAAGTTCAAAACCATCTTTCAAGAGCCTGCTTTGCGTCGGCCTGCTTTGTGTCAGAGCTTGCTTTGCGTCAGCCTGCTTTGTGTCAGAGCTTGCATTGTGTCAGAGCTTGCATTGCGTCAGAGCCTGCTTCGTGTCAGGGCACGACTTCAGTCGTGCCGAAAAGAACCATACTACTGTCGGGCTTTAGCCCCTGAGAAATCTCCGGGTGCCCCATCCTTCGCGCATTTTGCGAAGGGTGGGAGACACAACTCAACTCTTCGGCCAGCGCCAATCCTTGATCTCCGGCAGGTCGTCGCCGTTTTCAGCCACATACAGCCGATGACGCTGAATGGCCTCCGAGTACCATTGTTCGGCCGCGTCAACCTGCGCAGCCATTCGCGGCACGCGCTTGATGGCGTCCAGCGCCAGCTGGAAGCGGTCGATATTGTTAAGTACGCACATGTCGAAGGGCGTCGTCGTGGTGCCCTCTTCCTTGTAGCCGCGCACGTGAAGGTTGTCGTGGTTGTGCCGCCGGTAAGTAAGCCGGTGAATCAGCCACGGATAGCCGTGGAATGCAAAAACCGTCGGCGTTTTAGGCTGGAATATCTGGTCGTAATCCTCGTCGGCCAACCCATGCGGATGCTCCGACGGCGGCTCCAGTGCCATCAGATCCACAACATTGACCACGCGAACGCGAAGGTCCGGCGCCAACCCGCGCAATAGTGTGACAGCGGCCAGCGTCTCCAGCGTAGGCACATCGCCCGAGCACGCCATCACTACATCGGGCTTGCCCGCGTCGTTTGATGCCCATTGCCACACGCCTAATCCCGTAGTGCAATGCGCCACAGCCTCATCAATCGAGAGCCACTGCGGTGCCGGTTGCTTCCCGGCCACAATCAAATTGATATAGTTCTTGCTGCGCAGGCAATGGTCGGCCACCGAGAGCAGCGTGTTCGCGTCCGGCGGAAGATAAACGCGCACCACTTCGGCCTTTTTATTTACCAGGTGGTCGATGAAGCCGGGATCCTGATGGCTGAAGCCGTTGTGGTCCTGCCGCCACACCAGCGAACTGAGCAGGTAATTCAGGCTCGCGATCGGTTTGCGCCACGGAATCTGCCGCGTCACCTTCAGCCACTTGGCGTGCTGGTTCACCATCGAATCGACAATGTGAATGAACGCCTCATAGCAACTGAAGAAGCCATGACGGCCAGTCAGCAGATAGCCTTCCAGCCAGCCCTGGCACATGTGCTCGCTGAGAATTTCCATCACCCTGCCCGTCTGTGACAGGTTCTCGTCCACCGGCAGCG
>JBEKQD010000046.1:0-38566 GCA_049520075.1 Occallatibacter sp. | reverse complement strand
GACTTCGCACCCTTCCGGATTGACGCCGGACATGACGTGCCGGATGGCGCCGTCCTTGCCGGCGCCGTCCATGCCCTGAAAGATCAACAGCAACGCATAGCTGTGAGACGCGTAATGAAGCTGCTGCAGTGCGCTCAGCTTCTCCATGTGTTGGTGCAGAAGCTCCTTATACTGCGTCTTCGACTTGGCATAGGGCTCGACAGTCGTCGGCCACTTGCTGAGGTCGACCTTCTTGTCTGGCGGCACACGGTAGTCTTTCGAATCGATAGTCATCCTGTCCCTTCGGTGCTGCGTGTGCTTCTACGCAATCTTTTTCTCGGCCGTATGGTCGTCGCTTGTCTCTCGTTCCGCTTCAAGCCAGTCCTGGTCTGCCTGGCTCTCGCCATGGACTCTCTGCTGGTAGAGTTCATAGGCTCGCGCGGCGATCTCGGAGGTGCGATCGACAGGCTTTTTCTCAAGCAGGGAGGGTTTTGTCGGGTCGAAGATCCGATAGGCAAGCAGCTTCACGCGGTCGTTGATGAGAGCCCAGACCAGAGCGTAAGCCCAAACGAGCCCCGCCCACTTCCAGCCGAGCGGCGCCATGAATAGCCCGTAGACAGCGATCAATGTTGCTATGGTCTGTGTGCCAAGCACCGCTATCCATAGAATCCGCGCGGGGCGTATGGACCAGAATGGACCACGTGTGCGTGTGAGGAAGATGGTCAAGTGTCCGGCTACAGAAAGCTTCAGGTACATCAGTGTTTGGACGTGCAAGCGGTCGAAGTGAAAGACGCGCTCGCCAAGATAGAACAGGCCAAACGCAGAGACAACCCCGATGAGGCCCAGCACAGTGGAGATCGCCAGCACGAGCCGCATGTTCCAGGCCTCAGGCTTGTCTTTGTATTGAACATTGTCATAGGCGATGGACAGGATAGCTCCATCGTTGAGCAGCGCCAGCATGACGATCATCACGGCGGTGAGGGGATAGAAGTTGAACACCAGAATTGCGAGCGTCATGAAGAACAGCACGCGCAGCGTCTCCGCGATGCGATAAATGGCGTAGCTGTTCATGCGCTGGAAGATGCGGCGGCTTTCCTTGACGGCGTCAATGATCACCGACAGGCCGGAGCTCAGCAGCACGATGGATGCTGCCGCCCGCGCAGCATCTGTCGCGCCCGAGACGGCGATGCCGCAGTCAGCCTTCTTGAGCGCAGGCGCGTCGTTGACACCATCCCCAGTCATGCCGACTATGTGGCCGCGCTGCTGAAGAATATCGACAATGTGGTACTTGTGTTCGGGAAATACCTGGGCAAAACCGTCAGCCTTTTCGATCGATTCCTGAGTCTGCGAAGACTCTTGCTTCTTCGTATCGCCCAGCGCACTGGCATCCAGGATGTTTGTGCCTAACCCGAGTTGTCTTGAGGTCTCTCTTGCGATTGCGATCTGATCGCCTGTAACCATCTTGACGCTCACGCCCATCTGCCGGGCGCTCGCAATGGTTGCCTTGGCTTGCTCGCGGGGCGGATCGAATAGCGGCAACATACCGACAAACTTCCACTTGCCTTGCTCATCGGCCCGCGCCACGCCGAGAGAACGAAAGCCGCGTCCCGCAAATTCATTGACGGCTTTCTCGACCGCTGGTTTGACCTCAGCGACGTTGGTTGACATCTCCAGAATCACCTGCGGCGCGCCCTTGGCCACAAAGAATTGCTTTCCGTCCGCTCCTTTGACAGTGGCTTCCGTGCGCTTATGCACAGGATCGAAGGGTTGAAAATGCAGCACTTGAAAGCTCTTCAGTTCCTTGTCATCTTTTACGCCGCCAATCACGGCAAGGTCGATGGTGTCCTTATCCTCCGCACGGGAGGCGAGCGCAGCCCACAGAATGATTTGATCGGAAGCGATACCGCCGACGCTGAAAGGACCACCCAGCGTGAGTTTGTTCTGAGTGAGTGTGCCGGTCTTGTCCGAGCACAGCACATCCACGCCAGCCAGTTCCTCAATCGCCGACAGGCGGGTCACAATTGCTTCCTTCTTAGCCAGAAGACGCGCTCCGACGGCCATTGTTACTGACAGCACAGTGGGCATCGCGACAGGAATCGCAGCAACCAGAAGCACCAGGCAGAATTCCAGCGTTGTGAGGACCTTGTCACCACGGAAGAGCGCAACGATTAGGATCAACACAACCAGCGCAACCGCGAGAACAATCAGGTAGTCGCCGATCTTCAGCACAGCCTTCTGGAAGTGGCTGACAGTATTGGCCTCCTGCACCATTTGCGCGGTCTTGCCAAAGTAGGTGTTCGTTCCGGTGGCATACACCATCGCGTCGATTTCACCTTGACGGATGATGGAGCCGGAATAGACCGCACCGCCAGGTTTGGCGGTGACGGGCAAGGATTCGCCAGTCAGTGCGGATTGGTCCACTTCGATCGAATCGCCATCGAGCAGGCGAGCATCTGCCGGGACAATATCGCCGAGCCGCAAGCGGACGACATCGCCAGGTACCAGGTCACTTGCCTTGGGATTCTCCCACTTGCCATCTCGCTTGACTTTCGCATTGATCGCCAACTTGGCTTTCAAAGCTGCGATGGCGTTGCCCGCCTGGTGTTCTTCCCAGAATCCGACCACGGCGTTGGAACAGAGCAGAAGAAGAATGATAAAAAAGTCCAGCCAATGCTGTACAGCTGCCGATAGAATGACCGCTGCTTCAATCATCCAAGGGATGGGGCCCCAGAAATACGTGAGGAACTTGAGGAATTCATTGGTCTTCTTTTCCGCGATCTCATTTGGACCGTATTGCGCCAGACGCTTTTCGGCCTCAGCCTGAGTAAGCCCGTCTGCCGATGACGCGAGCTTCTTCAAGAGTTCAGGCATGGGAAGGGACTTCAGAGCATCCCTGTCATCCTTCGGAGCCGGGCTTGAATCCGGCTTTGGCTCGTCAGCTTTAGCTTCGGGCTTTAGCTCGGGCTTTTCTGCATTCGATTTCACCTTGATTGTTCTCCTGTTTTTGCTCCATCCGCCAGGCGCCTTTCTCTGAAGGGCGCGGGAACTCGTTGCACAGGCATTGAAGAAGAAGGCTCATCAGCACCTTTTGAATTTCCAAAAAGCGGGCACATTCACCCAGTAAGCCGTCCAGGAATTCCAAACAGTCCTCTGAAAGAAGTATTAGTTCGCGGAGACCTGGGCGCTGTGCTGTTTTGCTCAGGAATGACCGAGCAGCCAGCCACCTGGGGGCTGTGCAAAAGACTGTTCGCGAATGGGGCAAGTACGCAGGGTTGCAGCCGCGCGGGCAAGACTTCCCATTTCGAACTGGCCTAAATCCCATCTCTGCTGTGATGCAGATCTATTCTGAGATCGGCCCAGGAAATGGAATTCACCCAGCGAGTGGGGATCAGTATTGAGCGGCCGTGCAACCAGTCTCCCGCTTTCACATCTAAGTAGCCCAGATGCCAGGAAGCCTCGTCCATGATCAAGCCTTCCAGACGCCCAATCTCGCCGTCTGTGGCCCAAACCTGATAATCAAGTAAGTCCCGGACGCTGCGGAGATGCGGGTCTTCTTTGGTGTGGACAGGGTACTTCCTTCCGGTCGGAATTAAAGCTCCACCCTCAAAGTGGGTGGACACCCAGTAGGCCATCTTCCCCCAGTATTCCTCCATTGCAATTTCCTGCTGTCGAGAAACCGGCTTTTCGGTATCAACATCGGGGCTATCGCGCACTTGCTCTTTCGTCAAGCGGACAAGGATCGTTCTCTTCGTCCAATCAGGCTGTTCGACTGCTGAAATCGCGAGAACCACATCTCGCCGCTTGAACCAGGTTCCCACGTCAACTACCAAATAGTGAATCTTCCATGAAAGTCCATCGAAAAGAAAGTTGCTGACAGTCCCAATCTCGCCGTCCGCTGCTATCACGGACGACCCCTTCAAAGTTTCCAGGTCGAGAAGCATATTCCTCCTGCAGGTCGAAGGCGATGATAACCGCGCATGAACAAGAAGACTGTTTCACTTTGAACAGCATATGTAGGAGAAAATCCCGGCGTAGAACGGCTGATAGAATCAAGCATCCAGGAGGCTGGTTCAGCCACGGTTCCAGATTCTCCCTTCCCGATGCTCGACCGCCCTGAGCTATTACCGCCCAATTTTCTTGATTGTGGGTTTGTGTGGAGAATGATATCGCTCCCAAAAGAATACAACGTCGTCATTCGCGCGGCGTGGCACTTTGCGAGTGGGTCCTTCGCATAATATCTTCACTTCAGAGAGTGAAGCGCATGGCATCATTTCAAGCCACTGTCAGGACTCATGCAACGCCTGCTATGGTCTGAGGGTACCGTTCTGGTTTATCCAGCCGCCTCGAAAGAAACGGTGATGTACCATGCTTTGGCCAAGCAGAAAAACGGCGATGGCCAGCCCAATCAGAAACAGGAACTGTCCAACTTGGAACCAGGGCGATTTTTCCCGTGCAGGGGCTGCTTTATCCGAATTCTTAGCCATCTGAGCTACCTCTCCGCCAAGTCAGGCGACTGTCGTGTTAATGCCATTTGTGCGCCTGGACCGACACAACAGTCTGCACTATTTTGCTCAATATCGAAAACCGTCGACCATGCTCCACAAGGTGATTGCGTACCCTAGATGGATCTGAAGTCCCCTCTTGCAGCGCACAACTGCCGAATGAGCTAGCGTTGGGATAGAAGGCCACGACAACGTTCAGGGCGCATCGCCGGGAGACACGGAGCTGCCATTCTGGATGCTGAACTCAATTGCAGCGAACCGACGAGTCGGACATGTCATCACTCGCTTAGAACATTGTTGTGCGGCCTGCTCGTTCGATGAGTTCGCTCCAAGCGTCTCGCTCATCAGCGTATATATATCGAAAGATATAGATGGATCTATATCTCAATGCAAATTGCGAACGCGCCTATGACGTGGCACGATTTCTAACGTGGAACCGGTCTCTGCGAGTACTGGTTCATCCCTTAGATCGTGGCCTGTGCGTGCCTTGGGACATTACGAGTCTGACTGATCTTGCGCCTCGATGGCAGCGCCTTCTTGCCGGGGGGGAATGACGATGAAAAGGAGTAGCAAAATGAACTTGTCGAAACTCTTGAAGTCGATCTCAGGTTTTTTTGCCTTGGCCTTTCTGATAAGCGCGGCGCACCTGGCTGCGCAATCGGATGAGACCACGGGAACCGTAAAGGTTCATGTGTATCCTAAACAGGCATACGTCTTTGTGGACGGAAATGCTATTCGAGACGGAAGTCAGAAGATCGCATTGAGTCCTGGAGAACACTCCATAGGGGTCTACAACTACGGCTACACTCCGGACCTGCGAAAAGTAAGTGTTGAAGCCGGAAAGACTCTCGATTTGGAATTCGCTCTGCAAAAGACAGGCGGCGAGGTGAATGGCCCGTTCGCAGATATCGAACTTAAGGGACATCCTCGGGCAGCGGTTCTGCTCAACGGCACCACGCCAGACTATTTTGTCGGACATGTTGATGAGTTCGATAACAATTGGCTCATGCACCAGTGGCTGCTTGTCAATCCGGGAAAGTACCAGGTAACTGTTACACGTAAAGGTGAGACGATCTGGTCCGGTCCTGTGTCTGTTGAAGCCGGACAGCGCGCGGTCGTCTATCTGAACAATAACGGCGAGATCAAGATGAAGAGTTTTAAGAAGGGCCTGACCCTCGGGCCGCGGCCACGTTTCCATGCGGGAGTTGCCACTGCGGTAGTACCCATCGCCCCAGTTACAGCGCAGCTAACCGCGTCGCAGAGTCAAATTGGCTGTGGCCAACCCGATACTTTAACTTGGAAAGCCTCGGACGCAGTCGCAACATCCATCACCGAACTTGGAAGCGTGCCGATCAGTGGTGATCGTGCGGTCAATCCAACGAAAACCACCACTTATGAACTTGTGGCGAAGGGACCCGGAGGCGAAGTTATGCAGAGCGCTACGGTCAATGTCAATCCGCAGCCGACTGCCACAATCGCATTCAGCCAACCTGAGGTGCGCTACCACAAGGTAGGAGATAAGGTTGTCGAAGACGATTCGGCCACACTGAATTGGTCCGCCCCCGGTGGAAGCAATGTGACGATCGAGCCTCTGGGTAATGTCGCATCCACTGGCACCCAGACCATTCACGCGGTTCCTGCCGCCACAAGCATCGGACCTGTCGACCAGGACCTGACCTACACTCTCAACGTTACAAACGCATGTGGAGGAACCGCGACGCGAACCGCGACTTTGCACGTGATTGGTTCCATTGATCCACCACCGTCAGTGACGCTTGCGAGCCTCTTTTATCCAACAGCCTATCCGGAGCGGCGCCATCCTAATGTCGGTCTGGTTGCCAGTGAAAAGAAGGCTCTTCAGCAAGCAGCTGCAACTTTCAAGAACAACGAGCAATACGAACCGCAGAACAGGCTCTTGGTCGTTGGACACGCAGATGTGCGAGGCTCCAAAAAGTACAATCTGGAGCTGAGCGAGAGGCGAGCGAAGCTTGTAAGAGACTTGCTTCTTTCGCAAGGCATCGCTGCAGGCGAGGTCGAGACGCAAGGGGTGGGCAAAGACAAGCAACTTCCCGAAAAGGAAGTAAAGAATCTTCAGACTAAAGACCCGCAACAACCTCAGAAATGGATGACAAAACGCGAGAAAGATACATGGCTTGCGTACAACCGTAGAGTCGATATCATTCTGGAGCCGAAGGGGCAGGAATCCGCGGATCTATATCCAAACGACGCGCCTGCCGCACGCATTGTGTGGGAAAGGAGAATACCCAGCCTTAAGGCGGTAGAGGCTGCTTCCAAGCTGGCGCAGAACGGTGAGCTCGCTCAGACCCATACTTCGGGCAACTAAATCTTTGTGGGGGTAACGTGATGTCATCTGTTGCCTGGTGGGCCCGTGCACGCAACATAAGCCGTCCTCTGTTTTTCGGCGATCTCGATTCACAAGGAGAAAATGAAATGCGACTCTCCATTAGAGGTGTTGCGATTGCATCCGGCTTGCTATTGGGCTGTGCAATTCTGCTTGTTCAACTCATCAATCTTGCGGACCCGGCATACGGAGCGAACCTTCTGGCTCTGTTAAGGTCGGTATACCCGTGGTTCCATTCGACGCAACACATCACCAGCGTTATGGTCGACACAGCGTATGGGCTGCTTGACGGCGCAATCGCTGGCGCCCTGTTTGCGTGGATCTACAACATGATGCTCGAACTAAGTAGCGTCGAGCATGTCTTTAAGAGACGGCATAGCTAGAGCGGTGGGCTCGGTTCTTTAGCTATTCTGCGGAGAACCGGAGGCGGGCGAGTGCCTCCGGTTCACCGCTGTCCACAGAAATAGCTTCCGAGCCATTCGACGATCCCCACCTCTCTCGGGATCGTTTCGTTTCTTATTCCCAGAATCAGGTAGGGTTATTTTGAAGGGATGGGCAAGGGAGCCAGTTCAAATTCTCGACGTGCATAGCGCTCACGGCGCCGAGGAATATCTAATCAGTCGTTGCTCCGGTCAAATCCCCGTATTGGCCGGCGTCTTAGAGGTTTGCCGTGTCAAGCAAGTTCTTGCGAAGCCCATGAGGAATGCAATCTTTACGGAATTGAGTCCCGATGCTAGCGTTGAGGTGAGGCGCTTTGGCGGGTTCGTCATGCGCCCATGCATGAGTCCTGACGGAAGGTTTTTTCGGGCAATGTCCCCAGACGAGAAACCGGGACGGCGGATTATCGGCACTCTTGCCCTCGGCGTATTCGTTACGCTCGCCAGCTTCGCTCTGGACGTCTTCTTTGATCGCAGGAATGGCACCCTGGCGACAAATGCCCTCAATGATTTGATTATTGGTGCAGCGGTTGCACTCCTTGCTCATATTTGGGTTTCGCGCAGGGACGCTAAGTATGCGCAAGAGCTCTCTGCAGAAAGGCGCATGCAAGAAGCGATCAACAAGGAACGCAAGCGAATAGCTTTGGAAATCCATGACACTGTGGGACAGGCACATTCCGGCGCGATCATGCATTTGGAGCTGGCGACAGATTCACTGCCATTGAATGAAAGCGCACGGGAGCATGTGAGCCGCGCGCAGCAGCTTATTTGCGAAAGCATCACTGAGATGCGTTGTGCGCTGTGGGACTTATATCCAGAGGAATTGCAAAAACTCGATCTCAAGAGCGCTATCGGCTGCCTGGTCAAAGATTTGACTACTAGTGACGGGCTCGTTGTGCACTTTAATACGAATGGGCTAATCCGGAGACTTCCATTGGAAACGGAAAGGGCATTGCTGAGAATCTGCCAGGAGGCCCTGTCGAATACTGTCAAGCATGCACGCGCACACGAGGTAAAAGTTGATTTGCGCTTCGCCGCTCATGAGGCGCGGCTCGAAATCGAAGACGATGGCCAGGGTTTCCTTCCCGAAGAATCTTCGGAGAGCCTGGGTCTTATCTCCATGAAGAATCGTGCTCACTCGATGGGAGGCGTTTGGACAATTCGCAGTGAACCGGGTAGCGGAACCAGCATCTCTGTTTTGGTCCCGATTTCTCCTGCGATGGATTGAAGAGGAATTGATGAAAAAGGCTTCGTGCATTCATGTCGTGATCGCCGATGACCATTCCATTGTTCGCGAAGGTCTTTCGGCTGTTATTAACCGTGAACCGGAGATGGAAGTAGTCGCAGAAGCCCGCAATTGGCCGGAAGCAGTCACGAAAGTTGTTCAATGTCGACCCGAGGTTGCTGTCCTGGATCTTCACATGCGAGGGATGGAAGCTGCCGACGGAATCGCGACAATTCGGAAACGGAATCCGGCATCGCGAATTATCGCATACTCAGCATTTAGCACGGACGAAGAGGTCTATGAAGTATTCGCTGCTGGAGCGCAAGGGTACGTACTGAAAGGTGAGTCTGGCCGCGAGGACTTGCTCCAATGCATCCACGCCGTCTCGCGCGGAGAAAAATGGGTACACCCACTTGTTGCGGGAAGACTTGCGGCGCGGACAACGGCGCAAACCTTGACTCCAAGAGAAATTGACGTCCTTCATCTCATGGTGGTTGGAAAATCCAATAAGGAAATCGGCTCATCACTTGAGGTAACGGAAGGAACGGTAAAGGTTCACGTAAACCACATCCTGACAAAGCTCGGCGCGGCAGGTCGTGTTGAAGCCACGATACTTGCGGTTCAGCGCGGTTTTGTCCGGTTGATGGGCAACCGGCAGAGTCGAGAGGACAGCATCAGGCGCAAAAGTGAAGCGTCATCTCGCCTTTCCTCATAGCGCAAGGCGTATATCAGTGCTGATACCAGCAAACAGTGGCAACTCTCGGGTTAGCCTGTAATAATTGGAGCGACGTTGCGGAGAGTTCCTAACCATCCAAGTTAGTGCGGGTTAGAGCCAAGTTCATGAGGTGAGGCCCGTAAATTGATGTCGGGGCAGGTTTGACGAGCGACCAGTTTCAGGTTTAGAGGGAAATGAGAGACCAGCCCGTCGACTATTAGAGAACTGTGCGTGAGGAAGAGCGCCAAGTCCTTTGTAATCGGATAGGATCAGGTCTTCTCCATCGCATAGATACTGTTGCAACTCCCAGCAAGGGCTTTCGACGATTCCTTCTGCTGAAGTGCCGACGATCCGAGTCCAGGGCATTGCTTGACGCGATCGAAGACCTCCCGGAAGAATTCTGAGTCCAACTTGACCCATGGGGCAGAATCCAATTTATCGTATAGACAGGGGTCGCTGATTTCCCGCAAAACGCCCACGAGATTAGGCGGAGAGCAACAGCTTGCTGTCAGTTCAAAGGTCAATTCCGTGCAGGTTGCCAGCATTGGTCCAGGTTGTGATGCTGGCCTTTGCTGTGTTCGCGTGGGGATTGCAGTACAAATTATCGCTATACCAGTGTATGAGCGGGACGAATGCTGCACCGGCGGCAAAGCTCCTCTCGCCCAGAGAGCGACAAAGTTCAAAATCGCAAATTGGGGAACTTCTGCTTACCGGCCAGCCGCTTGGTGCTCAAGTTAATCAAACCACAGTCGATTCGGTGGCAATCCTGCCAGGTATTGCTTATCCAACGGGTCTGGATCGATCAAGAGAATTGCTGGCGCCGCAGCACAGCCCCAATGTGCCTCGGTCGCCAGAACTTACCCTAAGCAACCCCCGAGCACCACCGATCAACGCCTGACATGCAAGCTGACTGACGCGGAAGACTATGCCTGCGCGCGATGGCACTTCTTTCCCTTTAATGGCTTAGTTCAGACAAAGATCCGGCAGGTGGCGCATGGCTCGCAAGCGAGTTTACAGGATCGCAGCAGTCCTCATTCTTCTCTTCGCAATTTGGGTGCTGATTCTATTTCTCCGCAAGGGTAAGGCTCAACCCGCGACTCCCAGGGCAGCAGCGATCGTGAGTGTCACGCAGGGAACGCTCATCAGCTCTCTAACTGTTGCCGGTCAATTTCAGGCGTATCAGGAAGTCGATCTTCACGCCAAGGTTTCCGGATACATACGCTGGATCAAGGTGGATATCGGAGATCGAGTTCGACAGGGCGAAGTGCTGTCAGTGCTCGAAGTGCCTGAGTTGCAGAACCAGCTCCAGGGAGCACAGGCCGAAGTAAGGCACACACAATCGGAGATCGAGCGGGCTCAAAGCGAGGTAGTGAGTACCGAATCCACCTATGCCGCTCTGCACTCCGCATATACAAGGCTGCTTGAAGCTTCAAAGGAGAGGCCCGGCTTGATTGCTCAGCAGGAACTGGATGACGCTCGCGCGAAAAACCAGGAATCCGAAGCGCAGATCGGCGTTGCGAAGGCTTCCCTCGACGCCATGCGGCAACAAATGGGCGTCTCAAAGGCCGACAGCGATCGTCTCAAGACGCTGACAGGCTATGAACAAATCACCTCGCCCTTTAACGGCGTGGTGACGATGCGATATGCCGACACGGGATCGCTGATACAATCCGGCACCTCCTCCAACACCCAGTCAATGCCCGTTGTGCGCGTTGCCGAGAGCGATGTGCTTCGGCTACGCATGCCCGTCCCTGAATCCGATGTTCCGTTCATTCACGAGGGCGGAGAGGTGCAGGTAAAGGTCAATGCAACGGGCCGCGCGTTTGTGGGAAAGATCGTGCGCTTCACACGGGCGCTCGATACCAACACACGCACAATGCTGACCGAAGTTGATGTTGCAAATGCCGATCTCTCCCTGAGTCCGGGAATGTATGCGGAAACGATCATCCAATTGCAGCAGAAGAAAAATGCTGTCATAGTGCCCGCCCAGGCCGTCGTTCAAAGTGGTGATCAGGCTTACGTGCTTGTGGTCGATGCCACTCAGCGAGTTGAGAAACGCAGCGTTGTTCTCGGTATCCAGACCGCAAATCGGACGGAGATTACGAACGGCCTGCGCTCTGGCGAGCGGGTAATCGCCTCTGGCCAGGAAAGTTATCGGCCCGGCGAGCTTGTGACCCCGCACGCGGCATTCATTCCGACCGCAGCCGAAGAGGAGAGCGAGTAATGTCCTCCTTTGCAATAAGGTATCCGTTCTTCATCCTGATGTTCTGCCTGATGGTAGTCGTGGTGGGAATTTCCACCGTGGCCCGCATGCCTGTCGATCTATTTCCTCAGATCAACATTCCGGTGGTCGTTGTTGCGACTTTCTATTCCGGCATGCCGCCGGAGCAGGTTGAAGCGGACATTACGAACAGTTATGAGCGCTTTTTCACGTTGGGTAGCGGAATCAACCATATCCAATCGCGCTCTTTGCCTGGCGTGAGTCTGATCAAGATCTACTTTCAACCCGGCACAGACGCAAATGCGGCGGTGAGCAATATTTCTAACCTGGCTATGGCAAATCTTCGACGCCTTCCACCAGGAACACTTCCGCCAGTGGTGTTGAGTTTTGACGCATCGAACCTGCCCGTCTGCCTGATCACGCTCGAAGGACAAGGATTCAATCAGACGCAACTCAAAGATCTCGCCCAATTTTCAGTCCGTAACCAGGTAGCCAGCGTTCCTGGAGCGTCGGTTCCGCAGCCGTATGGCGGCAAATATCGACAGATTCAGGTCTATGTCGATCCCGTAAAGCTGGAGGCGCACCAACTTTCGGTCATGGACGTGGTCCACGCCGTTAATGAATCGAATTTGATTCTTCCGGCCGGCGATGTGCGCATTGGGCCGAAGGACTACAACATCTATGCAAACAGCCAGATTCCCGTTGTGGATGAGATTAACGCCATGCCCATCAAAACATCCACCGGAGCTTCAGTTTTTGTTGGCGATGTGGGAAAAGCGGAGGATGCCGGGCAACTGCAAACAAACATCGTGCGCGTCGATGGCCAGCACTCGGTCTACATTCCAATACTCAAGCAGGGAGGAGGGTCGAACACGATCAGCATCGTGAACGGAGTGCGGAATACAGTTCGCAATCTGCTCGACGTACCTGCGGCGCTCAAGACGAATGTCGTTTTCGATCAATCGGCCTTTGTGAAAATTGCGGTCAAGAATGTCATAAATGAAGGGTCAATCGGGCTTTGTCTCACAGCACTAATGATCTTGCTTTTCCTCGGCAATGTGCGAGCGACAGTCTCCGTGCTGCTTTCGATTCCCATCTCTTGCTTGACCGCTTTCATTGCATTGAATCTTGGGGCAAGCACGATTAATACGATGGTGCTGGGCGGAATTGCGTTGGCGCTCTCACGCTTAATCGACAACTCGGTAGTAGTGCTTGAGAATATATTTCGCCATATGGAGATGGGTGAGCCTCCGGTCGAGGCCGCGGTAAATGGCGGCAGGGAGGTGCAGCTGGCGGTGCTGGCGGCAACCTGCAGCACAAGCATTGTGTTTTTCCCGGTCATCCTTCTCGCAGGAGTGAGCAAGTATCTCTTCACAGCGCTGGCTCTAGCGGTGGTGCTTGCTCTGTTTGCTTCCTACATTGTGGCCATGACGGTTGTGCCGCTCTTCTGCGCGAAGTTCATTCATCTGCAGTCTGACCATGCTGAGGCCTCGCATGACACGGAAGAGATTGAGGAAGGGTTGCCGGTTGCCGAGAGAATGGTCAGGCTTACGGGGGTGTTCCGGCTCGTGGTAACCGGGTTTAACCGTCAATTTGAACGGTTGCAACATGGCTATGAACGAGCTATCGCAGCCTGTTTGGAGCGACCCATCCAGGTCGTATGCTGTTTCGCTGCATTTGTAGCGCTCAGTTTCTCACTCTTCCCGCTGCTCGGCGTGGCGTTCTTTCCGCGTACCGATCCGGGGCAGTTTGTCGTGAACGTGAAGGTTCCGCCGGGAACTCGCATCGAAGTCACCGATCAGTATGTTGCGAAGATGGAGCAAGACATCCGTGATGTGGTTTCGCCCGAGGACATGAATATGGTGGTCTCGAATATCGGCATCACGCCCGACCTTTCGGCGATCTACACCAGCAACTCGGGAATGCATACGGCTTTCATTCAGGTCAGCCTGAAAGAGGACCACAAGACCAGTAGTTTTGTGTATATGCAACGGCTTCGAGAGCGGCTCGCAACCGATTTTCCCGAGGTGGCAACATACTTCCAGACGGGAGGACTTGTGGACTCCGTAGTCAATCAGGGACAGCCCGCGCCGCTCGATATTCGCATCGGTGGCAACGACCTGGATAAGGACTTCGCATTTGCGCAAACGCTGGCCACGAAGTTGAAAGCGCTGAACTCTGTGAGCGATGTGCTGATCCCTCAAGACCTGAACTATCCGGGCCTGGAACTGGACATAGATCGAGAACATGCCGCGCTGCTTGGCATCTCTCCCGAGGCGGCCATCGATAACGTAATCACGGCTCTGACCTCGGATTCGATGATTGCACCCAGCTTCTGGGTGGACCCCAAAACGGGGAACAATTACATGTTGACCGTTCAATACGCTGACAACCAGATCAAGACGCTGACCGACTTCGAGCAGATTCCTCTTCGCGCTCCGGGCGCGTCGAACACGACTCCGCTTGAGTCACTCGCCGCGATCAAGCCGATCAGCACTCCAACCGAGGTAGATCATTATCAGTTGCGCCGGAGCTTCGATGTGTATGTGATGCCGAAGAAAGAGGATCTTGGACATATCAATAGCGATGTCCATAGCGTGCTCGCAGGAATGGGGCGTCCACAGAATCTAACAGTCGATGTTGGCGGAGCAGTGTCCGATATGCACGACTCATTCAAGAGCTTTGGCCTGGGCTTGATTCTCGCCGTGATTCTGGTCTATCTGATTCTGATGGCGCAATTTGCCTCCTTTTCCGATCCGTTCATCATTCTGCTTGCAATTCCGCCCGGGCTTTCGGGTGTGGTGCTGTTCCTGCTGGTTACAGGAACGACGCTGAATGTCATGTCCCTTATGGGAGTAATCATGATGACTGGAATTGCGGTCTCCGACAGCATCCTTATCGTTGAGTTTGTGGGTTCGCTGCGTGCACGAGGCCATCGCATCAAGGAGGCGCTCGCAGAAGCCTGCAAGGTTCGCCTGCGGCCGATTCTGATGACCACATTGGCTACAATCCTTGGTTTGATTCCCATGGCCCTGGCTTTGGAGCCGGGCAGCGAACAGTATGCTCCATTGGCCCGCGCAATTCTTGGAGGGTTGACGGTTTCCGGCATTATTACGGTCTTCCTGGTGCCGACCGCCTATCTCCTCATTCACCACAAGGAAGCAAGAGCAGAAGCCGCTTCGACTGGCTCCGGCGAGGAAGCACATGCTTAAGCAAAACTTGATCCTGTTATTTGCTGTAATGTATTGCGCCCCTTTGGCCACCGCCGCCCAGCAGACGGCCGTTTTACCTTCTGCCCCGTTAGCGACGGTCGATGCGCAGATGCAAGCCGATTCGCAAGCGGCTCCTGGGAACAGAATAGAAGAGACGCTGACGCGACAACAGGCGGAACAGTTGGCCCTCAAGAACAATCCGCGGATCAGTGTCGCGGCACTCATCGCGCTGGCACAGAAACAGGTTGTGCGCGAGACCCGCTCGGCAGAATTTCCCAACCTCTCTGGCAATGGCACAGCGGTTGCCGCAGTGGAAGCCAGCCGCATAGGCGCCGGTGAATTGTCTGCTTCCCGGCTTCTGAATCATGTGGGTGCAGGGCTCCAATTGAGCCAGCTGATTACAGATTTTGGGCGAACGCCAAACCTCGTCGCAGGCTCGTCATTGCAGGCAAGAGCTGCAGAGCAGAGCGCGGAGGCAACGCGAGAGGACATCGTTCTCGCCGCCGACCTCGCTTTCTACAACGCATTGGAGGCTCAGGCGACGCTGCAGGTGGCAATCAGCACCGTTGATCAGCGCAAGAGCGTGAGTGATCAGGTAGATGCACTGACAGCAAGCAAGCTCAGATCCACCCTCGATCAGAGCTTCGCGCAAGTGAACCTGTCGCAAGCCAGGCTGCTGGTCCTGGACGCCAGAAATCAAGCTGATGCCGCCATGGCAAGCCTTAATGACATACTTGGAACCGCTGCAGATCGGCACTATCGTTTGGTGGATGACCCAGTACCTCCGCCTTCAGTTGCTTCCTCGGCGGAGGAAGGTATCGCCTTGGCTCTTCAGCAGCGTCCCGACCTCCGAGCACTGCAACTGAACCACCAGGCCGATCTCCGATTCAGCCGCGCACAGCACGAACAGTATCTCCCGACCGTCTCCGCCCAGGGCATTGCCGGAATCACACCAGTAGGATCGAGCACCTACTTCAGTTCTAATCGGTATGGAGCAGCGGGCGTCAACGTCAGCATCCCGATCTTCAATGGGTTCAAGTTCAGCGCGGAAGCCGCCGAAGCAGACCTTCGCGCCAAAGCCTCCGATGAGCAGAGCCGTCAGTTGGTTGACCGGATCGCGCGTGAAGTGAGAACAGCTTGGCTCGCAGCCAATACAGCGCAACAAAGGATGAGTGTCGCCGCCGAGTTGCTTAAAGAGGCTAACACCGCTCTCGATCTGGCACAGACGCGATATCGGTTGGGGCTCAGCTCCATTGTCGAACTCAGCGAGGCGCAACTTCAGCAGACGCAGGCCCAAATTGCTGACGCCAATGCGCTATTTGAGTATGAGGCTGATCTGGCCACTCTCCGATTTCAAAGCGGGTCAGAACCCTAGCAATTGAAAGAACTTAGCCAACTTGTTGTCCAGATCCGAGAGGATCTTTTGACAAAGGCGCCGTTTCGAGAGAAGCTAGAAGCGAAGAAAAAGCGAATACGAGACCCGCCATGCCTTCCGCTGCAGCTTTACGCCTTGAGATCGAACGCACTATGGAGCACCGTTTTCCGGCTGCGCTGACACCTGTCCCGAAGACCATTCGCGAGGTGGTGCAGACGGGCATTGCCTCGGTGGATGCGTTGCTGGAGGGCGGATTGCCGGTGGGAGCGATCAGCGAGGTAATTGGGCCGGAGTCGTCAGGGCGAACCAGCCTGACACTGGCGTTTCTGGCAAAGAGAACTGAGGCAGAGCAGGTTTGCGCCTGGGTGGACGCCGGCGACACGTTCGATCCGGAGTCGGCGGCAGCCAGCGGTGTCAGTTTGAAACAACTACTGTGGGTTCGCTGCCGAAGAGAGAGAGAAATGATCAAGGTCAAGCCGTGGACGCGGCTCGATCAGGCACTGCGCGCAACCGACCTGCTGTTGCAGGCCGGTGGATTCGCAGCGATTGTTCTGGATTTGGGCGATATGGAACCTGAACACGCAATGCGGATTCCGTTGGCTACCTGGTTCCGGTTTCGACAGGCTGCCGACCGTAACAGGTGCAGCCTTGTGGTTTTGGGCAAGACAGCCTATGCGCAGTCGGGCGCTGAAGTCGTGCTGGAATCCATGCCGTTCAGTCCAGAGATCGTTGGTGGAACCGTGTGGCGTGGTTGCATGTTTGCGGTTGGGCGCAAACGCCAGCGCTTTACGCAATTCTCTGCGGGCGTACGCAAGCCGCCGGCTTCAACATGGTCTGCAGACGCCGCGTGGGAACCCGGGAGAAGCGCATGATCGGCGAACTCTATGCTTGCGTTCATGCCGCGGAATTTCCTGCGCAGGCTCTGCTGCGTCTGCGAACTGATCTGCAATCGCAACCTGTAGCCGTGCTCGATGGCCCTGTGTCGCAGGAAACCATATGTTCATTGAACCGTCATGCAGTGAGAAGAGGTGCGGCGCTGGGAATGACGAAGCTTGAAGCTGAAGGTCTCTATGGGCTGCGACTTCTACCGCGCTCGACAGAGGTCGAGACCGCTGCGAACACTGTGTTTCTTGAGTGTGCAGCAATGTTTTCTCCCCGAATCGAAGAAGTGAGCGAAGGAACAGCATGCGCCCTGGCGCTCGATATCGCAGGAACAGAGCGGCTGTTTGGCCCTTCGGAGAAGCTCTCCGTGCGCTTGCGCGATGAGATGGCGACAGCGGGCTTTCGAGCCTCGATTGCTGTAAGTGCGAACTTTCATGCTGCGCGGATGAAAGCAACAGCAGCGCGTGGAATCACAATCATTGCAGCCGGTGAAGAAGCGCGATCTCTAGAGAAGCTACACATCTCTGCGCTAAATCTGACAGATGAGCATAAAGAGACCTTTGCGCTGTGGGGCATTCGCACCCTGGGCGAACTGGCAGCCTTGCCCGAGGTGGAGCTGGTCAAGCGGCTCGGCGCTGCGGCCAGCAATTGGCGCGCGCTGGCTCACGGAGTGGCGCGGCATACCTTTCAGCCCATCGAGCCTGAGTTTGCATTAAAAGAGTTCTACGACTTTGAAACTCCCGTGGAGCAGATGGACTCACTGCTTTTTATAGGTGCGCGCATGATCGATTGTCTGGTTGCGCGCGCGGCTGGCAGAGCGTTGTCGCTGGCGTCGCTCACTGTAGACATGGAACTCGAAGGTGGGCGAGTTCATCACCTGGTGATACGTCCTGCCGTGCCGTCTATAGATCGCAAGTTTCTGTTGAAACTGCTGCAGTTGGAAATAGGCGCCCATCCTCCGCAGTCCGCGGTTGTGTCGCTCACCCTCTCGGCTGAAGCAGGGCAGTCGAGCAAAGTGCAGCTTGGACTCTTCGCTCCGCAGATGCCGGAGCCTTCGCGGCTCGATGTGACGCTGGCGCGTCTCAAAGCCATAGTAGGCGAGGATCGCGTGGGCAGCCCGGTGTTGGAAGACACACACCGCCCAGGCAGCTTCTGTATGGAAGGCTTCGTTGTGGGCGCGAAATCTTCTGGGTCAAAAGCCGAACGCTCGCGCATGGCACTGCGCCGCGTGCGGCCTCCCCGACCGGTTCGGGTTGCAACTCACGTAATGAAGCCAGTGGCTTTCAGTGATGGAGGCAGCCGCTTCGAGATCGAGGCTGCTTATGGCCCCTGGAAAACCAGTGGCTTCTGGTGGTCACTGGATGGCTGGGACACGGAAGAGTGGGACGCATTGGCTGTAAGCAACAATGGTGAAAAATTCGGCTGCCTGTTGGTTCTGGACCGGCTGCGGAACGAGTGGCGTCTGGAGGCGTTTTATGACTGACCGCGGCTTTGCTGTTCCCAACACACGCTCGCCGGGAACTCCGGTCTGCCATCCCAACGACGCTTACCAACTACCGGCGTCTCAAGAGTCAGCGGGCATTTCCATCAGGCGGCAATCAACGAGAACTCCGCATGACAGTGACTATATTGAACTGCACGCAGCCAGCGCCTTCAGCTTTCTTGCCGGTGCGTCGCAGCCCGAGGCGCTGATTGAACGTGCCGCAGCGCTTGGGATGCCTGCTATGGCCCTGGCGGACAGAAATGGATTGTACGGAGTGGCGCGTTTCCATACCGCAGCAAAGCGGTGTGGCGTACAGGCGCACATCGGCGCGGAGGTTGCGGTCAGCTCATTCGGCAGCAGGCTGATGCCTCCTTCGTGGTTACCGCATCAGTACGCCGACGAGCCTTCGCGCCTGGTATTGCTCTGCGCATCGCAGACCGGATACCAGAATCTATGCCAGCTCATCACGCGTTTCAAGATGCGCGAGCAAACAAAAGCGGAGGGGGCCGCAACGCTCGAAGACCTGGAAGAGTTTTCAGCGGGACTGATCTGTCTGACCGGTGGCGAAGACGGGCTGTTGGCGGCTGCGCTCGCGCGCGGTGGAGAACAAGATGCGCACAAGGTTGCTGATCGATTGACTTCCATCTATGGCCACGGCAACCTCTACGTTGAACTTCAGCGACACCACGAACGCAGTGAAGAGTGCAGGAATCAAGCGTTCCTCGGCCTCGCATCGGACCTGCATTTGCCTGTCATCGCTACCAACTGCGTGCGCGCTGCGACGGACAAGGATCGCGAGATTCTTGACGTGCTAACGGCTATTCGCTCACATACTTCTCTCGATCAGGCGGGCCGTTTGCTTACCTCGAATGCTTCACGCTCTTTGCGCTCAGTTCGTGAAATGGCCGCACTCTTCCGCGACATTCCCGAAGCCGTCGCCAATACAAGTATCGTGAGCCAGCGGCTGGAGTTCACGCTCAATAATCTCGGCTATGAGTTCCCGCACTACCCTGTGCCCGATGGAGAGACAATGGACAGCTTTCTTGCCAAACGAGTCGAAGAGGGTGTTCGTAAACGCTATGGCTTAGGGGTCAAGCAGGCTCTGCTCGCAAAGGCCCGCGCACAGGTTCAGCACGAACTCAAGCTTATAGCCACGCTCGGCTTTGCCGGATATTTTCTTATCGTCTGGGACATCATTCGTTATTGCCAGCGACAAGGCATTCTCGTGCAGGGGCGTGGTTCCGCAGCGAATTCTGCCGTTTGCTACGCCCTCGAGATTACTGCGGTCGATCCTGTTGGAATGGAGCTTCTCTTCGAACGCTTCCTCAGTGAGAATCGTGGAGAGTGGCCGGACATAGACCTTGACTTGCCTTCCGGCGATCAGCGCGAGAGCGTGATTCAGTATGTCTATGAACACTACGGCGCCCTGGGTTCTGCAATGACCGCCAACGTTATTACGTATCGCGGCCGCTCAGCGTCGCGTGAAGTGGGCAAAGTTCTGGGATTCGAAGACGAACAGCTTGTGCGTCTCTCCAGCCTCATGGGCCACTGGGAGTGGCGCGGCGAGAACGACACGATGGCCCGCTACTTCGAGCAGGCCGGCTTCGACATCCGCCACCCACGCATTGCTCGCTATCTCGATCTCTGCCTGCGCATGAAAGATCTGCCACGCCATCTTGGCCAACACTCCGGCGGCATGGTCATCTGCGCCGGAATGCTCAATCGCGTCGTTCCCATCGAACGCGCATCCATGCCCGGCCGCACCGTGATTCAGTGGGACAAGGAAGATTGCGCCGATATGGGCCTCATCAAAGTGGATTTGCTTGGTCTGGGCATGATGGCCGTGCTCAAAGATTCCATCGAACTTATTCCGCGCCACTACGACAACGAAGTAGATCTTGCCGCGCTGCCGGAAGACCCGCTCGTCTACGCGACGCTGTGCAAGGCCGACACCGTAGGAATGTTTCAAGTGGAGAGCCGTGCGCAGATGGCATCCATTCCTCACAACGCGCCGGTGCGTTTTTACGATTTAGTCGTGCAGGTAGCCATCATCCGGCCCGGACCTATCGTCGGCAAGATGATGCACCCCTATATGCGCCGTCGTCAGGGCAGGGAACCAGTCACTTATCCGCATCCATCACTGGAGCCGGTACTCAAGCGGACACTGGGCGTTCCGCTATTTCAAGAGCAACTATTGCGCATGGCAATGACCGTATCCAGTTTCTCCGGAGCGGAAGCCGAAGAACTGCGCCGTGCTGTCGGGATGCGCCGCTCCATGCTACGCATGAAAGATCTCGAGGGCCGTCTCCGTTTGGGTATGACGCGGAATGGCATCGGCCCGGAAGCGCAGGACAACATCGTGCAGAGCATCTCGTCCTTTGCAATGTACGGCTTTCCAGAGTCACACGCCGCGAGCTTTGCACTGATCGCCTACGCCTCCGCTTACCTCAAAGTTCACTACCTCGCGGCCTTCACCTGCGGCCTGCTTAACAACCAGCCAATGGGCTTCTACTCGCCTGCGGTGCTTATCAAAGATGCGCAGCGCCACGGCTTGCGTGTTCGCCCTATCGACGTGCAGCGATCTGAAGGTATCTGCAGTCTTGAGGCGGAGCCGGACGGCACGCTGTCACTTCGCATCGGTTTGAATTATGCGAAAGGATTACGCCGCTCATCGATCGAATCTCTTCTCGAAGCGCGCGCCCTCAATGGACCTTTTGCGTCCATCGAAGATCTCTCTATTCGCGTCTCCTCGCTCGACCGCAAGGAACTGGTCTCTCTTGCTCGCATCGGCGCGCTGAATTCGTTGGACCACGTCGAGCATCGCCGCGATGCTCTCTGGCAGGTGGAAGAGGCTGGGCGTCCTGTTGGGCCTTTGCTACGCGGCGCAGGCAATTTGCACTTCGAACCTCACGAACCAATGCCGCTCCGCGCGATGACCACCGATGAGCGCCTCATTGCCGACTACTTCGGCACTGGGCTCACAACAGGCCCGCATCCCATGGCTTATCAACGCGCCACCCTGCGCAACGAGGGCATCCTCTCAGCGAACGACCTGCTACGCTGCACGAATCATCACAATATACGAATCGCAGGTTGCGTCATCGCACGCCAGCGCCCAGGTACTGCGAAGGGTTTTGTCTTTCTCTCGTTGGAAGACGAAACCGGCATCGCCAACGTAATCCTTACTCCAGACGTCTTCGAGCGCGACCGCATGATTGTCACGCGCAGCCGTTTTCTTTTGATCGAAGGCACGCTCCAAAACCAGGACGGCGTCATCCACGTCAAGGCGCAGTGCATCACCCCGCTCGACATCACGAACGCCAACGTTCGCTCTCACGACTTTCACTGACGGCGAAGGGATACATCAATGGAGGTGTACCAAAATTCATGGATTTAGTTACACCTGTCGATCATGCGAGTGACTGACCCACGCAGGACACCTCCTAGCTGGATATCGGAAGCATGGTCGACGAACTGAATTGAGAGGCGCCAGGTAGCCCAGCGCAGCTCCGTTTGATCAGAACCTCTAACACGGTTAATGCCTGCGATCCCGGTTTCGTAGCACGACCCTCGTAAACCGGGCGAGACATTTCGCGGTTCGTCGCAAATGCGTCGACCAAATCATGTTTGGTACCTGACAATCTACCGTTACGTCCACTCGCAATGATCCTCAGGTTGCTAGTCGACATTCACTCACGCGAGAAACGGGTCGGCCTAAAGGCGGGGAACGCTTGAGCTATTTAGTGCGTTTTCCACGTTGGAAAATGAAATTGAGGCTGATGGCGCCTAGCGGGACCTGCGCGGGAATACGACCCTTGACGATACGAATCAGGTCAATCTTCACGCAACATTCCGGCTGCGGTCAGGCGTCATGGTACGCGCGGTTGGATAGGCTGGCTGGGTTTCACCAAAGACTCAAACTCCTTGACCGGAATCGGGCGGCTGAATAGGTAACCCTGGTATGCCGAGCAGCCCAGATCGGCCAGGAACTCGCGTTGTTGTTCGGTCTCTACTCCCTCGGCGATGACCGATATGCTCAATGTGGCGCCGAGTGAAATGATGGCTTGAGCAATGGCTCCGTCGCTGGCGTCATTCAAGATGTCCCGCACGAAGGACTGATCGATTTTCAATTGGTCCAAGGGTAGCCGTTTCAGATAAGAAAGCGATGAATAGCCTGTGCCGAAATCGTCGAGAGCGAACCGGACACCATATTGCTTCAGTTCTGTCATCTTGACGATGATGCCTTCCACATCGTCCACCAACATGCTCTCGGTGAGTTCCAACTCCAGGTTGCGCGGGTTGGCGCCAGTGGAGACCAGCGTTTCAAGAACGTTCTCAACAAAGTTTGGCTGGCGTAACTGCACGGCGCTGATATTCACTGAGACCGTGATATTGGCCGTCTCTTCCCATTTGCCCCAGGCGGCAATCTGCCTGCAAGCGGTTTCGAGAACCCAATTCCCCAAGGGCAGGATCAGCCCTGTCTCTTCAGCCAGAGGAATGAACGTCCCAGGCGCAAGGAGCCCGCGCTTCGGATGGTTCCAACGGACCAGGGCCTCGGCGCCAACCAGACGGCCGCCTTTCAGTTGAGGCTGATAGAAGAGAACAAACTGCCTCTCCGCTATCGCCTGCCGGAGGTCATCCTCCATCTCTGCGCGCGCATTCACCGCTGTTTGTAATGCTGGAGCAAAGAAATGCATGGTGTTGCGGCCTTCGGCCTTCGCCTGATACATGGCAATATCCGCCTGTTGCAAAATTTTGTTCGCAACGTCTGGCTGTCCGCCAAACAATGTAATCCCGATGCTCGAAGTACTGTGACACTCATGTCCCGAAAGCAGGTAAGGCTGAGAAATGGCCGCGAGGATCTTTTCACCTACCAGCCTTGCCTGCGCCGCGGCTTCTTCCGCAACTTCGCTGAGATCCTCCAGCAATACTACAAATTCGTCCCCGCCCAACCGCGCTACCATGTCGGCCTGACGTGTGCTCCGGGTAACTCGCTGCGCAACCTCCTGCAACAGCAGGTCTCCGATGTGATGCCCAAGGGTATCGTTCAAGGTTTTGAAGTTATCCAGGTCGACGAACAGCATTGCCCGCTTTCGATTGTTTCGCGTGCTCGACGTCAGGGTCTGCTGCAGCCGATTCTGCAATAGCCTGCGATTGGGAAGGCCAGTCAGCGGATCGTAAAACGCGAGACTTCGGATTTCGTCATGCGCCACTTTCAAGCGCTGATGCTCGCGTTCTCTTCTTTGAGCCACCAGGATCCGCAAGCGCATTGCTCCTCCGGCGCCGCCCACGGGGAATAGCACGCACAAGCTGATAAACCACCACGATTGATACCAGGGAGTCGCAACCTTGAACGAAAACGTGGCCCGATGTTCGCTCCACCCTCCATCACCGTCCTGCGCCTCGATCTCCAGCCGATATGATCCAGGAGCCAGTTGCGCAAACTGCAGTTCTCTTTGCGTGGTTTCAGTCCATGCTGGGTTGGCGCCCAACAGCCGGTAACGGAAGAAGGCTCCATTTTCCCTTGAAGTGTTTAGAGCGGAGTACCGCGCGGTCAACGAGTTTGCATGGACGCTGGAGGGTGGCTGGCTTTGTGCCGAAACGTCCGTCCCACCGAGAAGCAGCCGGGTAAAAACTACCTCCGGCGGACCTTGCGCCGCTTGATGCGGCCGCGGCTGGAATCGGGAGAGCCCGCCGCTTGTTCCAATCCAGACAGTGCCGTCCGCCTCTTGAGCAAATCCGTTCAGGTTGCAGTCGTCCCAGGCCAGACCATCTGTCATGTCGTAGTGGCTCCAGCGCGAGCCATTCCAAACGTCAACCCCATGCTCCGTGCCCACCCACATTCGCCCCGAAATGTCGGTGCTCAGAAAATACACCAATCCACGGCTGCCCGGTCTCTGCACGCCCTTTTCAATTGCCAGGCCACCGGGCTTCAGATGGACTCGATCGATTCCGCCCCCCAAGCGATACCCTATCCATATCGTCCCGTTGGTCCCCTTACCCAACGAAAGCACTTCCAGATTGCTCAAGCCATCTTTAACCGTCCAATTCTTCCAATGGCCACCTGCATAGGCGAAGAGGCCCCGGGCTCCTCCGGCCCAGATGGTGCCATCGCTCCCCTCGGCGGTGGACCAAATCCGCTCAGCGGGCAACTCAGTTATGCGCGAAAAATTTTGGTAAGGAGGCAGAGCCATAAACAAGCCCGATTCGGTGCCGGCCCAGAGCCGTTGTTTGCTATCGAAGCGAAGAGTGTATGCAGCCTTGCCTAAAAGGCCGTTTGCTTCACTGAACCACTCCACAGCGCCTGTTCGTGGATTCAGGCGCGCCGCAGCGCTTTTCTCCGTTCCAAGCCACAGGTCTCCATCAGGGGACTGCTGAACCGCGTGCACTGGTGTTCCGATGAATTCCGAAATCGTCTTCCACTGGATGCCGGCAGCTCCACGCTCCCCGCGCAGCAACCCTGCCTCGGTGCCAACCCAAAGCAGCCCGTGGGCCTGCGGCAAAATCTCATACACAATGTCGTTGGCTAATCCGCTGGCAGTCGAGTAACTCTCCCATTCCCTGTATCCTCGCCACTGAACCAGGCCTCTGCCCGCCATTCCGATCCACAAGGAGTGCTGCCTGTCTTCCATGACCGCGTACACCACCCCGCGAAGCCCCTTCGAATGATCGATTTTCTGCCAACCTTTTTCATCGCGAATCAACAAGCCATCGGGGGAAGGAAGCAGAATTCGGCCGTCACCATCGACCCCCGCGATTCCGCCGATTGCGACTCCTTGAATTCCCGCGTCCGGCCTGCGAAATCGCGTTTGCCCAGAAGGCAACACAAATTCACCGTCATTCTTTGCCCGAACCCAAAGATTGCCGGAACCATCTTTTCGGATCACCATTGCGGAGTGGTCGGTCAGGCCACTCTCTCGTCCCAGGACACGCGTCCCGGTCTGGTCCATGCGGCACAATTTCAGCCCACATCCGTACCACAGAATGTCGCCATCCACCAAAACGCCGTAAGCGCCGCTGTCTGCGCTGCCTGGCACCGGGCCAAAGTTGCGCTGCGCAAACGAAGTCTGTCCCGATACAGAGGAAAGTTCTACAAGGCCTATATCCGTGCCAAGAAATGTGTTCCCCTTGTTATCCGCCTGAATTCCCTGCGCCCAACTGACGGTCTTGAAGGCTCCCTTTATTTCTTCAAAGCGATTGCCTTTCAGTTGGTAAAGTCCGAAGCTTCCACCCACCAGCAGGGATCCGTCGGGAGCTTCTCCGAAAGCAGCACCCAGTGTTGCGGGGATACCCTGCTCTGGTCCGAAGCCCTCGAAGCGATCCCCGTCGTAACGGTAGATTCCGTCTTCCGTGCTTACCCAGATGAAGCCTGCCCGATCCTGGTAAATCTGGCGCACGGCAAGGTTGCCAAGCCCTTCGGCGTTTCCGAACGTACGAAAGCTGTACTCCTGGGCAGACAGAATCGAGCTTGCAAAGATCAGCAGAGCAGAGAGTTGAATGTGTTTCGGGAAGTGCACACTGTTAACTATCGGCAATTTCATGAATGTGCAATAGCGAGAGGATAAGAAAGGGCCGAGTCTAGACGCTCGTCGCACAGCTCTCAACAGACGGTGGAGCTAGCGGAGTTCATCACGGCTGGGGCCACAAATCAGTTAAGTGGTTCCGAATCAGTCCAGGTTGCGAACGAGTTTGTATTACATTCGCTTTTCAACAAGCGAAGTTCGGGCTGGCCGACGACATTTTGAATCCTATTTTTCGATTTTTGCAATCGAAAATGTCAGCCAGCCCCACTCACTCCACCGTCAGCACCAGCTTGCCGAAGTGCGAGGCTGCTTCCATCCGGGCCATGACTTCGCGGGTCTGAGACCAGGGGAAGCTCTCAATGACCGGGTGCAGGGCGGCGAGGGAAATGGCCTTGTTCATCTCCTCAAAAGCCCGGCGCGAACCCACGTAGATGCCTTGGATGCGTGCCTGCTTGTGAAGGATGAGGGGTAGAGGCAGCGGGTCAGCAAGGCCGGTGAGTACTCCGATCTGGGCGATGACGCCGCCCATGCGAATGGCGCCGAGGGAACGGGGCAGCGTGCCCACGCCGCCCACCTCGACCACCAAATCAACGCCTTCGCCGCCGGTTTGGTCCATCGCCCAGCGTTCCCAGGCTGGTGTTTCGCGGTAGTTGACGCCTGTGTCCAGGCCGAGGGAGCGAGCGTGCTCTAGCTTCGTCGCAGAACTGGAGATTCCCAACACGCGCACGCCCATCAGCTTGGCCAGTTGCAGAGCAAAGATGGAGACGCCGCCAGTGCCCAGAATCAGGACTGTCGAGCCCGGCTTGAGGTTCCCGGCGGCCAGCGCGTTCCAGGCGGTGACCGCGGCGCAGGGCAATGCGGCGGCCTCAGCAAAGCTGAGATGCGCGGGAAGCGCGACCAGACCGGTCTCCTTGAGGCATCGGAACTCAGTAAGCATGCCGTCGATGTCGCCGCCCAGCGCGCCTTTGACCTTGGCTGGCGTGGGCGGGCCGTCGAGCCAGTTTTGCATAAACGCGCCGGCCACGCGGTCGCCCTTTTTCCATTGCGTGACACCGTCGCCGACGGCGGCAACCTCGCCTGCTCCGTCGGAGCAGGGGATGCGCGGAAGCTTCATTTTGGGGTTGTAGAGCCCTTTGACCATCAGCAAATCGCGATAATTGATAGAAACTGCGTGAACGCGAACGAGCACTTCGCCGGGGCCAGGTTGGGGAGTGGGGAGCTCGACAAACTCCAAAGAATCAATACCAAATGACGAAATCTGCCAGGCGTGCATGGGCAATCCTCCAGCGCATCGAGTGTGAGCCGCGCCACTAAGCGGGACGCGGCTCACCCAGCGTCCCATAGAATGAAGATATGGCTCGTGGATGGGAAAGTAAATCCGTGGAGGAGCAGATGGCAAGTGCCTTGCAAGAACCCGAGGTTGCACCCGCAGACGGCTTTGTGAACGAAGAGGCTAAACGGCTGGCCGAACACGTGCGCACCGATCGAGCGCGAGAGATTCAGGCGCTCAATTTACAACGCGAGAACATTCTTTCTCAAAAAACCTCTCACCCGGCGCGGCGCGCCGCCCTGGAAGCCGCTCTGGCCCAGGTGGAGAAGCAGATCGCGGATCTCGGCTGAAACGGTCTGAGGTTCCGCTGATTTTTGAGCGTGGCTACGGCTTTCCCCGCGCGGCTGGCTAGGCCTCGCGGTGAAAGAGCAGAGAGTTGGCCTGTTGCACGGGGGTCAGCACCACCCGCGCAATGTTTACGTGGTCGGGCCGGCTCACGGCCCATACGATGACATCGGCAATATCTTCCGCAACCAGCGGCTTGACGCCCTTGTAGACCTTTGCCGCCCGCTCGGCATCGCCGTGGAAGCGCACCAGGCTGAAGTCGGTTTCCACCATTCCGGGATCGACACTGGTTACGCGAATCGGCGTTCCCAACACGTCTTCGCGCAGGCCGTCGTTGATGGCCCGCTCTGCCGCTTTGCTGGCGCAGTAGACAGCGCCGTTGGGATAGGTCATCTCGCCCGCCACCGAGCCCAGGTTAACCACGTGGCCGCGTCCCCGCTCCACCATCCCTGGCACCACGGCGCGGGTAACGTACAGCAACCCCTTCACGTTGGTGTCAATCATCTCTTCCCAGTCTTCGATCTTTCCCTGGTAGAGCTTTTCGAGGCCGCGGCTGAGCCCGGCGTTATTGACCAGCACATCAATGGCGGCCCACTCGGCGGGCAATGCGCCGATGGCCTTTTCGACGGCGTTGCGGTCGCGCACATCGAGGCTGAAGGTGTGAACGGCCTGAGCGCCGCGCTGGAGAGCGGCGGCGGCAACAGCGGCGAGTTTATCGGCGCGGCGAGCGGCGAGCAGCAGGCGCGCGCCCTCAGCTGCGAACGCCAGCGCAGTGGCCTCGCCGATGCCGGCCGAGGCTCCGGTAACGAAAACAATCTTTCCCTTGAGACTCATGGTTCTATCTTAACCACCTGCGGTGGGGCTAACTTCCCTTCGGGCCACGTAGTGCGGGAATCAGAGATGAGGTGGGGGTGACGCGCCAATTCTCAGCGGGTGTCCGCTCCCTCAATTTCCAATCACGAGCACCTGAAAACTGCCCTTCACCGATTGCGTTTCGAGCGTGCCGATGCTACCCGGCTGATCCAGCTTCACTCCAAGAAGGTCGGTAACAAGATAGACCTGACCTGTCGACTGATTTACCGCCAGGGTACGAGCTCGCTGGCGAGTGGCAAGGTTTTGAATTTCCGAGTATGTGTCGGTGACATCCTGGCGAATGATCGTCAGGGTTCCTTGGGCGCCTCCATTGGCGGTAAAGATCAGCCCACGGGCAGCGTCGTAGCCGACAGCCTCCGTGCCGGGGCCGATGGGTAACGACGCCACCTGCTCGCCCGTGTCGCCATTCAGCACCAGCATCTTCATGTTTGCGCAGGCGGCAAAGAGCCTCGTGTGCGCGCCGTCAACAGCCAGAGCGCTCAGTTCGTGGCAGTCGGGCCCAACAGCAAAGGTGCGCATTCGGCTCTCGGCGGAGTCGGGCAGATGGGATTCGTGACTCCAATCCAACACCGTCTGCGCGGCTGCCGTCTGTCCGGATGGAGTCTTGCCTGCCGGCTTGGCAAGCAGAGCAGCAATCGACTGCGCATCGAGCCGTGCAATCTGATTGCGGCTTTGGATGTTGAAGAACACCTGGCCGTGGCCATCTGCCTCGGCAAATCCGAGCCTGCCCGGCATCAGGATGACGCCCAGCTTCTGCCGCGTTTCCGCATCGATCACCGTAATCGAAGACTTGATCTGCTCGTCTGCCGCCGTTCCCGGAGGCGCGTTTGGCGCAGGAGCACGGGTGGATGCATTGGAAGCCGTTCTTCCCTGATTGGCCGCTGGTTGCGGGGGGTTCTGCGCGGATGGATTGGCGCCGACGGCAAAGAGCAACCTGCTCTGCGGTTCATAGACGAGGGCGCGCGGCGCCGGGCCGGTAAGGATGGTGGCCACCACGGCGAGCGTGCGACGGTCAAAGACCTTCACCTGGCCAGCAGGCCCATCGCTGATGTAGCCAAACTGGCCGGTGTCGTCGAGAGCGATGGCGTGAGCCTCGCGCATCCCGGAAATCACACCGGCGATTTGCCCCGTCTCTACGTCCACCACCTGCACCTGTGCGCCGTGGGCAATATAGAGACGCTGGGCCGCTGCGTCCATCGTCAGATAGTCCCAGTTACCCACGCCGCCGATGATCCACGTCTTCTTGATGAAGAACGGACTGCCGGGCAGTTCGGTTGTTGCGGGGGGCTGCTGCGCCGGCAGAGCGGCACAACCCAGCAGGCAAATGGCGAGCAATATCTTCATCGCGAACGGCTCCTGACGAATAGATGCGAAAGCGCCGGCCAGCGCTCGTCATTTCTTCAGTTCATGGATGTTTTTAGTTTTTCGGGGGCATTGTCTAAAAACTCTGACTTTATTGGGCATTGGAATTCAAGGGGTTGATCCATCTCAGCCGTGATAGATTTATTAGCTAAACGGTTACTGACGAACTGGCGACCATCCAACCGGAGCCGCATGCCTGAACATTTGGAGCCTCGTCAGTTAGATCCGAGTTCGGCTATCATGTGGTGACGTTCGGAGAGCCCGATGGTGAAAGTTATTTTAGGAATTGTCGCTGTGATTGCTTGCCCATTACTTTGGACGATGATCATTGTGCCGTTAATTGGCAGATGGTTTCGAGTTCCGATCAAAATCGGTGCTCTGCCGATTGATGGGCGAGACCCACGACTCAGCAAATGGCAGTCCTTTTGGATCGGTGGGGTGCTCGGTTGGGGAATCGGTCTTTTCTTGATGGGTGCACTGACGGCGCGATTCATCGACGACACACGAACGACAATCCCTAAACTCCTCTACGGCCTCGCCGGGGAGCTAATCATCGGAGGGCTCCTGAGCCAGTCGGACTGGACCTATCCGCTCGATAACGAGTGAATAAACGCCTAACCGGCAGTTACCATTCCATCGACATTTACTCTCTCATCAATTCAGCGGCTAGGGGTCCGCCCCTTACTTTTCCGGCTGCTCTGCCTGTGGCGCCGCACTCAACCGCTTGTAGCCGGTGTATTTGATGGTGTCGCGGATATGCACGTTCTGCGGCATAAAGCCGCGGCCGCCGGTGAAGTGCAACGTGCCTTCGGCACGCGCGTAGGCGGGGAACCAGTAGTGGCCGTCAACCGGTTGACGCCATGTCATGAGAGGCGGGTCGAGATCCTTTTTGCGCGCCACGGCGGAGACCATGCGGCCCTCGGTCACCACAATCTGCAGCCCGGCCGTCGCCACCCAGATGCGGCCGCTGAAGTAGCGTATCTTCTTTTCGAGGACTGTGGGCCTGACATCGAAGACGTAACAATCAACCTCGTCCACCTTTTGCCGGCCAGCGTAATTCAGGTTGTAATGGCCGATCTGCGCGGAGGTGAGAACGAAAAAGTTGCTGCTTTGAATGTTCTGCAAATCGGTCGGCGACATCATGACCCGCCGCAGAGTGTTCGGCGGCGCGTAGACCGTTTTCTCCGTGTGTTTGCCTGTGGAGTCGAAGGTGATGTCGTCTACCTGGTAGTATTCGCCGTCAACATTATTGTCTTCGTCGATGGTTTGCACGCGGGCGGAGCGACGCCATGAATAGTGACCAAGCGCCTGCTCAAACTCGGTCTCTCTGGCGGTAAAACGGCGGATGATTTCTTCAGGCGCGAGTGGGGGCGCAGAGGTGTCGATGACGCCGAAGCCTTCAACCTGCGGCATGGGCGTAAAGCTGTTTCCTTTTTGCGCCGCGGCAGTCAGGGCTAGACCCGCCGCGAGCAACGCGAGGCTCCATCGAATGCGCATGGTTCGACCTTCCTCCGCAGCCTCAATTTCTGAACTTCTTCAAGATTAGACTCTCGCGGAGGCTCAGCGATTCCTGGCGGACTCCTAGCAGATTCGCGGCAACTGTTCGCCGATCTGGGTGGGAATGACGCGGTTTGCGCCCATGGCTGTGCGTGCCACCAACATTCGTTTGTGCTCGGCGGTGACGCGGCCGATGCGCGCGGCGTCGCGGCCCAGCGGGTGAGCGCGCAGGACGGCAAGAATCTTGTCGGCTGCCTCGGGCGCGACAAAGAATACAGCCTTGCCCTCGTTGGCCACATAAACCGGATCGAGGCCGAGCAACTCGCAGGCCGATTGCACCTGGGGCCGCACCGGCAGACTGGGCTCGTCGATTTCTACGCCCACACCGGAGGACTGAGCGATTTCGTTGAGCGTGGAAGCAAGGCCGCCGCGCGTAGGATCGCGCATGGTGTGAACCGCCGTGCCCGCAGCCGCCAGCACTTCCGCAATCATCCCATTCAGCGCGGCGCAATCGGAGCGAATCTGGCTCTCGAACTCCAACCCCTCGCGCACGCTCATGATGGCCATACCGTGGTCGCCGATAGTTCCTGAAACGAGAATGGCATCACCTGGTTGCGCGCGATGCGGTCCGACTGTGATTCCGGGACGCAGCAGACCCACGCCCGCAGTATTGATGTAGCAGCCGTCGCCGTGTCCGCGCTCTACGACTTTTGTGTCGCCGGTAACAATCTTCACGCCTGCGGTGTTCGCTGCCTGCGCCATGCTGTCGACAATCGCCGCTAACTGTGCGAGGGGAAAACCTTCTTCGAGAATGAAGCTGGCGCTCAAGAAACGTGGCTCGGCTCCAGAGACGGCGAGGTCGTTTACCGTGCCGTTTACCGCGAGCTCGCCGATGGATCCGCCGGGAAAAAACAACGGCTGCACGACGAAGGAATCGGTGCTCATGGCCAGCTTGCTGTTACCGAGATCTAGTACCGCGGCGTCGCCCAAATTTTCAAGCTCCGGATTGCGAAAAGCGGGTAGAAACAGGTGCTCGACCAACTCATTGCCGAGTTTGCCGCCGCCGCCGTGGCCCATCACGATGGTGGGGTAATCTGCGAGCGGCAGCGGACAGGACCAGCCGGAGAAGTCGGGTGTGGAGCTCTGATTTGAGTTACTCAAGTAAGGTTCCTTTCACGTTGTGGCCTGTCTTTTCCCACAGAAAACCGGCGCGGCTCTCTGTACCACTCCATTCTATTGAAGTCGCGCCAAAATTCGCCTCGTATCATGATCCTATGCACAATCCGCTTGAGAACGACCGCCAAAAGATTGACCCGCATACATGGGAACGTGCGGCTACCTTCGACTTCTTTCGGGCCTCCCTTCCACGGCGTGTGTCTTCGCGTCGATTGCACCGCTACGCATCGCTACGCGAAGGACCACGGCCTTTCCGTATTTCTCTCGCTCGTTCATCGCGCCCTTGCGGCCACGCAGCGGGTCGAGAACTTCAGAACCCGCATCGTTGACGGCGAGGTCTGGCTGTACGAGCAGATCCATGGCAGCTGCGTGGTGGACCGGCCAAACGGAACTTTGGGGTTCGCATACTATAGCTTTCACCCGAGTCTGGATGCGTTTGTGCACCTGGCTGTGCCTGAAATGGAGCGTGTTCGGCAACGGAGCGATCTTGAACCCAACCTGGCGCAAAACGTTATCCACTTCTCGGTGCTTCCATGGTTCGATTTCTCGTCCATCTCGCACGCCAGCAATTTTGTCCATGAGGATTCCGTTCCGCGGATCACCTTCGGCAAGATTACAGAGGCAGAAGGGCGGCGCACGATGCCTGTCTCCATTCATGCGCACCACGCACTCGCTGACGGCCTGCACGTCGCGCAATTCATCGAGCATTTTCAAAATTTGCTGAATGCTCCGGCAGGCGATAACTAGCGGCTATCCGTTGGCTGCACTCGCAGCAAGTTTTGAAAGGGCACGACTTTAGTCGTGCCGTAATCGCCGCAAAATGAACGTCGGCTTTAGCCGCTGAGGGAGTGCCGCCGTTTGCAAGGGAACTTAGTTATCGTGCCAATCCTCCGGAGGGTGTCTCTCGTAATATCCTCCCTCTTGATGAACATAGTCATAAAATCGAATGTTCTTCTCATCGAAGGAAAAAACGACAGACATGCTCTTATCAAAGTCATGCGGCAGGGATCGAGGCGACCACACCCTGCCATCGTAAAAAACTACGACTTCGGATGTAGATGCTCTTCGACCTATCCATTCTTTCGAGTTTTCTCCGGAACCCCACTCTATTTCGTTCCTCTTGGTACTTGTTGTGACATAAAGAGGGGCATAGATGACACCGATACGTCCTTTACCTTCTGAAGGCCAGCACGGGTTTGTCTCCATTGCATTCTTTTCATCGGCGGTCACAAAATCAGGTAACTCCGCTTTCCGGCAAGCTACGGCTGAGCCCAACAATACAGGTCCCAGCACAAAATAGTAGAGGAATTTCATTGTGACTTCTCCAAAAAACTTATCATTTGGAAAATGTTGACCCAGCGCTGGCCAGCTCATCCGCCGAGATGTACCGCCCGTAGTTGTAGTAGGCCGCGCAGGCGCCCTCGCTTGAAACCATGGTGGCGCCCAATGGGTGGCGCGGCGTACATTCCTTGCCGAAGGCGGGGCACTGGGCCGGCTTGATTACCCCGCGCAGCACATCTCCAGAATGACAAAGCGGCGACTCCTCGGTATGAATTCCGGAGATTTGAAAGCGTTGCTCGGCGTCGAAGTCGCGATAATCCGCGCTCAGCCGCCAGCCGCTTTTGGGAATCACACCAATCCCGCGCCAGGCACGATCAGTGACTTCGAAAACTTCGGAGAGGAGTTTTTGCGCGGGCTTATTTCCTTCAAAAGTGACGATGCGCTCGTAGGCGTTCTCGACTTCGTAACGGCCGGCTTCCAGTTGAATCACGGTGCGGCGAATTCCATCGAGCAGATCGAGCGGCTCGAAGCCTGTGACCACCAGCGGAACTTTATACTTTGCGGCCAGCGGCGGATATTCCCAGTAGCCCATCACGCTGCAAACGTGGCCGGCCAAGAGAAATCCGTTCACCTGATTTCCCGGCGAATCGAGGATGGCCGAAATTGCAGGCGGCACCAGAACGTGCGAGACAAGCAGTGAGAAATTCTTGAGCCCGCGCCGCTTGGCCACATGAACGCTCATGGCATTGGCCGGAGCCGTGGTTTCAAAGCCCACGCCAAAGAAGACCACCTGCTTGCCGGGATTCTTGACGGCCAGCTCAATCGCATCCAGCGGCGAATAGACCACGCGCACGTCGCCGCCTGCGCCTTTGACCTGAAACAAATCTCCCTCGGTGCCGGGGACGCGCAGCATATCGCCGAAGGAGCAGAA
This sequence comes from Occallatibacter sp., assembly GCA_049520075.1. Classification (GTDB taxonomy): domain Bacteria; phylum Acidobacteriota; class Terriglobia; order Terriglobales; family Acidobacteriaceae; genus Telmatobacter. The sequence goes on along the minus strand of JBEKQD010000046.1, from coordinate 3,915 downwards.
GATCACATTCGGCTGCGCGGCAATGGCCAGCGCCTTGTCAATCAGCTCGAGAGGCGTCACGCAGACCGGGCAGCCGGGCCCGTGAATCATCTCGATGCTCGCCGGGAGCATCTGGTCAATGCCGTTTTTGATGATGGAGTGAGTCTGTCCACCGCAGACCTCCATGATCTTCCATGGGTGCGTGGCGACAGAGTGAATCTCGCGTGCCATGCGCTGCGCGATCTCGCCATTGCGGAACTCGGAAAGGTACTTCATTTAGTGGAGCAGCTTCCGTCTGGGCAGGGAGACTGGGGTGCCACGGCGGCTCTCGCAAAGGCTTCGTCTTCGCTCTCCAGCTCCTGGTCAAGTACGCCCATTGCACGAAAGTCTTCGAGCGTCTGAAGGGCAGTCTCCTCGTCGATCTTGGAGAGCGCAAACCCTACGTGGACAATGGTATAGTCGCCGACTTCGACCTCCGGCACATAGTCGAGGCAAACCTTCTTGCGCACGCCGCCAAAGTCTACCCAGCCCAGGCGAAGATCGCCCTCGGTGATGATTTCTTCCACTTTTCCCGGAATCGCCAGACACATAGTTTCTACGTTATACCGAGTTGAAGGCTGCGTATAGTGTGATCTGGCTCACGCGGGAGCGGGCCGGTCAGCCCCGCCCCGCCCGCTGCTCCGCCAGGTACCCCAGCCACTCTTCCATCCCCGCGCCGGTCTTGGCGGAGGTCTCGAAGATGCGAATGCCGGGTCGTATCTCGTTGATATTCCTGAGCGCCAGGTCAAGGTTGAAGTCACATGGGCCGGCGATGTCCATTTTTGTGATGACCGCGGCGTCGGCGGAGTTGAACATGGTGGGGTACTTGAGCGGCTTGTCCTCGCCCTCGGTCACAGAGAGCAGGGCCACGCGAATCTTCTCGCCCAGGTCGTAGCTCGACGGGCAAACCAGGTTGCCGACGTTCTCAATAAATAGATAGTCGAGGCCGGCGAGCGGCGCTTCCGGCCAGCCGTCCAGATGCTTGCCGATCATCTCCGCGTCCAGATGGCAGATTCCGTGAGTGTTAATCTGGCGCACCGGAGCGCCGCTTGCGGCCAGTCGCCGTGCATCATTGTCCGTCTCAAGATCACCGACCAGCGCCGCCACGCGAGAGCCGCGCGCCTTCAGCTCCCGGAGCGTCCACTCGAGGAAGGCGGTCTTGCCCGTGCCGGGACTGGAAACCAGGTTCAGCACCAGCACATCGGCAGCCGTGTAGCTCTGGCGAAGGCCCGCCGCCAATTCGTCGTTCTTCTTGAGAATTCCCCGCCGCAACTCAACAATTCGGGTGGTCATGCTGGCTCCTCAACTTTATCCATCTCGTCAATCTCGATTGACTCAATCTCCAACTCGCGGCCCTGGCGTATCTCACCGCATAGCTCGCCGCAGCGCGGACAGCGAAAGCTCTGCACGCCGTCGAGCGCGGCATCCTGAGCGCAGCGCTCGCAATGAACGACCACCGGCAGCACATTCACCACCAGCCGCGAGCCTTCCAGCGGCGTTCCCTCGGACGCGATGCCGTAGCAGAACTCCAGCGATTCGGAAATCACAGACGCCAGTGCGCCCACGCGCAGTCTCACTTCGAGGACTCGCGCGCCGGGGTATGCCGTCAGCGATTCGGTTACAGTCTCTACGATGCTGGTCACAATGGAAAGTTCATGCATGCAAGTTAAATTTTACGCGCCTGCCTCGCATCGACGTTACGGAGGCGCGTCAGGCATCTTGCCCGTGCCACGCCCGCCCTGCTCCGGTAGACTGGGAGGGCGATGAAGATGAACGACAGAATTCAAAGCGCCGTGCTGATGGCCGGGCTGGCTGCCGGGTTTGCCCTGACCGGCTGCGGAACACCGGGCGCGCCGCAACCTCCTTCGCTCAACCTTCCGGACCGTGTGACCGACCTCGCCGCCAAGCGCTCGGGCAGCCAGGTTTCGCTCACCTGGACCATGCCCAAAAAGAACACCGACAAGCTGCTGCTGAAGGGTATTGTCACGGTACGGGTTTGCCGCAGAGAGGGTGCAGGAGCCTGCGTTGCGGCTGGAACCGAGCTGTCGTTCCCGCCCGGCGCTGATGCCGCGTTTACCGATACTCTGCCTGCCGCGCTGGCTGACGGCACGCCGCGTCCGCTGAGCTACTTTGTCGAGCTGAGAAACCGCATCGGCCGCTCGGCCGGCATGTCCAATGCCGCCGATGTGCTGGCCGGTGAAGCGCCCGCTCCGGTGACTCATTTGACCGCCGAGGTGCGCAAGCAGGGAATGGTACTGCGCTGGGCGCCGGTTACAGAACAGGAATCCTCCGCAATTCGGCTGCATCGCAAGCTGCTGACCGCGCCCGCCGCCAAGCCCCATGAAGGATTGCTTGCGCCCGCGCCCGAACCGGTGGAACAGAGCTTGCTGGTGGACAACTGCGCGCCGGAAGGACGCGTGGGCGAATGTCGCGCCGTGGACAAAGAGATTCGCTCGGGCCAGAGCTACGAGTACCGCGCCCAGCGTGTGGCGCGCATTATGGTGGACGGTAAGACGGTGGAACTGGCTGGCGAGCTTTCCGCCCCGGTGCGTGTTGAGGCAGCGGACATCTTTCCGCCCGCCGCGCCAACCGGCCTGGCAGCAGTGGCTATCGAGGGTGAAAACGCAGCTGGCAATGCAACCCAATTCACAATCGACGTAAGCTGGCAGCCTGTCGCCGAAGCCAGCTTGGCCGGTTACATCGTTTATCGCCGTGAGGGCGACGGTGCTTGGCAGCGCATTTCGCCCGCCGCGCCGCTGGTCCCACCAGCCTTCCGCGACACGCAGGTTCTCGCGGGCCACACGTACCGTTACGCCGTCAGCGCCATCGGCCAAAACAGGCACGAAAGCGCCCGCTCCGAAGAGGCGGAAGAGTCCGTGCCCAACCCGTAACGGCATCGGCCGCGGATCGAGGATTCTCTCATGAAATATTGCCGCTTTCTTTTCGAGAATAAAACGCACTACGGCGCGGTGGAAGATCGCGATGGCGAGTTGTGGATTGTGGACCTCATCCGCACACCCGAAGAAGACCTTGCTTTCCGGCTGGAACATGGGCGGGCTACTTCATGGAGTTTTGATTTCGAGCCGATGCCGCTCAGCGCGGCCGAACTGCTCGCGCCCGTTACGCCCTCGAAGATCGTCTGCGTGGGCCGCAACTATCGCGACCACGTGAAGGAACTGGGCAACGAACTGCCCACCGAGCCGCTGCTGTTCCTCAAGGCGCTTTCGTCGCTGCTCTCGCCGGGAGGCGTGGTGCGCATGCCGACTGTTTCGTCTCGTGTCGATTTTGAAGGCGAACTGGCGCTGGTCATCGACCGTCGCGTTCGCAATCTGAAAGAAGAAGACTGGCGCTCGGCCGTGCGTGGCTACACTGTGGCCAATGACGTAACCGCCCGCGACCTGCAAAACAAGGATGGCCAATGGAGCCGCGCCAAGGGCTTCGACACTTTTTGTCCGGTCGGCCCGCTGGTGAGCGACGAGGTCGACCCCGAAGCCGGACTCACGCTCGAAACCCGCGTCAATGGCGACTTGCGCCAGCACGGCACAACGCTTGACTTTATTTTTCCGATTCCCAAACTGCTCGCCTACATCACTGCTGCAATGACGCTGGAAGCCGGTGACCTGGTGCTGACGGGTACTCCTGCCGGTGTCGGTCCGCTCAACGCCGGAGATCGTGTTGATGTGAGCATCGCTGGCCTTGGCACGCTGACGAATACGTTTCAACCCGATGAGGGCTGAGTCCAAACTGCGATGTAAATAGTGTGGTCGGCATTGGCCAGTTCTCATCAACAGACTGTCGACAATAAAGTTTCAGTGCAAATGATATGGTTCAGCCGGGACGGGAACAGCATCTCCGATCTTTGGCGCATCGATCGTGGCAGCGCCTTGCAGGCCCGTT
>JBEKQD010000045.1:0-33135 GCA_049520075.1 Occallatibacter sp. | reverse complement strand
ATGGCGAACTTTGGACCGCACCAGTACGTGTGCTCAGCGCAGGGCTCCAGCCCGGTGAAGATCAAGCACATTTCCATCTCCCGCGCATGGCGGATTACCAGCCGCATGGCGCGCACGATGCTTTTGCTGGCGCTGGTGTTTTCCGCCGGCGCAGCCCTGGCCCAGCAGCCGCCGACGATCGATTCGATTCGAGTCATCGGCAACCGGCGCATTCCTAAAGAAACTGTGCTGGCGCGTCTTTTTACCCACCCCGGCGATACCTATGACCCGGTCTCCATCGAGCGCGACTTTAACTCGCTGTGGAACACGGGTTACTTCGACGATGTGCGTATCGAGCGCGAGGACTCGGAGAAGGGCATCATCCTGAACGTCTTTGTCCGGGAGAGGCCCACTATCCGCGAGATCAACTACAAGGGCCTGAACGCCGTCTCCCAGTCCGATGTGCTCGACCGTTTCAAGAAGGAAAAGGTCGGCCTTACCGTTGAGAGCCAGTACGACCCGACAAAGATCAAGCGAGCCGAGACCGTTCTCAAGGACATTCTTTCCGAGCACGGCCACCAGTTCGCTACCATCAAGACCGAAGTCAAGACCATTCCACCGGCCTCGGTGCAGGTGAATTTCAATATCAAGGAAGGCCCCACTGTGAAAGTGGGCCAGATCAAGTTCACGGGCAATCAGCACATAGGCTCCCTGCAACTGCGCCGCTCGATGAAGAATCTGAAGCCCATCGGCATTCCTTATTCGATCATCTTCGAGGATCTTTTTTCGCAGACCTTTGATGCGTCCAAACTCGAAGAGGACACCGAGCGCGTGCGCCAGGCCTATCGCGACAAGGGCTACTACAACGCCGCCATCGAAGAGCCCAAGACACACATTCGCGACCAGGGCGGACTGAACTGGTTCACCTTCCGGCCCAACAAGGGCAAGCGCATTGACATTCTCATGCCCATTGAAGAGGGCGCGCGCTACCGGCTCGGCACCATCACTTTCACCGGCAACAAGGCAGTGAAAAACGCCAAAGCTCTGCGCGCAACCTTTGCCGTAAAAGACGGCGAGTGGTTCAACGCGACACTGGTCGGCAAAGGCCTGGAGAATCTGAAGAAGGCTTACGGACAGTTGGGCTACATCAACTTCGGCGCCATTCCCAAGCCCAGCTTCGACGATCAGAAGAAAACAGTTTCGCTCAATATCGACATCGACGAAGGAAAACCCTTCTACGTATCGCGTATCGAGTTTCAGGGCAACCGCATCACCCGCGACAAGGTCATTCGCCGCGAACTGATGCTGGAAGAAGGCCAGGTCTACAACTCCCAGCTTTGGGAGTACAGCCTGCTGCGCCTCAACCAGCTCGAGTACTTTGAACCCCTCAAGGTCGATCAGGACTCGGAAGCCCATCAGGATGCCGAAGCCGGCACTGTGGACCTGCTGCTCAAGGTGAAAGAAAAGGGCAAGAACTCCATTGGACTGAACGGCGGAATCAGCGGTCTGTCGGGCGCGTTTTTGGGCGTCAACTACCAGACCAACAACTTCCTCGGCCTGGGCGAAACACTCAGCCTGCAGGGCAACCTGGGCAACGTCGCCCGGACATTCATGTTTGGGTTCTCTCAGCCTTACGTGCGCAATCGCCCGCTTAACGTGGGCTTCCAGCTCTACAACAACAAGCAGGATTTCAACGCGGCCAAGAACTATCAGGCCACCACTGGCCAGTCAGTCAACCTGACCGCCGCGCAGTCGTCGCTGACGCAGAACTATAACCAGGCCTCCACCGGCATGAACTTCTCCATCAGCTACCCGCTCAAGCGCCACGCCTTTCAGCGCGTCGGAGTTACTTATTCGCTGAGCAAGTCAACGATTAGCGCCTTTTCGACTGCATCGCAGACCTATTTTCAAACCATCAGCTTCCGCTCCGGCATTCAGGGCTCTAACGCTCTCGCGGGCATCATTAACAGCTATGCCTCGTTCAGCTACATTTACAACACCATCAACAATCCCATGCGCCCGCGCACAGGCAAGGAATATACAGCCGTGGTGCAGACCTCCGGCATTTGGGGCAATGTGCGCTACGTCGCTCCCATGGTGGCGTATAAGCAGTTCCGGCCGATGCACTACCTGATGCCCTCGCCCACCGGGCGCAACGTGCTGGGCATTCGCGCGCAGTTAAGCTATATACAGGGATACGGCGGCGCCGTGGCTCCGCCCAACAACCGCTTCTACTCCGGCGGCGAGGGCGACTTGCGCGGATTCGACGTCCGCAGCTCCGGGCCCTACGGCTATGTTCCCACTCGCACCTATATCCAGTTGACCAATCCGGACGGCAGTTGCGTTCCGCAGGTGCCAAGCCAGCCTGAACTGGGCTTATGCGACAAGATTCCCGTTCCGGTCTATGGCATAGCCTCCATCGGCGGCGATACCAACTTGACCACAAATGCCGAGTACCGCATTCCCATCGCCGGCCCAGTGACCTTCTCGTTCTTCGACGACTTTGGCATTGACACCGCTCTCAACAAGGGGCAGTTGAAGCAGAGCCCTGAGGGCTTTGATTCGCTCATCTCCGGCGGCTTCGGCTGCACAGGGTTTGATCCCGGCGGCGCCTGCATTATTGCCAAGCAGGGCACGCAGGTTGGTTTCCTGCAGAATATTCATCCCATCGCCGGAACCAACTTTGTTCCCCGCATGTCGCTAGGTGGCGAGTTGTCCGTCATTATGCCGGTCATCAACGCCCCGTTCCGCCTCTACTTCGCCTATAACCCGCTGCGGCTCCTTGAGAAGCCTTACTGCAACCTGGGAACCGGGAAGAATGTTGAAAGCTGCAATAAGCAGTTGATTACTCAAGATATGTTTCCGTCGACGGATGCTGGCCTCTACACCTACAACGAAGCCATCGAGGGCTACGGTGCTCAGGACACATTCCGCGAGCCGCGCAAAACCTTCCGCCTGACGGTATCCACCACGTTCTAGAGACCGGGGTCAACCAGCAAGCAAATGGGCCGCTCATCACGAGCGGCCTTTTTGCATGCCGCGATGGCGCAAAATCTCTCGCAGAGGCAGGAAATTCACGCTTTTCAGGTTTGACGCTCCCAGTCAGCGCTCCTATAATTTATGTAGTTCCTGTTGACGTCTCCGTTCGCGTCTTTTCCGGCCTCTGCTCCTTCCGGCGCAGACCCTCTGAAAAGAGGCCGTGAGGTTTCTCAGGAGGCATCGGCCCGTGTCAGTGCTGAAACGCTGACAGGTCCACAGGAATTCCGAAGGAGCTTTACACTCGCATGAAGCGCTCGCTTGCACTCATCGCTACACTGGCCTCTGGCTTTGTCCTGAGCGCCGCCGCCCAAACAACGACTGCTCCCGCCGCCGCCGCCGCGCCGGCCGGTCCAGCCAAGATTGCCGTCATCGCCTTTCAGGTGGCCGTGGCCCAAACCAATGAAGGCCAGCGCAACTTCGCCGACCTGCAGAAGAAATACGATCCCAAGCGCCAACAGCTCAAGGCTTTGAGCGACGACGTCGATAACCTGACCAAGCAGCTCCAGGCCCAGGGCGACAAGCTGAGCCCCGCTGAACAGCAGTCCCGCGCCAAGGCGATCGACGACAAGAAGAAGCAGTTGCAGCGCGACGCTGAAGACGCGCAAAACGACTTCCAGGCTGAAATGCAGGAGTTGTACAACGGCCTCGCATCCAAGGTTTATGACGTGCTTGCCGGCTACTCGCAGCAACACGGTTACACACTGGTCCTGGACGTTGCACAACAGCAGAACCCCGTACTCTATGCCAGCGAGTCCACCAACATCACCAAGCAGATCATCGACGCCTACAACTTGAAGTCCGGCGTCCCTGCTCCGCCACCCGGAGCTCCAGAGCCTGCAAGGCCAGCCGCCAAGCCGCCCGTCGGACGGTAAAAGGCTTCGCTGAACAAAAGTAATCAACAAAAGCCTCGCATAGCGGGGCTTTTGCTGTTTATGCCCTGGTTCTTGTGCAGATTCATAACCCTACGTAATCTTCTACAAGCCCACGGCCTTCCTGTGGAAAATTCTGTGGATTACTTCCGTGAATCCTGTATTAAAATTCAAAATTCTCCTCTTGCCAAGGCCAGTTCTTTTCTGATAGGTAGTGCAACTCTTTATATATCAATCACTATCAAGGGGGTGCATGAATTCATGGGCAGTTGAATGCAGCCGCGTAGTTCATACGGACTTCCCGGGGGTTATCCACAAATCCCTATGAACAAATTGTGAATTGGATCACAAACTTGCGCTTATTTTTGCGCATCTTCACCGATCCGCAGCACCGCCAGGAAGGCTTCCTGCGGGATGTCTACTTTGCCAATCCGCTTCATCCGTTTCTTACCTTCCTTCTGTTTTTCCAATAACTTACGCTTGCGGCTGATATCGCCACCGTAGCACTTGGCCAGTACATTCTTGCGCAACGGGCTTACTGTCTCGCGGGAGATGATTTTGGCGCCAATCGCCGCCTGAATAGCTACCTCGAATTGCTGGCGGGGAATCAGTTCGCGCATCTTCGACACCAGCGCCCGCCCGCGCTCGTAGGCCAGGTCGCGATGAACAATTACCGAGAGCGCATCGACAGGTTCGCCCGAAACCAGAATGTCCAGCTTCACCATGGGCGACTCCCACTCGCCCGCCAGTTGATAATCCAGCGACGCATAGCCGCGGGAAACTGACTTGAGCCGGTCGTAGAAGTCCAGAACGATCTCGTTGAGCGGCAGCTCGTAGGTCAGCAGCACGCGCGTGCCGGTCACGTACTCGAAGTTCAGCTGCTTGCCGCGCTTCTCCTCCACCAGCTTGAAAATGCCGCCGACAAACTCTTCGTTGGTGAGAATTTTTGCCGTGATCACCGGCTCGCGAATCGATTGGATGTTGGTGGGGTCCGGCCAGCGCGAGGGATTGTCCACCTCCATTATGCTGCCGTCGGTCAGCGTGATGTGGTAGCGCACACCGGGAGCGGTGGTAATCAGATCCAGCTCGTACTCGCGCTCAAGCCGCTCCTGGATGATCTCCATGTGCAGCAGCCCGAGAAAGCCGCAGCGGAAGCCAAAGCCCAGTGCCACCGAACTCTCCGGTTCAAAAAAGAACGATGAGTCGTTCAGCCGTAGTTTTTCGAGAGCGTCGCGCAGCAATGTGTGCTCATGCGAGTCCACGGTATACAGGCCCGCAAAGACCATCGGCTTGATGTCTTCAAAGCCGGGCAGCTGCGCCGTCGCGGGTCTGGTGTCGTCGGTAACTGTGTCGCCAATCTTGGTGTCGCTGACCGTCTTGATCGTCGCGGCAAAGAAACCCACCTCGCCGGCCCTGAGTTCGCCGATCTCTACCGGCTTGGGCATCAGCACGCCCATTGACTCAACTTCAAAAGCCTTCCCATTCGACATCAGGCGAATGCGCTGTCCTTTGCGCATCGTACCCTGCATCACGCGCACCAGCACAATGACGCCGCGATAGGCGTCGAACCACGAGTCGAAGATGAGCGCCTGCAGCGGCGCATCAGGATCGCCCGTGGGCGGCGGCAACCGATGCACAATCGCTTCCAGCACTTCGGCAACACCCTGTCCGGTCTTGGCGCTCACAGGGATGGCGTCTGTCGCGTCCAGCCCCACGGCCTTCTCGATAGCCTCTTGCGTGCGCACAATGTCCGCCGATGGAAGATCGATCTTGTTGATGACCGGAATGATCTCCAACCCGTGATTGATGGCCAGATAAGCGTTGGCCAGGGTCTGTGCTTCCACGCCCTGGCTGGCGTCCACCACCAGCAGCGCGCCCTCGCACGAGGCCAGCGAGCGTGAAACTTCGTAGCTGAAGTCCACATGACCCGGCGTGTCGATTAGGTTCAGCTGGTACGTGTTGCCGTCATGCGCCTTGTACATCATGCGCACGGCGTGGGCCTTGATAGTGATGCCGCGTTCCCGCTCCAGATCCATGTCGTCCAGAATCTGCGCCTGCATCTCACGTCCCGTCACTGAGCCAGTCAACTCCAGCAGACGGTCGCTCAGCGTCGACTTGCCGTGGTCGATGTGGGCGATGATCGCAAAATTTCTTAGGAAGCGTGCGTCCATTGGATAGGCTAAAGAGGCTTTTCGCGCCGTTGAAGCGCGCATGCCTCCATGGCATAGCTTATCATCGGCATAGTGCCTTCCGTGGGTATTCAAAGTAGGCGCGACAGTATTCATCATGCAAATTGGCAAGATTCGCTATCGATTTTTTAGTTGCGCGCTGCTGGCTCTCTCACTGGCAGGCTGTGATCCGGCAGCCTCCACGAGCGCTCACAACGCTGTGGCGCAACAGGCCACCGCTCCAGCCATCGCGCCAGTTGAACAAACAGCGCCTGCTCCCGCGCCCGCCACGCCTCCGGTTACTCCTGAAAAGCAACGTGTGCACGTGCTCATTCAGCAGGTGGAGGACGCTTACGCCCGCGGCGAGGCCGACTATCACAAGGGCCTATTGGTTGAGGCTAAGCAGGAGTTCGATCGGGCCGTCGACCTGATGCTCACCTCCGGCATCGACATTCGAAGCGATGCCCAGTTGCAGGAGGAGTTCGACCGCATTGTCGACGGTGTGAGTGCGCTGGAGATGGAGGCTCTCAAGCAGGGCAATGGATTTGTGCCCAAAGAAGAGCCGACGCCGGCTGAAGCTGCCGAAGACGTCACCTTCGTTGTGGACCCCAAACTGGTTGCCAAGGCCAGGGCTGACCTGGCCACCACCAATTCCGATCTGCCGCTCGTAGTGAACGACTATGTGGCTACGTTCATAAACTTTTTCGCCAACACGAAAAAGGGCCACAACACACTGCTTCACTCCTTCGAACGCGCTGGCCGCTACAAGGCAATGATTCAGCGGGTCATGGCCGAAGAGGGCGTGCCGCAGGATCTGATTTATCTGGCCGTTGCCGAGTCGGGTTTCAATCCGCGCGCCCTCAATCGCCGTTCCAAAGCCGGCGGGATGTGGCAGTTTATGCCCCACGGCAACTACGGGTTGGCTCGCAACGCCTATGTCGATGAGCGCTTCGATCCGGAAAAATCAACGCGTGCCTACGCTCGCTACATGAAGTTTATTTACGACCAGTTGGGCGACTGGTATTTGTCGATGGCCGGCTACGACTGGGGCGCGGGCAACGTGCAACGCGCCGTTCAGAAGACCGGCTACGCCGATTTTTGGGAGCTCTATAAGCGCAACAACCTTCCCGTCGAAACCAGAAACTACGTGCCTGAAATTCTCGCGGCGATCATTATCGCCAACCACCCAACACAATACGGCTTTGACGATGTCACGCTCGATCCGCCTGTGCTTACTGACACCGTGACCATCAACTACCCGGTCGATTTGCGCCTGGTCTCGGACCTCGTCTCGGCGCCGGTGGATGAACTGATGGCGTTGAACCCCAGCCTGCTTCGCCTTGTCACGCCGCCCGACGCTCCGTTCGATCTCCATCTCCCGGGAGGCATGGCAGCCGTCTTCGAGCAGCGCATCGCGGCCGTCCCCGAAGCTAAGCGCAACGCGTGGCGCTACCATCGAGTTTTGCCCGAGGATTCGCTCGCGTCGGTAGCGCGCCAGTATCGCGTGACCGTCGATGCACTGGCCGCGGCCAATCAACTTGGCTCTGACGAAAGCATTGCAGGAGTCGAGGCCCTGGTCGTGCCGGTGGCGCCGTCTGCCCCGCCCGCGGCGCGCACTCAGCTTTACACCGTGCGTAATGGCGAAACGCTGGTCACCATCTCCGACCGGTTTGGCGTCTCGCTGAATCAGTTGCGCCGCTGGAACAACATCACCGGCATTCGCGTGCAGCCAGGACGCCGGCTCCATGTCGCCGATCCGGCCAGTGCGCCTCACACCGTATCGCGCAAGCATCGCGTTGGCGGCTCGCAGTCAACCACTCGCGCGCGCAGCACCGCGCCAACAAAGGGCGCAACAGCAGAGTCCCCCGCTACCGGCGCGCGCAGGAGGAGCGTCGCACCGTCTGCGAAACATGCGCCCGCGAGGCACACTGGCGCCGCCGCAAGTTCGAAAAGGAGTGGGAATTCAGGCGCAAGAAAACCTTCCGTGAAGAAACCTGCGACCCATTCCAAATCGCATGCGACAAAATAAATTGCACGGAACCTCATTTCGTACTTGTCAATTGATGGTGTTTACGTGCAAGCTATTGCTAGAATTATTTCCGTGAGCGGAGCGTGGTTTTTTCCGCCGCGTGAAAAATGAAGTCGCAAACAAGTGCAGCGGCAAGCCGCTGGAGGCATCGGGATGGAAGAAGTCTTCAGGATGTACGCAATGAGCGACGGCGAAGCAAATGCCACGCCGGCAGAGTTTGAGTCCGATCACGACGACTTTGAAGAAGATGAAGAATTTGAAACTTCCAGCGTGCTCACCTCCTCAGACGACGACGAGGGAGTGGCTGAAGAGATCGTAGCCGTAGTCGTGGAGGAACCCATTTCAAAACCGGCCGTCAAAACGGCCGCAAGGAAAAAAGCTCCCGCAAAGAAAGCTGCCAAAAAAGCCCCGGCGAAGAAGGCCGCGGTAAAGAAGGCTCCGGCAAAGAAAGCTGTAGCCAAGAAGGCAGCCGCGAAAAAAGTTGTGGCCAAAAAGGCCGCAAAGAAATCCGCCGCAAAAAAGAGCAGGACTGGCGCGAAGGGCGGAAAGGCTGTGGCCAAGAAGGCTGCAGCTGGCAAGAGCGCCAAAAAAATCACCAAACGAGGTAACAAGTTGGCCGTTAAGAAAGCAGCAAAGAAGGCGCCCGCCAAGAAGGCAGTTGCAAAGAAGGCAGTTGCCAAGAAGGCACCGGCGAAGAAGGCAGTTGCCAAGAAGGCAGTTGCGAAGAAGAAGAAGGCCCCTGCAAAGAAGGCAACCAAGTAGCAGCGGCAACATGTAGTACAAGGCAAGCAAAAAGGCCCGGCTCATGCCGGGCTTTTTTGCGTCTGCTCTCCGGTTGCTTACTTCTTCAATTCGTCCAGCGCTGCCAGCACTTCCTCTGAGTGGTGCTGCACCTCTACCTTCGTCCATACCTTCGCAATCTTGCCCTGCGGGTCAATGAGAAAGGTGTTGCGATTGGCAATCTTGAAGCCCATGTAGTTGCCCAGCGAGCCGTACTCCTCCACCACTTTGTGCCCCGGGTCGGCCAGCAGCCGGAAGGTCAGCCCTTCCTTGGTGCAAAACTGTTTGTGGCTGTCCGGCGTATCCACGCTCACGCCCAGAATCACGGCGCCGGCCGCGTCAAACTTCCCTTGATCGCGCTGAAAGTTGTGCGCCTCGATGGTGCAGCCCGAAGTCATGTCCTTGGGATAGAAATAGAGCACCACCCACTTGCCGTGAAAGCTGTCGAGCGAAATCTGAGAGCCATCCTGCGAGGGAAGGGTGAAGGTGGGCGCAACCTGCCCCACGGCGGGCATCGAAGCGTCCGCGGCATGAACTCTGGTCAACGCAAAAGTGGCTGCCAAAACAGCAACGAGGACGAGGAGAAGGGATATCTTCACGAGGGAACCTCCGGTCGGTTGGATGGGGAAGTGTGTTCACAGGACGCAGAGAATTCTTTTGTCGTCAGTCTGTGCGCACCGTACTCACAATCTCCGGTGCCCCATCCATCGCGTTTCTTGCGATGGGTGGGATAGCACAATGGTTAGTTGCTGGCTGCCCGACCCATTTATAGCCTTTTATTGTTCATTATCAGTTCGAACCACGACCTTTACCGCGCCGTGCCGACAATGGCAATCCCCACCTCACCGGCTCTCTTCACCAGCGCATCGCGATCAAAGAGCAGCGTGCGGCCGGCTTCAACTGAAAGGCAACTCGCGCCCGCGCGAATCATCACCTCCACGGTCGCCATGCCAATAACCGGCACATCGAAGCGCATATCCTGATTCGGCTTGGCCACTTTGACCACGGTGAGCCGCCGTTCGAGCGTCGAGGCGTCGTCATCCAACGACCGCATTAGCAGCCCCGCCCTCTCGATAGCCGCATCCGTGCCTTCCATCGCTTCCACCGCGACGCATGCCTGCGCGGCCACCACTACGGTCTGCCCAATGTCGAATCCGGCCACCGCGCGCGCCACGCTCAACCCGTACTCGATGTTCCTGCGCTCGTCCTCATCCGGCGCGCGCTCCGTGAGCACGCCCTCCTCGGCCAGCAGCGGCTCAAGAAACGCAGTCGAGCTGACCAGTTCGATTCCCTCGTCGCCCAGCACCTTGGCCACCGCGCCCAGCAACCTGTCCGTCGAGCGGATCGGCAAGCTCATCAGCAACTTGGCCAGCCGCCAATCGGGTCTGATGCTTGAAAAGATCTGCTTGTGCTTTACTTGTCCGGCCATCACAGCCTTTTCGACCCCCTCCTTGCGGAAGAGCTCAATGAGCCGCGACAGTTCACCCAGCGAAAGCCAATGGACGCTGATGCCGCTGTCCGCAGCCGCGCGGTGGTCCATCTCCGCGTCAGTCTCTTCGCGGATAGCCGCCACCACCACGGCCACTCCCTGCGCCCGCGCCGCGTCCAACAGCAAAAACGGAAACCGCCCGTTGCCGGCAATCAGGCCAAGCTTCATGGGGTACACCCGATCCAAACAACAAAATCTGTTAGGGAGCCTCCGGATTAGGCTCGGTTTTGAAGGGTACGGGCTTCAGCCCGTACATAAAACCTGCAAAAATACCGGGGCTTTAGCCCCTGAGGGAATTCGAGTCTTGCGCTGTGCCCACACAGAGGTTCCCAAAGAAGCGAATTACGATTTCTCAAAACACTCCCAGTGAAGTCCGCCACGATCATCGTCGAGAAATAAATACACATCTTTGTCGACGCGTGTGATGATCCCCGTATCTCCAGGTTTCAGCCTCATTTTTTCAAAGGAAGGCCACGTCCATCCGTAGGCGTGTTCATCAGGCGTAAATCTGACCTGCTGTCCGATTTTGAATGGGTTCGGCTTTTGTTCTTCCACCATGGCGCTCTACTTGATCACCCCGCGCTCGCTGCGTTCGATGAACGCCGCCAGCAGCGCCGCGTCCTCGCCCTCCAGCCCCTTGATCTTCTCCAGAGCCTGAGTGGTATTCAGCTTGGCGGCCAGCAGCAGCCGAAAAGCCTTCTGCAAAACCTGCAACCGCTCCGGCGAAAATCCCCGCCGCGCCAACCCTATCTTATTAATCCCGAAGGCCTTGTTCTCTCGCTTGGACGAGGTCAGCGAAAACGGCAGCACGTCCTGCGTCACGATCGTCCCGCCGCCGATGAACGCATACTTGCCCACAACGCAGTGCTGATGCACCGGGCAGAACGCGCCTACTGTAGCGAAGTCCTCGATCACCACGTGCCCGGCCAGCGTAGCGCAGTTGGCCAGAATGCAATTGCTGCCCACCTGGCTGTCGTGGCCGATATGCGCACCGGCCATCAGCAGGCAATTCGACCCGAGACGCGTCACGCCGCCGCCACCCACCGTGCCGCGGCTCATGGTCACGTTTTCGCGAATCGTGTTGCCGTCGCCAATCTCCAGCGCCGTCGGCTCGCCGCCGTACTTCAAATCCTGCGGCGCAACGCCTACCGCGCAAAACGGATGAAAGGTGTTGCGCGCTCCAATGCGTGTCCGTCCATCCAGCACTACATGAGAGATAAGCGTGCAATCTTCGCCCAGCACCACCTCGGGACCTATGGTGCAAAATGGCCCCACCTTGCACGAAGCGGGAACTACTGCGCCGGCCGCGATAATAGCACTTGAATGAATCGTCACTCCGCCGCCTCTTGCTTTGCTTCGTCCGCTGCCGGAGCAGCCTCGCGCACCCTCGGCACAATCGAGCACGTCAGCACGGCTTGGCAGGCCAGCTTGCCTTCCACAAAAGCGCTTGCCTCCATGCGACCCAGGCGGCTCTTGAACGCCAGCACGTTTACCTCAATGCGCAACTGATCGCCCGGAGTCACCGGACGGCGGAACTTGGCCTTCTCGATACCCGTGAAAACCGCCAGCTTCTTCTCGCGGTCGGGAATCTCGTTCAGCATGATGATGGCCCCGGCCTGCGCCATCGCCTCAATCACCAGCACGCCCGGCATAATTGGATAGTCGGGAAAGTGGCCCATGAAAAACGGCTCGTTGAAGGTCACATTCTTGATGGCGACCAGGCGCTTGCCGCGCTCGAATTCGACCACTCTGTCTATCAACAGAAACGGGTAGCGGTGAGGAAGCAGACCCAGGATCTCCTGGATATCAAATGTCATGCAAGTCTCCAAAGAGCAGCCGGCGTGATCGCCAAGCGCTCCTCTGGATTATATCGAAGCACGCATTGAAAGGCCGCAGCTAAACAGCTGAGAGAAGTCGAGATGGATACTCCGGCACAACCCGGATTGGCAAAAGAGTACGATAAAGATATGCAGGTTTCAGACAAAGCCCGTTAAGGCACTGGCTACGAAGGTTTTCTTCCCGCTGCGTTGATCTAGTCATCGAATTCTGCCGACAAGAATCGTGAGCGGCAGAACGATGTGAACTCCGGTGATCAGAGTTTCCTTGATGAAAAGATTAACCATAGCGGTTGCCGTTCTTTTCGGCTCGGCATGCGTAATGTGGGCCGCCGCGCCCGCCCCTTTAACTAGCCTCCGCGCCATTCATGCCCTTACCAACGATCAGGCCAGCGAGAAGCAGCAGGTCGCATTCGAAGCCACTGTTACCTACTTCCGCGGGTATGAAGGGACATTGTTTGTCCAGGACGATGACGTCGGTATCCTTGTAAAAATCCCTCTGGACACCAAGCTCGCTCCCGGAGATCGCGTTCTGGTGCGAGGAACGACGCAGGGAAGCTTCCGCCCGCTGGTCCTTGCCAGCAGCGTTACCCTGCTCCGGCAAGGCGCGCCCCTAAAGCCTCTCTCCGCTGGCTTTGGCGAATTGATTCGAGGCCAGCGTGACTGTGTGTTGGTTACGATCCACGCCACTATTCGCTCCGCAAACTTCGTCGTCTCCCCTCAGGCGCCCGTGCGCGCCGGCTACCTGCAAATGCTCACCGATGGGGGCTACGTTGACGCGACCGTCGACACCAGCGATCCAGCCGCGCTCAAGAATCTGCTCGACGCCGATGTCGAGGTCACCGGAGTCGCCGGCGGAAAATTCGACAACAAGATGCAGCAGACCGGCGTCCTGCTCCACGTGTCTTCCCTCGCGGACGTGAAGGTCATTCAGCGCTCCGGCTCCAACCCATGGTCTCTAGCCGTCACGCCAATGGACCTGATACTCAACGGTTTTTATGTCAAAAACTTGACCCAAAGAGTGCGCGTCCACGGGACCATCACCTATTACCAACCCGGAGTGGCCGTGGTGTTGCAAAACGGCGACAGGAGTCTATGGGTTTCTACCTGGACCAGCGACCCCATGCAAATCGGAGATGCTGCCGACGCAACCGGTTTCCCCGATGTCCATGACGGATTCCTTATCTTGACCGATAGCCAGGTTCAGGATAGCCACATACCGGCGCCGATTACGCCGCAGCAGGTGACGTGGCGCCAACTTGCCGAGAGCGGAAATCTGGCCGAGGGGCACCACAACGATCTGGTCTCCATCGAAGGGCAGGTTGTTTCGGAGGTAAGAGAAGCCACGCAGGACGAGTATGTCCTGGTCTCGGAGGGCAACCTCTTCTCCGCTGTCTACCGTCATCCCAATATGCCCGACGGAATTTCATTGCCTCCCATGAGGCAGGTTCCGGTGGGTGCTCGCGCGCGTGTCACAGGCATCTGCATACCAAGCAGTTCTGATCCGCTCGCTGGGCAGGTTGCATTCGATATGCTGCTTCGTTCTTTCGACGACATTGTGGTCGTCGCCAACCCTTCTCCGCTCAACGTTACCAACCTCATTCTCGTCGTCGGTGTGCTGCTGGTGGTTGTCGTTGTCGTGGGCGCCAGGGGCTGGGCCATCGAGCGCAAGGTCCGCCGCCAGAACGCCGCTTTGGCTCACATCGAACGCAGGCGCAGCGACATTCTCGAAGACATTAACGGATCGAGCCCCCTGGCAGAGATCCTCGAGAAAATCACGGAACTGGTCTCAGCTAAGCTGCATGGCGCCTCCTGTTGGTGCGAGATAGTCGATGGAGCGCTGCTCGGGAAATGTCCGCAGAATATCAATGAAATGCGCATCGAAAGATGCGAGATTCCTACCCGCTCCGGTTCTCCTTTGGGCGCGATTTTCGCCGCTTTCGGTCCGCTGACCAAACCCTCTGCGAATGAGCCGGAGGCGCTTTCGATGGCCGCCGGACTTGCCGCTCTGGCCATCGAGACCCGCCGCCTCTATTCCGATCTGCGCCGTCGATCGGAATTCGACCTGCTCACCGACATACACAACCGATTCTCACTGGACAAGCGTCTTGATGCCGTTATTGATGAATCGCGCCAGAATGCCAGCATCTTCGGCTTGATCTACATTGACCTGGATCGCTTCAAGGAAGTGAATGACGTTTACGGCCACCAGGTTGGAGACCTCTATCTTCAGCAAGTGGCGCTCAGAATGAAGCGCCAGCTTCGTTCGCATGACACTCTGGCTCGAATCGGCGGCGACGAATTCGCTGTCCTGGTTCCGGTCATTCGCAACCGAGCTGAGGCTCAGGAAATTGTCCATCGCATCGAACATTGCTTCGACGGGCCGTTTGCGGTCCAAGGCCACATCCTCCATGGTTCAGCGAGTGTCGGTTTGGCAATCTACCCCGAAGATGGCGCTACAAAAGATAGTCTTATGAGCACTTCCGACGCTGATATGTACCTGAGGAAACACGCCAGACAGCAAGACGATACCAAGCCGGACAAACAACGAACTGCCGGTCTCGCGCCTGAACGCGGATAATAACGCCGCCCGTACGACCATCACATGCGGTGTTATGCAAACTGTCGACCGGCAAGCCTGCTCCGCTACTTCTTGATGCGCCCCACAGCCGCGTCCACGCTCCAGAAATCTGTCGGCAGATTTTCGTTGTATGTCACATGAACCAGAAAATATTGCCGCGTGATGTCGCCGTTCTTGTAGAGTGTGATGGTAAACGGCGTGGGAAGTCCTTCTATCGTGTGGTAGTTGTCGTACTCCTCAGCGTCCAGGTTCATGTCTTTGTAAACCGGGTCACGCCACTCGAAGCTGCGGCGCAGCGGCAAATGTGTTTGCACGTCCGTCAGAATCGTTACGGCCTCGTTCGCGCCGGAGATCAGCGTCACCTGGTCGGCTAGATGGCGCTCAACCAGCCGCTGCCCCTCGTAAATCAAAATCGTTTTGGGATCGTTCAGCCACAGCCTGACGACGGTCTCAATGGAATGCTCGCGCCGGCGCAGAAAGTCGTCCACCTGTTCCTGGGGCAGCGGCGCATTGCCTTTGTAAGTCACTTCTATGCCTGCTGGTCCAATGTAAAACTGCACCACGTCGCGATGCTTGGAGTATTCGATGCGGTCGTGATCGGGCCATGCGTGGCACTCCCAATATTCTGTGGTGCCACCCGAGGGCTCGCCATGAAAAAAGGCGGCCACATTCCCCTGCCGCATCTGGTTTCTTACGTTGAGCCAGGCTTGTCCGCCCAGAGCTTGCACCATGGCGTTCAGCACCACGCGCGCCTGTGTTGCGTTCTTTTGTCCTGAATCAGAGACCGTTTGCGCCTTCGCGGTCAGCGGCGCGGCAGCGAACATCAAAATCAACGCCGCCGGCAAAAATCTGCGCATCGTGGTCTTCCTCTCTTACCCAACCAACACCGCGCCGCCGTTCACGTTGAGCACTTCGCCGGAGATGAATCCGGCCAGAGGCGTACAGAGAAACAGTACCGGACCGGCAATCTCCCGCGGACTCGCCGCTCGTCCCACCGGAATCTCCGCGGCAATCTTCGCTCCCAGTTTGGGATGCCCCAGCGCCGCAGCAGACATCTCAGTGTTCACCCACCCCGGCGCCACGCAGTTCACGTAAATCCCCTTCGGCGCCAGTTCGCTCGACAAGCTTTTGGTAAGGCTGATAAGCGCGCCTTTGGAAACAGCGTAGTCGGCGTGGTTGGCCTCGCCTCGTTGCCCTGCGGTCGAACTGATCAGGACGATGTGGCCTCTGGCCTCGCCCGCCAGCCGCGGTTGCTTCTCCATCCGGCTTACCGCCGCCTGCACCATCCCGAAAACGGCGTCCAGGTTCACGGCAAGCGTCTGTCGCCACTGGCTCTCGGCCATTTGCGCGATGGGCGCGTCCGCTGCCGGCCAAATGCCGTGATTTGCCACCAGAATATCCAGCCGCCCGAATGCGTGCACCGCCGCATCCACCAGAGCACTTCCGTCGCTGGGCGTATTCAGCTCTTGTTGGATGGCCACGCACCGTCCTCGACCTGGTCCTGTGCCGCCATATTCTTCAGCCAGCGCCTCGGCCTGCACCCGAGCCTCCCGATAGCTGAATGCCACCCGCGCCCCTGCCTCGCAAAACAGCCGCACCGTCTCCGCGCCAATTCCGCGCGAACCGCCGCTGATGAGCGCAGCTTTCCCAGCCAGATCAAGAGATACGCCTGTCATATGGCTTCAAGCTAAAGCATCCTCCGCCCATATGTCGAGAGAGACTGGCTTGGGGATTGCACAGAAAAGGAAACTCAACGGCGGGTACTTCGAGGCCTCGTGGGAAAAATCCTGCGGTTCAGATAAATTAGATAGCGCGAATCAGCCGCGCCGGCAAGAAGATGACGGCTCTCACCAGCTCCAGAGCGCCGCCCACTGCGATTCCAACCACGCGAAACGGCAGCAGCAGCAACCACACCAGTGGATAGAGCACCAGCGCCACCAGCGCCAGCGGCCAGCACAACACCAGCAGAATGCACCACAGCAGAAACTTCATCATGGCTTTATCGCCTCTTTGCGCGCGGCTCTTTTCCGGCGCGATCTATCGGTGTGATACGAAAGGCTGCCGCGATCAGTTCCGGGTGCCCCAGGTCCGGGGTCCCCATGGACAGGGCTTCGTCCGTGGGGTGGAGATCCCGATCTTGGGACCTGGGAACTCAGCCCTGATCACCCCTTACTTCCGCGCCGCCAGCATCTTCTTCTGCTCCCGAATCAGCCTCGCGCGCTCTTTTTCCGGCAGCGCCAACGCAGCCTTGGTCTTCTTCGGAAGCTTTTCGTAAATCAGCGCATGAGCGCGGCGGAGTTCCTCTTCAATCTCGCGCGGCCTGAGCGCGTCCCACCGTTCCAGCGCGACCCAAAACGCTCTGAACAGATGCGGCGCCGGACAAATTCCCTCAGTTTCCAACAGCTCGTGGTAGCGCTCGGCTCCACAATGAAACGAGAGAACGACATCGTCCCCGCCATCGGCGTTGGTCAGGGCGAACATTTTTCCGCCAATCGCGCGGTCGCCCACCCAATAGACAAGCACATGCCCCCAGTTCAGCGTTTCCGCCGTGTGCGGCAGCGCCAGGCAGATCTCACGGATGCGCTCGTTGTCCACTAACCAACACCCTCCTCAGAACTTCGCCTCAAATTCCCTGAACCGTCTTTCCAGCCCCCACTGCGCAGCGGCTTTTTCGCTTCCGTCGAGAAACGTCTTGCATCCAGCGGCAGGCTTTTCCGCGCCAAGAACCTGCGTCTTGCACGCAGCCACAGCGGCAGTAAAGTTATCTGGCGCGGCCCACAGACTCGCGCCCGGTAAAAAGTCGTGCTCCATCCCGGTGCGGGCCAACTGCTTCAGTTCCTGGTAGCTCAGGCGGTAGTCAAGTGCTGCGCGGACGTATTCGCCGGTGATTTCAATTCGGCTCACACCCTCATCATCGGTCGAGAGCGCCACCGGCACATGCGCAGCGCGGTAGAGCGGGAAGGGATGCTTCGCGCCATTCACTCCCAGAATTCCCTCGTTCGAACTCAGATTGATCTCCACCATCACGTGTTTCCGTGCCATCTCCTTCAACAGGTCGGCGGCATCATCCTCATACATCACGTCCACACCATGGCCGATGCGTTCGGCGTGCCCCAGCTCCACAGCCTGGCGGATATGAAAGCGCAGTCCCTCTGGCGGCACAAGGCCCGGAGCCAACTCGCCGGCGTGCAGGCTGATATGCACCTTGGGATAAACAGAATGCAGATAGTCCAGCATCTTCATCTGCAACGTATAGTCGCGCATGGAGATGAATCCGTCCTCGGGCATTACGAAGTTGATGCCCACCCAACTGGGCTCGTGCGCCTCCATGCTCGCCTTGACGGTCTCAAATCCCAGTAGCGTTTGCGCAAAGACCTGCTCAGGCGCATTGCCCCGCAAAACCTGGTAGATGTAGCGGACCTCCACTTGGCACGCGGGCGCTTCCTCCGGTGTGCCACATTGTTCAATCTGCCGCCTCAGCGTCTCGGCCGCGCGTACGTCCTCGCGATCGGCAAAAACCTCATCGCGCACCCCCAGCGCCAGCAGCGTCTCGCGATACTTCGCAAAATCCTCCCGCGATGGATCTTGCCCCAGCGGGTTTTGCTTTGCAAGATAGGCAGCGTGGGTAAAGATCGGCGTCTCCATCAGCTCCACATATTGCTGATTCTGCGCGGCTGCGCGGCCGGCGACCTCATCCACCCACTCGCCAATATGCCGCTTGCCTAACCCGCCGAAACGGTCAAAGGTCGAGAAAAACTGGTCGTGGCCACTGAAACCCTCAGTCGCCACAAAGCTGCGCATTGAAAAAGAATTCACGAGCCGGTCGTAGAGCTTCTGGTCGGCCGGAACTTGCGCGGCCTCCACCAGCGGCGGCGTGCAGGGAGGCTTGGCAAAGCTCAGCGCCGACGGGTCCACGCACAGCCCGTCCTCGCCCGCGTCGCGGATGAAGGTCTCGGCATAAACCGCTCCGGAAAGGTGAATGTGAAGGTCCGCGCCCTTTGGAAACTGATCCAAAAAGGCGTGCAAAGCCAGCGGACCAGCCTGCACGGCAGCCTGGTAAGCGCGTGCGGCGCGAGTTTCCGCACCCGGCGCGTTGGCGCGCGTCTGGGCGGGCACAACAGTGGAGGCGTTAACCAAGGCAAGGCAAGCGAGAAGCCAGATCGATCGGCTCATAATGCCTACCAGTGTAGAGCAGGAAAGCGCAGCGCGGAGAAGGTTTGTCCTGTGAATTCTGAATCGGTTTGACAGAAGCAGTGTTTTCGTCCCTCCCGTAGGGAGGCAGTGAAAATAGCCCAGGGTGAAACCCTGGGAATGCATGAGAGTCAGATCCATTGCTCCGTACGGGCGGAACGAATCCGGCTTGCGATCCTTATTCTTATGCGATTACGAATTTGTGTCAGGGCACCGCATCAAAGCTTGCCCTGAGCTCAGTCGAGGGATGCGGAAGGTGCCGCAAAATGGAAGCGGAACTCAGTCCTTGAGACAAACCAACCCACCCCCCACCTCCTTGGCGCGTGCTCCGCCGAGTTGCTATACTGTCAAGAGTTGTTGCTGCCGATGTTCCTTGGCTCGCCCGCACCCTCCGGCTATGCCGGAAGCCGCGCAGGAAATTGCAACAGAAAGTTTGCACTGAGGCCAGATAGCTCAGTGGTAGAGCGCGGCCCTGAAAAGGCCGGCGTCGGCGGTTCAATCCCGTCTCTGGCCACCACTCTTAGATCTGTATACTAAATTGAAATGTACGCGCCGGGATGGCGGAACTGGCAGACGCAACGGACTCAAAATCCGTCGACCCTTGCGGTCATGGGGGTTCGACCCCCCCTCCCGGCACCATATCTAATTACATTTAAAACCAACAACTTAGGAAAGACCCAAATCATTTGCGCCCAGACTGTGCCCAGGTTTTCCTCTCATAGGCACCATCTCTGTTTGGATTCCATGCCGTTTTCCACCTGAGTCGCCTGTTATTTTCTCGCACACTCTTTGCGCACCAACTGGCGTACGACATCCCGAAACTCGCGGTCTGATTTCCTGAAATGGCTGGCGCCTGATCAGTAACGCTCTGTCGCCTACGCTTCAGCAATCTGATCATCCTTTCTCCCTCGCCTCGATCGTCTACCCTAAAACTACGTCATGCCTGACTGGACCCTATCCCACACCACACGCCGCGACGGAACCCAATGAAAACCCGCGTCTCCGATCTCACCGCCATCTCTTTTGCTGTCTTCGGCTTCACCTGCTGGGTGCTCGGCGACAGTTGCATCAAATGGATCGGGCAATACGGCCTGCCCCCGGAAGAAATCGTCGCTTTCATGGGCTTCTTCATGGCGCTCACGCTCACGCTGCAGTCCGCTGTCCGCCGCAACCTCAGCAATCTGCGTCCGCACTCGGTGGTGCGCCAGGTGCTGCGCGCCCTTTTGGACATGACGAACAATGTTTGCGTTGTCGTCGCTCTCCGCCATCTCTCACTGACCATGTTCTATATTCTTGTCTTTACCTCGCCGCTGGTCATCTCCGCGCTCTCTGCCGTCTTTCTTGGCGAGCGCATTACTTCCACGAAGGCTTTTGCCCTGCTCGTCGGCTTTTTTGGCGTGATCATCGCGGTCGCCCCCTGGAGCCACGATCAGCACATTGACCTGATCGGCGTCGTCAGTTGCCTTATATGCGTTGCCTGTTTTTCGGTCAACATGGTCTGGTCGCGCGTGCTTACGCGCACCGAATCGCCTGAGAGCCTTGCCTTCTGCTCCGGCATGGTGACGGCCATGGCCGGTCTCGCGCTTACCAGTTTTCACCCCCGGCCGCTCACGCCCACACTATGGCTGGCGCTGGGGATGATGGGCATTTTCTGCGCAGCGGGCACGCTCAGCTTTTATGTCGCCGTCAAGCACACATCGGCCAGCAACGTTTCGCAGTACCACTACACCCAGTTGCTCACCGGCTCCTTGATTTCCTACCTCGTCTGGCACGACAAACCGGGCCTGCCCATGCTGGTCGGTGGATCGTTGATCATTGGCTCGGGCCTGATTATCGCCTTCGCCGCGCGCAACACCCAGCCCGTCCTACTCCCCGACATCGCCATCAGATAAAGCCTGCGCACCCAACTTGCTGAGCTTCGCTCCGGTCTTCTGGCTCTGAACTCAAAGTGGCCAGGCTGCAATCCAAAACCGCGCCGAACTCCACGGACCTGGCACCGCTCTTGATCCATGGAGCGAGAAAATGGTCATCCACGCGTGAAACCGAGCAACAGTAATCACGCGGGCGCGGAGGTGCGGACGCCTGTGGGCGCGTCGCCCTGGGTAGATCTTCTGAACGCCATTTGCGACCGCGATTCTCAGCCGAAGACGGGCCACGGGTTTGAGTCTCAAGACTGACGAGTGCCTACCCATCGGAAGTACCAGCCAATGTCTCAAGCACATGGTTCATACTTTATAGATGCAGCCATTTTGGAGTCGGACGGCAATGCTGCTGGCTGGATTGGCCACCGCTGGTTCGTCCTGTTGGGCGCAGGCGGCTCACACGGCACAAGGCGGAGCGCGCGTTGATGTACAGTGGCAACGCGCAGTGGGCCAGACCTCACGTGAAGCTCCTGATGCACGCGTGTTGGTTCTGGAGATCGGCTCGGGGCATCTTCTCGCGTCGGCGCATCTTGCCGAAGCGAGCCGAACGCTGGCGACGCCTGGCTCGACGCTGAAACCACTGATTCTCTATTTTGCACTTGCGTCCGGGCATTGGGACCCAGAACGAAGGGTCGCGTGCAGCCGTCAAATGCGGATTAGTGGTCACGAGTTGAACTGCACTCACCCAGCCGCGGACCCCATGAACGCAGAACAGGCGCTGACGTGGTCGTGCAACTCCTATTTTGCTGAGTTGGCGGGAATGATGACTCCCGAGGAACTGCGCCGGGCGCTCAGCGAGCGGGGTCTCCTGGGAGCCACAGGGCTGTCCGCGCAAGAGAATGTAGCCGATTTTCGCGAGCCGCGCACACGGGAACAGGTTCAGCTTGCAGCGTTGGGCGTGGAAGGAATTCGCGTGACGCTGCCGGAGTTGGCGGAGGCGTACCGGTCATTGGCGATTGCGCTTGCCGCGCACCCGGAGACCATCGCGGCGAGGACAGTTACGGTGGGGCTGACGGATTCGGCCAGCTTTGGCATGGCGGGTGCCGCATCACTCGGCGGCGTGCCGGTTGCCGGAAAAACCGGCACAGCCAGCGCGGAGAGCGGCGGGGGAACGCACGGCTGGTTTGTCGGTCTGGCTCCGGCGACTGCACCGCGAGTGGTGGTGGCTGTTTATTTGCCTGCAGGTCGCGGCTCGGACGCGGCCCAGGTGGCAGCGAGTGTGCTGGCGGATTCGCCGTTGAGGAGACGATGAAGCGGGCAGCGCTGGTTGCCTGTCTGCTCGCTCTTTGTGCCGCGACTCAGGCGGAGACCACTTCGCGTTCTACGATTCGCGTGGGTGTGTGGACGTTGTGGCACGACAAAGAAGCAATCGTCACGTCCGTTTTCGGAGTGACCCTTCGTGAATGCGAGAGCTGCCGCGCTCACTCCGTCCCAAGCATTACGATCCGAGCAAAAGGCGAAGGGCTGACGTGGAGCGAACGCAACGGTCAGGCTCACTCCGCAACGGTGATTCTACTGGCAGGAAGTTACAGCCTTGAAGCTCATCGAGAGTCGTTGCGGCTAACCTGGCCGCTGAGAATTACGGCGCAACACGGTGCACTGCTGCTGGTTGCCACCCTGCCGGTTGAGAGCTATGTGGAGCTTGCGGTGGCCGCAGAGAGCGGCGCTGCGGATTCGCCTGAATCGCGCAAGGCGCTGGCGGTGGTGGCGCGCGGCTTTGCGCTTGCTCCAACGCATGGGCACATCGGTTTCGATGTCTGCGACTCGACCCATTGTCAATGGGTGCATTGGCGCGCGACACGCGAAGCCCATGCGGCTGCGCTGGCTACCGCTGGAGAAACTTTGTGGTTTCACGGGAACCGCGCTGAGGTTTACTTTCATCAGAACTGCGGCGGGCGCACGGCCCAGGCCGATGAGGTTTGGCCGGGGCGGGCCGCGTCTGGCCGCGAGGTGCGCGGTTTGCTGGTTTCGCGCGCCGACCCCTTTTGCCAACGCGTTGGATCCAGCGAATGGTCGGCCGCGCTTTCGCGTGTGGAGTTGACCCAGGCGCTGGCTGCCAGGGGGTTGGTTGCGCCCGGATGGAAGAGTCTGAGCGTAGTTCAGCGCGGGGAGTCAGGCCGCGCCACGTGGCTGCTGGTTGGCGGGACGAGAATCCCAGCGGAGAGTTTTCGTCTGGCTGTGGGGCGCACTCTGGGTTGGAACCGCATTCGAAGCAATTGGTTTGAGGTCAGCGCGGCAGCAGACGGATTTCTTTTTCACGGCCGCGGCTCCGGTCACGGTGTCGGCCTGTGCCAGGCGGGCGCTGCGGAGATGGCGCGCGAAGGACACGGCTATCGTGAGATTCTTGCCCACTATTTCCCCGGCTCAGCGCTGGCAGAGGAAACCACTGGCTTACCCTGGCAAAGCCTGAGCGGACAGGGCTTCACATTGGAGACCAGCGAGGCGGCGGATGCCGCGTTCGTTCCAGCCTTGGCGCACGCGCTTGCCGAGGCTGAGAGCCGCAGCGGGCTGACTCCTCGCGCCGCAATCGTTGTTCGTGCTTATCGCTCCACGCCCGCTTTTCGTAACGCCACGCTGGCGCCTGGCTGGGTAGCGGCTTTCACAGAAGGCGATTTGATCGCCGTGCAGCCGCTGCGAATTCTCTCCGCGCGCAAACTGCTGGCTGGCACACTGCACCACGAATTCTTGCACGCGTTGGTTGAGGAGCAGGCAACCGCTAAAACTCCGCTCTGGTTGCGCGAAGGGTTGGTTGAGGCTTGGGCAGGCGAAGCGGGAGTTAACAAGAAACCTGCACTGACTCTGGAAGCAGTCAATGACAAATTAGCCCATGCAGCCAGCGAAGCGGAGTCGGAAGCCGCGCATCGGGCCGCCGGCTGGTACGCTCAGCAGCTTCTCGACCGCTTTGGTCGCGCGCAGGTTCTCGATTGGCTGCGAGCAGGGCCGCCACAGCCAGCCTTGGATTCCCTACGATAGCTGCTTTTCTGGGTTGTTACTCTCGCCGTCTTCAGGGGCACGTGCTTTCGCCTCAGCGGTGTTCGCTTCGACGGGCAAGGGCGATTCGTCAAGCAGGGCGGCCAGCCAGGCCAACTGTAGCACCACAATTCCGAGGCTAAGGGACATCGCAAGAAAGTCGTAAATGCCTGACGGTGAGCCATTAGGCTGCGAAGAGCTAACCAACTGCTTCGTGATCCAGCTTGCTAGATAGGTTTCTCCTACAAAGGTTGCTACGCCAGCGGCCAGCCAACGGGGATTGCTGAAGAGTGCGATGATTCGCTTCCAGGGCAGAAGCCATCCCCATACAGCGGCGGATGCTACGAACGGTGAGAAGAAAACGAAGGTGACGAAGTCTCCCCACTCCCAATGCAGCAGCGGAAGTGGAAATTTGTCATCCTGCGACGCGACTGCGAAAGCTACTCCAAACCAGGCAAAGCTGGCAAGAATACCCCAGTAGACCTTTGTTTTCTTTGTTGCGTTTGGTAGAAACGAACGGCAAAGGAGAACCAGAAAAACAAAAACCGCGGCGAACGCGGCGATGCGGATTCCAATCGCGATTCTCGCTACGATATCGGTTCCGTCAGGAGCATTCAGTGGCCACAGAGGAAGATTGACAGCAAGAATGACGCCGGTCGCTGCGGCGATCCATCGCCAACCCGCGCGCAGGTTTCGGCAGAACGATTCCGTTTCGCGGGAGCGCACAGTTCCAGAAATGCGCTCAAAGAGAACCGCTGCCCACGCCAGCAGTAAAACCCAACTGCCCAACGCCAGCAGGTAGGTCGCAACCAGCTTCAGCGAAACGTGCCAAATCTGTGCGGAGACCGTGCCATGCGGCTCCCCGGCAAAGAGCCGGCCCGGCAGCCACACGCTCAAGAGAGCAGCCAGCACAACCGCCGGCCACCACCGCCAATTCCACAAAATCCGCAACGCGCGCCGCAGCGGCAGCCGCCAGCCCCACTGCGCCGAGGCCACGGCATATGGAATGATCTTCGCCGGAACCACTACCCAACGCATCACCCATTCCGCAATTAAAAGCCAGTGTTGAATGTGCTCATAAGTCAAGAGCTTCGCGCGCGCATGGGCCGGAGCCTGCGAATTTAGATAGCCTGCCCACACCGGTATCCGGTCGTCGCACCAATCCAGAATCGCCCAACACGTCCAGAACAACGCCACCCAAACCAACAGCGACACCGCGCCCCACACCAACTTCACGCGCTTTCCGTCATCGCCGGCAAAGCTGCGCATCGTTCCCGCTTGCAGCCACAGTGCGCAGATTGTCAGCAGCAAAGGCAACAGGAGCGAGAGCAACACTTGCCAGACGTGTTTCTCCGGAAGGCGCGTCCACGCAATGCCCACCAGAATCAACAGCAGCGTTCCAACAAACTGCGCCACAACCCAGCGCCAGCCCAGGCGCAAACGGTGAATCAAATCCTTCAATAAAATCACGGCTGCACCTCCAGGGTTGCGGGCTCGGTGGTTGTTTCCACATTTGACTGATACATCGGTCCGGCCTGCGCCGGGCTGATGACGAATTTGCCAGGATTGACTACCTTGAGCAGGTAAACGTACTCGCGGCGGCCATTGAATTCAGTGTTGAAGAAGGCTGCTCGGTCATCATGGAACTCCTCGCGCGTAAACCAGTTTGCCCACCAGTCAGGCTTGTGGTTCAGCGAATAGAGCCCTGTGTTGGGCAGGAACTCTGTTCCGGCCGGAATCGGATCCTCCGCCAGCAGATATTTCCAGTTCGTTCCATTTAGCGCCAGGCGAACAGCCACAATATCGCCCACATGCGCCGAGCCCTTGAGCGGGACCAGATCGTACGTGATCGGGTCTGTAGGCCTGGGTTGATTTTTCTGGAGCAGGTAATAGTCGCGAGTGATATTGAGCGCCAGATGGCCCGACTGATAGAGCTTCTTATCCGCCGCGTACCAGTCACTCTCTGTTGACCAGTAGGTGATGCCGTTGCCGCTCTTGCGAACGGTAACCTGGCCGCCGCTTCCCGCCTGCGCCGCAGAAACCTTGATGCGCCACGGCAGCGCAACGCCGTCGCCGGGGCCAAAGTGCCGCCGGCCTACGCTTGCGCCATTGACCAGCACCTCCACATCAGAGCTGTTAGCCAGTTCACCGCTCACGGCGAGGTAGTCTGTCAATCCCTGAATCACCATGGCTGTCTGCTTGGTCGATTCCCAGTATCCGCCGTTGCGATGCTTGCCGAGCCACTGCGCGGCCTTCGGTAGCAAG
Source organism: Occallatibacter sp. (assembly GCA_049520075.1). GTDB lineage: Bacteria > Acidobacteriota > Terriglobia > Terriglobales > Acidobacteriaceae > Telmatobacter. The sequence continues at coordinate 7,018 of JBEKQD010000045.1, read as the reverse complement.
CCGCTGCTGCGATCCTGCCGCACCAGCAGCTTCAGCGCAAAGGCCGTAGTTTCGTCCGAAGTATCGTCCCAGTAATCGAGCAGTCCGTCGTAACTTCCCGACCAATATGCATCTGCATCGGTGGTTTTTGCTTTCTTCTCCAACAACAACGCCGCATTTTTGGCGCGGCTGTCTCCGGCGGCGTCCAGTGCCAATCCCGCAAGCGCCAGCCCTTCGTCGCTTAGTTTGTCGCGGCTCGCCCAGGTTTTGTCCAGCGCGTCCTTTGGCGCGCCGCCCGTAGTAGCCAGAGCATAAACCACATAAGCCCGCAGTTCGGGAATCATATCCGGGTGCGCAGCCAGTGTGACGATCAGCCAGTTACGGCCTTTGCTCATCGCGTCTTTGTTGATCTCCCAACTATTACTGGCCTGACCCAATCCGCTTACCACGTATGCTGTCATAAAAACGCGACTCGGATCGTCTGGCCACCAGCCCCATCCACCATCCTCGTGCTGGTAGCTATAAAGCCGTTCGATACCCGCTTTCACCATGTCGTTCAGTGTTGCGCGGTCAATTGGCGACTTCAGCTTCAACTTGTCCACCGCCTCGGAGATAATCAAATCAGGCAGAAAACTGGACATGGTCTGTTCTGTGCACCCCCACGGATAACTCGTTAGATAATCTAGGGCGTCGAAGACCGTCCCCGCCACGCTCGGCGCAACGGTAATCGTAATCCCCCTCGTCCCCGCATCCGAGTTAGCGGGGTAGCTATAGCTCCATTGGCTCTGGCCGCTGCCGCTGAAGACCACGCCTGATCCTGTTGCCCGCTGTTTCACGCCGAAAGGCAGCACAGGCAACGTCATCTCCAGTGCGTCGGACTCTTCATTAGTTAGCGCCTTTGCGGTCAGTACTACGTTCCCTGTTGCACGGGCGCGCACGCGCCAGTCCACATAGCTCTCGCCTTTGGCGGGAATATTGACCTTTTGCGTCTGCCCGCCAATGACATCCACACCGTTAATATCCAATGCAAATGTCACTTCCTTGGCGGTTTCCAAATAGTTATGCGCGATAACTCGAAGTGTAACTTCATCGCCTTGCCGGAAGAAGCGTGGGGCCGCCAACCGCACAATCAGATTCTTGCGGACGAGCACGCGTGTCACCATGCCGCCGGCCTTGCCGTCGTCGGTCATGGCGCGAATAGTCGTGCGCCAGGTAGTCAGCGAATCTGGAAATGTGAAAGTAACTCGCGCATGTCCATCGGGACCGGTATGCACATCCGGATTCCAGTAGGCCGTATCCGGAAATGCTTTGCGCACTTTGGGAACCACCAGGTCCGAGCCCGGCTTTACCTGCGCCATGCGCGGATGGAAGAGCCCATCGTTTAGCCGCGCCAGCAGCGGGCTTTTCGTTCCCGCTTCGCCGTAGAAGTAGTACGCGAAGGACGTCTGCGGATCGAGATACACTTCGCGCTTCGGGTAGAAGAAGTTGACAATATTGCCACTCTCGTCGGGACGCACCGAGTAAAGCGCCTCATCCACCTCTCCAAAGCTCAGATCGGCCTCCACGGGCTTTCCCGATGAATCCAGCGTCAACACATCGAAGCTGCCTGTTTCTCCGGGCAGGAACCGTGGCTTCGAGGGCGTTGCCGTCACGGTCAGCGTCCTCTCCAGCAGCGGAACCTTGAGGCTTTTTTGCGCCGTCATTAGCTGATCTTCATGGACAATCACAGCGCTCACCACGAGGTTCGGTTGCGCCTTGGCGGTGATTGGCACATCGAACGCAAAACTCTCGCCCGTCGCATGAATCAATTGCCGCGATTGCATACTCTCGCCCTCGGCCGTCACGACAGCCCATGACTCCTTGAGTCCCGTGACCAGCAGAAGGTGCGCCACATCGCCCACCTGATAACTCTTCTTATCGGCCACAATCTGAGCCTGTGTGTTTTGGTTGTACCACTCGCCCGCGCCGCTCCATATCCAAACCCATGTCTTGCCCTCTACGGTTCGACTCTCCGGTGTCTGAGCGCTTGCCGTGACATCAAAGTTGCCGCTTCCGGTGATAGGCAATTCAATCAGCGTCGTGCCACTCGCACCGGTTACAGCATCGCGGTTGGCCACCTGAGTCTCGGTGCGCATGTGCGTCGTCGAGTCCCACGTCACACGATTGGCGGCCAGACGCACAGCAGTTTGAACGGGCTTGCCGTCATAATTTTGCGCCGTCACTTTCACCTTCGGCGTTTGGCCAGGCGAGAACACATAACTCGTTGGCTCAACGCTTAGGCGGAACGAGCCATAAGTGGCCAGCACTGTCGCATGGCCTGCTACCTCGCGATTGGCCGCGTCGGTAACTCGCGCTTCAATGCGATAGTCCTGGTCGTTGCGCTTGTCATTTACAACCGTCGGCAGCGTGACAGTCAACCGGCCATTGGCGTCCAGAACACCTTCTTGCTCCTGCTGCTCGGTCTCGTTGTAGTTGTAATCCGATTCGCCAGAGTCGGCCTCATCCCCGCCTTCGTCGCTGTCGCCCTCGTCCTCATCCCACCAATAGTGCGTCGAAGTATGCACCACGCATTTCACCTTGGCGCCTGCCACTGGCTCGCCGAAGAAGTAGCGCGCCTCAATGGTGGCTTGAATAGAGTTACCCTGAAGCACGCGCTGCACGGTTGGCTTTACTGTTACCTGGTACTCTGGTTTCTTATACTCTTCGACATAGAAATTCCCTTGCCCGCCCACATCGCTGCGCGTGAACTCGACGCTGTAGTATCCAAGCGCCGCATCAGCATCCAGAGTCAAATCTGCCGTCACAGTTCCATGCGCGGAGACAGGAAAATACTTAGTAAGTACCGCCTTGTTATCTGCATCCGTAACTTTCAACTCAAGCTCTTTATCTTCCGGGAGTAACACCGCGTCGTCCTTTTTTCGGCGCACCACGGCCTTGATGTGGACCGTGTGTCCGGGCCGGTAGACTGGCCGGTCCGTGTAGATATAGGAAGTAAGCTCGTTTGACCGGCCGGACCCAAATGCATAACCGTAAGGCGTAATCAGGGCAGCGTCAGCCCCGTGCCGCGCCATGATCCACACGCCTTCCGGCTCCGCGCCCGTGACTTTGCCAGACGAGGTCGCCACGCCGCGCGGCTTCATCGTCAGCGATGCAAGGCCGTCCGCGCCGGTTTTTCCCGACGACTGAAGTTGTTTGTCGGCCCACAACGCTACATCGGCGTTCTCAATCGGCGCGCCGGTTTTTCTATCGGCAACATATAAGTCGGCGTGGCCATTGCTTGCGCGCTCTACAACCGCAATGCTGGTAACGATGGCCACCGTATAAGCCTTGTAAGTGCCGTCGGTAGCCTCGATCAGATAAATGCCAGCGCCCAGTCCGTCGATGGGCAGCTGCTGGGTTTCGCTCACCAACGCCGGCGGAGTGACCAGTTTCCAGCGCGCAACCAGTTGATTTGAGTTCAGCAAAGGAATCCGCGCAAACTGCGTCGCGCCCACCACGCGGCTCCGCTTGCCCAGCTTGCCCTGGCCTTCGCGGAAAGTGTCTCGCGCCTCATCGGTGAACTGGCCACGAAAGAAGCGCCGCACACGCCACCAGAGGTGAGCCTTGAAGTCGTGCATCCGCTCCAGAAATGTACGCTCGTCGATCTGCTCACTGGGCGACTGGCTCCGTACGCCGAAGCTATGCAGGTCCTTCAGGCCTGCAAAGAACTTCTGCGCATCGCGCACCTGATAAACGCGAAACTCCAGCGCCGGAACATTGTGCGCGTAAAGCTGGATCTTCACACTCTCGCCCGGCGCAAAGGTGCGCGTGGTAGAAAGCGAGAAGGAACGTGGCGCGTCCTGATCAGCAGCGTATGAAGCGGTTGAGGTGAACAGAAAGATGGAGACAATTGCTAACAGCGACTTACGGAACCTCATGGGTTTCCTCGCAGTATATTCCAGCGATAAACGCCTAGAAAGTTAGGGTTTTGCGCTACCGGCCGCCATTGCGGCTGACGATGAACAAGTAATTCGGAAAGTAATACGCGGCGTAACTCACCCTTGTCTCCAGGGACGGTTGCTCGTCCGTGGGGTGGCTCACCGGGAGAGCCATGATCAGGACCCGTGTGATAAACCAGCCGCGCCCTCGGGCCGGCTTCGGTCACAATCATAGAGTGCCAGGGTGAGCTTTGCCCGAATTGACGATAAAAAAGAAGGTCGCCCGGCTGGGCCTCATGCACGTCGCGGCTGACCAGGTAAGCATTAAGCTCGACCAGCGTTTTGGCGTCGGCAAACTGCGCAAAGGCGCCTTTGGTGATGTCGGCTGGCTCAAAGCTGCCGGGCTGCACCCTGAAGAGCGCCGCGCCCAACGGGGTGTCGGGATAGTGCCACGCCCGAATCTCTCCAGGCGGCGCCGGCACGTCGATACCGGTTGCCAGGAACCAGGAGTCGTTGTGGCGCTTGAGGGCCTCGCGATAGGAGAAGCGCAGTAAGCTGGCGCAGTCGATGATTTCCGTGGGAATCTCTGTCTTGGGGCGGATGGCCTGATATTCGGCAATCAGCGTAAACCAGCGGCGAAACGCTGCTTGATCGGCTGGATCGGTGAGGCGGAGAAAGTTCGGCGTGCCATCGCCAAAGCGGTCGCCCCAATCCGGCGCCGGGGTTGACGAAAACCCGATGACCGATTGTGAACTCTGTTGAACTTGTGCGGCTTTTCGGGCACCCGGGTGCAATACTGTGCCTGCCACTGGTAGCAAAAGAAGCGATATGGCAAGCAGTGCAAACGCGGTTAGCAGCACCCGTCTAAAAGGGACGTTCACCGGAAGCCTTCCTCAATGGATGCAGTCATCCTAACTCAAATTGCCAGCTATAGGTGTGCAACTCTCTTCTTTTTCAGGAAATTGACAGATTCGTCTTGCTCAAAGGCGGAGAAAGTTTACGCAGAAGCAGGGTGTTTCTATGTGATAGCTCAGAGGATTCTGAATGTGGATTCCATCTACCCTCTGAGCCAATTGGCTAGAGAGTTCTTGGTTTTGTGGCGCTGATCCGAGATAGTCCATCGGCAGGTCCGTTTGATACCGGCTCTCGCCGACGATCGGAACGCATTGATCGCCGACTCGACACCGGGGTATTGTTGGCCAGCCGCTCAATATCGTCAAAGCCTAAAGTCAGAGTTTAAGAGTCCGAGAGGGTGAGTGGATCTAGTTTTACAGAGAAAAGAACATCTGCTAGACTTCCTCTGATGCGCTGGCGTATCAAATATCGGTGGGGTATCGTCATTGGCATTGCTTTTTTGGCAATGATGGCGCTGCATAACCCTCCTCGCACGGCCGTCCAAAATCAGTCTTCTGCATCGGGGACGCCAGTTCCCGTCGCATTCATCCAGCCAGAAGCTGTCGTACGAAATTTCCAGTTGCATTCCGGTTATGGCGATCCTGCAAACGTTAGAGACATCCTGCCGCATGGGTTTGGGCTGGTTCGAACTCTCGCTTCCACAGTGCGTGTAGTGGAAACGGCGGGATTGATCGATGGACCGCTGCATAGGCGGCCTCCCCCAAGCTTCTCTTAGGTTACATCCCTCGAATATCGGCGTGGTATAGGCAACTCGCACAAGATACGTGCGAGGTGCATACCTGCATTTATTGCGTACCGATCGCAGAGACCAAATGTGTCTTTGGGAGGCTTTCATGGAACTGTTCCGGAATGCGCATTTCGACTTTCTTGGGAAGAAGTGGTGGTTCATTCTGCCATCGCTGATTCTCATTGTGGCCGGGCTCGCCAGTATCGTGGCTAGACGCGGTCAGATATACAGCATTGATTTTAGAAGCGGAGCCGTAATGGAAGTCCGCTGGGAAGGCACACCGCCGATCGACCGTATTCGTGCGGCCATCTCTGTGCGGTTGGCAGGAGCATCTGTGGTCGCAGCACACGAATCGAGCGGGGGGAACACTATCATCATCTCGACCGAGCTTCCGCATGGAGAAGAGTTGACGGCATTGAGACAGACGATTGTCAGTTCGTTGTCGACGATCGGCTCGCAATATTCGGTAAATAGCTTCGAGGTGATCGGCCCGCAAATCAGTAGCGATCTGCGCCATCAGGCCCTCATGGCGACGGCCGGGGCATCGGCAGGAATGCTTATCTATCTCTCTTACCGCTTCCGGCTCGCTTACGGAGCAGCTGCGGTTGTGGCGATGACACATGACGCAATTATCACGATAGGCGTTCTATCGTTGTTTCACCAACAGATCTCGTTGACGGTGGTCGCGGCCTTGCTCACATTGATCGGCTACTCGATGAACGATACGATCGTAGTCTTTGATCGTATTCGAGAAAACCGCCGCTTAAATCAACGTGAGCCTTTGGAGTCGGTTATTAACCGCAGCATCAATCAGACGCTCAGTCGTACGGTTCTAACTTCCGGACTGACACTGCTTTCGGCACTCTCTCTGCTTGTCTTTGGCGGGCCCGTCTTATTTGGATTTTCCCTGACTCTGACGATCGGCATTGTGGTAGGCACATTTTCATCGGTGTTTATCGCCAGTCCGATCATGCTCGCATGGGAAAGACAGAGCGCGGGATCGAAGCAAAGGCAGTTGTCGCTGCATTCAGGAGGTCAGATATGACTAAATCTACTGCAAAACGAGGCCTATTCATTTTGACAATTGTTCTTGGTAGTGTTCTCGCAGCCTGGAAGCTTCCATTACATCGGGGATTGGATTTGCAGGGTGGGACGAGCCTCATCCTGCAAGTTAAAGCGGAAGACGCATCTCCAGCCCAATTGAGCAAGGTCGTCGAGCAAACGCAGCAGATACTCAATCGACGCATTAACGCTTTTGGGTTGTCAGAAACGACAATCCAGTCCTACGGCAGCCAAGGCGATGAACTGCTTGTGCAGGTTCCTGGAATTTCCGATGTCCCCCGTTTGGAGGCTCTCTTGCGAAGTCAGGGGGTGCTGGAATGGTACGCCGTGAGTAGCGGGCCATATTCAAGCTCGGACAATGCTCTGGCACAATATGGCGGCACCATTCCCCATGACCTCAAGTTGTTTGCGACAAAAT
>JBEKQD010000044.1:0-33608 GCA_049520075.1 Occallatibacter sp. | reverse complement strand
GTGCTGCCCGACCATACCATGGACGAGCGCATAGCCAAAGCCCGCGCCAAGCTTGGCGCCACAACCCTCCTTCTTGGTCACCATTACCAACGCGACGAAGTAATCCGCTTTGCCGACGCGACTGGCGACAGCTACAAGCTTTGCAGAGTGGCTGCCGCAACCGACGCGAAGTACATTGTTTTCTGCGGTGTGCACTTCATGGCTGAAAGCGCCGACGTGCTGGGCCGCGACGGGCAACAAGTCATCTTGCCCGATCTGAACGCCGGCTGTTCCATGGCCGATATGGCGGAAATCTCGCAAGTCGAGGCTTGCTGGGAGGCGCTTGAGCGCCTTGGTCTGGCAGATGAGATCATTCCGCTCACCTACATCAACTCGACTGCGGCAATCAAGGCATTCTGCGGTGAGCGTGGCGGCCTGAGTGGGCTTTCGCACGAAAAAAGCGCATTCTCTTTTTGCCTGATCAGCATCTTGGCCGCAACACCGGCTACGCCATGGGCATTCCGCTGGAAGAGATGGCCGTTTGGGATCCCTGGGCCATTCAGATTGGTCCAAGCCAGGGCGGCCTGACCCGGCACAGCATCGACGCCAGCCGCATTCTTCTGTGGAAAGGGCATTGCGCAGTACATCAACGCTTTCTGCCGAGCCACGTCGATGACGTCCGCGCAAAGTATCCCGGCATCCAGGTGATTGTCCATCCCGAATGTCGCTGGGAAGTCTGCCAGAAGGCCGACGCGCTTGGCTCGACGGAACGACTGATCGCGCTGGTTGAGCAAGCTCCCGCAGGCGCGATGTTTGCCGTTGGCACCGAGATTCACCTGGTCAACCGCATGGCTCGCCGCTTTGCTGCCGAGGGAAAGAAAGTCATCACACTCGACGATACGGGCTGCCTCTGCACCACCATGTACCGCATCAGCCCGCAGCACCTTGCTTGGGTTCTGGAGAATCTGGTCGAGGGCCGCGTTGTCAACCGCATTCAGGTGAAGCCGAGCGTCAAGCGCTGGGCCAAAGTTGGGCTCGACCGCATGTTGGAAATCTGAGAAAAAGAAGCCAGCCGCCGCAGAGGAACATCCTTAGCGTGGACGGTTGGCTCCTATGGCGCTGCAGTTGTTCGCTGTTCTCGTACTCGGTCTGATGTGCGGAAGCGAGTTGAACGTAGCCGCTTTCGCACACCCGGCGCTCTCGCGTCATCCGCTGGATGTGCACATCAGAATGCGCGCGACTCTGGCGGTGCTGCTTGGCCGAGTAATGCCTTTTTGGATGACAGGGTCCACGCTCTTGAATCTGCTTCTGCTGCTTCCTTTCGAGCATCTTTCTGCGTCAGCGTGGCGCCTGTCTGCAATCGCTTTCGCGGTGCAAGTGGCGGCTGTTTTGTTTTCTCTGGCGGGTCCGGTGCCGATCAATAACCGCATCGCCAAATGGACGCCCAATTCTCTCTCCGGCGATTGGAAAGAACAGGAGCACCGCTGGGATCTGTACCACTGGATAAGGACGGTTGGCCTCATTGGAGCGTTCGCTATTCTTGTTCTGAGCACTACCATCGTCCCGGGCCGCTGACTGACTAGCCCGTTTCGTCGTATCCTATATCCAAGGGTGTCACTATGAGGACGTTTACTCTCGAAGAAGCGCAGTCTCTGCTCCCGGTGTTGGAGTCGCTGCTGAAGCGCGCCATTGAAGGCAAGCGGTCGGCGGAAGAGGTTGAGTCTGGCCTCACTGAGATGGCTCGCCGCATTTATCTTTCCGGCGGCATGAGAGTGGACGCGAGCAAGGTAGCGGGGCTGCGCGCGGAGATGGAGTCTCATGTGCGCTGCGTCCATGAGAGCATCGCGGAGATTGATTCCATCGGTGTACAGGTGAAAGATCTCGATACCGGCCTGCTCGATTTTCCCTGCCGCATCGATGACCAGGTGGTTCTGCTCTGCTGGCGCATGGGCGAGCCGGCCATCGAGCACTGGCACTCAACCGACACAGGTTTCAAAGACCGTCAACCAGTGGATGAGCGCTTTCATCGCCGCTCCGCTCCCGGCAACCGGCCCAACTAGGGCCTGAGCATCCTGTGTACATTTCCGAGCAAGAAGTTCGCGCAGCGCTCACTTATGACGCGCTGATTCCCGCAATCCGCCAAGCTCTCATCGACTACTCCGTCGGCCTGGTCAACCAACCGCCCCGCACAATCCTCCGCGCCGGAAATCAAGAAGGCCCGCGCAACGGCTGGTTTGCCGTCATGCCTGTTGTTGCCGGCGACGTGATGGCGATCAAAACAGTCACCTTCTATCCCGGCAATGCGGAACTGGGTCTGCCTACTCACATGGCCATGATCGAGTTGCTCAGCCGCGCGACAGGAGAGCCGTTGGCGGTGATGGATGGGCGCCTGATCACGGAGATGCGCACCGCCGCAGTTTCGGCTGTCGCGCTCCAGACACTTGCGTCGCCTGCGGTGAAAAGCCTCGGCATTCTGGGGAGCGGCGTGCAGGCCCACTCTCACATCGAGGCGCTGAAACTCGTTCGCCCTGAGCTCAATGACATCCGCATTTGGAGCCGCACCGCAGTTCACGCCGAACGCCTGGCGGCTCAGACTGGAAGCCGGGCCGTCGCTATCGAAGAGGCCGCGGGTGCTGATGTTGTCCTCACAGTGACTGCTTCGCCCGTTCCTGTTCTTGAGGGCCGCTGGCTTGCGCATCATGCGCTGGTGCTGGCTGTGGGTGCGGTGGGCGCGCAACTGCGCGAATTGGATGACCAGGCAATGCAGGAAGCCTGCGTCGTGGCCGAGTCGCGCCAGGCTGTCGAGCGTGAATCGGGAGACGTGCTGCTCTCAAGGGCGCGAGTCGAGGCTGAGATAGGCGAAATTCTCTCGGGCAAAGTGGCCGTTCCCGCAGGCCGGCGCATCGTTTTCAAATCGGTGGGCATGGCCATTGAAGACCTGATTGCGGCTCGCTTGGTCTGGCAGGCGCGCACGGCAAAATCAAAATGATGCCTGCCGCTCAATACTGCCCTCTATGTTTAGCACAAAAGTTTGATTTCTTCCTGTGCATGTGAAGCAAACACTGGCTCTTTGTTGTATTCTGCTTAAAGAAGACCATTGCAGTCCAAAATCAAACCAGTTCGCAGGCATTTCGAATGAAGCCTGCGAACTGTATTCGGAACCTTGTGCCCGCTACAGCGAAACCAGGGATAGTGTATCCCGAAAGCAGGTACGTCAAGTTGACGCGACCATCAGGGAGCGGCAACCCTGCACAAAACTCAATAGGTCACAGTGACCCTGGTTTCGCTCTAGTGCGGGCAGTGGACGGCTTCATTCATTCTTTCCAAAGCGGAGCGTGGCTTGCAAGCGCATGTGCCGCACTCAACCATTCACAAAGGAGTCATTCATGCTTACTGTTGGAGAAAAGTTTCCCGCCTTTGAACTGACCGCCGTAGTCAATCTCGATCTCAAGACCGCTTTCCAGACCCTCACCGACCAGAGCTTTGAAGGCAAGTGGAAGGTCTACTTTTTCTGGCCCAAAGATTTCACCTTCGTTTGTCCCACCGAGATTGCTGCCTTCGGCATGTTGAACCCGGAGTTCGTCAGCCGCGACGCGCAAGTTCTCGGCGCCAGCATCGATTCGGAGTTTGTTCACTGGGCCTGGCGCAACGACCAGCCTTCGCTGAAGAACCTGCCCTTCCCCATGCTCTCCGACATCAAGCGCGATCTCTCTGAGCAATTGGGAATCCTGGACCTGAAGGCGGGCGTTAGTCAGCGCGCCACCTTCATCGTCGATCCGGAGAATGTAATCCGTTTTGTTTACGTGACTGATTTGTCTGTAGGCCGCGATCCACAGGAAGTTCTCCGCGTTCTGGACGCGTTGCAAAACGGCGGACTCACTCCCTGCGGCTGGCACAAGGGCGAAGAGACCATCGTAGTTTAGCGCATTCCTGTTGCAGTTGAGATACGAACATCCCACCTTCGCCGATTTGCGATATTTGCGGATTGGCGAAGGTGGGATAAATATAATTACTGCACTTAACCTAAAATCGTTTATTGTTTTGCATGTGTTCACCACCGCTGGTTGCAGGGGCCGCGAAGGGGCAGGGCCACGCACATTGCGTCCACAGAACCGTCTTGTGTACTCTGCGAACCAATCTATATTCCTGTCAATTCTCAGGGAGAAGCTATGAAGGCGAGACAAGCGAGAGGAATTGGATTTGGGCCTTGCTTCTGCGCGGCGCTGTTGGCGCTTGCGGTTTCCATGTGTGCGTGCCGTGCACCTCAGCACGTCACGCTGACTCTTTCAGTAGCGGCCAGCGTCAAAGACGCCATTCTAGAAGCGGAGGCCGCGTATAGGCGCGATCACACTGCCATTGACTTCCGCAATAACTTCGGCGGTTCGGGAACTCTGGCGCGGGAGATCGAAAATGGCGCGCCCGTGGACGCGTTTCTCTCCGCATCGTCAAAATCCATGGACGAGCTCGAAGCGAAGAGTCTTATAGCACCGAGCACTCGGCGCAACCTGCTGCGCAACTCGCTGGTGCTGATTGCGCCTCCTGATTCCCGACTTCGTGATTTTCAAGGTCTCACCGATCCCTCCGTACGGCTAATTGCTCTGGGCGATCCCGCCAGCGTCCCGGCAGGACAATATGGGCGGCAAACTCTGACAGCGCTGCATCTCTTCGACCGGCTTAATAAGAAACTCGTGCTGGGAGAAGATGTTCGCCAGGTGCTTACTTACGTCGAGACAGGCAACGCGGACGCCGGCATTGTCTATGCGACCGATGCGCAGACATCAAGCCGTGTACGCGTTGTCGCCGTCGCACCTGATTCGTCACACGACCCAATCGTCTATCCCGCAGCCGTTGTCAAAGCGAGCCAAAACGGAGAGATCGCACGCAACTTCATCGACTACCTTGGCACTCCCGTTGCTCAAGCAATCTTTGTGAAGCATGGATTTACAATGGCCACACCGTGACGTTTCTGATCGATCCATCGCCGCTGTACATTTCGCTGGCTACGACATGCGCCGCCACGGTTGCCACTTTCTTCCTGGGATTGTTTGCAGCCAGAGTGATGGTGCAAATGCATGGCAGCCTGCGCGCCTGGATTGACGGGATACTTACGCTTCCTCTGGTTCTTCCGCCGACAGTGGTTGGCTTCTTCCTGTTGCTGATCCTCGGACGGCAGAGCATTGTCGGTCACGCGTTGCAGCGGCTCGGCATCACGATTGTATTTTCGTGGCCTGCCACCGTGATCGCCGCAACTGTTGTAGCATTTCCGCTGATGTATCGCACGACACTCGGCGCATTCGATCAGGTGAATCCAACTTATCTTGAAGCGGCGCGCACGCTGGGCGCATCGGAGTGGGCGGTCTTCCGCAAAGTCTTACTGCCGCTGGCTGCGCCGGGCGTTATTGCCGGAACCGTTTTGGCTTTTGCGCGCGCCATGGGAGAATTCGGAGCCACCCTGATGCTCGCCGGGAACATACCCGGCCGCACGCAGACCATGCCTATCGCGATTTTTTCCGCTGCGGAAGACGATGACATGCGCGGCGCGCTTCTGTGGGTGATCTTGATTGTCTTGCTGTCGTTGGCCATCATTCGGCTGTTGAATAAACAGAGTGCGCAACGAAAGCCGGCTCACCGGCGAAATACTTTGCGCTCTGCGCCGAAACCTGTAACTCATCCCGTTCACTCGCGCAAGATGGACGAGTCCGCGTCTCCCGCAGCGCTTGAGATACAAGTTGAAAAGGCGCTGGAGAATTTCACTTTGCAAGTGAGCCTCAGCGCCGGCACCGGCGCGGTTGGATTATTGGGAGCTTCCGGTGCCGGCAAATCCATGACGCTGCGCATGATCGCTGGTGTGGTTACGCCGGATGGTGGGCGAATCGCCCTAAATGGCCGCGTTTTATTTGATAGCTCGGCAAAGCTAAATGTTCCCTCCGCGAAGCGCAGAATCGGCGTCGTCTTTCAGGACTACGCGCTCTTTCCGCATAAGACAGTTGCGGAGAATGTGGGCTTCGGGTTAAGCGCATTGCCCGAGCAAGAGCGCCGCGCGCGCGTTGATTGGCAACTTAATCTGATGCACATTGCCGAACTGGCGAACCTCTATCCGAAAGAGATTTCCGGTGGGGAACGGCAGCGCGTGGCCATCGCGCGATGCATGGCCATCGAGCCGGATGCGCTGTTGCTCGATGAACCTTTCGCGGCGCTGGACCCATATTTGCGGCGGCAAATGGAAGAGCAGCTCCGCGAGACGCTCACCACTTATAACGGCGTGGTGATTTTTGTAACTCATGATATGGAAGAAGCATTCCGCTTCTGCGCCGATCTGCTGGTGCTCGACGGTGGCCGCGTAATCGCAAGCGGGCCGAAGCACGAGCTTTTTGAACGGCCTCGCACAGTGGTTGCGGCGCGGCTCACAGGCTGCAAGAATATCGTTCCCGCTCGTCGAGTGACCTCCGATACGATTGCTGTGGACGCGTGGAATTGTCAGCTGAAATCGGCGAATCCCGTTTCCAGTTCACTCACCCACGTTGGCTTCCGTTCGCACCAGATCATATTTCAGCAAGCAGCAGAGCGAGAAAATACTTTTCTCTGCTGGCTGCTGACGACAAGCGAAGCGCCGCATGAGATGACGCTCTATCTGCGTTTGCACAACGCGCCGCGTGCCGGTGATCCGCCGCATCTGCAGGCCGACGTGCCCAAGGAACTTTGGCGCACGTTGAGCGCGCAGCCTCAGCCGTGGCGGATTACGCTCGATCCTGCGCGGCTGCTACTCCTTGAGGGATAACGAATCGGTTAGTTCCTTGCGAATGCGATTGCGTAAGTGAGGCAGCGCGACGGCGCATTGCCGCCGGACTGCAATCAGCTCGGCCACGATGGAGATGGCGATTTCTTCTGGCGTGCCTGCGTTGATCTCCAGGCCGATCGGAGCGAAGATGCGCTTGAGACTCTCTCGCGCAACGCCTTCCGCTTCCAGCTTCTGATAGAGCGAGAGCACCTTGCGGCCCGAGCCGATCATGCCGATGTAATACGCGGGCGTATTGAGCGCCCAGCGAAGAACACGAATATCGTGACGATGGCCGCGAGTGACTATGGCGATGTAGGAGTCGGCTCGGGGCACGAGTTCGGACAGGGTCGTATCCATATCACCGGAATAAATATCGCGAGCATCGGGGAATCGTTCGCGGTTGGCAAAAGGCTCCCGATCATCTGCCACAACCACTTCAAAGCCTGCCAGCAAGGCAACCTTATATAAGTTCAGACCGACGTGGCCGCCGCCGAAGATATAGAGCACCGGCGCGGGAATCAGCGGCTCGATAAATACCTCAGTCGACCCGCCACAGATCAGGCCGGTTTCATCATCGGATGTCTGATCCATATTGAACGTCAAGGTCTTCGGCTTCTCGTCTTTCATCGATTCCATCGCACTCTCCCGAACTTCGGATTCCATGCGGCCGCCGCCAACTGTTCCCAGGATCGAGCCGTCTTCACGCACCAGCATCTTCGCGGCCACCACAGGAGGAACGGAGCCGCTGACGTTGACGATGGTAGCCAGCGCCGCGCGTTTCCCCTCGCGCTTTAATTTGCAGATTTCTTCATAGATTCCCATGACATTCCAACTTCCTATGGAGATGCTATCGCGAGTTCCAAAGACTCAGCGATGCAGGAGCGAAATCGATAAGAGTCTTTTCAATCCGCCTGCGTTTGCTCATCATGGCGTCCCTACCTAGTCAGCGAAACACCCGCTGGGTTAGGCAAGCGCGCCTGAATCGTCATTTACTACGCGGGCGAGAGTGGTTCCCAGTCGTGTCTCCACGGCGAGAGCCACCGATTTTGCAGTGGCGAAGCGCCTTTGCGCAGCGGCGAGCGCCGGCGGATCATCGCTGAAGCGTCTGAGCGGGACCTCGAACCGCTGCTCAATCGTAACTGGACGCTCGCCACTCACCAATTTGTCAGCGAGATAGACAATCGAGCTCTCGTCGACATGGCCGTCAAAACTAAAATCGGTGTGTGAGGCGACAACCGCTCCAACCTGAGCAAAATCCATCGAACTCAAAATCGACGCGCCGACGGCGGCGTGCTCCGGCTTGCCCTTGGCAAGATCGTGCAGCAGCGCGCCGGCCTGCACCAAATCCTGATTCAACGCAACGCCTTTGCGCGCGAGCGCATGAGCAATTCGTTGCGCTACCCCGGCTACGAGGCGCGAGTGGCGAACGATAGCCGGGTCAACGGCGTGGACAGCGAGGATTGCTTCGCACTCTGCGCGTGTGGGAATCTCGCGCGATGCAGCCAGGGCGCGCAGCTCGTCATATTCGGCGGGAGTGTCCATGTCCATGTGAATGGCCTGGTCCGCGACGGGCAGTTCGACGGCCTCGCTCTCGTACCGCGCCAGCAGTGCGGAGAGCGGTCCCGATGCGCCTTCGTCAGCCGCCTCCGCGAGAATCTTGCGTGCAATTAGCGGAGGGTGCCCGCGACGCCCCTCGAAAACAGGGTAAACAATGGCAGCGTCGCGCAGTGCAAATGTTGCCGCTATTTGACGAATCGTATCGGGGCGCACCAGCGGAATGTCGGCGGGCAACACAAATGCGGCGTCAGTGCGTTCGCTCAGCGCGCGGCTACCTGCCACAACGGACGAAAACATTCCCAGCTCAAAGTCCGGATTGCGCACGCATCGCGCGCCGGCGCGCTCAGCTATAGGCTGCAACTCATCCGCACGATGGCCCAGGACAGCAATCACATCCGTGATGCCCGCACTGCGAAATACGCCGATGCATCGTTCCAATGCCGTGATGCCGGCGAGCGGAAGCAAAGGCTTGAACTCCGCCATGCGCGAGGAGTAGCCCGCGGCCAGAACGATGGCTGCCATGCGGTTTTCGCCTCTGTCAGTCGCGACGGATTGGTTCGCTAAACTCATTTGCGTTCTCCGCTGTGACTCCTTCAGTTCTTCCGCGCTCTCTGACGATTAGTGTAGCGCGAGCGCGAAAACTATAACTCAACAAAGTTGCCGCGAGCAGATGAGATAAAGGCACTTGTGTGATAGATTTGCCGTGTGCAGTTAGTGGAGAGTCCATGCGAACGTTATTTGCTGTCGCGTTGTTTGTAGTTTCGAGTGTGAGCTTTTCCGGCGGGCAGCAAGTCAGCACTTCGGCGCCTTCTTCGTTGCCGGATGCTCAACCGGCCCCCGTAAAGGTTTATGCGGTTGGCCCAGGAGTGACAGCCCCTGAATTTGTTCCGCTCAGCCTGGCTCCAATTTCTGCCGGCAAGTGCAAGAAGAAGTTGGACGGCATGGCTGCGCTCTCCTTCCTCGTGGATACCACTGGCCATCCTCGCAACATCATGTTTCTTCGCCCGCTTGGCAATAATCTGGACAAACTTGCTCTCCAGATTGTCGATGCAGATCTGTTTAACCCCGGAACCCATGACGGCACGCCGGTAGTCGTCGGGTTATCCGTTGAAGTGGGCTTGCAGGCATGCGTTGAGGGCACAAAGGACGGCGAGGGCAAGAGCGCTTCTCAAGTTCTGCTCAGATCACATCCTACGCAGAAATTCGGCATGCTCCCACCGCCGCAGGAAGATGTTGTGCTTAAGGCGGGTGCCCCTTCCCTGGAAAATTCGATCAGTCGCTTCCCCAATGTCTATCACGTCGGAGATGGGGTCACAGCTCCTGTCGTAATTCATTTTGCGCAGGCGGAATTCAGCGATGAGGCGCGACGCGAGAAATACGATGGGGTCTGCATGCTATCGCTGATCGTCGATACGAAGGGTATGCCGCAATTTGTGCGTGTGGAAAGGCCGCTAGGCCATGGCTTGGATGAGAAGGCCATCGAGGCGGTGAACCAGTACAGATTCAAGCCGGCAATGAAAGACGGGCAGCCCGTCGCCGTTATACTCGCCGTCGAGGTGGCATTCCATCTTTACAACCGCTAGGCTGGGCTGGCGATGCGTTTGAAGAACTGCACAACCTGAAAATGCCTGGTTCCATGCTTTGAACCAACCCTCGCCCCGAACGCCCTCCACGATAAACTGCAAATGAGGAAGCAGTTTTGAGCGATTCGGAACCAGTGGGGCGTGTGGACGCAACCGAGGCTGCCGCCGAGGTGCAGTTGGGTGTAACCTCTGGCGTCTCTCATGCGTGGAGGGCGCTGCGCCATCGCAATTTCCGCCTGTTTTTCGGTGGCCAAACCATATCGCTCATTGGCACGTGGATGACGCGCGTGGCCACCGGCTGGCTGGTTTACCGACTCACCGGCTCGGCCCTCCTGCTGGGCACGGTCAGCTTTGCCGGGCAGATTCCCTCCTTTCTTCTTGCGCCCTTTGCCGGCGTGTGGGTCGACCGGCTCGACCGGCGCCAGGTACTGGTATGGACTCAGACTTTATCCATGGTCCAGTCGCTGACGCTGGCCGCGTTGACGCTTTCCGGCCACATCACGATTCCGCTGTTGCTGGTGCTGAGCGTGATGCAAGGCTCCATCAATGCGTTCGACATGCCGGGGCGCCAATCTTTCATGATCAAGATGGTGGATGATCCACGCGACCTGCAGAATGCCATCGCCATCAACTCGTCGATGGTAAACATGGCGCGGCTCATCGGCCCGTCGCTGGCCGGTATGTTGATTGCGGTCTCCAGCGAGGGCTGGTGCTTTCTTATCGACGGCATCAGCTACCTGGCAGTGATCGCCTCCCTGCTGATGATGCGCGTTCATACGCCTGTGGTGAAGCGTGTGGCTACGTCGATGATCGCCGAGTTGAAAGCCGGCTGGACCTATGTCTCTGAGTTTTTACCCATACGCACGATCCTGATGCTCTTTGCCGTTGTGAGCCTCATGGGAATGCCGTTTGTGGTTTTGATGCCGATATTCGCCGCACGGGTATTGCACGGCGGACCGCATACGCTGGGATTTTTGATGGGCTCAATGGGAATGGGCGCTCTGATATCCGCGCTGTCGCTCGCAGCGCGCAGAAACGTGCGCGGGCTGGTGAGGATGATTCCCATTGCCGCAGCGGTCTTCGGTTTGGGGCTGATCGGCTTCGGGCTCTCGCACTTCTTCTGGCTTTCGATGGCGATGGTGTTCATTGCCGGCATGGGCATGATGCAGGGTATGGCCGCCAGCAACACCGTCATCCAAACCATTGTCACCGACGACAAGCGCGGCCGCGTGATGAGTTACTATACGATGGCGTTCATGGGCATGGCGCCGTTTGGCAGCCTGTTGGCCGGGACCATGGCCCATGCCACAGGCGCGCCATTGACAGTAATAATGAACGGTTCCGTGGTTTTGCTGGGCGCGGCATGGTTTGCAACCCGGCTGCCCGCACTGCGGCGCCAGATACGGCCCATCTACCAGGAGATGGGCATTCTGCCGGCAAAGGAAGGAATTCAGCAATGAGTGACGAAGATGCTGCTCTCAAACTCGACGCGCGCCACACGGCCATCGTGGTTATTGATCTGCAAAAAGGGATCGTAGGGAGGCAGGGCGCACCGTATTCGCAGACCACAGTGGTGGCGAACTGCGCGCGAATTCTGGCAGCTGCGCGAGCAGCCGGAGCACAGCCGGTACTGGTGCATGTCGGCGGCTCGCAGGATGGCGCCGACCGGCCGCACACTGCAACCGACCAGACGTGGAAGTCAACCGGCCCGATGCCGCCGGATTGGAGCGAGTTGATTCCTGAGCTCGACCGCCAGCCTGCCGATATCGTGGTTCTAAAGCGGCAATGGGGCGCGTTCTACGGCACCGATCTCGATCTGCAACTGCGACGCCGCGGACTGACCACCATTATCCTTTGTGGCATTGCTACTGAGTTTGGTGTCGAGAGCACGGCGCGCGACGCATATGAGCACGGCTACGAACTCATCTTCGCCGAGGATGCAATGACCGGCGTGACGGTCGAAAGCCACTCGAACAGCGTGGAGCGCATCTTTCCCCGACTGGGCCGCGTGCGGGCTACAGAAGAGATTGTCGGGGCCTTCAGTCAACTCTGATCCAGTTTTCGTTATGGAGAACTCCACCTATGATGCACCGTCCCGTAATCAATTTCTTTCAGGTAGCGTCGCTCGTGATGGCGCTGGTGGCTGTGGCGCTACTGGCGGCCGTCGCCACCATGCACTTTGCCATTCACGGGGCTGAGGTGCGTGTGCCATCGCTGAAGGGAATGACCGTGGCGGAGGCGCGCAGCCAGACCTCAGGGCTGGGGCTGGACCTGGAAGTGGACAATCGCTACTACTCCGGCGACGTGGCTCCGGGGCATATTCTTACGCAGTCTCCCGAGCCGGGAACAGTGGTGCGGCGGGAGTGGCGGGTGCGCGTCTCCGAGAGCCTGGGGCCGCAGAAAGTTGATGTGCCGGAGATTGTGGGCGTTGACGAGCGCGTGGCGGCGCTTGAGTTGAGGCGCGTGGGCCTGGAGGCGGGCGTCACGGCGCGGCTGCCCTACAGCAAGGCTGCCGAAGGAACGGTACTGGCGCAGGACCCGCCCGCGCACGCGCAGGGAATTGCGCGGCCCAGCATCGACCTGCTAGTGGCCGCTCCCGGCGACGATGCGCCTGATGCCTTTGTGATGCCCGATCTGAGCGGTTTGCCGGTAGTGACCGCGCAGGCGGAGTTGAAAGGGGTGGGCATCCAATCCGAAACAAAATTCGTTACTGTGCCGGTTGCGCCTGTGGGCAGCGGAGACGCGACGCCTGAGCTTCCGGTAAAACCTGGCGCGGTGATGGCGCAGCAACCCGCGGCCGGCTCGCGCGTGGAGCAGAGCGTGACGGTGAAGTTGACGGTGGCAAAATAAACTGGGATCAGGGGTCAGGCATCGGGTGTCAGAGACGGCGCGGTTGCGATGATGGAGGGGAAGGAGGCAAGAACAAAATGGGATTGAGCGAAGATCTGGAACGTGTGACGTTGCAGGAGCGCGAGCTGCAGTTGCCGTGTCTCGACGCGCAGGTCGCGTGGAAGCTGGGAGTACGGTTGCGGACGATGGCCGAAGAGCGCGGTTTGGCGGTGGTGATCGATGTGCGGCGCTTCGGGCAGCCTCTTTTCTATATGGCGCTCGACGGGACCACACCGGACAATGCGGAGTGGGTGCAGAAGAAGAGCAACGTGGTGGCCCGCTTCCATCGCAGCTCCTATGGCGTGGGATTGAGCCTGAAGGCGAAGAACGAAACTCTGTTTGAAAAGCATGGGCTACCGATGGTCGACTATGCTGCGCACGGCGGATCATTTCCGCTGACAGTAGTTGGCGCCGGAGTAGTGGGCAGCGTGACCGTCTCCGGCTTGCCGCAGCGCAGCGACCACGAATTAGTAGTGGAAGCGCTGTGTGCTGAGTTGGGGCGCGAATACGCGAAGTTGCGGCTGGCGAGCGAGTGAGCTGAGCAGCGGTGTTAGCTCGTTCGCTCGATCATCGCGATGAAAAATCCATCGGTGTGAAATGTGCCGGGGAGCAGGCGGATAAAACCTTCTGTGGTGAGCGAGCCGTGTAAGCGCTCGGCACCAGTCGCTGTGAGAGTGCCTTCTTCGAGTAGCCGGCCGATGCGGGCTTCGAGCGAGACCAGCCGGGCGTTTGGGTTTGCGGCTAGTACAGCTGCGACAACCTGTTCGTTTTCTTCAGGCTCCAGAGAGCAGGTGGAGTAAACGACGAAGCGGCGGGGACGAACAGCGCGCAATGCGACCGTAAGTATCGCGCGTTGCCGTTCGGCCTGGCGCGTGAGGTCTTCAGCGCGCAAGCGGTGACGAATCTCCGGGTTGCGGCCCAGCGTTCCGGTTCCGCTGCAAGGCACGTCGGCTAGCGCAAGATCGTAGACGGAGTTTTCAGTCAACGCCGTTGCGTCGGCTTGGCGGCACTCGATCCGTTCGCCAAGATACGCCAGCCGCTTCCGCAACTGCTCCAATCTTGTTTTGCTTGATTCGCACGCGACGATACGGGCTTGTGCGTTCCGTTCAGCGAGAATGAGCGTCTTTCCGCCGGGAGCGGCGCAGCAGTCGAGGATCTTTCTCTGTTTTTGGCCCGAATCGTTTTCCGATTCGCCAAAATATCCGGCCAGCTCGGCTACTAATTGCGAGCCTTCGTCCTGCAGGCGTACGCGGCCCTCGCGAAAAGCATCTGTGGCAGTTACATCGCCGGAGACAACGGTGCGCGCGGCGGTGAGTAGTTGGCCGGGTTCGAGGGCGATGCCGGCTGCGAGGAGTTCGGCTTCGGCGGCTGGGCCGGTAAGGTGCAGAGTGAGCGCAGGCTGGCTTTGGCCGTGGAGGCAGATTGCGTGAGCCGCATCAAGGCCGTAAAAGCTGATCCATCGATCGACCATCCAATTTGGGTGAGCCTGGGTGAGAGCCAGGGCGGTTGCGGATTTCGCCAGAGAGCTTCCATCCGGGGCTAAAGCCCTCGTTTTGTCTGCTGGCTTTATGCGGGGGTTGAAACCCCCGCCTCCCTCCAGATCGACACTTTCCTCCGCATCCACGCCTCCTTCCGGTTCTAAGATCTTCGCAGGCGCTGAGAGGCTATTCAGGGTCTGTTCATACCTGGCCATTTTGCGCAGGACGGCGTTGACCATGCCGGAAGCGAAGCGGTGGCCGGACTGCCGGGCCAACTCAACGCTTTCGTCGATTGCGGCGCGTGCGGGAATTCGGTCCATGTGGAGCAACTGAAAAGCGCCCAGGCGCAGGGCGATGCGAATTTCAGGGTCGAGTTTGGCGTTGGGCTTGGTCAGCAACGCCTGGCATTGGTGGTCGAGCTGAATCTGCCAGCGCAGCACTCCCAGGACCAGTGCCGTGGCCAGGTTGCGGTCGGGCGCAGAGAGCGCATTGACAGCTTTCGCGCGAAGCAGATCGTCGGAATGAGATTGGCCGCGCTCGACAGCCATCAGAATCTGGAAGGCGGCCTTGCGCGCTGAGGAGATTTTGGGCATGAGCCTCAACCGAGCCATGCGTTGGCGGGAAGCGTGATTCCTCGAAGGAATTCGGCTGCCGCCAGGCGCTTCTTGCCTTCGAGCTGAACTTCGACGAGTTCCAGCCAGGTATTTCCCGCGCAGGCGACCAGCAGACGGTGGCCCTGAATGTGGATTCGGCCGGGGAGAGTGGAGGCCATTTCAGCGGATGCAGATTGGGAGAGAGTTGGTCCGGACAGACCTGAATCCTGAGAGCCGGGCTCATCGGCGACTTCCACGCGATGAACGATCAACTTTTTCCCTTCGAGCGCGGTGAATGCACCGGGCCATGGCTGAAACCCGCGCCACCGATTCTTGAGCTCCGTGGCCGTGTACGCGGCAAACTCCATGCGGCCGTTTTCGCGTGTGAGTATCGGGGCAAAGGTGGCTCCCGCGTGATTTTGCGGAATGGGCTGGACGGTTCCATTGTCCAGGCCGGCCAGCGTTTTGACCACCAGCGGCGCGCCACCGTCGGCCAGCAGGTCGAACATGTCCGCGGCGGTCTGCTGGGGCGCTATTACCACCGCCTGCTGCAGCAGAATCGGCCCTGTGTCGAGGCCTTCTTCGAGCAGCATGGTGGTGTTGCCGGTGATGGTATCGCCCATGGCCACTGCCCACTGAATGGGCGCCGCGCCGCGATACCTCGGAAGCAAAGAAGCATGCAGGTTGATGCAACCCAGCCGGGGCAGCGCGAGCATCCACGGAGGAATGAGGCGCCCGTAAGCGACGACGACGATGGCGTCGGGCGCGATGGCCTCGATCCGCGCGCGAAATTCCGGGTTGTTGCGAATTTTCTCGGGCTGCGCAACCTTGAGGCCCGCGACTAACGCGGCCAGCTTTACGGGCGGAGCAACGAGTTGGCGGTCGCGGCCAACTGGACGGTCGGGCTGGGAGACAACCAATGCGATTTCATGATCCGCCGCCAGCAATGCCTTCAGAGTGGGCACTGCAAACTGCGGCGTTCCGCAGAAGATGAGTTTCATTTCTCTACCACGTGCCTTCGCGCTGCAGCTTGCGAATTTTGCGCAGAGACAGGTCGCGCTTGAGGGCGCTCATGCGAAAGATAAACAACATGCCGTCCACGTGGTCGATCTCATGCTGGAAGCAGCGCGCAAGAAGTTCCTCACCGTCCATCTCGAACCATTTGCCCTGCTCGTCCTGTGCACGGATGCGCACTTTGGCCGCGCGCGACACCTTCTCGCGGATCTCGGGAAAACTGAGGCAACCTTCCTCTTCGTATTGCTTGCCCTCGCGAAAGATGATCTCGGGGTTGATAAGCACCAGTTTGTCTTTGGGATTTTTGCCCATGCTGAGATCGATCGTAGTCACGCGTTTGGAGACTCCCACCTGAGGCGCGGCCAGGCCAATGCCCTGCTCGGCATAAGTGGTCTCAAACATGTCGGCGATCAGCTTATGCAACTCTGCATCGAACTCGGTAACCGGCTCGCCCGGCCGCGAGAGCACAGGATCAGGATATTTCACAATTTTTCGTATCATCAGTCTGCTAATAGCTCCGCATTTGTTGGATGTAGCCCTGGAAATTTCGCTGCAATTCCAGCGCCGAATCCCCGCCGAATTTTTCCTGAGCCAGGCGTGCAATGGTGAGTGCCACCATGGCTTCGCCGACTACCCCAGCCGCCGGGACGACACAAATATCCGATCGTTCATAGCTTGCGCTGGTTGGCTCGCGAGTGTCAAAGCGGACAGACGCCAGCGGCTTGCGCAGGGTGGAGATGGGCTTCAGATAGCCGCGAACAATAACGTCTTCACCGTTGGAGACGCCGCCTTCGATGCCGCCGGCATTGTTTTGAGGGCGGGTGAAACGAGTAGGCTTGCCGTTGTTTTCCGCCGCGTAGTGAATGGGGTCGTGGACGCGAGAGCCGAAGGATTCGGCAGCTTCCATGCCGCGGCCGATTTCAACCGCCTTGACCGCCTGGATGCTCATCACCGCCGCGGCGAGTTGGCCATCGAGGCGCTCGTCCCAGTTGGCGAAAGAGCCCAGGCCAGCGGGAACGCCGTGGACCACAACCTCGAAGACGCCGCCCACGGTGTCGCCCGTGCGAGCAGCTTCTTCAACCTCTTCTTTCATGCCTGCCTCGGTCAGCTCATCGACACAGCCGAGCACAACCTCATCATTGGATGCGACTGAGGCAATCTCTTCCCACGCTGCGGCGCGGTCAAGCGCAACGCGGCCCACACGGATGACGTGGCTGGCGACTTCAATTCCCAGCGTCCGCAGCATCAGCCGGGCAAATGCTCCGGCAGCCACACGCGCGGTGGACTCGCGAGCTGAGGCGCGTTCCAGCACATAGCGGGCGTCGGGAAAGTTAAATTTAAGCGCGCCGGCCAAGTCGGCATGGCCGGGGCGTGGCGAGGCTACCGCCTGGTGCAGTGCGGGGTTGCCCGCCTCGACGGGCAGCTTCTCTTCCCAGTTCTTCCAGTCGCGGTTGACTATCTCGATGGCAATCGGCGAGCCGATGGTCTTGCCGTGGCGTACTCCAGAGAGCACGTGGGCCTTGTCGGTTTCGATCTTCATTCGCCCGCCCCGGCCATAACCTTGCTGACGCCGCCATAACTCGCGGTTCACAAAATCGAGATCGACAGGGACACCGGCGGGCAGCCCTGAGACCAGCGCAATCAGCGCCTCTCCGTGTGACTCCCCAGCTGTTGAGAAACGAATCATCTTCATTTGATTGTAACGGGGAAAAGCAGGGCCCCCGCAACAACGACCTATCGCTCTTGACCCGGAGTAACTTCGCTAACAATGACAACAGAAGCCGGGCAGCGCTTGTTGCTTCAGCATTCGGAATCGGATGAAGCCCGGCGAGATGCGTTTCGGAAGCCAGAAAAGAAGCCCGCCAGGTAGGGCGGAGTTATTAAAAAAGCTGCGTTTGACGAAAATTGCTGTATCCCATTGCATCAATACACGCTATCATTCGGAGTCATCAGGTCCAAGATTCGGGAAACGAGGCTTGGACGAAAAAAAACGAGGTTAGTCATGAAGAATTCCCCGCGCAGCAAATCCTTGTCCGTCAAGCCGCAGGTGATGCCAGTCAAACCTCCTCAAGCGTCGCCAACGCCTCTCAGGACTCCGATGGTTGTCCCCGTCAAACCTCCTCAAGCATCACCAACGCCTCTCAGAACTCCAATGGACATGCCGGTCAAGCCGCCGCAAATGGGAGGGACTGGCAAGGTCCTTCGGGCAATGTCAGTCAAGCCGCCGCAAGCAAACTTCGTGAAGCCCTCGCGGGCCGTCAAATCCCCCAAGGCAAAATCGGCCAAGTCTCCGCAATTTGCAGGGGAGAAGCGCGTTGTCCTTGCCGGAAGCGAAAAGGACGCGGCGCCCAATTCCGTCCGGTTGAAGACTACGCCGCCCAGGTCGAAGGTAACTGTCTCGGTGATCGTGAAGCGCAAAGAGCCGTTGAAGATCAACCTGCGTGGCGGCCGGGCAAACGGTCCAGCCCGCGTGAGCCGCGCCTTTTACAAGAAGCACCACTCCGCCGACCCCTCGGCGATCAAGCAGATCAAGGCGTTTGCCAAGGAATTTCACTTGGCGGTCGAGGCCGATCCCACTGCTTCAGCACGCCGGACAGTGCAGCTTACCGGCACGGCCGCTGACATCCAGAAGGCCTTTGGCGTGGTGCTGGAACAGAGAACAGTGGACGGAGTCGAGCGCCGGGTGCGCGAAGGCGGAATTCATATACCGGCGTCTCTGAAAGACGTGGTGGAGGCTGTGCTGGGGCTGGATAACCGTCCCCAGGCGCAGCCGCACTTTCGCGTTCACAAGAAGGGCGCAGCCGCTCCTTCCAGCTATACCCCGCCCCAGGTCGCCGAAGCTTACAAGTTCCCCGCAAACGCCAGCGGAGCCGGGGAGACCATCGGGATCATCGAGCTCGGCGGCGGGTACAAGCAGGCCGATCTCACCGCCTACTTCAAAACGCTCGGTCTCTCCGCGCCAGCCATAACCGCCGTCCTGGTGGATGGAGGCAAGAACGCTCCATCGAATGCCAACAGTGCCGACGGAGAGGTGATGCTGGACATTGAAGTAGCCGCTTCAGTGGCGCCGGGGGCGAAGATTGCGGTTTACTTTACGCCCAACACCGACCAGGGGTTTATTGACGCCATTTCCACAGCGGTGCATGACGAAACCAACAAGCCGAGCGTGATATCGATCAGTTGGGGCGGACCGGAATCGAGTTGGACTCAACAGTCGATGACGGCGCTCGATGCGGCTTGCCAGTCTGCCGCAGCGCTGGGTGTCACCATTACAGTTGCCGCCGGCGACAACGGTTCAACGGACGGAGCAAAGGGCAACAATGTCGACTTCCCAGCATCGAGTCCTCATGTGCTGGCCTGCGGCGGGACTAAGCTCGATGCCAACGGAGCGACGATTGTCTCTGAAGTTGTGTGGAACGAGCTGGCCAACAAAGAGGGCGCGACCGGCGGCGGCGTGAGCAACGTGTTTGCCCTGCCAAGTTGGCAGGCGAACGCGGGCGTTCCCAAACCAAGCGTCAAGACCGGCGGACGCGGTGTGCCGGACGTGGCCGGCGATGCCGACCCAACCACGGGCTATCAGATTCGCGTTGATGGGGACACGACGGTAATCGGCGGCACCAGCGCGGTTGCTCCGCTTTGGGCAGGATTGGTGGCCGTGGCCAACGCGCAACTCGGCACACAGGTGGGGTTCATCCAGCCGGCCATCTACGCGGCAAAGGCTGCCTCGGCGTTTAACGACATCACGCAGGGCAACAACGGGGCCTTTTCAGCTGGGCCTGGATGGGATGCCTGCACAGGGCTTGGCTCACCGATCGCCAGCAAACTGATTCCGCTGCTGGCGCCGGCAACTGCGAGCAAAAAGTCTGCCGCCAGGAAGAAAACTCCTTCTGCCAAGAAAGCTATACCGGCGAAAAAGGCCGCGAAAGTGGCGAGAAAGAAGCGGAAGTAAAAACATAATCTCTGCCCGCTTGCCGGCGCAGGCGGGCAGAGTCATCCTCGGCTTTTTTCATCCTGAGCGGGCTGGCTCGTGTCTTCCATACACAGGGAGATGGCATGAGGTTTGCGCCTGCTGATTCAACTTCGTGCTAGAGTGGGAATCCACGGAGGGATGTACGCGATGGCGGCTGGAATTCATCTTCCCGGCAACGGTGAGACGATAGATCTGCAGCAGCAGGTATCGCGGTTGCAGGCGCTGCTGGAAGTCTCGCGGCAGGTGCACTCGACCATTCGTGAGGAAGAGGTTCTGGAGCGGGTGCTGCGCATTGTGGTACGTGAGCTGGAGATGGCCGGGGCGGCTTTTCCAGGCACCGGGCTGGCATATGGCGACGAGCCTCCTGACTGCGCGGCAGCCGTGGGCGAAACTTCTCTGACGAGTTACTCGCTCGACGACCGCGACGGCAATCACATGACCGAGCTGGTGGTAGCCGCTCCCGATGGGCGTGAGCTGACGCTCTACGAGACTGACTTCATTGAAGGGCTGACATTGCAAGCCGCCGTAGCCCTGGAGAACGCGCGCAACCACAAGCGCAACCTGGAATACGCACGCGTGCAGCAGGACCTGGACGCGGCCCGCGCCATCCAGCGTTCGCTGTTGCCGCAAAATCTGCCCTCCATTCCCGGCTACTCGCTGGCTTTTCGCTCAGCCACCTGTTACGAAGTGGGCGGCGACTATCTCGACATTGTGGAACAGCCGGACGGAAGCCTGCTCGTCGCAGTGGCCGACGTGGCCGGCAAGGGGATGGCTTCGGCGATTGTGTCGGTGAGTTTCCGCTCTGCGTTTCGTGCTATGGCGGCGAGCGGTCCGCCGCTGGATGAACTGGCCACGCGTATGAACCAATACCACTGGGCGGAGGGTGAGGAAGCGCGCCGACGCTACGTGACTGCGATCTTCCTCCGGCTGCACCCGAAGGCGGGAGAGATTGAAGTCGTGAACGCGGGCCACAATCCCGGCTTTCTTGTGCAGCCCAGCGAGCCGCCGCGCCAGTTTGACGCCGGGGGCACGCCGCTGGGACTTTTGCCGGGGATGCGCTACTTGAGCGAGCGTTGCGGGTTTACACCGGGAGCACGGCTTTTGTTTTACACGGATGGGCTGACGGAGGTCTTCAAAGGGGATGAGGAATTTGGTCCCGAAAGGCTTCTGCATGAGTTTTTTAGCTGCCCGTCGCACAAAGCCGATGGTATTCTCGATGCATTGTGGGCGGCCATTGAGAAATTTGCCGAAGGCGGCCCGCAAGCCGACGACATGACCGCGTTGGCGCTTTGCCGTGCGGCGAGCGGGACGGAGATGGCGGAATGAGCGAGTTCAAAACCGCAAACGTTGAAGTCCGCATGCCCTCGCGCATGGGCTTTGAAAAGGTGGCCATGAGCACCGCCTCTTCGGTGGCCAGGCTGATGGGCTTTCGCGACGAGCGCATCGAAGACCTGAAAACAGCTGTGGCCGAGGCCTGCATCAATGCAATCGAGCACGGCAACCGACTGAATGAAAAACTCAGCGTGGGCGTGGTGCTCTTAGCCAGCGCCGATTCGCTTGAAGTGAAGGTGATCGACGACGGCAAGGGCTTGAAGGCTCCGCCGGGCAAGGTGACCAAACCCGACATTGACCGCAAGATGCACGGCGAGGAAGACCCTCGCGGCATGGGAATGTTTCTGATTCAGGCTCTGGTGGATGAGGCGGAGTGGGTCACCGGCTCGGAAGGCAAGAGCAGTTATGTCCGGCTGGTAATCCGGCTGGATAAGGATGCGGCATAATCGAACAGGATACGGAGACGACCGATCGTGCAGAGCGAAACCAAGGCACACGTAGAAAATCTGACTTCCCCGGCCGGCCATGCGGTCAGCGTTTTGCGCTTCGAGGGCGATATCGCCAGCACCTCAAAGGACGCTGTTCTGGGCACCTACCAGGCGCTCCCCAAGGAGACCGCTAAGCTTGTGCTTCTGGACTTTAGCAAGGTGGATTACATCAACTCCAGCGGGATCGCGCTGATCATTCAGATGATGATTGAGGCCTCGAACTCCGGCCAGAAGGTTTTTGCATTTGGTCTCTCGGCGCACTTTACCAAGGTCTTCACCATGGTGGGCATCACCAGGTACGCCGGACTGTTCCCCACGCAGGCGGAAGCACTGGCAGCGTTGTAACTGCGGCCCGTCACTCGAACGCAAAGAGGCCATCCCGCCTCACGGGATGGCCTCTTTCAGTTGGTTGCGTCCCAACCTTTGTTTATTTGAAGGAAGCGATCGCGCTGGCCTCGTCGTCCTTGATGTCGAAGACCGTATACAGTTTGGTCAACTGGAGCAGATCGTGAACTTTTCTGGTCAGGTTCAGCAATTTGACCTCGGCCTGCTGGTTCTTGGCGGTCGTATAGGCGCTCACCAGTTCGCCCAAACCGGAACTATCGATGTAGCTCACTTCGCCCATGTTGAGCAAAATATGCTTCTTGCCTTTGCCGATCAGCCCGCGAATGGCGTCGCGCAATTGCACGCTGCCCTCGCCCAGGGTGATTCGACCACTCAGATCCAGAACGACGGCGCCACCCACTTCGCGGGAAGCTATTGTCAGTGCCACGGATATTCCTCCTTGTTGGTCCTACGGTTATCACACTCTTGCAGTTCGCCCCGGCAGCAATTCCCGGCGCACCCAGTGATGCCAAGTTCCTCGACAGGGCTTAGCGGAGTCGCCGCAAAACCCTGACATTGGAAGAAGCTCATGTTCCATTGTTACCACAGCGTTACCGCAAAAATTGGTTAGAGGGGTAATTGATTTAACTCTTTTATTTTGTTGGCGTCCCCGACGGGATTTGAACCCGTGTTATCGCCGTGAAAGGGCGGTGTCCTAGGCCGGGCTAGACGACGGGGACGCTGAAAGGGCTTACCATCGGCCTCAATTGGCCACATGCGCCCTTATGAAGGCTACCAACTCAGCGGGGCCGTGTCAAAGAAACGGGGCAGTTGTCCCGAACGAACCCGATGGCCGCAGTGCGAAATTTTGCGTCGAAGCGCCGGTCCCAGGCGTCACATTACAATAGGGAAGGCGACCTGAAATTCATTCTCCTCTGGAAGTCCGTGCATCGCTTGGCGGACGCTTTCGGAAAGCTGCAGTTCCAGATGAAGCCCGGCGCGGGCAAGCAGAATCGCAATTTTATCCAGCACAAACCGAAGAACTTGGCAGGGTTTCGCGGAACTTCGGGCTCAAGATTTCCGTAGAAAAGATAAAGTGAGGAAAATCGCTTTGAAACGCATGGTTGGGATAGGTTGTTTTTTACTTCTTGGATTGGCGGCCACGGGTTGCCAGAAGAAGCAGGTGGCTCAGGCCGCGTCTGGAATGCAGGCTATGCCGGTGCAAACGGTGGCAGTCACACTGGCGCCGGTACCACAGTCGAGTGAGTATGTGGCAACCATCAAGTCACGCCGCTCGGCGACCCTGGAGCCACAGGTTTATGGGCGGATTACGGAGATTCACGTTCGCTCGGGCGATCATGTGAAGGCGGGACAGTTGTTGATGGAGATTGATCCGCACCAGCAAATGGCGGCTGTTGAGTCAGCACGCGCGACCGAACGCCAGAAGAAAGCCATGTACGATTACAACGTGATCGAGCTCGATCGCCAGCGCAGGCTCTTTGAGGCTGGCGTGACCAGCCGCGACGCCTACGATCAGGCGCAGCAATCGTTCAGCAACACAAAGGCGGATTACGAATCGTCTGTGGAACTGCGCAAGACGCAGGAAGAGCAACTAGCCTATTACCTCGTCCGCTCGCCTTTTGACGGCGTAGTGGGCGATATTCCAGTGCACGTGGGCGATTTTGCGTCGCCGGCTAACTCTCCGACCACCGTGCTGACCACAGTGGATGAATCCAAGGATCTGGAAGCCTACATCTATGTTCCGACAGAGCGCTCCGGACAGGTGCGTCAAGGGCTTGTTGTCGAGTTGACTGACAACGCCGGCAAGCTGCTGGAGAAAACGAATATCGATTTTCTCTCGCCGCAGGTGGATAGCACCTTGCAGGGGATTCTGGTGAAAGCGCCGGTCCACGCTACGCCGGAGTTGCTGCGCAACGCGCAGATGATCAAGGCACGCGTCATCTGGAGCACTTCTCCCATGGCTGTGATTCCAGTGCTGGCGGTTTCGCGCCAGGGCGGGCAGACCTTCGTGTTTGTGGCCCAGCAGCAGAACGGCCACTTTGTTGCCCGTCAGGTTGCGGTTACGCTGGGCGATACGGTGGGCAACCTATACTCTGTCTCCTCGGGCCTGAATGCGGGCGACCGGGTCATCGTTTCAAGTACTCAATTCTTAATCAACAACATGCCGGTTATGCCGTTGCCGGGAGCCTAGAGTACAGCTAAACAAGCGTCTTCGGCAGCGGGCTGAAGGCGAGTGCAGGGCGATAGTCATACCGCGCCCATTGAGGGCAAAAGGAAAGGCCTACTTTGTTCGTAGATTTCTTTATTCATCGGCCGGTTTTTGCGACGGTCTGCGCGCTCCTGATTATCCTCGCCGGTGCAGTGTGCATTCCCAATCTGCCCGTGGCCATGTACCCCACGCTTGCTCCTCCGCAGGTGTCGGTGGACTGCAACTACGTGGGCGCCAATGCCGAGACGGTCGAGACGGCGGTCACCATTCCGTTGGAGGAATCCATCAACGGCGTCGAGGGGATGCGCTACATCAGCTCGTCCAGCACCAACAGCGGCAGCAGCGACATTACCACCACTTTCAAAACCGGCTACGACCTCGACATCGCCGCCGTGGACGTACAGAACCGCGTAGCCAGCGTTACAGGTCGGCTGCCTGCGGCTGTCAACGCGACCGGCATAAGCATCACCAAGGCCAACAGCAACTTCGTCCTCGGCGCCGGCTTCTACACCCTGGATGGGCGTTACTCGTCCGAGTTCATCTCCAACTATCTTGACGTCTATGTGAAAGACGCCCTCAAGCGCGTGCCGGGCGTTGGCGACGTATTAATCTTCGGCGAGCGCAAGTACGCCATGCGCGTCTGGCTTGATCCGGTGCGGCTGGCTGCGCGCGCGCTCACAGCCACCGACGTAGTCAATGCGCTGGTCGAGCAGAACGTCGAAATTCCCGCGGGCCAGCTTGGCCAGCCTCCGTCGAACGCCAAACAGGCTTTCCAGATTCCGGTGCGCGTCGTGGGCCGGCTCACGAGTCCTGCCGAGTTCGACAATATCATCGTCAAGAACTCCTCCAACGGTCTGGTGCTGCTCAGGGACGTGGGCCACTCGGAGGTGGGCGCGGAAGACTACAGCACCGTGCTCAAATACAGCGGACGCGAGGCCATGGGCATCGGCGTCGAGCAGCTCTCCAATGCCAACTCGCTGGAAGTGGACAAGGCTGCCAAAGCCCGGCTTGCGGAGTTGGCGAAGAGCTTTCCGCCGGGGCTGGAATACGCCATTGCCTTCGACACCACGACGGTAGTCAGCGACTCCATTCGCGAAGTGCTTCAGACCCTCGGCCTGGCCATCTTCATCGTCATCTCGGTCATTTTTCTCTTCCTGCTGGATTGGCGCGCCACCATCATTCCCGCCGTCACCATTCCGGTCTCGCTGATCGGGACCTTCGCCTTCATCAAGTTATTCGGCTTCTCCATCAACTCACTTACTCTCTTCGGCATCACGCTGGCTACAGGACTCGTGGTGGACGACGCCATCGTGGTCATCGAGAATGTGCAGCGCCACATTCACATGGAACACTCCGACCCGCACGCCGCTACTTCGAGAGCTATGGGCGAGGTGACCAGCGCGGTTATCGCCACGTCTCTTGTTTTGATCGCGGTTTTTGTGCCTGTCTCATTTTTCCCCGGCACCACAGGCATTCTCTACCGCCAGTTCTCGCTGACCATTGCTTTCGCCATCGCCATCTCGGCCTTCAACGCGCTCACGCTCTCGCCGGCTCTTTCGGCCATGTTCCTGCGCGGCGAAGAGGACCGTCCCCACCAGCTCGACTTCCTGCACATCCGCCCGGTCTCACAGCTCTTTGCCCGTTTCATCCACTCCACTGACAAGCAGATCAGTTGGCTTTCCAGCGCCTACGCCAAATCGATCCATGTCGCATTGCGCTTGCGCTATGTGCTACTCGTCGTATTCTTCGCCGGCATGGGCGCAACAGTGTGGACTTATCAGCACGTTCCCACAGGCTTCATTCCGCAGGAAGACCAAAGCTTCCTGATGGTGATCGTGCAGGCGCCTCCGGGCTCCTCGCTGGCCTATACCACCGCGCTCTCGGATCGGGCGGAGGCCATTATCGCCCAGAATCCCGATATTGAAGGAATGTTTTCCGTGATGGGTTTTAGCCTGACCGGCAGCGCCTCCAACTCAGGCATGATGTTTATTTCGACCAAGCCCTCCGATCAGCGGCGCGGCAAGGGCCACTCTGCCGCCGACATTGTGGCCGACCTCTCTCCCAAGCTGATGAGCCTCATGTTCGCGTCCAATGGTGGTCTGGTGGCCATGTTCGAGCCTCCTGCGGTCAACGGCGTGGGCAGTTATGGGGGCTTCCAGTTCATGCTTGAAGACCAGGGGAGCAACACCCTCAGCGACCTGGACCGCGTGGCGCACCAGATTGTCGGCGCAAGCCGCCAGCGCAAGGACCTTACTGGCCTGTTGACCACCTTCTCGGCCAACGACCCGCAGGTGCTGGTCACCATTGATCGCGCGAAAGCCAAGACGATGAACATTCCGCTCTCGCAGATCACCACCACTCTCGGCGTTTTCATGGGTTCGGAATACATCAACGATTTCGATTACAACAACCGTACCTATCGCGTCTTTGTCCAGGCTGACCAGCCTTTCCGCATGTCGGGCGCCGATCTGCATAGCTACTACGTCCGCTCCGACACTGGCCAGATGGTGCCGCTCGACAACCTGGCGAAGGTTACCGAGAGCTCCGGCCCGCCCGTCATCACTCACTACAACCTCTTCCGCGCGGTTGAAATCGACGGCTCGCCTGCTCCCGGCTACAGCTCCGGTCAGGGACTCGCTGCCATGGAAGACCTTGCCAACAAAAACATGATGCCCGGCATGAAGCCCGAGTGGACCGGATTGACCCTCGACGAAATCGAGTCCAGCGGCAGAGCGCTCATCATCTTCGGCCTTGGCCTCCTGGTGGTCTATCTCACTCTCTCGGCGCAATACGAGAGCTTCGCGCTGCCCTTCATCATTCTTCTTGCCGTGCCCATGGCGGTGCTAGGCGCGCTGGGTTTGGTCGCTTTCCGCGGCCTTGCCAACGATGTTTATTGCCAGATTGGATTGGTCATGCTCATCGGCCTCTCGGCAAAAAACTCAATTCTCATCGTCGAGTTTGCCGAGCAGCTTCGCAAGAAGGGACGCTCCATCTCCGATGCGGCAGCTGAGGCAGGCGAGTTGCGTCTGCGGCCTATTCTGATGACCTCGTTCGCGTTTATTCTCGGCGTTCTGCCGCTGGTTTTCGCCACAGGCGCTGGCGCCTTGGGACGCCGCTCTGTAGGCACCACCGTGGTCGGCGGTATGTTGCTTTCCACGGTCCTGAATTTGTTCTTTATCCCTGTGCTCTATGTGATTCTGAGCAGGCTGCTCCGGCGCGGCGACGCACCAGCGCCGGAGCAGGAGCCGACAGAGGCTTGAGGCTACGTAAAATCCGAGTGCCCCACCTTCGGCGCGTATTTGTTCTTGCGCCTAAGGTGGGATAGCTCCAGCTATTTATAGTTTTTGCAACCTTAAGAGCCTTTAATCGCGCGTCAATTAGCCGATTTCACTGCGCCTCCCGGTGCGCAATTACATAATCTTTAATCCGGTC
Organism: Occallatibacter sp.; assembly: GCA_049520075.1. Lineage (GTDB taxonomy): Bacteria > Acidobacteriota > Terriglobia > Terriglobales > Acidobacteriaceae > Telmatobacter. The sequence goes on along the minus strand of JBEKQD010000044.1, from coordinate 5,961 downwards.
GTAGACCTGGCTGGTCACCACGCCGTGCTCCACCAGGTCCTGCTTGGTGCGGTAAGGCCGGAAGCGAACAATGCGTCCTGCCCAACTGCGCGTCATACCGGGAACTTTCAGCAACTCATCTACGCCGGCATGATTGATGTCTACCCGCGCCTCTGGCTGAGGAGCTGTTGCGGACGTTTTGGCCACTCCGCGGGTATCGCGATCCTGATATTGCGCCGTCCCGGCTAGGCTAATGCCCAGCATTACAGCCGCCGCCGCGGTATATCGCATCCTTGCTCGCACGGCTCCATTCTCTGCCCTGCCGGTCTCTGCCCGCAAGCTAGGGTCTGTTAACACTACTGAGGTGGCTGGCGCCGGGAGCCAGTTTTTCTCAGTTCGGGGAGCGAGGAGCGACGCATACCGGGTGTCTGCTAGCGACGATTGACGAAGGAATGAAGAAAACTGGCCCCGGCCCGAAGGGTTGCGGCGCAAATTGGGCCATACGTTGTTGTCGTTTTCGGCAGTGGTCCGCCACAGCCTTCAAACTCCGCCTAGTCTGGCCCAATTTTCGCTCGCAACGCCAGCCGCTTCAGTAGTGTTAACAGACCCTAAACATTTGACACGCACAAAGTTTTCCCTTAACCTGAGAATCAGATGCAGAGCAGCCGCCATTACGGTCACCACCATCATCATGGAACTTCCATGCCGGCGGACTGCCATGGCCTGAAGTAAACGGCCAGAGAGATCTCAAGAAGCACCCAAGCCCGCCGGCGACTCAGCCAGCGGGTTTTTTCGTTTCCCCTGAAAAATCTCAACCAGGACCAGAAAAGGACCATGAGCGATACGAATCCCACAATCGATTTCGACAAGATGGACGGCCTCGCGCCCGGCATTGTGCAGGATGCAAGCACCGGCGAAGTTCTGATGCTTGGCTTTCTCAACCCCATTAGTTATGCCAAAACCCTTGAAACCGGCTTCGTCACATTCTGGAGTCGCACGCGCCAGAAGCTTTGGATGAAGGGCGAAACCAGCGGTAACCGCCTGCGCGTTGTCTCCGCCTCAACCGACTGCGACAACGACACGCTGCTCTTTCGCGTGGTCGTCGAAGGCGATGGACTCGTATGCCACGAAGGCACGGTCAGTTGCTTCACCAAACCCCTACCCGTGGCCGTCGCTGACCAGCCATCCGGCGCAAATAAGGAGATAACTCGTGGCTAACAAGCTAAGACTCGGCATTCCCAAAGGCAGTTTGCAGGATGCCACCATCGCGCTATTCAAGCGCGCCGGCTGGAACATCTACGCCGATGGCCGCTCTTACTTCCCTTCCATCGACGACACGGAAATTGAGTGCATGTTAATTCGAGCCCAGGAAATGGCTCGCTACGTTGATCACGGCGTGCTCGACGCCGGACTCACCGGCATCGACTGGGTCGTTGAAAGCGGCCTTGATGTCACCAGCGTCACAACACTCACTTATGCCAAGCAGAGCCGGCGCAAGGTGCGCTGGGTGCTGGCGGTTCCTGAAGGCAGTGGTTTCGAAAAGGCCGAGGACCTTGAAGGCAAAATCGTCGCCACTGAACTGGTTGAAGTCAGCAAGCGCTACTTCGCCGCCAAGGGCGTCAACGTCAAAGTTGAATTCAGTTGGGGCGCAACGGAAGTGAAGCCGCCCATGCTGGCCGACGCCATCGTCGAAGTTACTGAAACCGGCAGCTCGCTCAAGGCCAACCACCTCAAGATCATCGACACGGTGATGGAGAGCGAAACGCATCTCATCGCAGGCAAAAACGCTCTCGCCGATCCCTGGAAGCGCGAGAAGCTCTCTCAGATTGCGCTTATGCTGCGCGGTGCCATCGATGCGCAATCGCAGGTGGGTCTCATGCTCAATGTGCAGCGCGCCGATCTCGACGCGGTTCTAGCCGTGCTCCCCGCTCTCAACTCGCCCACCATCTCCCAGCTCAGCAACTCCAACTGGGTCGCGGTCAACACCATCGTCGATGAGGGCGTGGCGCGCGACGTAATTCCAAAACTCAAGGCAGCTAAGGCAACGGGCATCGTCGAATACCCGCTCAATAAAGTCGTACTGTAGATCGCGAGGGGAACGATGAAGACCATCCGCACCAAGGGGCGAGGCGCACAGCAGGCAGCGGAACTTCTTGCTGCGCTTGAACGGCGTGGCGGCGCGGCGCTCGATACGGTGCTGCCCACCGTCAAGCGCATCGTCGCCGATGTTCGCAAGCGGGGCGACCGAGCGTTGCTCCGCTACGCGGCCCAATTCGACGGATTGGCCGGCGTAAGTTCTCTGTGCGTTACACCCGATGAAATGGCCGCTGCCTGGGATGCAATCACTCCTGGTATGCGCGATGCATTATCCACGGCAGCCGCACAGATTCGCCGCTTTGCTGTTTCTCAGCTGCCCGCCTCATTCAGCGATGTGCCTATCCCCGGCCTCACTACAGGTCAGCTTGTTCGCCCTCTCGGATCGGTGGGTTGCTATGTGCCCAGCGGCCGTCATCCGCTGCCTTCCACGCTGCTCATGACTGCCATCCCCGCGCAGGTTGCCGGTGTCGAGCGCATCGCGGTGGTCTCGCCCAAACCCGCGTTCGAGACTCTCGCCGCCGCGCACTTGCTCGGTATCAAGGAGTTCTACCGTCTCGGCGGTGCGCATGCCGTCGCCGCGCTTGCCTATGGAACGGCGACCATTCCACGAGTAGATAAAATCGTCGGCCCCGGCAACCTTTACGTGACAGCGGCTAAGCGCCTCGTCGCCTTCGACTGCGCAATCGACATGCTCGCAGGTCCCACTGAGATTGTCGTCATCAGCGAATCCGGCAACGCAGCTTGCATTGCCGCTGACCTTGTCGCGCAGGCTGAGCACGATCCTGAAGCGCTGGCTATCTTCATTACGACGCGCGCTGATCTTGCCAAAGAGGTCATTGCAGAAGCGAGTCTTCGCAGCCGGTTGAATCCCGTCGCGCGTCAAGCTCTTGACCGGAATGGCCTGGCCATCATCGCTGCAAATCTGGATGAAGCGCGCGCAATCACCAATCGTCTTGCGCCCGAGCATCTCACCGTAGATTCCCCAAGCGATCTCGATTGGGTGCAGAACGCCGGCTCGGTTTTTATAGGCCGCTGGTCCGCGCAGCCCATGGGCGATTACATCTCCGGACCCAATCACACGCTGCCCACCGGCGGCATGGCTCATGTGCGCGGCGGCCTCAGTGTCAACGATTTCGTAAAGCTAATCACCGTGCAGCAGTATTCGGCACAAGCGCTGCGCACACTCGGCCCGCACGCGATTCTGCTGGCTGAGGCCGAAGGCCTCACCGCCCACGCCGAATCCATTCGCGCACGCTTACAGAAGAGGAGTACCCGTGACTGAATCCGCAACAAACCACACACCCAAGCCGCGCGCCCGCGTGCAAGCCATGAAGGAGTATCACCCTCCACTCGGCTCGCGCGATGGCCTGCGCCTCGACTTCAACGAGAACACCGTTGCCTGTTCGCCCAAAGTAAGGCAAGTGCTGAGCAGCATCAGTACAGGCAGCCTCGCACGGTATCCAGAGCGTGAGCCGGTTGAAGCTTTCGTCGCATCGTATTTCGGCCTCGCGCCAGCAAAGGTCGCGCTCACCAACGGCGTGGACGAGGCCATTCATGTGCTCTTTGAGACTTTTCTCGAAGCGGGTGACGAGCTGTTGCTCCCCGTTCCGACTTACACTATGTATGAGGTCTATGCCTCCGCAACAGATGCGAACGTGGTTTCAGTACTCGCGGACGACGACCTCAAATTCCCCTTCGAGCGCCTCCTCTCAGCCCTCACGCCGCGCACCAAGATCATTGCCATCGCCAGTCCTAACAGCCCCTCCGGTTCCGCGGCCACGCGTGCGCAATTGATAGACATTGCCGCGCACGCTCCGCACGCCGTGCTGCTGGTTGACGAAGCTTACTTCCACTTTCATGGCGAGACGGTCATGGATCTCATCGGCACTGCGCACAACCTGATCGTTGCGCGCACCTTTTCAAAAGCCTACGGTCTTGCCGGAATGCGCCTCGGTCTGCTTGCCGGTCCGGCGGAACTGATGCACTGGGTCAAGCGCGTTCTCTCGCCGTACAGCGTGAATTCGCTCGCCCTGGCCTGCCTGCCTCCGGCGCTTGAAGATGCCGCCTATATCGATTGGTACGTGACCGAAGTACTCACCGCACGCGCGGAGTTTGAAGCCGCACTCGATAAAGCCGGCGTTCGCCGCTGGCCCAGCGAAGCAAACTTTGTGCTTACTGAAATCGGCGCGCAGCACAAGGAGTTTACGCGCCACATGAGCGCCTCCGGTGTCCTCGTCCGCGATCGCTCCACCGATCCCGGCTGCGATGGCCGTGTGCGCATCACCATCGGGACCCGAGAGCAAATGCGCAAAGCCGCCGTCGCTCTCAATGAAGTGCTGGCCGAACTCCACATAAAAGGAGGCGCTCAGTGACGCCGAAGAAAGTCGCGAAACCGGGTGCCCCAGGTCCGGGATCCCCGCGGACAGGTCTTCGTCCGTGGGGTGGAGATCCCGATTCTGGGACCTGGGATTCCACTGCCAAATCGCGCACCGCAAGTTTTGAACGCAACACCACCGAGACGCGCATCAGTATCAGGCTGACAATTGAGGGCAACGGTCAATATACAATCTCCACCGGCATTCGCTTTTTTGATCACATGCTGGAGCTGTTTACGCGCCACGGCGCCTTCAATCTCGAACTCAAGTGCGATGGCGACCTCGACGTGGATCAACATCACACCGTCGAGGATGTGGGCATCGCGCTCGGCGAAGCCGTCGATCGCGCCCTCGGAGACAAGCGTGGAATCTTGCGCGCCGGCTACTTCCTCATGCCCATGGACGAAACCCTCGCGATTGCTGCGGTGGACCTGAGCGGGCGCGCGGCATTTGCAGTAGAAACCAAGGTCCGCACGCGGCTCGTCGGCGATCTGCAGACGGAACTGGTAACCGATTTCTTCGAAGGTTTCGCGCGCGGTGCGCGCGCCAACGTCCATGTGAAGACCATGTATGGCCGCTCCAATCACCACAAGATTGAGGCCATCTTCAAAGCCTTTGCGCGCGCACTTCGCGTGGCCTGCTCCCGCGACAAGCAGTTGGGCAAGATGCTGCCCTCAACGAAGGGATTGCTCTGAAACAGATTTGAATGTGTTTCAATGATGAGCTTTGTGTCAGGGCACGACTTTAGTCGTGCCGAAACGACGCAGAATAGGATAGGGGCTTTAGCCCCTGAGGGAATGTGAGAGCGCACTATGCATAAATTTGGAGATGAGTGAATGCGCGTAACGGTGATTGATTACAAGGCCGGCAACCTCACCTCGGTGCTCAAGGCGCTGCATCACTTGGGTGCTGAGGCGGTCGTGACCGACGGCGACCTTGCGCTCATCGAAGAATCTGAACGGATTGTTTTGCCCGGCGTGGGCCATTTCGCCGCCACTGAGCGTCTGGATGCGACCGGCCTAACGCCCGCGATCCGCGCGGCCATCGCACGCGGCGTTCCGTTTCTCGGTATTTGCGTCGGCATGCAGTGGCTCTATGCGGGATCGAGTGAAGCGCCCGCGCAGCCTGGTCTCGGATATTTTGCAAAATCGTGTATGCGTTTTTCTGAAAGTACTGAAAAAGTGCCGCATGTCGGATGGAATTCGTTGGAAATCCGCCGTAACTCGCGCCTCCTTGCCGGCGTCGAACCGGGCGAGCACGTTTACTTCACGCACTCCTACAAGGCTCCCGTAACAAGCGACACCGCAGCGACTACTTACTACATCGAACCATTCGCATCAGCCGTCGAGAAGGGAAACGTCATGGGAGTCCAGTTTCATCCTGAGAAATCCGGAGCGACCGGCCTTAAGATTCTCGGTAACTTTCTCAATTGGGAAGGAACTGAATGATCACCAAGCGCATCATCGCCTGCCTCGACGTGCGTGACGGTCGAGTCGTTAAAGGCGTCCAG
>JBEKQD010000043.1:0-33263 GCA_049520075.1 Occallatibacter sp. | reverse complement strand
CCGAGTTTCAGGCTGAGTTGGCAAACAACCCCAACCAGGTTCAGGCCTTGACCTACTTGGGAGACATCCAGGTGCACTTGAATCATCCGGAGGCTGCCCGGCCGCTGTTGGAAAAGGCTTTAAGCATCGACGCCGGACAAGAGCTTGCGCATCTCGATCTGGCCGTCCTCTTTGCCGATGATGGTCGCCGGGACGATGCTCTGCGCGAACTGAGTGTGGCAGCCAAACTGGCTCCAGAGGATGTGAATGTGCACTGGCGGCTGGGACGGCTTTACCGCGCGATGGGAAGGACAAGCGAGGCTAAAGCTGAATTCGACAAAGCGAGCAGCATCACCAAGGCCGCTGACACTGCGCTGGTGGACAAAATAAGTAATGGCCACGCCAAAGCCGCCCCCGCTGTAGCGCCAGCTGCCAAGTGATTGCCCGAACGGAAGCGATTGATTGACTTCTGCCTGGAACAAAGGGGCGTGTAGATGTAACGGCTCCAGCGCTTCAGGGTAGCTTCGTCTTGCCAGTCTTTGGCGGCTTCGATGAGACTACGCCAGCGCCCTCGCGCACAAAATAGAAACGATCTGCAGCTAGGTCTGTTAGCGTCTCTATTTTTCCGTCCGGCCATAGGACATCTGCCTTATCGAGCCGCTGATGGTCGCCAAGCCCGAAGTGAATGCGCAGGTCGCTCTGTGACAGGTAGCTGCCGCCGCTCATTACTTCGCCTAACTGCACCAGATCGCCGGCCGTTGCGCGTACGCGTGCGTTCAAAGCCAGGCGGTTGCTTTTGACCCCCTCCAGCTGAAAGCTTATCCAGTGGTTTTTGGGACCACCCACTGGGCGCAAAATCACCGGCTGGCCCTTCAGGTTCTCAACGACTGCCTCAAGCTTGCCATCGTTGAAGAGATCGCCGATTGCCATTCCACGGCTTACCTGCGGAATTTGAATCGCGCTCCCCGCCAACTTGCTAATGTCCTTGAACGTTCCGTTGCGCTGATTCATGAGCAGCAACTTGGGCTCTAGGTATTTGAGATCCGAATGCAAGCTATCCACTTGTGGATACACATGTCCGTTGACCAGAAAGATGTCTTGCCAGCCATCATTCGAGAAATCAACAAATGCGTCGCCCCACCCAACCTTTCCCCTCGTAGACTTTGCAATTCCGGAGGGCACGGAGACATCCGTAAAGTCCATGTCGCCGTCATTACGATAAAACACGGCGTATTCACTGTCGAAGTGCGAAATGAAAAGAGACATCCGCCCAGTGTGCAAATAATCGCCCACCGCAATACCCATATTGGCCTGCCGTGAGCCGCTATCGCTCAACGCCACGCCCGAAGCGAAGCCTACATCCTCGAATCCGCCGCGGCCATCGCCATGGTAAAGATTGTTCGGCTGGCCATCGTTGGTGGCAAACAAATCGAGTTTGCCTGTGTTATCCAAGTCCGACCAGATTGCTGTCAATCCAAAATGGTCTCCGTACTCCCCGACGGCGGATTTTTTCGAAACATCGGTAAAGGTTCCGTCCCGGTTGTTGTGATAGAGGTTGTCCTGAGATCCTTTCAGACCGAGCGGGCCGCACTGCACATCAATGCCCATATAACTGCAGGAAGCGCTGGAACCGAATGCAGCCATGTTATCCAGGTGAAAATCGACATAGTGCGCAACAAACAGATCCGCCCAGCCGTCGCCATCGTAATCGCCAAAGGTCGCCCCAGTGGCCCAACCGTGATCGCCGCCCAGTCCCGCGTTCTGGGTCACATCAGTAAAGGTTCCGTCGCCGTTGTTGCGATACAGAACCACTCCGCCAAAACAGGTTACTAGGAGGTCAGGCCATCCGTCGTTGTTGTAGTCCCCAACCGACGCGCCCATCGCCCAACAGGGATAACCCACCCCTGCCTTGTCGGTCACATCAGTAAAGGTCCCATCGTGGTTGTTATGATAAAAAGCACTTCGCGCCTTCTGGCCGTGGAGCGCCATTTCAACGCTTTGCGCATTGGTAAGAAAAATATCAAGCCAACCGTCCCGATTGGTATCGATGAGCGCCACGCCGCCGCTCATCGATTCCACAATGTATTTCTGCTCGGGACTCGACATATGTTCAAATCGAATTCCAGTTGAAGCGGTAATATCCACTAACTCTGGATAGCCGCTAACATCTCCGCCTCGCTCTTTTTTCGCTGGCGCATTCGCGCTCTCTTGCTGCGTGGCTGCTGGCTGCGCAGGAGGAGGGTGCGGTGTTTGGGCAATGCCCTCAGAAATGAGGCATAAGACGAAAAAGACGGCGCACTGAACGATAGATTCCCCACGGAAACCTGGCAAAGTGCCACCGCTAGCCGTGCTTCGCTGTCTCAATAAATCTCTCAAACCGACCGCCAATTCCACTTTCGCATGGCTGTATCGAACCCCTGGCGTGAATATGAACTAACCCTTACCGAAAGAACAAACTCTGCGAAAAAATTCAGGCGGATGGTGTTCACAATCTCCAGATTGTATAGAGAAACGAAGATGGCTTACAACTCAGAAAGCGAAAGAGAGAAACAGAAACCGCTGCTTGCGCGAGGCACACTACAGGCTGCGGAAGATCTCGAGCAGAAAATCGTGTTAGGCCCGGGGCCGACGCGCCTCAGCTGAGACGAATAAGCGCCGCGGAGTACCCCGAAACGCGCACGTCTAACTTGCCGCTCTGAGCATTCAGCAACTCTCCGGGCCGCGGATGGAAAAGTCCATCGCTTCCGACTGCTGCACCTCGGAACGTGACCCCGAGTTTGCTGTCGATGGCCGGAGCTTCAAGGCGCTCAACCGAAGCCCCCTTCAAGTCGTATGCAGTCGCGGTAAGAGTGACCTCGGCGTCGCGCGCATCCTTATTGAAAATGGCTATCAGACCCTTCTCGCTACTCCCACCCGCCGCATAGGCGGTAAGGTTCCCGCCTCGTGCATCAATCGTTGTCCGATGCAAGGTGCGCCCCGCAAACTGTTGCATCAGCATTAGTCCGTAGTACTCTGGTCGCGCCTCAAAGCCGCTTCCGATCGAACCCACAATCGGCGAATAAAAACCGTGCGCGCCACCATGCAGATTGACTCCTACGCAGCCGAGGTTCGCCATTTGAAGACAAAAATCTCCCGCCCACAACGCAGACGCAAAAGTATCACTGACCCCTTGTTTTCCCGCGTTAAAGCAGGAATTTCCTTCCGACATGCGAAACGGCAGGCCTGCGGCCTTGGCCGAGTCCAACGCCTCGCGGCAAGAGCTCTCGAACCGCGCGCCTGGATGCAAAAGCAAGTCAATATTCATTGTTGGATCGGCTGGCGGGCCTTCGGGATAGTAGTGGCTCGTCACCAAAACGATCTTCTTCGGAACGTCCTCGGTAAACTGCTTGACCCACCTCTGGTTAAAGGCCGTATCTGGCCCGGCCACCGCAACCTGCGGCAGCTTCTCATGAAACGCGGCCTCAAGAGTCCTCCAACGGGTAAGGAACTCATCGTAGGTCCATGGCTTGTTCTCTTTATCGCGATGCTTGAAGAGATCAGGTTCGTTGCCGAACTGGACGCAAATGAGTTGGTTGCCGAGCGTCCTGGCCACAAAGCTCCCTTCGGCGAGCGCCTGCTCCAGAGAGCCTCCGCCAAGATTCAGGCCGTAGATACAGCGCCAACCGGTCGCGTCCAAAAAGCCCTGTAGGTTGCGTATAGAGCGCGGTGTAATCGTGAACGTACGCGGTTCACGATGGCCCGGGTCGGGTCCTACCAGTCCATCTACATCCGGCGGGATTGCCGGCTCCTTGTCCGACCAAACGGTGAACTCACTCAGGTTGCCGCCGAGGCGCAGCACTCCCGTTGGGCTTAGCGTGCGGAACATTTCGATCAGGGCCGTGTTCTGCGGCGCAAAGAAATCCGGGTACGCGAGCTGTCCGCTCTCGTAGCTCAGCCCCATGAAGTCTGCGGGAACCTTGGCGAGACTGGTTGAAAGATCAACGGCCAGCGAAACCCTCAGCACGGTGGGCTGCGCTATCATCCGACGAGGTGCGCTAAGCGCGGTCGCTCCGAGCGCTGCGGTAAGGGAACAGAATTCTCTTCTTGTCAGTTGTTTCATGCGGCCCCCATTCCTCACTTCCTTCGAGAGCGCTTTCGCGATCAGATTAATGTCGCTGATGCCCCACCCCGCCGCATCTCTTGCGGCCAGGGTGGGATCACACAACTCCAACACTTCGGAACAGTGAAAATGGCTCAGTTCAATATGAGGTCTGCATGGAGAGGAGTGTTTTCGCTGGAGTCGCCGACGCGGATGATGAACTTGCCGGGATCGATGGCCCACTTATGCGCAGCCTCGTCCCAGTAGCTGAAGGCGCCGGCGTCCAGGTTGAGAGTTACATGCCTGGTCTCGCCGGGAGCCATGCGGACCTTCTCAAAACCCTTCAACTCGCGCTCCGGGCGAAGGACTTTGGTGGATGGATCTGAGACGTAAAGCTGAGCCACCTCAGCTCCGGCCACGCTGCCCGTGTTGGTTACGTCGAAGCTGACCGATATGGCGGATCCGGATGTGGCAGTTGCCGGAACCTGCAGGTTGGAAAAATTGAATGTGGTGTAGCTGAGCCCAAAGCCGAAGGGAAAGAGTGGATGTTTGCCGGTGGTGGTCCAATAACGGTAACCGACCATCAGCTTGTCTTCATACTTCACGTGGGGAATGACGTAATCCACAGGTGGCTTTCCGTCTTCCATCACGTGCAGCGAGGTATCCGCACCCTTGATCGGGTAGTAATAATGCGCCGAGGGATTCTCCTCCCAGCTGCGATCAAAACTGACTGGCAGCTTGCCCTCCGGATTGTGCTTGCCGAAGAGAACTTCTCCAACGGCAGTGCCGCCCTCCTGGCCGGGATAGTAGGTATGCAACAGTGCGGGAACTTTGTCGAGCCAGCGCCGCGTGTCCATGCCGCCGCCGCCGGTGAGTGTAACGATGGTGCGCGGATTGGCCGCCGCGACGGCCTCGATGAGCGCGTCCTGTCCCCACGGCAGCGTGAAGGTCCTGTCGTAACCCTCGCCTTCTGCGGTCGGGTTGAAGCCAGCCGCAACGACAACCACGTCCGCAAGGGCCGCGAACTGTTTTGCTTCCGCTGAAACCAGTTCCGGCTCATAAGCAATGCCTAAACCGAAGTGAACTGTGGAAGTACTTGGGACACACTGAGCCTGAATATTCAACGTCTGCCCGGCTTTCAGGTCGAGCGTCCAGGATTGCGGAGCCTGACCCTCGGCGTGAGGCAGAACCGGCAACTGCTTGCCATCGACAGTGATTTTGAACTCGTCGCCGTCCCAGCCCTGGAAAGCCTCCAGAAGAATGTAACTGCCGGTCTTGGCCGCCTTATAGCTCGCGCTGTAGCGAATGCTTTGCGGAGTATCACTCTTGGGCGCATGTCTTTGGCGTTGGAAGTCACCAACGTACGGTTGAGTGGCGATTTCCGGTTTGCCGGTAAAGTCATTACTTGGAAAAGTGGTTACGGTCACGCCACCCTCCCACCGGGTATCGCGAAAAACGTCATTCATCTCCGGCAATCCGCGGGCATAAAGCACATGCACATCAGGTCCGGCCAGGTTGGCGATGCCGGTGAGAATGCTGACCGGCTCGAATGCGCGAGCCTCGGAGGAGCCACCGCCGCCGGTCACAGCCGGCCATGCATCGGGACCGATTACGGCAATAATCTTCACCTTGGCCGCATCAAGCGGCAGCAGGCTGCCTTTGTTTTTCAGCAAGGTTATGCTCTCGCGTGCGCCGTCCAGAGCAATCGCGCGATCAGCCACCGAGCAAGTCGAATCTGCCGGATCGAACTGCGGGCGATCGAGGAAGCCGTAGCGCAGGATAGTCCTGAAAATCCGCACCACCTTGTCGTCGATGGTGGATTCCTTCACCCTGCCGTCTTTGACCGCGGCCAGAAGGGTCTTTTCGTCCATGAATCGTGCGCTCGGCATCTCGAGGTCAAGGCCGTTGTTGGCCGCTGCCACACCGTCATAGGTCGCGTCCCAGTCGGACATGAGAATCGACTTGAAGCCCCACTCGCCCTTGAGCACCTTGAGGTTCAGAAAATCGTCTTGTGTGGCGTGGGCGCCGTTGATCAGATTGTAGGAATCCATCACAGCATCAACATGTCCCTGGGTAACGGCGGCTTCGAAGGCCGGCAGGTAGAGCTCGCGCATAGTGCGCTCGTCCACTTCAACGTTGACATTGTGCCGGTTGTACTCCTCGTTGTTGAGGGCGTAGTGCTTGACTGTGGCAATTACGCCCTGAGACTGAACGCCATCAATAAATGGAACGACAAGGGCCGAGTTGAGAAACGGGTCTTCTGATAAATACTCGAAGTTGCGCCCGGCTACTGGAGAGCGCGCAATGTTGACGCCGGGGCCAAGCAGAAAATGGACGCCGCGGGCTCGGGAATCCCTGCCCAGGCCTTCGCCGACCCTGCGTGCCAGAGCCGGGTCCCAACTGGCGGCTAGCGCCACTCCGCCGGCATAAGCGGTAGTCGGCCCCCAGGTGCGCACACCCATCGATGCGTCCGACATCTTGAAGCGCGGCAGGCCGATAGAGGGTACGGCCTTAGTGAACATGTTGTCCTCGCCGCCCAGCAACCTGATCTTTTCCTCAAGCGTGAGCTTGGTTACCAGTGCGTGGGCCTTGGCCTCGATTTGCGGCGAGTCAGGCGCTGGCGACTGCGCGAAAGCAGATAGTGTGCAGCACGGGAGCATCGCAAAAAGGCAGGCGATGATCAAGTAGACAAACGGTTGCGTAAAGGGATTCAGTGATTTTCTCATGACCGGAAAAGGATACAGCATGGGGCTCTTAAATGTATACGGTAGTTTTTTTATTTCTATCTTCACGACATCGACAGCGCTGCTAGACGGCATTGCAAGGTATGCGACTTTTTTAGGAACAAAACTGCCGGCCACCGATAGCACGTTCGAGACCAGCGTCGAGTTTGTGCTAGCTGCCTCCATAATTAGTGGAATCAATAGCTTGCCGTATTGGAGCATTGTCCGGTCAGAGCTTTACAACGTCAGAAGGGCTTGCTTCATGGCGGCCAGCAGCCGGACACGATGACGATGTCGGCCGCCCGAGATTACTTCCTTGCCAATTCTTTAGTTGCGGTTGGTTCTCCTGCTTTTCTTCTTCTCTCCAGTTCGAGTCGAGCTTATGATGAGTTTTTACAGGGTTGCACTCCACGCGAGGAGGCTGTATGAGCGAAAATCAACCGGTTGCGGCGCGGAACCAAGGTCGCCGCGAATTCCTGAAGGCAGGCGGTGCGATCACTGCCGCGCTGCTGGCGCCATCGGCCTTGGCCGATACACAGAAAGCTCTTCCCGGCCTACCCTCGAATCCCAAAACTCTCACAGCTATGCCGACACGTAACCTTGGCAAGACAGGCTACAAGGTCGGAATCTTCTCGCTGGGCGGGCAAGGATCTCTGGAGAAGCCGAACAACTTCGACGTGGCGGTTCCCATCCTTGAGCGTGCGCTTGATTTGGGCGTGAACTACATCGACACCTCGTCCATTTATGGCGGGCCGGAGCGCTGGAGCGAGCAGTACGTGGGCAGGGTGATGGCGAATCGCCGCAACCAGGCTTTCCTGGCCACCAAGACCATCCAGCGCACCCGCGAGGGTTCGCTGCGCATGATCGAGAAATCTCTCGAACTGTTGAAGACCGATCACATCGATCTCTGGCAGCTGCACGACATTGGCACCATGGCCAACGTGGAAGCGATCTTCGCCAAGGGTGGCGCGATGGAAGCGCTCCTGGAGATGCAGGAGCAGAAGGTGGTGCGCAACCTCGGCATCACGGGCCACTACCGGCCCGACTGCCTGATAGAGTGCATCAAGCGCCATCCTTTTGACACGGTTTTGATGGCCATTAATGCTGCCGATCCACATCACTACAGCTTCAGCGAGGCGCTTTTGCCGCTGGCGGTAGAAAAGCAGATGGGCATCATCGGAATGAAGGTGCCGGGGCGCGGGCGGATTCTTTCCACATGGACGCCGTCGCCCATCGAAGACCAGAAACATATGTGGGAAGGTATGGTGCTGGCGCCCACGCCGGGAACAATAACCATGCGCGAGGCGATGTATTACGCGCTATCCCGGCCTGTGAGTACGATCATCATCGGGTGCGACACCGTGCCGCAGTTGGAAGAGAATGTGCAGTTAGCGCGGGAGTTTACGCCGCTCAGCGACAGCCAATTGGCGGATCTGGTGAGGCGCGTGGAGCCCGTCTCCAAGCAATCGCTCTTCTTCCGTTTCTATGATCACGCGTGAGAAGCGAGCCGACAGGTCAGGGGGGTGACTTCACCGGCAGTCGAAGTCGTCGGGGCTGTCATCATGTAGCTTCCTTCTAGGCAGCCCTCGTTCCGGGTCTGGCTGATACGTGTGGGCTGGAGCCGGATAGCCCGATATGGTCTGCCGCGAATTTCGACATTTTATTTCAATGGAATCCTTGATGGTAGCGGACTTGCCGACGCGCGCCCCGCATCCCTCGGTTGCGAGCCGGCGGGTCGAGGAGCCTGCCGGGGATTCTAAGGCGGCAATCCTAACCGGGCCTGTGCGGCCGTGGGAATTACTGGCTAAGACAATCGCTTTGCCCGGAAGATGAATGATTTCTTATGGGTGGCTGAAGCCAAAGAGCCAATCGTGTCTTCGAACAACCTCAGGCTGGAAATTTACCACCAAGATTCAAGAAAACATTGTGTAAAATCGATTGCCTAAATACAATGGAGGGCTTAGAATCATCAGAGCATCAACAAGTTCAACAGTGGATTCATATGATGTTAAAGACTCGACGCGATTTCTTACAGTACTTCGCTGGGACTGCCGCCGCGGCCGCGCTTTCCAAAGGGCCCGTATTGTGGGGCCAACCAATCGAAACCCAGCGGCCGGTCCGTGCCTGGGTGACCGCCGGCACTGAGAGATTTGCGGGATTCGAGGCGCCACGGTGGCAAAGGGCAGCGACGAGTGGAAGCTTGGATATCCGGATCAATCCGGCCACTCGGCGCCAAGCGGTTCTAGGGTTTGGCGCAGGCTTTACAGATGCCTCGTGTTATCTGCTCAGTCAGTTGCCTGCTCAGGCGAGACAGGAACTTATCAGTGAGTTTTTTGGGCCGGACGGCCTACGGTTTTCCGTGGCCCGCACCTGCATGGGGTCCAGCGACTATTCCAGAAACGTTTATAGCTACGATGATGCTCCAGAGCCTGACCCGGAATTCAAGCACTTCAGCGTTGAACACGACCGCGCGTATATTTTGCCTTCGCTGCGCACGGCGCGTGAGCTGAACAAAGAGCTGTTTCTCTTTGCCACGCCGTGGAGCCCGCCCGGATGGATGAAGTCCGGTGGAACCATGCTGGGCGGCTCGATGCGCAAGGCGTACTTCGCCGCGTACGCGCAATATTTTGTGCGCTTCCTGAAAGCGTATGCCGCCGAGGGCGTAAAGATTGATGCCGTCACTATCCAGAACGAGACCGACACCGATCAGGATGGTAGAATGCCAGCGTGTTTGTGGGGCCAGGAGTACGAGACTGAATTCATCAAAACCTTCCTGGGGCCGGCGCTGGAGGGTGCTTCTCTCGACACCAAAATCTGGATCCTCGACCACAACTACAATTTGTGGGGCCGCGCGCTGGACGAACTGAGCGACCCTGCGGTGAATAAATACGTGGACGGGGTTGCCTGGCACGCCTATGTGGGTACCCCGGATGCCATGACGCGCGTGCATGATGCATTCCCAGCAAAGAGCGCTTATTGGACCGAGGGCGGGCCTGACTATACCAGCCCTGACTACACCACCGACTGGAGCACGTGGTCACAGACTTTTACCAGCGTACTTCGGAACTGGGGCCGCTGCATGGTGGGATGGAATCTGGCGCTGGACGAACAGGGCAAACCCAATGTGGGTCCATTTTCGTGCGGCGGCGTGGTGACCATCGATTCGCACTCACAGAGAATCACGCGCAGTGGTCAGTATTGGGCGTTTGCCCACTATTCGAAAGCAATCCGGCGCAATGCGCGCGTGCTCGCGTCGCGCGGGCAACTCGCCGGGGTGGAGCATGTGGCGCTGGAGAATCCTGATGGCAGCCGCGTGCTGATTATCACCAACCGGGGCGAGGCGCGGTCGGTAGACTGTGGTCTTGATTCGTCCAGGCTTCAGGTGAAGATGCTCAAGGACTCGGTGGTAACGCTGGTTTGGTAGCAAGCGCTTTGTGGGATGATTCCGGGCTGCCTTGTCAGCCGGTTCGCTCGGCAGTTTGGTTCCGCGACAGGCAGCTGGTTCACAAAAGGTTGCGATGGGAGAAACGCGCTTGATTGAATATTTTGTAGCGAGAACCTGCCGAATGCAACGGTGCGAGCCCGAGTATGATGGATTCCAATTACAGTGTCCAGCGTAAAAGGCGAGATGTCTCAATGGAAGATCACGTAAGCACCGAAGAGCATAAGCCGACAACAAAACCTGCTGCTCGACGCCCAGTAAACCTGAAGCAGCTGGCGGCCCACCTGAAGTTAAATCCCGCGACAGTTTCTGTGGTGCTCAATGACGTACCGGGCCGCACCATTCCACAAACCACACGCGATCGCATCAAGGCTGCCGCAAAGGAGCTGAATTACCACCCGAACCAGCTGGCGCGTTCCCTGCGTAACAGGCGCACTCTTACCATAGGAATTCTTGTGCCGGAACTGAACGACGGCTATCACACAGAGGTGATGAGCGGCATTGGCGATCAACTGATCAATTCGGGATATTTCTATTTTACGGCGCACCATCGGCACCGCAAGAACCTGGTGGAGGATTACACGCGGATGCTGATCAGCCGCGGCGCGCAAGGCATCATTGCAATAGATACTGCGCTTGAACATTCCATTTCCGTCCCCGTGGTAGCCATCGCAGGTCATCGAGAAATCGAAGGCGTAACTAACGTGATACTCGACCACGCACGCGCAGCGGAGCTTACCCTGAACCACTTGTACGGCCTGGGCCACCGGCATATCGCGTTCATGCGCGGGCAGCCCTTCAGCTCTGACTCCAATGCGCGCTGGAACGACATTGTGGCAGTCGCGGAGAAACTTGGCTTGGAGATCAAGCCAGAACTGGTCGTCAGTCTTGACCGCGACATGACCTCGCCGGAACTGGGCTATCCTGTCATACAGCAACTGCTTGCTACCCGGCTGCCTTTTACAGCTCTGGTCGCCTTCAACGACGTCTCCGCAATCGGTTCCATCCGCGCACTTCAGGACTTCGACCTGCGCGTACCGGCCGACGTTTCAGTGATTGGCTTTGACGACATCAGGGCGGCTGCTTACACTCTGCCGCGTCTTACAACGATTCGCCAGCCACTGGCCCAGATTGGCAGGATTGCGACCCAAAGCCTGCTCAACCTCATCCACGGTACACTCGTTCCGCGCGCCGAGATTGCCGTGGAACCCGAGCTAATCGTGAGGGAATCCACTGGCCCCGTCAGACTGAATCTATAGAAAACATGAAGAGTTGGGCGGTGCGCTTACACGCACCAGCCTCTGGCTCGGTCAAAATCTCAAATCATGAAAGCGAAAAGCGCGGATTCCTGTCGATTCGGATCCTTGCGGTCTACTGCTGAGAGGAATTGGCAGGCCCGCTGCCATGGAAAAGCCGATGGTTGATGTCGGGCCAGAACTCTTTGGCAACAAATGATACCGCATCGATTCCAATATCCAGGCCCCACTCAGTGCCTGTATCGGCGAAGCTCCGTTCGCGCGAAGGATAGTAGAGACTGGAGAGCCCAGCAGAAGCGCCCGCGCCAATCACCTCGCTCGCATTGAACACTTCATTGCCGGAGTCGGATCGGGTGATGACCACACGGCTAAGGGCATAGCCGGTTCGCTTCAGAAATCCGCCTCTGCCCAATGTGTAGTACCGCGTATCTTCGCGCGTAATCACGGGCACGACGAATTCAACCATATAATTTTCGCTCGTCTGGTCGACGGCCGCGTGCCAGAAGTAACGGCCATATCCGGCTGCGCCCTGATGAAACTCAGGAGTCGCGTTTGTCTCCATCGAATAGCCGGCGATCATCATGGGGACGAACAGCGAAGAATAGTCGAAGGAGTCATTGGTTGCTGTAACGAACTTCTCCCTCACGGATTGAGCCGGCAGTTTCTCGTCGGTGCTGATGGCGCGAAAGTTCGGAATAATACCGAGGATGCGTTTGGTCTGACCCGCTTGCTGATCGTCGGAGGGGGCCTGCGGGGTTGGGCCATCAGGCAAAGGATTATGTGTGCTTTGCGAGGATTCAGCCGCGTAGTTCACGCTGCTAAGCGAACTTGCAGACGGCGTATTACCAGCGAGATCATGGGAGCTTGTTGCGGCCTGTGCTGCAAGATTGTATCCAGAATTCAAAATACAGGCGATAAGCACCGAATCCATCGCATATTGAGAGAGCCTCGGAAGTGTGAATTGCCGAGGCCAGAAGTTGCGCCGCTTTACGAAGCGGTCCATGGCAAGGCAAAAGAATCCTCTCATGCATTATCTGACCGACTGGGAAGCGAAATGGTAGCAACTGCCAACCAAATGAACAAATTGCCATCGCACATTCATCTCGAATAGCGGCCGCTGACTCACTAGTGAGGCCGTCTGGGCAAGACAAAATGTTCCGTGCAACGCGGCTCATAGTTGTCGCCGGCCATGATAATGGGGCTGTCGTAGGAGGCGGGCTTTCCATCAATCAGGCGCTGCGGGTAGAGCGCCTTGGCTCCGCAAGTGCAATATGCCACCAGTTCCGTAACACTTCCTGAATAAGTGCGCACAAGCCAGGAGAGATTCATCATTTCGCCGAACGGCATCCCGCGAAAGTCGAGCTCGAGCCCGGAGACCATCACGTCATAGCCCGCTTCAATCAATCGGCGGGTGAAGTGAAAGAGGTCCTGGACAAACTGTCCCTCGTCGATGGCGACACACTCGATACGTTTGCCGATTTGTTGTTCCGTTGCTGCCAGGACGGGCAGAACCGCCCACGGGTCCGCAGCCAGAAATTCAACAGCTTTCATCTTTCCGCAGCCGTTCCTGTTGCGGCTTTCTACCAGTCCAGCCGCGGCTTTGGTGTCTTCGCCGGGCTTCAAAAGCAGAACATACTGTTTGGCGTACTGACGGCGCGTCTCAATTCTGCGCAGGAGTTCAGCGGTCTTGTTGCTGCGCATTGGCCCTACGATCAACTCCAATTTGCCCGGCATGGCTTTCTCCAGGAATTTCAGCTATTCATTATTGCCGAAAGCGTTTCATGGCTGCCCTGCATTACAACGCATTGATGGAGGTGGATGCAACTCAATTCGCCTGCAGCAGGCTCTGAGCGAGAAAAGGTCAGAATTCCATTCGCGACCTGAGCAGACGCAGGCGATCTCGCGCGACCGGCAACTGCGAGTGCCGGGCATCCTTCAAGGAGACAATTGCCTTACCCGCGAACGAAACGTTTACCTCGTTGATCCAATCCAGATTCAGGAGCACGGCGCGATGGATGCGCAGAAACCTGGCTGGGTCGAGCTTGCCTTCGAGATCAGCGATGGTCTGATCGACGCAGTGTTCGCGGCCGTTGACGGTGGCATAGGTGAGCTTATCGCGCGCCACAAAGTGCGTCACGGTGTCGAGGTCGAGGAAAACGATACGTTCTCCCACTCGCGAGGCAATTCGGCGCGGGTAATCGGCTCGCTGCCCGAGAAGCGATGCAGCCAACTCCTTCAACACGGCCGGGAGATCGGGATTCCGCTGCCAGTCTGGTTTGACCACCGGCCTGAGCCGTCCAAGCTTTGCGATGGCGCGCTCCAACTGCTCCGTCTCGATAGGTTTAAGCAGGTAGTCGATGGAGTTCACCTCGAAGGCGCGCAACGCGTATTGATCGTAGGCGGTGGTGAAGATGACGAAAGGCTGGACCGCGAGGCGCGAGAGCAGTTCGAAACCGTTCATGCCCGGCATCTGGATGTCGAGAAAGAGCACGTCGATATTTGCCGAGCCGTTCAGAAACTCGACCGCCTGCGAAGGATCAGTGGCGCTGCCGGCAATGCGTAGAGATTCGCAGTTTGCCAGCATCCGGTGCAGGCGCTCGATGGCGAGCGGTTCGTCATCCACGAGATAGGCGCTTAGGGCGTCGGTTTCCATAAGGTCTCACAGTTCAGCGGGAAACGAGATACGGGCTATGGTTCTTTCGCTCTCGCGAGTCACATCGAGCCGGCCCGCGCCGCCGAACAAAAGTTCGAGGCGCGCGGCAAGATTGCCGAGGCCGTGCTCCGGTGCGGCGGCGTCGAGCGAGAAACCTGGACCATCGTCGATGACTTCTAGACGGACGCGGCCTGACTCCTTCGCTCCGGTAACCTGGATTGATGCGCCTTCAGTGCGCATCGCGGCAACGTGCTTGACGGAGTTCTCGACAAGGGTCTGTAGCGCCAGCGGAGGTACTCTGACGGAATCGAGAGAGGCGGGCACGATAATTTCATAACGCAGGCGCGGGCCGAAGCGCGTGGACTCGATTTCAAGATAATCGCGCACGATTTTGAGTTCTTGCGCCAAAGGAACAAGGCCGCTATGTTGCGCATTGAGCGAAAAACGAAGCAGCGAGGCCAGTTTGCCAACTGTATCTTCGGCGCGCTGAGGATCCACGGGAATCAGCGCTGCGATGGAATTGAGCGTGTTAAAGAGAAAGTGGGGATGGATGCGCGATTCGAGTGAAGAGAGCTGCGCCTCGGCAAGTAACTTGTAAGCGCGCTCCTGTTCCATCTGGCGCGTGCGTGCTTCCAGAGTGGCTGCCTGCAGTTTATAGCGTAGCGTTTCAAAGGTTGTGACGCTCATTCCAATGGCCAGCGTAACTACGATGCTGAAGGGAAGATCTCCCCAATACGCGTTCCAATACCTGTCACGACCGTCAATTCCGGCGATCCATAAAATAGAAACCGCGAAAAGACTGCCAATAGAAGCAGTGCCGATGAGGCACAGTACCTGGATCAGAGCGATCGTCCGAGGAAACTTGGCTGCATAGCGAATCGAGACCTGAGTCAGCAGCACCATCGAAGGCAGTGCGATGCAAACGGAGTAGACAAATATTGCAACCAGACGCTGCCCGGTCTCCGACAGCTTAATAAACCCCTGGGAGAAAAACATCAGAAAGATAAGCAGCGTGACGCCGAAGACAATCCAGAACGCCCTTAGGAAAAACGAACCGTAAGTGTTCGGAAATTGCCAATCTTCAGCGGGGATGGTCGCTGGCTTTGGTGTTTCGCGTTTCATATTTGGAAGCGGACTCCCACCGATGTAGCTGTGGAATACGGCGCCGAACCGTACTGCGATGTCTTGCTCCCTTTGGGGATTTCCATGTGGAGATAAGAAGAGAAGTGATTGCCGAACCAGCGGCTGGCGTCGATAACGGGCGTGTAGCTGTGGTCATCGAGATTAGCGACTACGGAGCCGGACAGACCCCATTCTTTCCAGCCGGGACGTTCGCGCAGCCGCGCTTTTCCGGCGGTCAGGAAGGCGTAATGCTGACGTCCGGCAAGCGGTGAAAGTCCCATGTAGTTATAGTACGGGATGTTCGGAGGAGTAAAAAACTCGCCGATGAAGGTAATGCCCGAAACAGTGTATTTGGCGCCAAGCAACACGGCGGCCTGTTCGCGCCATACGGTTTCGCCATGAACCTCCCACGCCTGCCCTAGAACCCGCGTAAAGGTTAAAGCTCCGAACGAATCGCCGCCGCGGTCGTTGCCGGCGATAAGAGATGTGTCGAATCCCCGCACTAAAACGTTATACCGGAAAGCGGTGGTGTCGTGCAGGTTGGCGTCCGCTGGGGCCAGCGCGGCAGTGGACCAGGCCAGCGAAAATGCATGTGGGCCACGCACCCAGTCGGCCTTGACCATGTCTCGTCCTTCATTCAAGTTCAGTCGGTCGGTGGGGTCTGTGGGGACGCGCGGCGGATCAAGCACGCCGGCCGCAGAAAAGGCGTAACCCGTGCCCCAGCGCACCATCTTGCGGCCCAGCGTAAAGTCGAAGTCTCCCGCTGAAAGGCGGGCATACGTCTCCTTTATGCGCAGTTGCGTGTAGTTATCAGAATGAGTTCCGGCGAGGCCGATCATGCTGGAAGCGAGGGTGAGACGGTCATGGAAACGGTAACTAAGGGCGGGTTCCACCAGCATCTGGTTCAACACCTCGGGTACAGGCTCGCTACGATCTCCGTAAAAGGTCGCGTCGTCGATGACCGAAAGCGAGTAGCGCACATCGGCGCGGCTCTTCTCGGGTGGCGGAGCGTCCTGGGCGCGGGCGCCGCCCCAAAAGCTCAGGATGAGTAGACTCGGAATGAATGAGTTGCGATTCATGGCTAAAACATGTCCGATCGTCCCTGATTGAAGAGTTTATTGGGTAGCGAGCGCGGCGAGGCGCCGGAATATTCGAGGACGCTATGCGAGTTATGCCGGATCTCGTCGTAAAGTGTGAGCCTACGCAGCAGCTCTTTACCGCTTGACGGCGCGTATTCGTCAAAGGTGGCGGACTTGATGTGCTTGCCTGAGGTTAAGTAAAACTCAGCCCGCACGGGCCGTGCGTCCGGCACGCGCAGCCAGTAAAGGATGCGCTGATAAGTAGCGCCCTTCCTTTTGGCGGCGAGATCGAGTACGTAACATTCCACCGTGCCTACTTTCTCAGTACGCAGAAAGACGGCCGAGTAGTCTGCGGCGTAGTTGGTGCGAGCTACGTCGCCGTTGGAGGCGTCGCCGGTGAGTCGTTCGAGCGGTGTAATGCGCACGGGGCGGCTGGTGTCGGGCAAATAGACCCACATATCGTCGCCGAGCATGAGCAGGTGTTCGCCCTTCTCGCGGGGACTCATGAAATTCACGTAAGTCTTATCCGTGCCCTTCTGCGAGACCTCATAGAGATGCTCCTCATCCGGTCTGCCTGATTCGAAATCGGTAATTTTGACACGGACGACATACGCTGGCCAACCGTTGCGAAATGCGTCGGAGCGCTGGAGCAGAGATTCCGCATCGGGCATTGCTGGTGCGGCGTGGCTCACGAGCACGCAAGTGAGGAGAAATCCGATAAGAAAAAGCAGCAGAAATACTCGCAGTACGCAGTTGATTCTAGACATGGGCCAATGCCTCCGCAATTTGCAGCTGCGATGCGCGGACCGCGGGCAGAATGGACGCGAATGCCAGCGAGACGATGACAAGGAGCGAAGAGCCGATCATGAGGCTGGGCACGTGCTTTACAAGGAATGGAATGCTGACGGTATAGCCCGGCGGCGGTGGCATATGCAATCCAGAAATGTTGATGAGCACGCCCAACAAATTGCCCACCACAACTCCTATAATGGCGCCGATAATTCCAATCAGCACTGCCTCCGACATGAAGAGTGCAACGATCCAGGAGCGTGGTGTTCCCATGGCAAGCATCGCGCCAATCTCGCGAGTGCGCTCGAACATGGTCATCAACAACGTATTGACGCTGGACATGAGCACCATGAAGAACACAATCAGGCCCATGAAAAGAAAGATGCCATTGAAGAGAGTGCGCACCTGCTTGTAATAGGTGGCAAGATCAGTCCACTTCTTGAGCGTCATCTGTTGCGGCTGCCCGCTCAGGCGCGGGATGAGCGTGTCATAAACGGCATCAGTGTTTGCCGTCGAGTCCAGCCCAACCACGAGGTTGGTGATGCGATCGCTCTGCAACAACCGCTGCGCGGAGTTGAGCGTGATGCGCAGATAGCGCGCATCCATTTCCGATATGCCGGTTGTCACAATGCCGGCAATTTGCACATCGACGCCGTTCAGCGCGCCATCCGATGTAACGGAAAGCAGCGTAAGGCCATCGCCGATGCCAACGTTCATCGACTTGGCCAGGCCGGCTCCGATAAGGGCTTCGACCTCGCTGCCCGGCCGGCTGCTGAGATCACGGCCCGAAGACACATTCGATGTGAACCCCAGGCTCCTTTCAGCGTCGGGATCGATGGCGCTGCCCATGAAGACGGAGGACTTCTGGCCGTTGGAGACCATGCCATAGAACTCAATGCGCGGGGCAACGCCACGAACGTGAGGAACGGTTTTCACCGTCGCAGCCACTTGCCGCCAATTGTCGATGCCGGTATCGAGTACATG
This sequence comes from Occallatibacter sp., assembly GCA_049520075.1. Classification (GTDB taxonomy): domain Bacteria; phylum Acidobacteriota; class Terriglobia; order Terriglobales; family Acidobacteriaceae; genus Telmatobacter. The sequence continues at coordinate 15,158 of JBEKQD010000043.1, read as the reverse complement.
GACCTCGTCGCGCCGGAAGTGCTCGGCGGTGAAGATCTGGATATGACCGAGGCCGTTTCGGATGGTGTCTTCTCGCAGGCCATCGATCATGTGAGCGAAGTATCCGCCTGCCAGCAGAAGGCCGGCGACGCCGCCGCTCACCATGAATAGGGTCATGATGGTGCGGCGGCGGTTGCGAAAAACGTTGCGGAACGCGAGAAGCAGAAACTTACCCATGGCAAACCTCCTGTCGCAGCGTATCTTCGGCCACCCGGCCGTCACAGAGGCGAACAATGCGCGGTGTATGTTCCAGCAACCGCTGGTCGTGGGTTGAAAAGATGAAGGTGAGGCCGAGGCTGAGGTTCAGATCGCGCATCAGATCGATCAATTGCGTGGCATTGTGCGAGTCCAGGTTTGCGGTGGGCTCATCGGCCAGCACCAGCGCGGGGCGATGAACAATGGCTCGCGCCACAGCGACACGCTGGCGCTCTCCGCCCGATAGCAGGTCGGGGCGCTGCCCCGCGCGAGACAAGAGACCAACGCTTTCAAGCGCTACCGCGGCTCGCTTGCCGCGCTCACTGGCGCCGACGCCCTGCACCAGAAGCGGATATTCCACGTTTTCGCTGGCCGTGAAAACGGGAATCAGATTGAACGTCTGGAAAACGAATCCGATCTTATCGCGGCGCAGCGCCGTGAGCCTCGCCGGTTTCAGCCCCGATGTATCCTCGCCGTCCAGCAAAATGCGGCCGGAGGTCGGCTTGTCGAGGCAGCCCACGAGATTCAGCAGCGTTGACTTGCCGCTGCCGCTTGGCCCGGCTATGGCCAGAAACTCCCCAGCTGAGACATGCAGACTGGCATTGTCGAGTGCGCTCACATAGCTGTGATCCATGGGGAATCTTCGGCTCACAGCCTCCACTTTAACCAGGTAATCCATACAGTGCCTTTCCCGAGCATTGCTGCCGCATGTAGACAGTAGCGCGGGACTCACTGGGAAAAAGCGCATCAATAGATAGGGGGTACAGAAAGTGGACGAAGGGTCGAAACTTGAGGATGAGTGGTTTTTGCTGCGTGTTTTGCTGCAATACTACAACCGGATTTCACTAGCGCTGATTATTTCCATGGCCCTGTGCCGGCCACAGAAGAATTGAGCATTTCCCGGATTGCTATAAGAATATGGACGGTTATACCGACCAGACCGTGCGATTTGGTTCACAGTCTCACAGTTTCACAGGAAATAGGGGGGAGGGGGTACCCGAAAACAGAGGGAATAGGGTATCGAAAAGCTAGGAGGCTGTGGTCGCATTTCATTCTTCCATCGTGCGCCGGCGGTGGATAATTCTCTGCAAACCTCGCGCTATTTCCGCAACGGCCACGATGCCGTCGCCTTGGCCGCCTCAGATAACATGCGCGCCTCCCTTTGAAACTGTGAAGTTCTTCCCTTGGTAAGAGAGATTCACGAGTCTCACCTTCAAATCAAAGACTTGGAGCCTGGACGTCCAGGCCTCAATCACAGCAAACAACTCAGGCCAGAGTATGAAGGTGCTGGGATACAGGTTCAGCAACAGTGGCCAGGTAGCGATCGACAGCCGCGGCGGCCTTGCGCCCTTCACTGATAGCCCAGACTACCAGCGATTGGCCGCGGCGCATATCGCCTGCTGCAAAGATATTCTCGATTGACGTCCGGTAATCGGCGTCAGTAGCTACGTTGCCGCGGCTGTCCAGTGCCACTCCCAATTGTTCAATCATCCCCGAACGCACGGGCCCCAGAAAACCCATAGCCAGCAGAACCAGGTCGACGTCGAGCGTAAATTCGGAGCCGGGGATGGGTTCGAACTTCGGCGGAGGACCAACACGTACCGCGTGCAGTTGCTTGACGCGGCCCTCGGCGTCGCCGGTGAATTCGATGCTGTTGATGCTCCAGTCGCGTATGCCACCCTCTTCGTGCGCGGCTTCAGTGCGCAACTGCAATGGCCACATCGGCCAGGGTGTAGAGGCGGCGCGCTGCTCGGGCGGCTTGGGCATGATTTCGAATTGGTGAACGCTCAAGGGGTGCTGGCGCAGGCTAGTACCCAGGCAGTCGGCACCTGTGTCACCGCCGCCGATGATAACCACGCGCTTGCCATCGGCGAGGATGTCGCGCGAGGAGTCAAGGTGGTCACCCTCGCAACGGCGATTCTGTTGGGGCAGATATTCCATGGCGAAATGAATGCCCTTCAACTCGCGGCCGGGTATATTCAGGTCGCGCGGCTGCTCGGAGCCGCCGCACAGCAGGATGGCATCATAACGTTCGGTCAGTTTGTCTACCGGCAAGTTGACGCCCACATGGGCATTAGCGACAAAGGTAACTCCCTCGGCGCGCATCTGCTGTATACGGCGGTCGAGTACATGCTTCTCCAGCTTGAAGTTGGGAATGCCGTAGCGAAGCAGGCCGCCAATGCGATCGCTCTTTTCGTAAACAGTGACGGAATGTCCGGCGCGCCGCAACTGCTGTGCCGCTGCTAATCCAGCGGGCCCGCTGCCCACTACCGCAACTTTCTTGCCTGTGCTCTGTTCAGGCGGCTCGGGATGAACCCAGCCTTCGTCCCACGCGCGATCAACGACGCTGCGCTCGATGAGCTTGATGGAGACGGCTGGCTGATCGATGGCCAGAACACATGCGGCTTCGCAGGGCGCGGGACAGATGCGGCCGGTGAACTCAGGAAAGTTGTTGGTCGAGTGCAGGCGGCGGATGGCCGCTTCCCAGCGCCCGTTGTATACCAGGTCGTTCCAATCGGGGATCAGATTGTTAACCGGACAGCCGGTGTGGCAAAAGGGAACGCCGCAATCCATGCAGCGCGCGCCCTGTTCGCTCTGCTTCTCTTCAGGAAAAGGCTGGTAAACCTCGAACCAATCCTGCAGCCGCTCTTCGACCTTGCGGCGGGCGGGTTGTTCGCGTTCGATTTCAAGGAATCCGGTAACCTTACCCATGGTGCACCTCGGCTGCCGCCAGAGGCGACGAAGTTGTGGGAGAAACATGGCCCTCATCCGATGCCGCATCGGGGCTGACAATGCCAAGCACGCGCTTGTACTCGTGCGGGAAAACCTTGATGAACCGCGGCTGCGCCTCTGCCCATCGTTCCAGAATCCATGCAGCGCGCGGCGAGCCGGTCAGGTCGCGATGGCGTTGCAGCAGGCCGCGCACCTCTGCCACGTCTGCGTCGGAGACCAGCGGCTCCAGATCGACGCTGGCCTGGTTGCAGCGGCGCGTGGCGAAATCTCCCTGGTCGTCGTATACATAGGCCAATCCGCCGCTCATGCCGGCAGCAAAGTTGCGTCCGGTGAGTCCGAGCACTACAACCGTGCCGTTGGTCATGTACTCGCAGCCATGGTCGCCAACACCCTCAACCACAGCGATGGCGCCAGAGTTGCGTACGGCGAAGCGTTCGCCGGCGATTCCGTTCAGGAAGACTTCTCCGCTGGTTGCGCCGTATAACACTACGTTGCCCACAAGAATGCTCTCCTCGGGAAGAAAGCTTGAAGTCTTGGGTGGATAGACGATGATGCGCCCGCCGGAGAGCCCCTTGCCGAGATAATCGTTGGAGTCGCCCTCCAATTCCAGCGTGACGCCGTTGGGAACGAATGCGCCAAAGCTCTGACCGGCTGAGCCCTGGAATTTAAAGTGAATGGTTTCGTCCGGCAATCCGGCTGATCCATAACGGCGCGCGATTTCACCGCCTAGCATCCCGCCAACAGTGCGATGCGTGTTGCGAATGTGGAAACTGCCGGTGACAGGAGTCTTTGATTCGAGGGCCGGCGCGGCCTTTTCGATCAATACGTGATCGAGGGCGCGGTCGAGGCCGTGATCCTGAGCCTGCACTTTGCGGTGCGCCACGCGCGAAGGCAGCGTGGGCACGTAGAGGATCGAAGAGAGATCGATTCCCTTGGCCTTCCAGTGGTCGTGGGCGACTGCAGCATCGATTTTGTCCACGCGGCCCACCATCGCATCAAAGGTCTTGAAGCCCAACTTGGCCATGTGCTGGCGAACCTGTTCAGCGATGAAGAAGAAGAAGTTGACCACGTGTTCGGGCTGGCCTTTGAAGCGCGCGCGCAACACGGGGTCCTGCGTGGCGATGCCCACCGAGCAGGTGTTCAGGTGGCACTTGCGCATCATGATGCAGCCCATGGCGATAAGCGGCGTGGTGGCGAATCCGAACTCTTCCGCTCCCAGGAGCGCGGCGATAACCACGTCGCGGCCGGTCTGGAGCTTGCCGTCCGTCTGCACCTTGATGCGTCCGCGTAGATCGTTGAGCAACAGAACTTGTTGCGCTTCGGCGAGGCCCAACTCCCACGGCAGCCCCGCGTGTTTGATGGAGCTAAGCGGCGATGCGCCCGTGCCGCCATTATCGCCGGAGATGAGCACTACATCGGCATGAGCCTTGGCCACGCCTGCGGCCACAGTACCGACTCCGGCCTCGGCGACCAGCTTGACGGCGATGCGTGCCTTAGGATTGACATTCTTCAAGTCGTAGATCAGTTGCGCCAGGTCTTCGATGGAGTAGATGTCGTGGTGCGGCGGAGGCGATATCAGCCCCACGCCGGGAATAGAGTGGCGCGTCTTGGCGATGATCTCATCCACCTTGTGTCCGGGCAGTTGGCCGCCCTCGCCGGGCTTTGCTCCTTGCGCCATCTTGATCTGCAGTTCGTCTGCGTTGACCAGATAATTTGTCGTCACCCCGAAGCGGCCGCTGGCTACCTGCTTTACGGCAGAGCGGCGCGAGTCTCCGTTCGCGTCGGGCGTGAATCGCTCTTCTTCCTCGCCGCCCTCGCCGGTGTTGGACATTCCGCCAATGCGGTTCATGGCGATGGCCAATGTCTCGTGCGCCTCTTTGCTGATCGACCCGAAGCTCATGGCGCCGGTCGTAAATCGCTTGACGATCTCCTTAGCCGGTTCAACCTCTTCGAGCGGCACGGGCTTGGCCGCGTACTTGAGATTCATCAGGCCGCGTAGCGTACACAGGTGGCGATTTTGATCATCGAGTAGATCGGTGTATTCCTGGAAGGTGGCCGGGTTGTTTGCGCGCACAGCGCGCTGCAGCTTGCTGATGGTCTCCGGATTCAGCAGATGATACTCGCCGCCTTCGCGATATTGATAGTGGCCACCGACGACCAACTCCGTTTCAGATTCTGTGAGCGGTTGGTAGGCGTAAGCGTGTTTGAGCAGTGCCTCGCGCGCCAGTACTTCAAGGCCCACGCCCTCAATGCGCGACGCCGTGCCGGAGAAGTATTTCTCGACCAGCGAATGATTTAGCCCCACGGCCTCGAAGACCTGCGCGCCGCGATAGCTTTGCAAAGTGCTGATGCCCATCTTCGAGAAGGTCTTCAACAGGCCTTTATTGATGGCCTTGATAAAGTTTCTTTCTGCGTGATTGGCGGTCACGTTGTGCGGCAATAGGCCTCGGCGCTTCAAGTCGTGCAGAGTTTCGATGGCCAGGTAAGGATTGATGGCGCTCGCGCCGTAGCCAATCAGCAGGGCAAAGTGCATTACTTCGCGCGGCTCGCCGCTTTCGATGATCAACGCCACCTGGGTGCGAGTCTTATCGGCCAACAGCCGGTGATGCACTGCCGCCATCGCCAGCAGGCTGGGAATTGGTGCGTAGGTCGGATCGACGCCGCGGTCGGAGAGAATCAGCAGCGTGTAACCGGAATTGACGGCGTGCGCGGCACGGGCGCTCAGGTCTTCCAGTGAGTGCTTCAGGCCTCGCTCGCCATCGGCGGCGCGGAATAATGCGGGCAACGTGGTTGCCAGCAGGTCTCCTGAAGATACGCGACGCAGCTTTTCCAGGTCTCGGTTGGTCAGGATAGGATGCGGAAGCTTGAGAGTGTGGCAGTTTTCCGGCGCTTCGTCCAGAATGTTGCGCTCCGTGCCGATGTAGCTGATCAGCGACATCACCATCTCTTCGCGAATGGGATCGATGGGCGGATTGGTGACCTGCGCGAAGAGCTGCTTGAAGTAGCTGAACAAAGGCTGCGGACGGTCAGAGAGGCAGGCCAGCGGCACATCGGTGCCCATTGAGCCGATGGGCTCTTCGCCCCGCGCGCCCATAGGCGCCAATAGAATCTTCAGGTCTTCTTCGCTGTAACCATACGCCCTCTGGCGGCGCATCAGCGTCTCGGGATTCGAGGCGATCATGCGCGAAGGCTCGGGCAACTGATCGAGCGAGATCTGCCGCTCTTCAAGCCATTTTGCGTAGGGCTGGCGGCCAGCCAGCTGCTTCTTGATCTCGGTGTCACTGATAATGCGCTTCTGCACCGTATCGACCAGGAACATGCGGCCGGGCTGCAAGCGGCCTTTCTTGCGAATGTCTTTTGCCGGAACGTCCAGCACGCCGGCTTCTGAGGCCAGCACCACTAAATCATCTTTGGTGACAATGTAACGGCCGGGCCGCAATCCGTTGCGATCGAGTGTGGCTCCGATCACGCGGCCGTCGGTGAAAGTGATGGCCGCCGGGCCATCCCACGGCTCCATCAGAGAGGCGTGGTACTCGTAGAAGGCGCGCTTGTCTTCGTCCATGTCGGGATTGCCCGCCCAGGCTTCGGGAATCAGCATGGCCATGACGTGAGGCAGCGAGCGGCCTGACTGAAAGAGAAACTCCACAGCGTTGTCCAGCGACGCCGAGTCGCTGCCGTCCGGCATGATAACCGGATAGAGCTTGTCGATCTGGTCACCGTGCAGCGGGCTCTCCAGCACTGACTGGCGCGCATTCATCCAACTCACGTTGCCGCGGATGGTGTTGATCTCGCCGTTGTGCGATACGTAGCGGTAAGGGTGCGCCAGCTTCCAACTCGGAAACGTATTGGTGGAAAAACGTTGATGCACCACACAGAGCGCGCTGGTGACCAGCGGATTGGCCAATTCAAAGTAAAACTTTTCAATCTGCGGAGCCAGCATCAACCCTTTGTAAACGATGGTCCGACAGGAAAGCGATGGCACGTAGAAGAAGTCCTTGCCCTCAATTTCCGAGGCGGCAATCTCGTTCTCAGTGCGGCGGCGAACTTTGTAGAGCAGCCGCTCCAAGGCGTCTTCGTCGAGGTCCGCGGGCCGACCCAGAAACAACTGTTCGATGTAGGGCTGGGAGGCGCGCGCCTCGCGGCCGATGGCGATGCCGTTAACCGGCGTATCGCGCCAGCCAATCACAGTCAGGCCCTCTTCCTGGGCGATGCGCTCGATGACGCCCTCGCACTGCAGCCGGCTGTGCTTGTCCACAGGCAGAAAGCACATGGCCACGCCATAGGCACCCGGCTCCGGCAACTGCATTCCCAACTCGCCACATTCGCGCGCGAAAAAAATGTGCGGAATCTGAATTAGAATGCCCGCGCCGTCGCCCGTATCCGGATCGCAACCCGCCGCACCGCGATGGGTGAGGTTGATGAGCACCTCAAGACCCTTGCGGATAATGTCGTGGCTCTTTTCGCCCCGAATGCTGGCGACCAGGCCCATGCCACAGGCGTCGTGTTCGTTGCGCGCATGGTAGAGCCCTTGAGGGCGTGGAGTGCTAATGTGGCGATCCGATGATTGCATTGCAACCTTCCCGATGGAATGTATCCGTACTGATTGCGATGTTTAACCCAAGATGCACAAATGCCGCGCGATTCCGAGGGAGGAAATCGCCTTATCGTTCCTGAAGTTGCCCGTCAGAGCAGGCTCGAACGTGTCTGGAATGGTGCCGGAGTCTTTAATATACCGAAAATTTTACGTTACGGCGAGAATTTTTGCGCGGAGCCACCGGAAAAGGCCGACCCGGCCGTCTGACAGAAGTGCCTTCGCGCGACGAGAGCCCGTCTTGCGGCCAGTGCGTATCTCGTGGAAACAGCACGCCTTTTGGCAGGCGGAATGACCGCTGATTCCAGGGGAATGACTTTTCTGTCACAACTCAATCCGCGAAAAGCGCACAGAGGCGAGAAATGGTCAAGCCAGGAAGGCGCCCGCATCTCAGCACAGATTCCTTCGCAATGATGACTGGCCCTCTGGACCTCAATTTATCCCGGATTGTGGCGACTTGCGGCGCTGTCCAAATAGCTCTTTGCGCCCTGCAACGGCTGAGGCTGGCTCACATTTTGCTTGCGTGGAATTGCCCACCCCTCGTAACTGTTGAAGAGGAGCTGTCCGCCGAGCAGCAACAGCCAAACCCAGAGCGCAAAGCGCAACTGGCGGCGTGGAAGGCGTGTGCTGAGGATGGTTCCGAAAATCGCTCCGGCAACGCCGCCTTCAATGAGGTGAATCAGCAGATCTGGATTTGCGGCATGCGAGAACCAATGCGCGCCGCTGCCTATGAGTGACACGACAAAGCCGAAGGCAATGTCCGTGCCTACCACCTGCGCGGGCTCCAATGGAGTCAGGCTGAGCAAAGCGGCGCTGCCCAGGGCGCCTGCTCCCGCTGAAGAAAATCCAACTTCAGCGCCCACCGGAAGCATCAGCCACGAGAGCAGAGGGCTGCGATCTTGAGCATTCGGGTTCTTTTTCATGGGACGGAACGAGAAGAATATCTGCCAACTGGCCGTTGTCACCAGAATCAACCCGAGTATTGCGTTGAGCAGATTCTGCGAGCCTTCGTGCACCAGATGCTTCAGGAAAAGCGAACCGATGATGACTCCCGGCACGCCGCCCAGAAGCATGAATCCCAGAGTCCGCCAGACCACGTTGCGGCGAATAATTTGCGCCGGAACGAGGATCAGTTTGACGGCCGTGGCGAACATCAGGCCAATGCCGACGGCATCAGGCGCAGCCACTCCGAGAAACAAAATCAGAACCGGCACGGTGACAGTACCTGCGCCGACCCCGGTGAGCGCGATAAATAACGCGATGGCGAATCCAAGAAGATATTGCATTCGTATCAGGTCCCTTCCCGCCGGTTCAATATGGGCGGCGCTGCATCGATGTGAATGCCGCATTCAACCTTGCGGCCGGCCCAGCGCCCTGAGCGCGGATCGCTCGGATCGAGTGGCAGCGTCGTACATGGTTCGCAGCCGATGGAGGAGTAGCCGCGCTCATAGATCGGCAGCAGGGGAATCGCAAGTTCTTCACAGGCATACCAAATATCTCGCGTAGTCCACGCCGCGAGAGGCGCAATCTTCAGCACCTGCTTGCCGCCAGGCAGGGTGAACAGCGCCCGCTCTTCGAGAGCAGCGCGGCTCTTCGCCTGCTCCCGACGCAAGCCAGTGATCCAAACGCGATACTGCGCAACCGCCTTGAAGAGCGGCACAACCTTTCGCAGCCTGCAACACTCGTCCGGCGCGGATTGATAAAGAAGACCGTGCTTGGCTTCCTGCTCCGCCACGGTCTTTTCAGGCAGCAGGTTAATCAGATTGAGTTGCCATTCACTCGCGATGCGATCCCGATAAGCATAGGTTTCGCGGAAATGATAGCCGGTATCCAGAAAAAGAATCGGAATCTTCGCATCCAACTCGATGGCCAGCTTCGTCAGTAGCACGTCTTCGGCTTGAAAACTGCAAGTCAGGCACGCATCCTGTTCGCCTCTGATTTCACTCGCGAGTGTCGCGCGCACTTCATTCAGCTTGAGCTTTGTCTGCGATTGAATTTCCGCTGTGCTCATCACAAACCTGCCTTTTCTGAAGGGATGAACACGCCTGCGTCATGCAGCAAGCGATGGACCGCGGAGATGGCGTGCATAGGTTCGTTTGCGTCAAAAGAAAGTTCATGACCGTCTACGCGGGCGATGAGAGTACCGCTTTCGTTAGCGTTGACAACCAACACAAGCAGGCCGGACCGCACCTCCAGCCTGGTAATGGTCTCCACCAGGCCGGGATGAAGAAGAAAGGCTTCGTCGCCGGTATCGATGCGATTGGAAACGACTCCCACGGAAAACAGTGAACGCTCGATCGAATCAACCAGCTCTGCAGGACCGCTCAGTTCGAGCACACCGCCGCGGTGTCCCCAGCGCGCAGCTCTTTCGCCGGAAGTTACCGGTCCCCATGCGTCCGCGTGTAGATGCTCGCCTGCAGCTGTAATCGCAGTCGCCGAGGTAATCATGCCTGCCGCGACGGTGCTGTTGGTCTCGGCATCGATCAGAATGAACGCGCCGGTCGAACGATTCTCGCCGTAAAGGTCGAGAGCAATCGGGCGCAATAAATCGATGTTGACCACTCCAATGCCGTTCATCTCCAGTGAATCGGTGCCTTCGTGCGCTAACGTGCCGATGTTCGTTCGATGTTCGATTGAGGTGACAAATGCAGGAACCGTTTGGCTGGTGTGCTTGAATAAATAGCGGCGATTGCGCTGGAGCGGTTGTTGATCCATCCATACGAGCGCGGCCCGAATGTTTCTGGCGACGGTCGCTGGAGTTTGCGCGGAGACAATCATATCGCCGCGGCTGATATCGATTTCGCGATCCAAAACCAAAGCGACCGATTGAGGCGCGATGGCCTTTTCAAGGTCACCACCAAAAGTCACGAGGCGTGCGACCTCGGCAATCCTGCCGGAAGGGAGCACTGTGACTTTGTCTCCTGGAGCAATTGTTCCGGAAGCAATCTGCCCGGCAAATCCGCGAAAGGCATGATCGGGGCGAAGGACGCGCTGCACGGGAAAGCGGAAGGGCTCAGTGCGTGTATCCTGCGACGATGGCAGCGACTCCAGAAGCTCCAGCAGCGACGGCCCTTCATACCATGGCATCGCTTCTGATCCATGAACGATGTTATCGCCAGCCAGCGCGTTGACCGGGACAAAGCTGGCCTCAACAGGAGCTCCGGTATCTGCTGCAATGGAATCCAGGACAGAAGTAAAATCCAGCTTGATGGCGCGAAAAGCTTCTTCGTCGTAGCCGATCAAATCCATTTTGTTGACAGCAACGAGAACGTGACGGACGCGCAACAGCGATGCGATGTAAGCATGACGGCGCGACTGAATCAGAACCCCCTTGCTTGCGTCAATCAACACCACAGCCGCATCTGCTGTCGATGCGCCAGTGGCCATATTGCGCGTGTATTGCTCATGGCCGGGTGTGTCCGCAATGATGAATTTGCGGCGCGGAGTAGAAAAATAGCGGTAAGCAACGTCGATGGTGATGCCTTGCTCGCGCTCTGCACGCAGTCCGTCAGTGAGCAACGCAAAATCAATCTGTCCGGGTGCGGTGGTGCCTTTTCCCTCGATGGAGCGGACCTGATCTTCGTAGACCGACTGCGTGTCGTAGAGCAGGCGGCCGATGAGCGTAGACTTTCCGTCGTCTACGCTGCCGGCAGTCGAGAAGCGCAGCAAATCCTTTTCGCGCTCCTCTGCCAGAAATTCGCTCGCCGGAAATATTTGTGTCGAAACAGCGGCCATTTAGAAATATCCCTCCCGCTTCTTAATCTCCATGGAGCCTTCCTGGTCGTGATCGATTGCGCGATTAGCGCGCTCGGAAAAACGGAAGGAGAGCAGCTCCGCAATAATGGCCGGAATGGTGTCGGCGTCGGAGCGAATGGCGCCGGTGCAAGGACTGCATCCGAGCGAACGCAACCGTGACTTGACCATTTGGGGCTGTTCGCCCTTCCTCGCCACGAAAGGTTGTTCGATGGGAAGCAGCGCATCGCCGCGCACGTACATAGGGCGCTCCTTGGCAAAGTAGAGATCGACAACCGGAATGTTTTCTTCGTGGATGTATTGCCATACATCCATCTCCGTCCAGTTGGAGAGCGGAAAAACACGAATGCTTTCTCCGGGATGAATCCTCGCGTTGTAGAGGTTCCACAACTCGGGGCGCTGGTTTTTTGGATCCCATTGCCCGGCGCTGTCTCGAAAAGAATAGATGCGTTCCTTTGCGCGGGATTTCTCCTCGTCGCGTCGTGCGCCTCCGAAGGCCGAGTCGAAGTTGTAGTGGCGCAGCGCATCGAGAAGCGCCTGCGTCTTGAGCAGTCCACAGCATCGCTTCGTGTCGAGCACAATAGGATTGGTCCCAGCCGCAATGGCTGCTTCGTTGCGCCAGACCAGCAACGAAGCGCCCACAGAGCGAGCCATCGCATCGCGAAAACTGAGCATCTCCGCAAACTTGAAACCGGTGTCCACATGCAGCAGAGGGAAGGGAATCGGAGCTGGATAAAACGCCTTCTGCGCCAGCCGCAACATCACCGAAGAATCTTTGCCGACCGAATAAAGCATCACGGGGCGCTCAAATTCAGAGGCCACTTCGCGCAATATGTGAATGCTCTCCGCCTCCAGCAGGCGCAGGTGGCTCAGGCGCTGCGGCACGGAGATCTGCGCGGGAAAAGATAAATCGGGTAGTGCATTTTCAGTGACCGGCATCATTGACCTCATTCAGTTTGCGAATAGCTGAAGGCCAATGATGCGGGATCGCACGCCGGCTTCTCAGCTAGGGGTGCGTCTTCTGATGAATTGCAAAAGGGAAATCAGAGACTAGTACAGGCACCCGTCGAAGATCTTCGACAGGCAACAACAAGAGCGGCGTTGGGAGGCGCGTACCATGTGTGGATTGATAGTACCAAAATGCCGGTGCAACCACAACTCGAACTCTTCTTGAAGATTACAGATAGCGATCCGCGCCATAAACCAGCGCGAGCGTGAGCAAGGCTATGAAGACCTCGCCGATGGCGCCGACGGCAAAAGGCCGCCAGCCTTGTTTGCCCAGTTCGCGGAAGCTGGTACGCAGACCAACTCCGGCGAAGGTCAACAAGAAAGCCCAGCGGGACAGATTGGCAAGGCTGACCAGTTGCGGCTTGGTGAAGAAGCCAAGCGTGGCCAGCAGCGAGATCAACAGAAACCCCAGAACAAATTTTGGGAATTTACTCCACAGGAACGCAGCCTTGTTGCTGACTGTCTTAGCTTGTCCGCGGGACGACCAGTAGAGAGCATAGCCGAGCACTATGAAACCAATGAGGGCGTTGCGTGTGGTCTTGGCCAGGACGGCTACCTTACCGGCAGCATCGGAGTAAAGAGCACCTGCCGCGGTGGCCTCGGCGGTGTTGTCGACGGCGAGACCGGCCCATAGGCCGTAGGCCTTGTCGCTCAAATGCAGCGAGTGGCCGATGAGCGGGAAGGTAAAGAGTGAGATTGCGCCGAGGGCCAGGATGGCTGCGATGGCATAGGAAGCGTCTTCGTCATCGGCGTTAATGGCAGGTTTGGCGGCAATGATGGCCGAGACGCCGCAGATCGACGAGCCAACTGCCAGAAGCGACGTGAGCTTGGGCTTGAGCTTGAATGCGCGGCCGAGGACGTGCATGAAGGTAAGCGAGAGCGTGATGGCGAAAGCGACAAGTAAAAGCGAGATGCCGCCGAGGTGGAGCACATCGCCAAGCAGAAAGCGTGAGCCGAGCAGGACGATTCCCGCTTTCAGCCAGAACTCGTACGTGCCTACTCCGGCCTCAAAGATGCGCGGAATACCGACAGTGTTGGCGATGATCAGGCCGAGCACGATAGCCCAGAGGACGTATTCAATGTTAGGGAAAGGAATGTGGCGCGCCTTAGTGTAAGTCGCGATGGATTGTTCAATGAACTTTCCCGCGTAACCTACGGCTGCCAGCAACAGAAGGCCGGGGATAAGTGCGGCGATCCGGCGACCGAAGCCAATGAGGTTGTCTACGCTGTGGAATTCAGTTGTTGAAGTAGCGGCCATTTTGATCTCCTTGTTGAACTGGGTGAGCGGGTCAATTGAAATCGTTATCCAATGCCGGCTTCACCATTTGATTGGCGGGAGCAGGTTGAGGCGAACGAGCAGCGCCAGGACAAGCGCCAGCGCGACGGCATAGGCGTCAAGCGAGAAAGCGAGCCGAGAAGGTCTGACTGCATTCGACATATGTGTTCTCCATAAAGTTCGATTTGTGTTTCATGTTGAATCTGGAGCGCCGGGCGGGAGTTGAACCCGCGAATACAGGTTTTGCAGACCCGCGCGTTAGCCGCTTCGCCACCGGCGCATTCAAATGTTTTGTCTACTTCTTTCCGTTGTCTTTGAAGTTCAGCGCAAAGTAGTAGGTTGTGTACGAGTGGCTGGTTGCCACATTCGTCAGGAACTGGCCGCCGCCGAAGTAGCCAATGCCGCCGCCCAGGTTGAAGTGTTTATTCAGTTCGTACCAGGAGTAGCCATCGATCTCCGCGCCCACATGGCGACCGTGGTTGGTCTTGTTGTTCACAATTGCGCTGCCTGAAGTGTTGTAGATTGAGTCCAGCGCGTCAGCCGCCCAATCGTCCAGGCCTTGCACCGTGAAGGTTAGCCGCCGGTGTGGCTCAACGGTGGCTCCCACCCTCACCGACTCAATGTTTTGCCAGCCAAACAGGTCGGTGATTCCAAAGCGATCGTGGGCTGTCGGGTAGATCGTGTCAAACGTGGTATGCGTCGCGTTATGTGCCGGATTGCTGTTGCCTGTGGCGTAATCGTACTGGGTAAAGATGCGCGGCTTGGCCGCTACATCGAGGAACTGGTATGCCGCACCGGCCTGCGCTGCCGAGGCACGAATAGACTGCGACCCCACCGTGCCGGTTTCGAGAATCGCCTCGCCCCCGTAATCGAGCGCTGTATGGGCTTGCGCCTTGAAGCGCACGCCAAAAGCCTTCTCGTTTTCCTTGCCGGCGGTCTTGGCGACGGCCGGCTCGACGACCTCTGCCGGCTGCACGCGCCACAGGAAGAACGGTTCAAGATTTGAGTGCGGCACAAGAAAATCATCGATGCGGCCGTAGGCGCCGTAGATGTTGTTGCCTTCCTGGTGCGGGCTCACGCCAAAAGCCTGTGACACGACAGCCGAGGCAGCGAAGATGCCCAGGTGCTCGCGCTTTGCGTTCAGGTTCAGCACCGCTGCATCGTACGACCGTGCCTGGTTGCGCCACTCGGAGTTGGCGATGATGGTGTTGTTGTAGTTGATCAACTGTCGGCCCACGCGCAGGCTGATCCAGTGTTTCTCCGGGTCGCCGACCTCCACATACGCCAACTTGAGATCCCAGCGAACTGTGTTCGGCGGTCCGATTGGCGGGTTTTGGAAGCCCGCACGCGCGTCCTGTACCTGCGCCGTAACCCGGAACCAACTGGGCGTATGCAGATCCACTTGGAACCGGAACCGGTTCAACACGTAGGAGTCATCGACATTCGCTTTGAAGCTATTGTTGTCGTTCGCCTCATACCGGAATCGCTCTTCGGCCTGTAGATCGATCCAATTGGGCAGCTTTGCGTCAAGATAGGTTGCAGGGGCAAAGTCGTGAAAGTCGT
>JBEKQD010000042.1:0-63232 GCA_049520075.1 Occallatibacter sp. | reverse complement strand
CTTTGTGCCGTCGCAGCCCCAGAATGCTCAGAAAGAAGCTGCTACAAACAATCTGCACGCCCAGCGTCAGAGAGAATACAGAGGGCGTGACAATGCGCAACATATACCCAGCGTCCGAGGGGCTGAAGTTCGTCTTGGCCCAGACGGTTGCGGCAATGATTGATCCTCCCAGTCCCAGCGCTATCAACAACCCTCCAACACCCACCCCGGTCTCGAGAGTGATGTAGTTGAAGGCGCGATCCAAGCGTGGATCTTCCGGGAGAAGACCTTCGGAGATGGCGAAAACCTTTGTAAATATCGCAAAGGCAACCAGCTGAAAACCCAGGAGCACCGAAGCAAACGCGTACAGGAGCTCATCCACGTCGAGCCCGAAGCCATGAGCGGCCCTCAACCCCGGGAGAAGCCAGATGCATCCGGCCAACCCTATCAAAATCAAAAGACTTCCCGGGTACAAAAAGAGCCAACGCGGACTATACATCAGCATGAAGCGAAGATGCCGCCAGCCATCGCGGTAGGGCCGAAGGTGCGGTGCTCGCGATCTGCCGTCGTGGCTCATGATGGTGGGAACCTCGGTCATCTTCAGACCAGCGAGCTTGGCCTTGATCACCATCTCAGAGGCGAATTCCATCCCCGTGGTTCTTAAATCCATCTGTTCGAAAGCGCTCTTGGATAAGCCTCTCAAACCGCAATGGAAATCTCTCACGTCGGTTCGAAAAAAAAGCCTTCCAATGAACGAGAGGACTGGATTACCGATGTAGCGATTCTTCCATGACATTGCGCCAGGCTCGATGCCGCCCGCGAATCGATTCCCGACCACAAGGTCGTAACCGTCGCGCAGCTTCTCTACAAAAGCATCGAGATTTTCGAGGTCATGACTGTCGTCGGAATCTCCCAAAATGCAATAGCGGCCGTGGGCGGCAGTTATCGCTCCGCAAAGGGCGGCGCCATACCCGCGCGTCGGAACGTCAACAACCCTCACTCCAAGGCTGGCTGCAATTTTCTGGGAACCATCCGTGGAGCCGTTGTCGCCGATGACGATTTCCGCATTCAGCCCGGACCGCTCAATATACCTCTGCGCCTTACGGATGCATATTGCCAGCGTTTCCGCTTCGTTTAGGCAGGGGATTACGATGCTGAATTCCGCGGTCATATCGCCCTCATTCTAAGGCTCGTCGCCGAAATCTTCACTACCGGTTCCCCTTGTCTGTACCGGGATAACATTGGATGGGATCATGCCGTACATATATCCACAGATAAAAAATACCCATCGCCAGCAGGGTAAGCTGGGCGGGCCACATCACCAATACCGTTAGCATCTGCCCGGAGAGCTCAGTTGTGGAAAGGTGCAGATTCTTGGTGAGAATTTTAAGGATTGTCAGTGGCATATCCGCAGTGAACACAATCGCCGCCGAGGTGAACAGCAGCCCAAGCCACCGAATTAGTCTTCCGCTTGCCCAGAGCATGGCACAGGCCGGCACAGCGAGTAACAGAAGCTTCGAATCGTGAGCCCTATGATAGCTCACGAGCAAAGTAAGAGGTGCGACGGCCGCAAGCGCGAGGTATGTATTCGTCTCCGAGACGAGCACCCGGAGGGCGCGGAACGCCCAAATCAGCAAGAGCGCTCCGCAAATCAGAAGGCTGACTGAATTGTAGATGCGCGGGTCGTCGCGGAAGACGGCAACGACTGATTGAAGACCGATGATCATAATTGGTCCGCGTCCGTTGCTCGCTGCGGGTCCAGGGTCGCAGATTCCGCCGTGCCCCGAGATTGCTATAAGATTTGAGTGCCATTCCTGCACCCAATGTGGCGCGATTGGTGTCACCCAGGCTATTGCCGCCAGGCCAATGACTGCAGTGATGGCCAGAGTTTGCAGCGCGCGCTTCCGGTAAGGCGCACCCGCCAACAGGAAGTAGAGCCAGACAAAACCCGCGTCATGGGGCTTGATGGCGAGGCTAGCGGCGAGGCACAGAACGCCGACCCAAACAAACCGATCCTTGAGGAAACACCAGACGCACACGGCGCAAAGGCTTATGGCGATCGCCGCAGGATTGCCGATTGTAAACAGAATTTCGCAGTTCGCAAGAATAAAGCAAATCAAGCAGCAGGAGATAGCCGGCGCATAGCAGGATGCCAAATCCCACATCAGGAAAGCGGCAACAATGATGCCTCCGAATCCGAGCATTGCCCATAAAACCGCCGCGGTCTCCCACGGCAGAGTTGCAAAGGGAGCCACGAAGATAAATGTGGTCGGCGTGTACTCGTCAAGCGTCAAGACTTGCAGGGGCTCGTTCGGGGGCATGGGACGGTTTACTCCATCAGCCAGATAGATACGCAGAGGCTCGCTTGGCTGATAGGGGTCGGTGTGTTGAAGCAGACACCGTGTGAAGTAATAGATGCCCTTGAAATCTATCATCAGGTTAGGCGAGGCGCGAACCATCGAAAAGCCCCATAATGCGGAAAAGCCGGAGCATACGATGATCCAAGTCAGTGCGACCCGCCGTATCCTTCTCATTGCTGGCTCCCTGCTGGCTCGCGTTGCAAATAAATCCACAAATAAAAAATGCCCATCGCGAGTAGGATGAGCGGTACGGGGCGCGTCAGCGCGACCGCAAGCAATTGTCCTGACAACCCTGCTGTGGAAAGGTGCATATTTCTGGTGAAGGCCAGGAATACGACCATGGGAAGATCCGATGTGGCCAGAATTCCCCCAGCAGTCAAGAGGAGTGCAAGGCGCCCCATCCGGCCGCCTTCAGCCCAGAGCATGGCGCAGGCCGGAACCGCGAGCAGCAGGAGTTTGGCGTCATTGGGGCGATGATAAACAGGCAGCATGGAAAGAGCCGCGATTGCCGCGAGCGCCAGCCATGCTCTTTTTGGCGAGAGAGGAGATCGCAGCGTGATTAGCATCCATACGAGCAAGAGGGTTCCGCAGATCAGATAGCTGACCAAATTGTAAATGCGCGGATCGTTCCGGAAAACGCTTATGGCGGCCTGCAAATTTATCATCATACTGAGGCTGATCGCTGAATCAGGCCCTGGGTCGGTCAGGCCTCCGCGTGCCGAAAACGCCGTAATATTGGAGTGCCATTCCTGCATCCAGTGCGGTGAAACTTGCCAGACCCAAAGTATGCTTGGCAGGGTCAGTGCAACAGTCGCAATCAGGGTTTGCAATGCCCGTTTTCGGCAGACTCCACCCGCCAACAAGAAAAAGAGCCAGACCAGGCCGGCGTTATGGGGTTTAATTGCCAGGCTGATCGCAAGGCACAGGACGCCGGCCCAAATAAGCCGCTCTTTGAGGAAGCACCAGACTGCCACGAGGCAGAGACTTACGGCGATTCCTGCGGGATTTCCGGTTGCAAAGAGAACCTCGCTGTTGGCAAGGACTAGACAGACCAAACATGCGGACATGACTGGTGAATAGTCTGCCCCGAGATCCCACATCAAGTAGCCGGCAAGGACCAGGGCTGCGGCGGTGAGGATCATCCACAAAATTTGGGCGGATTCCATCGGCAGCATTGCAAACGGAGCAAAGAAAATGGACGCGGTTGGCAAGTATATATACCACGTCAAAATACTTCGGAGCCCATCCGTGGGCATGGGATGGTCTCTTCCATCCGCCAGATAAGCACGCAGCAGTGCATCTGGTTTGTAGGGGTCTGTATGCTGAAGCAGGCACCGCGCCTGGAAATAGACTCCTTTGAAATCCATCATCAGGTCGGGTTTGGCGCGCTCCAGAAAGAATCCCAAAGAGACGGAAACTCCGCAGGACAAAAGCAGGCAAAGCAATACAATCCACCGCGTCCTCGTCATCTTCAGGATCTCCTGAGTCACAAACGGTGTGAGATTTCGGAATAGTACTGCTGTGCGATCTTTCTTCCGTTTGCGTTGAAACGCGGAATGCGAACGATGCCCCATTTGTGCGCTACGAATCCGGCCGTAGTTTTGAGCACGCCGAACCCGTACTTCACGCTGCGCTTGAAGTTGATGGAGGAGGCTTCCTGAAAGTATTTGGTGGGGCAGGAAATCTCTCCAATGCGAAAGTTGAACATTACGGCTTGTGCGATCATCTGGTTGTCAAAGACGAAATCGTCTGAGTTTTCGAGCAGCGGAAGAGTTTCGAGCAGCTCACGCGAGAAGGCCCGGAATCCAGTGTGGTACTCCGACAGCTTTACCCCCAGAAACAGATTCTGGATGGCCGTAAGGAATCGGTTGGCGATGTACTTATAGAGGGGCATTCCGCCTTTCAATGCTCCAGTTCCAAGAATCCGCGAACCCAGAACCATGTCGTAAACGCCGCTGGCCACCATGCCCGCCATAGCCGGGACCAGGGACGGCGTGTACTGGTAATCGGGATGGACCATCACCACGATGTCAGCGCCGGCAGCAAGTGCTTCGCGGTAGCAGGTTTGCTGGTTGCGTCCATAGCCGTAGTTGGCGTTGTGAACAAAAGTCTCTACGCCGAGACTACGGGAGAGAGCCGCGGTCTGATCCTTGCTGGAGTCATCCACGAGAATCTTGATGTCAACCAAATCGGACAGGTCTCGCACAGTCTGTTCCAATGTCTTTTCTGCGTTGTACGCTGGCATGACAACCGCAATGCGTTTTCCACTAATCATTAGCCAACCTTCTGAGTGATTTCTATATCTGGCCTGGTGCGGCGCATATACACCCACAGATAGAATATGCCCATCGCGAGCAGAATTAGCGGGGTGGGCCGCGTGAGCACGACCGTCAGCATCTGTGCAGACAACCCCGGAGTGGAGATATGAAAGGCGCTAGCGAGAATAGTAAGAATGGTTAACGGAATATCCGCGGTGAATACAATTCCAGCGGTGGTTACCAGAAGCGCGAGCCACCGACCCGGCCTGCCCTCGGCCCAAAGCATCGCACAGGCCGGAATTGCGAGCGTCAGGAGCTTGGCGTCGTAAGGTCGATGGTAGGTTACGACAATGGTAATGGGCACGATTGCCGCAAGCGCGAACCAAGCCCTCTGCCGAGAGAAGCGCGTCCGGAGAGTGCGAACCAGCCCAGTTGCCAGGAGCGCGCCGCAGACCAGGTAGGTGGCTGGATTGTAGATGCGCGGGTCGTCGCGAAAGACGTAAATGGCCGATTGAAGACTAATAACCATACTCGGGCCGCTTCCTCTCTCTGCGGAGCTTGGCCCTGGGTTGCTGTGTCCGGCAGGCGACTGGTCCCACATAATGTTGGAGTGCAGTTCCTGAATCCAGTGTGGCGCGATAGGCGTTACCCATAAGATGGCCACTAGACCCAGAACGGCGGTGACAGCGAGAGTTTGCAGCGCGCGCTTTCGATATACCCCGCCCGCGAGCAGGAAATATAGCCAGACCAGACCTGCGTCATGGGGCTTGATGGCGAGGCTGACGGCAAGGCAAACTACGCCGGCCCACACAAACCTTTCTTCTAAGAAGCACCAGACAGCCACTACGCCAAGGCCTACGACAAGTCCAGCGGGATTGCCGGTTGCAAGAACGGCTTCGCAGTTGGCAAGAAGGAAGCAGATCAACACGCCAGAGATGAGCGGCGAGTATTTAGCCCCGAGATTCCACATTAGAAGAGCTGCAACGAGCAGGCTCCCGGCGGAGAGAGTGATCCAGAGCAGGTGTGCAGGGCCCCACGACAGCATCGCTAAAGGCGCGAGTAAAACCAATGTAGTTGGCAGGTATATATGCCGCGACAGAAGCTCTCGAAGCACCTGCGAAGGCACAGTCTGGTCATTTTGATCTGCGAGATATGTACGTAGTGGTTCGCCGTATTTATAGGGATCGCTGTGTTGAAGCAGGCATCTGGCAGCGTAGAAGGTTCCCTTGAAATCTCCCATTCCATCCCGCGAGGCGCGGTCAAGAAGAAGTGCCCACAAGACAGAGATTCCACAACACAGCAGCATCCAAAACAGAGCAGTCCGCCGCGTCCTTTTTACGCTCATACTCAATTTCACTCTCTACACTTTCGACCGCCTGAGGCTAGCGCGACGGCCAACAGAAGGATGATTGCGAGAATAAGACGCAGCCCAAAAAGCAAGGGAGAGAACGCGGCGGCAAGGACATTGCCAAGCGTATCTCTCCCCGCAGCAACTAAGGCGGCCAATTGTAGCGCGTAGACCCTGCTATCGCCGGGTCATTTAAATTCTGTGCCTGAGCACCATGTCAATCTTAATGGACGGAGCCCAGGTACCTATTGCCGGAGCCTTCATGCCGACAATGCCGCCGAAGGCGTTCGGAGGAACGATGAGAGCATATTCAACCAGATTACGATATCCCCCAGTTCGACGAACTACTGTGAGGCTCAGTCTCCGGCCGCATACGACTTTCTCATTCTGCGGTGAGGGAGGGTGATCTTTGCCGGCAAGAGGCGCCCTGAAACTAGTCCTGGCCCAAAATACCTCTACCGAGAAAACATTGAATTGTGCGCCCTGACGCTGTGTTGCCAGGGGTTAGATGTCCGACGCGAAGGTGGTGCTTATGGTCTGGTACGCGGTGTTGATGCCCTTGGCCACTTCGCCCATTCCAGCGACTGCGCCAAGGGAGATCATGGCAACGACCAAGGCATACTCGACCAGGTCTTGCCCCTCATCGCGACTCATCAGATTCTGAAACTTCACATACAATTTAAGAAGCACACTGGACATTTGAGTGCCCTCCATTTACGAATCATCCGAGCCGCGTGCGCATACTTCCTGACGGTTGATGGTTCTGGTTTACAGCGAGGTGGCAAGAGTGGTGCTGATGGTCTGGAACGCAGTGTTGATGCCCTTGGCAAGAGCGCCCATGCCGGCGACTGCACCGAGAGCGATGAGTGCGACGACCAAGGCATACTCGACCAGATCCTGGCCTTCTTCACGGCTCATCAGGTCCTGGAACTTCACATACAGCTTGAGAAGCATAGTGTTCATTTTTGTTCTCTCCGTAAGTTGATTTTCCCAGCCTGAGGCGGGGACGACCCTTAAATAGCAAGTGTCGTGCCATTCATAATAACAGAGGATTTACTTTAATGAATCAACAACTTATACAAATCTCCCAGATTGAGAGATGTAGCGTAGTGTAAACAACTGTATACAGCTAGAATTTGGCCGGTCGACCCTGTATACATGATTTCAAGGTGCAGCACGCGAAACTGTGCGGACATGTTTAACGGCGCGTTAAGGATGGCGGACGGGCAGAGGGCAAGCCTGAGTTCGGCAGCTTTGAAGCTTGGTGAGGGATCTCCCGGTCTGAGATTAGAGATCCAACTGCCCGACCGGGGGAGCTTAGTTTCCTGGCGGAGGCGCAACTGTAAGAAACAGAAGTAGAATAGCCACCATGGCAAACTCCACGGAATCTTCCTCGCCTCGGCCCAAGTATGACATTGCGGACCTGTTGATTGCAGGCGTGATGGGGCTGATGTTTGCATATACGATCCTATTTATTTGTGTTCTGCCAATGATCGGGAAGCTGGCAGGCGGACGCGATTTCGTAGTCTATTGGGCCACAGGCCAACAGCTTGTCCATCATGCCAATCCGTTCGATATGGCGGCTATGCAGCGGATTGAGCAGGCGGCAGGACTCGATGCCAAGTTCAAAGTCGGCCTCATGCGGAACCCACCCTGGTCGATGCCTCTTGTATATCCCCTCGGGTTCATCGGATTGCGAGTCGGAGCCTTACTGTGGTCCCTTATTCTGCTTGGATGTCTTACCGGCTCGGTCCTCATGCTCTGGCAGATGCACGGATGCCCGGGAGATAACCTGCATTGGCTGGGGTTTTCGTTTGCGCCATCTTTGCTGTGTGTATCAATGGGCCAGACCTCTTTGTTTGCGCTGCTGGGGTATGTCCTCTTTCTGCGTCTGCAAAGCAAACATCAATTTCTTGCTGGGGCTTCCCTATGGTTGTGTGCACTGAAGCCTCACCTCTTTCTGGTTTTCGGCGTTGTACTGCTGGCGTGGATGATCCTTTCGAAGAGCTACAAGATACTGGCGGGAGCGGCGACAGCCTTGGCCGCCAGTTGCGCAGTCGTGTATTGCATCGACCCGGCGGCATGGAGTCAGTACGCGCAGATGATGCATACCTATGGGATCGAGACAGAGCCTATTCCTTGCCTGAGCATCTTGCTTCGTCTTTGGCTTAGCCCGCAGGCGATGTGGCTCCAGTTCTTGCCGGCTGCCCTGGGCTGCATATGGGCTTTGGGCTACTTCTTCGTCCGGCGCCACACGTGGGATTGGATGAAAGACGGCAACTTGCTGATGCTCATCTCAATTCTGGTGGCGCCATACTGCTGGATCATCGATGAGAGTCTCGCCATTCCGGCCCTGTTGCAAGGCGCGTATCTCACGCGGTTCCGGTCTCTGTTGGCAGTTCTTGCTATTGCCACCGTGGTGATCGAGGCCGAACTCATGAGTGGCTGCAAGCTCTTCTCAAATTCCTATGTCTGGACTGCGCCTGGATGGCTTGCATGGTATCTCCTGGCAACCTGGAAGAGGGGCGTCAAGTCCACGGAAACTCACAACGGGGAAACCGAGGACGCTCTGCAGGCGCGGAGATAATCGGCCATTTCGCTTATGCCGCGCTTGAACTCCCCAGTCGGCCCCAGCAGGCTCACCACCAGAAAGCCGGAGGAAGGCATCCCGAAGAAGTATCCGGGATGGACCCAGACGCCGCGTTCGAGAAGCTCGAGCGCCGTCTTCTCGTCGGGTTGAATCGCAGGTATTCGCAGCATGGCGTACCAGCCACCCTCCATCTCGAGACGGCTCACCTCGGGAACACGGGCCATTTGGCTGTCAAGCTCGGCCAGGTTGGTTTCCACGCGCTCTCGAATCTGTTTCTGGATTGACTCGCGGC
Source organism: Occallatibacter sp. (assembly GCA_049520075.1). GTDB lineage: Bacteria > Acidobacteriota > Terriglobia > Terriglobales > Acidobacteriaceae > Telmatobacter. The sequence goes on along the minus strand of JBEKQD010000042.1, from coordinate 54,405 downwards.
CTTCGAGCCAGAAAGGAAGCGCGCACTGTACTGGCGCGTTCATGGAGAGAAACGTGTCCGCGATGACCTCGAGCCGGTCGAGCGACGCAACGGCCTCCGGCCCTGCGGCCACAATCCATGCGGCTTTCATCTGCGGCAGCCCGGCAACCTTGCTCAACCCGCTGACCACGAAGACCGGAACACCCTCGAGGCCAGCCGCAAAGCTCCTCGGCTTACCGCCAAATCCTTTTGAGAATTGATAGTCGAGAAAGACTTCATCCACAATCAGCGCAAGATCAAATTCCCGGCATATGTGCGCCAGCTCCCTGGCCTCGGACAGCTTGGTGAAGTGACCAGTGGGATTGTTGGGATGGACCAGCACGATGGCCCGTGTCAGTGGCGAAACGGCAAGGCGAAAACTATCGGGATCAATCAGCCAGCCATGGTCGTAAAAGAAGGGGACAGGCTTGATGCGCACATCGTCCAGCGCGGCCAGAAAGTCGAAGAGCGGGTAGCTGGGCTGGGGAACAAGAATCTCGCTACCTGCATCGCAGAGCAGCCGGAAGAGAAAACTGTAGGCCTCGCTGGTGCTGGTGGTGAGCGTAATCTGTTCGGGCTTGAGCGAAATGCGACGGCCTGCATAGTAAGCGCAGACGGCCTGACGGGCGCGCAAGAGGCCGAGCGGCTGCGGATCATAATGGAGCGCTTCGGGGTCCATGAGCGCCGAAAGCAGCTGGGGATCGTAGTCAAAGCCGCAGGTGGTCGGATTTGAGGCTGTGAGGTCGGCAATCGGCTCGCCAGCCTGGATGTGCATCCGGTGCGCCCACGCCAATTCGCTCTCTTCCGTGTTCCAGTTTGTTCTCTCCGAAAAACGCATCCGTCTCCGACCCCTTTATCTTCCAGCCTATAACCATATCCATATGGCTGCCAGCCCGTTGGGATCATGCACAATAGACGCAGGCGTCCTTCTCGGTATTGCATGGGCGTTTATGGGAGGGACATTGGCTTTGCGCGCGGTCGTTTTCGATTATGGGATGGTACTCACAGGGCAGCCGGACGCCTCGGCACACGAGAAGCTATTAAGCATCACTGGCTTGCCGCTCGCTCGTTTTGAGAGCCTTTATTGGGCTGACCGGCCCGCTTATGACGAAGGCAAAATGACCGGCATTGGTTATTGGCAGAACTTCCTGCGCGAAGCCGGGCTGCCGCAGGACCAGGAGAAGGTTGAAGAACTGAACCAGTGGGACGTTCTGATGTGGTCCACACAGTGCCCCGCAATGATCGACTGGCAACTGGCGCTCAAGCAGCGCGGCTTGCTGACGGCCATCTTATCCAACATGGGCGACGCCGTACTGACCAAAGTGGAGCACGAGTTTGATTGGATCCGTCGCTTCGATTTGGTGGTGTGGAGCTGCGAGGTGGGCATCGTGAAGCCTGATCCAGCCATCTATCTCCACATGCTTGCCGAATTGAAGACGCGCCCGGAAGACACCCTTTTCATCGATGACAAGCTGCCTAATGTGGAAGCCGCACGGGCACTGAACATTCAGGCCATCCAGTTCTCCAGCGTGGAACGGCTGCGCGAGGACCTGATTGCCGCCGGGCTGGACGGAATTTTGCCACTTCCCGGTTGAAATGGCGTCACGGCAGTGCTTTCTGGGCTGATTCTTAGCAAAGAACGGACTTTTCCAATGATTTTCAGAGGCCGAATCTCGCGATGCGGGAGAATTTGGGGTCGAAAAGTTTTGCACAGGCATTGATTTCAAACGGGTTAGAAATAATCTGCAAGGTTTCAAGGGAAATTTATACCCCCCTGGGGTATAGGGGGGGTAGGGTACCTCTTCTTGGTATAAACCGGGCGGATGTCCGACATATTAAACCGGGGGCCAAGGCTGGCAAAGTGCCGCTCCCCTCGAGTCTGGTCATTTTTTGATTGTGCGCCGGTGGACGGTAATTCTCGGCAAGGCAGGTCCGGGAACACAACCCGCGCGGCTGCCGAGGCGCGTCCGGTCCTGATTGAGCGAATTCCGGAGTTGGGAGAAATCCCCATGCCGGAAGAAGGTGGCCCAACACTCGCCGGCTTGGCAGCGGAATCCCGTTGCCGGCCTGAGACCAAGCAGAGTTTCCTGCTGCCTTTCCGGGCGAGCTGATAAGGAACAAGATTCTTGGCATACAGCAGATTGAACAGCCCAGGAGGGGTCTGGGGTGAAGGGATTCAAGTCAAATGTCGCGGGCTGGCTCCCGCTACGCGGGGTTGGCAAGTTGGCGGGCGGCATCGATCGAATCGAGTTTCATCGTTGCCACGGGTCGGTAACGCCGGTGGCGGGCTAAACTAATGAATGAAGTACTGCCGATGCCAGAAAGCGGCGGAGCGCCGCCTGCGTCTCCATTACAGCTTCTCGGCCAAGTTTAGAAACAGATCATCAAAAAGGTGAATTCATTGCGAAAAGCAAAGGGAATGCGCACGATCGCTTCCACCGTTCTTGGGTGTGTTCTGACGCTGAGCGCGTCACTAGTATTGGCGCAGAGCGTGCCGGTGGTTACCGGCGACGCCAGGGTTGACAAGCTGCTGAGCCAGATGACGCTTCAGGAGAAGCTGACGCTGATCCACGGCACGCGCGAGGATGACGCGGTCTACCAGGGACAGGCGGGATATCTTGCCGGCGTTCAGCGTCTCGGCATTCCAGGGCTGCGTTTCGCCGATGGGCCTCCCGGAGTTCTTGTGCGCCATCCTTCGTCGGGCGAGACTGCCACAATGGGCGTGGCGGCAACCTTCAGTACCAAGATAGCCGAGGAGAATGGCCTGGTAATCGGCCGCGAAGACCGCGCACTCGGCATCGATGTCTCCCTGCAACCCTTTGTGAATATCGACCGCGATCTGAAATATGGCCGCGGCTATAACACTTTCGGCGAAGACCCGTTTCTGACCGCCGAGATGGGCGTGGCCGAGATCAAGGGTATCCAGTCGCAGCACGTGATGGCGCAGGTGAAGCACTTTGTCGGTTATGACTCCGATGGGACCAGCACATACATCGACGATCAGACGCTTCATGAGGTCTACGTTGCGCCATTCGATGCGGCAGTCAAGGCCGGCGTCTCCTCCATCATGTGTTCCTACAACCGCCTGAATGGAACCTTCGCCTGCGGCAACCAGAGTTCTTTGACCAAAATCCTTCGTGATGAAATCGGCTTCAAGGGCTTTGTCACTTCCGATTGGGGCGCGACTCACGAGGTCAAATTCATCAATGCCGGCCTCGACATGGAGATGCCTGGCGAACTCCAGCGCGATCCCAATCCGTTGCCTTCGTTCTTCGATGCGCAACCCGTGGCCCCGCGGCGACCTGCGCACGTTGAGGGCAGCGGCGCCGACATGTTTGGCGGTCACATTCCAGAAGAACCACCGAAAGGCCCCGAACGCGCCACGGACTTTGGCTTGTCGCTTAATCCTAAAAAGATGCCTGAGGCTCTCAAGGACGGCACAGTGGACGAGGCCGCCATCACCCGCGCTGCTGGCCGTGTGCTCTATGAGATCGTCCGCTTCGGTTACCTGGACGGCGAGGCGAAGCACGATATCACCGCGCAGTCCTTTATCGAGAACGCCAAGGTTATCGAGAAGACTGGCGAAGCTGCGGCAGTTCTCCTGAAGAACGAGGGAGGCGCATTGCCCCTGAAGGCTGCCGATCTTGATTCCGTGGTTCTCATCGGCCCCACCGCCGGACAGGTGGATTCGATTGGCATCAACGGCGAGCGCTCAGTCGGCGTGACCCAACTTCAGGTGGGACCTCTTGCGGCTCTCAAAGAAATCTCGGGCAACAAGAACATCAAATTCGCCGTGGCCGACGACATGACCGGCACGCCGGTGCCAGCCTCCGCGCTGAGTCACGATGGGAAGCCTGGCCTGCTGCGCACTGGTAGCGGCAATCCGCAAGTCGATGCACAACTGAACTTCACCGGGTTCGACGCCCTGCCTCCCAACTCCACTGTTACCTGGAAGGGATCGCTCACCGCGCCTCATGCCGGCACATACTGGATCTATCTTCAAGCCATAAGTACAAATGCCAGCATCGACCTCGATGGCAAACACCTTGCCAAGACAGGCGCCGTCCAGGGAGGCGTGCATGGCGACATCCTGCAAGCCAACCAGGACAACGCCATTCCTACCGTCGATCAGCTGGACAACGTGCGCGGCGCAGTGGAGTTAGCTGCCGGACCCCACGAAATTGAAGTCAGAACCTCTCCTGACAGCTCCAACTCGCCGGTTCAGGTCAGGCTCAACTGGTACACACCGGAGCAGCGCAAGGCCGACCACGAGGCCGCCATCGCTGCGGCCAAGAACGCCAAGGTTGCGGTCGTTTTTGTGTGGACCCGCCTTCAGCCGGTCTTCGGCCTTCCAGGCGATCAGGACAAGCTTGTCGAAGAGATCGCTGCTGTGAACCCCAACACTGTCGTCGTGCTCAACACGAGCCAACCCGTCGCCCTGCCCTGGGCAGATAAGGTGAAAGCGATTCTCGAAATGTGGTGGCCCGGAGATGAGGGTGGCTGGTCCGCGGCTAACCTGCTGCTGGGCAAGACCAGTCCTGCCGGTCGCCTGCCTGTTACCTGGGCCAAGCGGCTGGAGGACTACGCAGCTACCGATCCCAGGCATCCCGAGCGCTCTTACAAGGGCGTGGGTGGCAAGACTACCTACAGCGAAGGCGTCAACGTAGGCTACCGCTGGTTCGACAAGGAGAAGATCGCTCCGCTGTTTCCGTTTGGCTACGGCCTCAGCTACACAACTTTCGCCTATTCCGGCCTCAAGGTTGCGAAAGCCTCCGATGGCGGACTCGACGTCACAGTGGACCTCAAGAACACCGGCAGCGTGGATTCAGACGAAGTCCCGCAGGTCTACCTTGGCGCACCCAGCGAGATTCCAGCCGGTGTGCAGTTTCCGGTGCGGGCTCTGGCAGCCTTCGACCGGGTTCACTTGGCCGTCGGCGAAGCCAAAACCGTGACCCTCCACGTGGCTCCGCGCCAGTTGCAGTACTGGTCCACCAAGGAAGGGAAGTGGGTGGTCGCAACCGGCAAACGCATGGTGAGTGTAGGCGCTTCGTCGCGCGATTTGCGCGTGGAGCAAAGCATCGACTAAATCACGATGGAGTTGTGTGCTTCACCTGAACCAATTCTCAAAAAAGTGCGAATTGGTTCAGGTGGGATATCACATTTCTCCAACTTTGTTTGTCATTTCGCGTCATGCAGTAAACACCCTTGCCCTTCGCCCGTTACACTTTCCGCATGACTCTTCATCTCTATGCCGCCACCACCAGCCAAGGCAAGCTGCGTGATTTCCGCACTGCTGCCGACGCGCATTCGGTCCTGATTGAGCCGCTTCCGGAACTGGGAGAAATCCCTGCGCCGGAGGAGAACGGCCTTACGTTCGCCGAAAACGCTGCACTCAAGGCGGTTTACTACTCCCGCTTTGCCCCCGGCGAATGGGTGCTGGCGGACGACTCCGGCCTCGAAGTGGACGCGCTGGCCGGGGCACCCGGTGTGCGTTCGGCCCGCTTTGCTGCCGACTCCGGCCTGACCGACTCGCCCGACGCCAACGACAATACTGATGTGTGGAACAATCTGGTCTTGCTGCAACGGCTGGCTGGAATTCCCCCGGCGCAACGGACCGCACGCTACCGCTGCGTTCTGGTGGCTGCCAGGGACGGAGTTGCCCTGCACGCTGCCGAGGGCGCGGTCGAGGGGCTGATTTTGGAGGCTCCGCGGGGGACGGGCGGCTTCGGCTACGACCCACTGTTCTTTTTGCCTGCGCTGGACCGCACCATGGCCGAACTGGATTTGGAAACCAAGCACACACTCAGCCACCGCGGACGCGCCATTGCGGCGCTGTTGCCAATGCTGGGCGAATGAACTTCCAAATCTCTCATTCAAAACTCTGATAGCGAACGCCGCCTTGACGAGTGTGATGTGGGACACCAATAATGAATCGAAATCAAGTAGCGCCTCCGAATTCCACAAACCGAAGTCGCTTTCCCCGGGAACCTGAACCCAGACCATGGACCTGGAGCTTTTAGGAGCTGACACCGATATGGCAACTGCCCAACAATCTGCCGTGCCGACCGTTCGTCGCGGCGTCCAGCCGCTGCGCGCAGGCGAAGGCTCGTCCTTTCTCTGGCACAAGCTGCATTCGCTGCTGGGGATCATTCCGATAGGCGCATTTCTGCTGGAGCATCTGCTGTCGAACTTTGAAGCTCTCAAAGGCCCCATCGCCTACGGGGCGCAAGTCAAATTCCTCAACGGTCTGCCGATGGTGCGGCTGCTGGAGTGGGTCTTCATCTTTCTGCCCATTCTTTATCACGCCTGCTACGGCGTGTGGATCTGGCTGCGCGGCAAGTCCAACATCGTCTACTATCCCTGGGCGGGGAACTGGCTGTATATTTCTCAGCGCTACACCGGCCTGATCGCCTTCGCGTACATTTTGCAGCACGTCATTCGCCAGCGGTTTATGGGTGTCATGCTGCCCGAACATCCGTACGCGGCATTCCATAAGGTGCAGGTGGAGCTTTCCAATCCCTGGATGGTTGCCGTTTACATTGTCGCCATGATTGCCATCTGCTGGCACTTTGCTTATGGCGTCTGGCTCTTCGCGGCCAAGTGGGGCATTACCACGGGGACGACGGCCCGCAAGCGTTTCGGCTATGTCTGCGCGGCGCTAGGATTGGCGCTGGCAATCATGGGATTGGCAAGTATTTGGGCCTTTATTGGGCCGGAGTACCGAAACGCGCCCGAAGACCCGACGCCGGTGGTTTCTGTCCTTGTTGCTCCGGGAGCGGTTATTGCTCCGGCAGCTGCCGGAGTTGTTTTGATTTGAGCGCGGCCGCTAAAGGCCGAAAGGAAGATACTCCATGGCAGCACCCAAAATCATCGTGGTTGGCGGAGGCCTGGCCGGGCTCGCGGCGGTCATCAAGATTGCCGAGGCCGGCGGCTCGGTTGACCTGTTCTCGATTGTTCCGGTCAAGCGGTCACACTCGGTTTGCGCACAGGGCGGCATCAACGCCGCGAAAAATCTCAAGGGTGAGGGCGACACCACCTGGAAGCACTTCGACGACACAGTGTACGGCGGCGACTTTCTGGCCAACCAGACACCCGTGAAGGCGATGTGCGAGGCCGCGCCGGCCATCATCGACTTGCTGGACCGCATGGGCGTGCCCTTCAACCGCACTCCCGAGGGGTTGCTCGACTTCCGCCGCTTTGGCGGGACGCTTTACAATCGCACGGCATTTGCCGGCGCCACCACCGGGCAGCAGCTTCTGTATGCGCTCGACGAGCAGGTGCGCCGCTACGAATCCGAAGGCAAAGTGAAGAAGTACGAGGGCTGGGAGTTTCTTTCCGCCGTGATCGACTCCAAGGGTGTTGCACGCGGCATCACCGCGCTTGATCTGCGCACCATGGAACTGTGGTCTTTTGCGGCTGACGCCATCATTCTGGCCACCGGCGGTATCGGCGCCATCTTCGGCAAGAGCACTAACTCAGTGGTTTGCACCGGTTCGGCGCAATCGGCGGTCTTTCAGCAAGGCGTTTATTACGCCAACGGCGAATTGGTCCAGGTGCATCCTACCACCATTCCCGGCGAAGATAAACTGCGCCTGATGTCAGAGTCGGCTCGAGGCGAGGGCGGCCGCGTGTGGGTGCCTCGCACTCCCGGCGACAAGCGCCCCGTTAAGCAGATTCCCGAGTCCGAGCGCTTTTACTTTCTTGAGGAGTGGTATCCCAAGTATGGCAATCTCGTACCACGCGACATCGCGACGCGCGCCATTCACAAAGTGGTCTATGAGAACCACATGGGCATTGATGGCCAGCCGATGGTCTATCTCGACCTGACGCACATTGACCGCGCCACGCTGGATCGCAAGCTTGGCGGGATTCTGGACATCTACGAGAAATTTGTAGGCGTTGATCCGCACGAAGAACCCATGAAGATCTTTCCCGGCATGCATTACACCATGGGCGGCGTGTGGGTGGACTTCAACCAAATGACTAACGTCCCTGGCATCTTTGCCGTTGGCGAGTGCGAGTACCAGTACCACGGCGCAAATCGCCTGGGAGCTAACTCGCTGCTCAGTTGCATCTATGCCGGATTTATCTCCGGCCCGAATGTCCTAACTTATGCCAAGAGCCTGCCCGCAATGGAAGGCGACGGAGGTCATGCGGCTGAACTAACTCGTCAGGGCGAGCTCAATGACAGGCTGCTCAAGAACGAAGGCCAGGAGAATCCGTTCAAATTATGGCGTGAGTTAGGTGAAACCATGACCAAACACGCTACGGTTATCCGCTATAACAAGGGGCTCAGGGAGGCCGACGAGAAGGTTGTCGAACTTCTTGAACGCTATGATAACTTGAGCTTGGCAGACCGCAGCCAGTGGGCTAACACCAGCTTCGCATTTGCCCGCCAATTGAAGAACATGCTGGAACTTTCCCGCGTCGTTGTCCAAGGGGCGATATTGCGTGACGAGTCACGCGGCGCGCATTACAAGCCTGATTTCCCGGAGCGCAACGACGAGAAATTTCTGAAGACCACTAAGGCCAGCTTTACTGGCCTCGCTGACGGCCCGCGCTTTGAGTATGAAGCGGTCGATACGCAATTCATCAAACCGCGCCCGCGCCGTTACGACGCGGCGAGTTAAGGGAGACTGACAGTGGCAAATAAGACTGTGGCTTTCGAAATCAAGCGCCAGGCCAGTCCCGATGCTTCCGCTGTGTGGGAGCGCTTCGAACTTGAATGGCGCCCTGGCATGAACGTGACCACGGCGATGATGGATATCGCCGCTAACCCGGTGACTGCCGACGGACAGCCTACCACCCCCGTCACTTACGATTCCAATTGCCTGGAAGAGATATGCGGCTCCTGCGCCATGCGGATCAACGGCAGGGCCCGCATGGCTTGTTCGGCCCTGGTGGACAATCTGGAACAACCCATCCGCGTTGAGCCGCTCAGCAAATTTCCGCTGGTTCGTGACTTGCAAGTGGACCGGTCCGTTCTCTTTGAAAATCTGAAGGCGGTAAAGGCCTGGATCCCAATCGACGGTACTTATGATCTTGGTTCCGGCCCGCGCATAGACCCACAACAACAAGAGATCAATTACCCGCTTTCCAACTGCATCTCCTGCACTTGCTGCATGGAAGTTTGTCCGCAGTTCAATGAGAAAACCGGCTTTGTGGGGGCGGCCACCATCGCACAGGTGAAGCTATTCAACAACCATCCTACCGGCAAGGTTTTGATGGGCGAACGCTTGCGGGCTCTGGCCGGCGACGGCGGCATTCAAGAGTGCGGCTTTGCGCAAAACTGCGTCGAAGTTTGTCCCAAACGAATTCCGCTGACGAATGCCATATCCGACGTGGGCCGCGATGTTCTGCTTCAGAAGGCCAAGGACTTCTTCGCAAAGTGACAGGGTTCACGCACGTTAGTGGCCGAGCCTCGGAAATGCATGAGGGCGCCTATGCATTTCCGACTGGCTTCTAGGTCAGCAGATACTTCAGCAAAGCCATACGAATGTACAGACCGTTCTTCGCTTGCCGGAAGTAAGCGGCCCTGACATTTGTGTCCACTTCCGGCGCGATCTCGTTGACGCGGGGCAGGGCGTGCATGATGATCGCCTCCGGCCTCATGCTGTTTGCCATCTCCGCATTGATTACATAGATATCTTTGACCGCGTCATATTCCTCCCGTGAGGCGAATCGTTCGCTCTGCACACGAGTTATATAGGCAACATCTGCCTGTTCGATAACCCCTTCGAGCTTCTCGCCCTCATGGAACGGAATATTCTTCTCCACTAAGTAATCGCGGTACCGCTGCGGAAGGCGCAACTGCGAAGGGGATATAAGGTCAATCGTCACCCCGGGGTATAAAGAAAGCATCGGCAATAGCGAATGGATCGTTCTCCCGTAAAGCAGGTCGCCGACCAGAGCCACACGCAACCCATTCAACCAGCCAATCTCTTTCTTGATGGTGTATATATCGGCCAGAGCCTGTGTTGGATGCTCACCGCTGCCATCTCCTGCATTGATGATTGGTACCGGAGAAATCTTCGCCGCTGCCTCGGCCGCGCCCTCTTCATAGTGCCGGATGGCAATGACATTTGCATACTCGCTAACCACGCGAACCGTATCGCCGATGCTCTCGCCTTTGGTCGCCGAAGAATTGGTGCGAGCGTTCTCCGCGGTCAGCACGCCGCCGCCCAGCTTCTGCATTGCGGCCTCAAACGAAAAACGCGTTCGCGTGCTCGGCTCGAAAAACAAGGTCGCGAGAATTCGGCCGCGCAACGGACCCGTCAATGCGTGAAAGACATCATCGCGCTCCATCCGATTAGCCGACTCAAAAAGTCCAAGCAAGAACTCCGGATCGTCGAACTGCCTGGCGCTAATTACGTGCTTGAGCTTTTCCATAGTTGGTCCTCTTGACTTGCAGAGTAGACCTTGCCTTTCAGCACGGTATAAGTCACGCGGCCTGGCATCGTATATCCCTCAAACGGAGACCAGCCGCACTTTGTCTTCATTTGATCGCGCCGAATTACGAACGGCTCGTCAGGTTTAAGAATTGTGAGTGAACCCACATAGCCCGGCTCGATTATTCCATACCCCTTGCCGAAGCCCCGAGGCAGAAACTCATTCACAAAGGAACCAGGATTGTAGGAGCATACGCGTGCAATATCCCTCGCCGAGAACCCTTGCTCCGCCATCAACCATGTTGCGAACGCTCCATATGTGTCGAGGTGAGGCATGCCGCTCGTGCCATTCATTTTCTCTTCAATGGTGTGCGGAGCATGATCCGTGGCGAGATAATCTACCGACCCATCGCGCAACGCCGCGATCAACGCCAGCCTGTCTTCTCTGGCGCGCAATGGAGGATTGGTCTGTAACCACTTACGATTCTCGTGCGTCAGCATGCTGTCGTCAAAAAACAGATGATGCGGTGCGGCTTCGGCCGTAACACGAACGCCACGTGCCCTGGCCGCGGCAATCTTTTCCAATCCACCCTTGGTCGAATAATGACACAGCTTGCCGATTAACTCATATCTCTCTATCAGGTAGAGCGCGAACTCCGTGGCCGTGATTTCAGCATTGACTGGGCGTCGCTGCTCATGGGTCAGAGCATCTTTGCTTTCTCGCAGAATTAGGGGGTCTTCGCAGTGGAAGCTGACATACTTGCCGCGATACTTCGCGATCACGCATTCAAGTTGCTCCTGCGAGGCGAAGAACAGATCTCCAATGGAAGGCCCCATGAATGCTTTGTAGGGCACATGCCGGGTAAGGGGGCTGGTTAGCGGCCCAATGCCTGCGTAGAGAGTTACATGCACGGCAGACTTAGTTGTCAGCTTCTCCTTATCCGCATAACTCGCATCGTCCACCGGCGGCATTGGATTGTTCGGCATGTCCGCAACATGAGTTACTCCACCATAAATAGATGCCGCAGAGATCGTTTGAAAATCCTCTTTATAAGTCTGTAGTTGGCTCGAATCTTCGCGCGCGTGAATATGAATATCTCCGAAGCCGGGGAAAATTATCTGGCCGGAAAGGTCAAGATCGCTTTTTCCAGTTATGGGCCCCACGTGCTCAATCAGGCCAGTCGTTGTATTGATCTCTATAGCACCTTCAAATTCGCAATCATGATTGGCAATTCGTCCCTCGACACGCAGTAGCGATTCTTTTACCTCCGTTCGTTGGTCGAACTTGTGCATTGCCGCGTTCATCATCCTCTATTCGAAACCGTGCCTCTTAGCCCAAGAACGAGGTTCTTCAAGCCAGTCACGCACCACCGCCGCACCAACCTCATCGATCATCTTACGCTCCAAGGTGCGCTCCAGTACCGCTTGGAACGTCGTTGCAGCGTGAAGCCTTATACCTGCATCCGCGAATAACTCCGCAGCTTCCGGGAAGTTATAGCTGATGATGGCCAGGCAATCGGTGACGACAGCGCCCTCAGCGCGGAGAGCCTCAATTGCTGCAATGCTGCTGGTGCCGGTTGTAACCAGATCCTCGACCAATACAACCCGTCTCCCGGTCACGTCGCCGCCCTCGACGCGCTTCTTCGTGCCATGCTCCTTCAACTCTTTACGAATGAAGACTGATGGTAGGTGCATGGAGAAGCCGAGGGCTGCGCTGTGCGGAATCCCCGCAGCCTCAACGCCTCCAACCACCTCGACTGGAATTTGCCGCTCGGCAATCAGTGCTTCAAAGCCATGGATTACCTTAGCCCACTCTTCCGGCCAGAATGGAAACCTTCGATTATCGCAATAAACAGGCGATTTGATTCCTGACTTGAAAGTAATAGGCGCAGTGGGTCGAAAGCTTACGCCCTCAATCGCAATTAAAGCGTCCGCTATCTCGCGGCTGCGGGCCTCATAACTCATGAAGCCGCCTCGAAGCATTTTCGGTAAGCGCAGGAGGCTCTGAAAAGGTATGTATCGGCCTGGTCGATTGGGAAGCGGGAATCATGCCGGCGGAGAGACCGAACTGGTCGTGCTCAAGGGTGTACAAATAAGACTTTGCCGGGTCGTAAGACGGCTCAGAGGACATTCGCCAGACCCCCTGTTTATTTATAGCATACGGCAGTGATTTTTGGTCTAGATAGTGTCGATTTTACGAGCGCAGCGGAGGGTTATTGCTTTGTGAGGGATTGGGCCACAGGCTTGACTTTTCACGCCAAGCTAGTAGTCTGATTGTGTCAGGATGTTGGTTATTCCTGATTTACCGCGGGGAACGGCTATGCGCAACAGCCGCGTCAAATCGACTCCGGCGGCTCCTTTTCGCTCGACCGGAGTCTAACTGTACTGAAAGACACCGACGTGCTTCAATTTCTTTTTATCCCCTCCGACGGAGTTCTAACGGACCTCGAAGGTACTCCGGCGCAAGCCAGGCAGTGAGGAACCATGTGCGGTATTGTCGGCGTGTTCGGGCATAGTCCAGTTAGCTCGGTTATCTATGAAAGCCTCTCCATGCTTCAGCATCGCGGCCAGGACGCGGCGGGCATCGCGACTTGCTTTGAGGACCGCTTCTACCTAGAGAAGGGGAATGGGCTGCTCACAGATGTCTTCGATCCGGAGACCATGGCGCGGCTGTTGGGCGATATGGGCGTCGGGCATGTGCGGTACCCGACAGCGGGATGCTCGTCAGTAGCCGAGGCACAGCCATTTTACGTCAACTCGCCGTATGGGATTATCTTTGCGCACAACGGCAATCTGACCAATGTTTCGGATATTGTGGACAATATATTCCAAAGGGATATGCGGCACCTGAACACCAACTCCGACTCAGAGGTTATGTTGAATGTTCTGGCGCATGCGATGTCGCGAAGAGGCGCGGTCAGGCCCAAGGAGATCGACATCTTCGCGTCCGTAGAGGAAGTTCACAGGAGATGCAAGGGTGGTTACGCGGTGATTGCGATGGTCGCCGGTGTGGGCATGATTGCATTCCGCGATCTGTATGGGATACGGCCATTGGTCTTCGGAACTCGAGGCCATGGTGAAGAAGCTGAATACATGCTCGCTTCAGAGAGCGTGGCGCTGCAAATGAGCGGGTTTCATTTGGATCACGATCTTGCGCCGGGCGAGGTGATCTTCATCGACATGGCGGGTGAGGTCCACCGGCATGTGAGCCCGCAGGCGCATGAGAAGACTCCCTGCATCTTTGAGTTCGTTTATCTGGCACGGCCGGACTCGGTGGTGGATGGCGCGTCGGTTTATCAGTGCCGCATCAATATGGGAACGAAGCTGGCGGAGAAGATCAGGCGGGAGTGGGCGCACATTCCAATCGATGTGGTGGTTCCTATTCCTTCGACCAGCCGGATTGCGGCGCAGGAAATTGCGACGCGGTTGAACCTGCCGTACCGCGATGCATTGGTAAGAAACCGATATGTGGGCAGGACTTTCATCATGCCAGGGCAGGCGCTGCGCAGGCAGTCGATTCGCCGCAAGCTGAATCCGATTCCTTCGGTGTTTCAAGGAAAGAATGTGCTGCTGGTAGATGACTCGATTGTGCGTGGCACGACTATTAAAGAGATTATCGCGATGGTTTGGGAGCAGGGCGCGAAGAAAGTTTATGTTTGTTCGGCTGCGCCGCCGGTGCGTTTCCCAAATGTATATGGAATTGACATGCCGGCGCGATCGGAATTGATCGCCAGTGGACGGAGTGTGAAGGAACTGGCGAAGGAAATAGGAGCCGACGAGTTAATTTTTCAAGACCTGGAAGATCTGAAACAGGCAATTAACGACACTGCACCCGGGCTCACGCAATTCGACACGGCCATCTTCGATGGAGTTTATATCACCGGAGATATAACGGAAGAGTATCTCAACACGCTGGAACGGAAACGGAACGACGCTGCCAAACACACTGAAGATGTCACTAGCCACATCACAAGGAATCTTACGGCCCACATCTGACGGCTCGGTGGTGCGGGTGCTGCCCGGCCCGCCGGCGCTCACAGAGTTCGAGGCCGCACGTACGGCCGCGAGACTGCACGCTATCGATGCAGGCGTTGCCGCGGTCGAGGCGTCGTATCTATATTTGCTGCTGCTTCGCGAAGAGGCTGAGGGCCTGATCGATCACCAGAGGCTGGCCGAATTGCTGGGCGCCGGCGTAGAGATAACTGCAGGGCAGCGCGTGTGGATTGCGCCGCGCGTGGGCACGCAGTCGCCATGGTCAAGCAAGGCGACAGACATTCTGCACAACACAGGCTTTGAGGCGATTGAACGGATCGAGCGCGCGCGCGTGGTGCGCATCGTTTCTTCCGGCGATAAAGGCACAACAGATCTCCGGGCACTGACCGCGGCGTTGCACGACCGCATGACCGAGAGCGTGTTTCTTGAGAGCGCCGATGAGTTGCAAGCGCTGTTTGCGCCGCGGGCGCAAAAGGAACTCGGACATATCGACGTGCTGGGGCAAGGCGCGGCAGCGATTGCGGCGGCAGATTGCGAGTTGGGTTTGTCTCTCGCGCCCGACGAGATGGAGTATCTTGTCGCCGAGTTTACGCGGCTGGGGCGAAATCCGACCGATGTCGAGTTATATATGTTTGCGCAGGCCAACAGCGAACACTGCCGACACAAGATCTTCAATGCAAGCTGGACGATCGATGGGGCGAAGCAGCCGAGATCGCTGTTCCAGATGATTCGTAACACTAATGAGGTTTCTGGCGAGAATGTGCTCTCAGCTTATCGCGATAATGCCGCGGTGATTCGCGGCGGTCGTGGCGGAAGGTTCTTTCCTGAGCCGGTCAACGCGACATACGGATATCACGAAGAAGATATTCATATTCTGTTGAAGGTGGAGACGCACAACCATCCGACGGCGATTTCACCATGGCCGGGTGCGGCGACAGGATCGGGCGGTGAGATTCGCGACGAAGGGGCCACCGGACGCGGAGCGAAGCCGAAGGCCGGGATCTGCGGGTTTACAGTGTCGAATTTGAATCTTCCTCAGGCGCCGCAACCGTGGGAGCGCGCGTATGGGCGGCCTGCGCATATTGCTTCGCCGCTGGACATCATGATCGAGGGGCCTCTGGGCGCGGCCGCGTACAACGACGAATTCGGCAGGCCGGCGCTCGGCGGATACTTCCGCACGTATGAGCAGTCGAGCGTGAACGCTGACGGGCAAGCTACGGTCTTCGGCTATCACAAGCCGATCATGCTGGCCGGCGGACTGGGAAATATTCGCGCCGGACATGTTGAGAAGGGCGCAATGAAGACCGGGTATGCGCTGGTTGCATTGGGCGGTCCGGCGATGCTGATTGGGCTTGGTGGGGGCGCGGCCTCAAGCAGTGTGGGCAGCGGGAATACAGAATTGGATTTTGCTTCGGTGCAGCGAGATAACGCGGAGATGGAGCGCCGCGCGCAGGAGGTCATCGATCGATGCTGGCAGCGCGGCGACGCGAACCCTATTGCGTTTATTCACGATGTAGGCGCGGGTGGATTGTCGAATGCGTTTCCTGAGTTGGTCAAGGACGGCGGCTGCGGCGGAAGTTTTGATTTGAATGCGATTCCGCGCGGCGAGGCGGGGCTGAGCCCGCTCGAAGCGTGGTGCAATGAGGCGCAGGAGCGATATGTGCTGGCGATTGCGCCGGAGAATCTGAGTGCGTTTGAGGCCATCTGCGAGCGTGAGCGGTGCCCGTTCGCTGTAGTTGGAACGGCGCAAGAAGAACCGCATCTCACGCTCAGCGATAGGACGGCGCCAGAGGCTGCGGCGGCGATCGATCTTCCGCTACATGTTCTGTTCGGAAAACCGCCGAAGATGGAGCGTGAATTTTCGCGGACGAAGATTGCTTCAGTTCCCCTCAATCTTGCAGGCGTAACCATTGCGGATGCTGTGGGGCGCCTTCTGCGGCTGCCGGCAATTGCGTCAAAGTCGTTTCTGATCTCCATTGGAGATCGCAGCATTACAGGGATGGTGGTGCAGGACCAGATGGTGGGGCCGTGGCAAGTTCCAGTGGCTGACTGCGCGGTAACGCTGGGTGCATATAAGACGCTGTGGGGCGAGGCGATGGCAATTGGCGAGAGGACGCCGCTGGCTGTGATCGATGCAGCGTGCTCCGCGCGCATGGCCGTGGGTGAGGTAATCACCAACATGGCTGGCGCGGCAATCGGTTTAGAGGAAGTTGGCAGCCTCAGCGATATCAAGCTCTCGGCAAACTGGATGGCAGCAGCGGGTGAGGGACAAGAGGATCAGAAGCTCTTCGACGCTGTTCATGCGGTGGGAATGGAGTTTTGTCCGGCGCTCGGAATGACGATTCCAGTGGGCAAAGACTCGATGTCGATGAAAACGAAGTGGGTTGGTGAAGACGGCGCGACGAAAGCCGTTGTGTCGCCGATGTCGCTCGTAGTGTCAGGGTTTGCGCCGGTGAGCGATGTGCGGCGAACGCTGACGCCGCAGTTGTGCGAAGGCGATGCGTCGCTGATTCTGATCGATCTTGGCGAGGGAAAGCAGCGTCTGGGAGGATCATGTTTGGCGCAGGTGTACGGTCAGATCGGAGATGAATCTCCAGATGCGCCTGCCGCTGAGGTGATGAAGGCGTTTTTCGCTGTGACCCAGCAACTCAACCGCGAGGGGAAACTGCTGGCTTATCACGATCGCAGCGACGGCGGGCTGTTTGTGACGCTGGTGGAGATGGCGTTTGCTGGGCGGATGGGACTGGAGATTGATTTACCGGACGCAGGGCTTGGAGAACTCTTCAGCGAAGAGCTTGGCGCAGTGGTGCAGGTTGCGACAAAAGATGTGGCCGACGTGCTTGCGCGTTTCAGAGATGCTGGCGTTGCAACGTTGATGGTTGGCCGCGGAGTGCCGGGCAATGAAATTGTGATTCGTGGCGGCGGCAAGATTGCCTATCGCAACACACGCACGGCGCTGCACGCGATGTGGGCGGAGACGAGCTTCCATATCCAATCGCTGCGTGATAATCCGGAGAGCGCGCGGCAGGAGTTTTCGCTGCTGGAAGACGCCGAGCGGCCGGGACTTTCAGTGAGCGTGCCGTTCGATTTGGCGATGCGGTTGAGTGCGCCATTCATGCATACGGCGCGGCCAAGGGTTGCGATTTTGCGCGAGCAAGGCGTGAATGGACAGGTGGAGATGGCCGCGGCATTTGATCGCGCAGGTTTCGCCGCCGTTGATGTGCACATGAGCGATCTGCTGACGGGACGCGCAGACCTTGCCCAGTTCAAAGGGTTGGCTGCGTGTGGCGGATTCTCCTATGGCGACGTGCTGGGAGCGGGCAGCGGCTGGGCAAAGACGATTCTTTTCAATGGCCGGCTGAAGGAGATGTTCGCGGAGTTTTTTGTGCGCGCAGACAGCTTTGCGTTGGGCGTCTGCAACGGTTGCCAGATGATGGCGCAGTTGCGCGAGATTATTCCTGGCGCCGCGAGTTGGCCGCACTTTGGGCGCAATGTGTCAGCGAGGTTTGAGGCGCGGTTGTGCATGGTGGAGATTGAGAAATCGCCGTCGCTGTTTTTCGCTGGAATGGCCGGCTCGCGCGTTCCGATTGTTGTCGCGCATGGCGAGGGCCATGTGAACGCCGTCGCACAGGATTCGGCGATTGCATTGCGCTACATTGATACATATGGCAGGGTTACCGAGCATTATCCGCTGAACCCGAGTGGGTCAGCGCAGGGCGTCGCCGGATTGAGCAGCGCCGATGGACGCGCGCTGATTGTGATGCCGCATCCCGAGCGCGTCTTTCTTGGCGTGCAGCATACATGGGTGCGCGACAAGATGCGCGACCTGAACGACAGTCCGTGGCAGAGAATGTTTGACAACGCACGCAAGTGGGTTGGGTAGGAGAGAGCGTGAGTTCAAAGGTGGATTACAAGTCCGCAGGTGTAGACATCGAAGCCGGCAACGAGGCAGTGCGGCGCATCAAGCGGCATGTGGCCGAAACTCATAAGCAACATCCTTCGGCGGTGCTCACAGGACTTGGCTCTTTTGGTGCGCTCTTTGCTCTGGGCGATGCGCTCAAGGGGTTGAAAGATCCCGTGATGGTGCAGAGCACAGACGGCGTGGGCACCAAGAGCAAAGTCACAGTGATGGCCGGCCGGTATGAGGAACTGGGACATGACCTGGTCTCTGCCGTTGCGGGCGATATCGTGGTGATGGGAGCCAGGCCGCTTACTTTTCTTGACTACCTCGGCTTCCACAAAACTGAACCGGAGATTGTCGAGGCACTGGTGCGGGGCATGAGCGCCGCATGCGTTGAGGCGGGAATTGCGCTGATAGGCGGCGAGACCGCGGAGATGCCTGCAGTGTATGAGGAAGGCGACCTGGACGTGGTTGGCTTTGTGACCGGAGTAGTGGATCGCGAGCGCATGTTGACAGGCGAGAACATTGTTGCGGGCGATGTGCTGTACGCCATCAACTCAAGCGGCCTGCATACAAATGGATTCTCGTTGGCGCGCAAACTGATCTTCGAGATTGGCGGCTATGCGATCGATGCGCGGCCCGAAGAACTCGCAGGAAAGTCCATTGCGGATGCGCTGCTCGCGCCACATACGAACTATATCGCGCCAGTGAGGAACATTCTAGACGCGCGGATTCCTGTGAAGGGCATGGCGCATATTACCGGTGGCGGACTGGTGGAGAACGTGCCACGCATTTTGCCGGATGGGTTGGGTGTGGTGATCGATAGCGCGACATGGAAGCCGCAACCTGTTTTTGCGCTGATGCAGCGCCTCGGGAATATCGACGATCTTGAGATGCATCGCACGTTCAACATGGGTGTGGGATTGGTGCTGATTGGACCGCCTGGCTTGCAGGGCGCGTTGGCTGCGGCGATTGCAAGTTCTCCTGCGCTTAGTGTCTGGGAACTGGGACGCGTGGAAGCCAATGCAAAGGGCGTGCGTTTTGGAGGAGTGAACTGAGATGGAACGGCAAGTGCTTCTTGATGCGATACCGAATTGCCTGACGGCGACCGATCTTCCGCTCGCAGAGATGTCATTGACTGCGAAGTACGCGGGCAAGGTGCGCGATACCTATGAAATGAGCAATGGACGCTTGCTGCTGGTGACCACAGACCGGCAGAGCGGATTTGATCGCTTGCTGGGCGCGATTCCCTTCAAGGGACAAGTGCTGAATCGCACGTCGTTGTATTGGTTTGAGCAGACGCGCGGTATCGTCGGCAACCACGTGATCTCGAGCCCGCACGCCAATGCGCTTATCGCGCGCAAGTGCACAGTGTTGCCGATTGAGTTTGTGGTGCGCGGGTATATGACCGGGTCGACGGATACGTCAATTTGGACGCAGTACAAAAGCGGCGTGCGGAATTATTGCGGCCATGCACTGCCCGAGGGAATGAAGAAGAACGAGCGTCTCGCGAAGAATATTGTCACGCCAACCACGAAAGAGAAGGAGCACGACCGGCCGATTACGGCAAAAGAAATCGTCGCCGAGGGCTGGCTGACTGCCGATCAGTGGGAGTTTGCTTCCGCAAAGACGCTTGAGCTATTCGCGTTTGGGCAGAAGATTGCTGCCGAGCGTGGGTTGATCCTGGTGGATACGAAGTATGAGTTTGGCGTGGCCAGCGACGGCGAAATTCTATTGATTGATGAGATCCACACACCGGATTCGAGCCGCTACTGGCTGGCCGACAGCTACGCTGAGAGGCTGGCGGCAGGCAAGGAACCCAATATGATCGACAAGGAGTTTTTCCGACTGTGGTTCCGCGAGCGCTGCGATCCATACAAGGACGCGGTGCTGCCGGTCCCGCCGGACGATCTGATCGCGGAGCTCGCGGCGCGATATATTCAGCTATTTGAAAAAATTACAGGAACGGCATTTGAACCGGACCTGCGATCGCTCGGAGCAGTGGTATTGGCGAGCCTGACGAAATGAGTGTGAAGGTCGGCGTTCTTGGTTCAACCCGTGGAACGGCGCTGCAAGGGATTCTCGACGCGATCGCCGCGGGCACGCTCAGTGTCGAGATTGTCCTAGTGGTGTCGGACAAAAAGACTGCGCCAATTCTTGAGCGGGCGGAAAGATATGGAGTTCGCTCGCTGTTTATCTCTCCGGCTGGATTCGCGCGCGAAGACTATGACCAACAGGTAAGCAATGCGCTGCGCGAGGCTGGAGCGGAACTGGTGCTGATGATCGGGTACATGCGCATCGTGTCTGCGAAGTTTGTCGAAGCTTGGCGAGGGAGATTGTTGAATGTTCATCCGTCGCTGCTGCCTGCGTTTGGTGGGCTGATGAACCGGAGTGTGCATGAGGCAGTGTTGGCCGCGGGCGTAAGCGAGACCGGGTGCACGATTCACCAGGTGACGGAAGAAGTCGATGGCGGCCCTATAGTTTTACAGAAACGTTGCGCGGTTCTGCAGGGCGATACCGCGGAGACGTTGAAAGATCGAGTGCAAGCGCTCGAGCAAGTTGCGTTCGTAGATGTTCTGAAAGGTTGGAGGGTGTGATGGCGGAGGGGAAGAACAGAGTATGCGTTGGGATCGTTATGGGATCGAAGTCCGACTGGCCGACGATGGAAGCAGCGGCCAAGGTACTCGACGAACTAGGAATTGCGAATGAAGCGGAGGTCATTTCAGCAAGGGAGCGCGGGTTGCGCGTGATTATTGCTGGAGCGGGTGGCGCGGCGCATCTGGCGGGATTTCTGGCGGCCAAGACGAGCCTGCCGGTGCTGGGCGTGCCGATGAAGAGCAGTGCGCTGAGTGGTCTGGACTCACTGTTGTCAATCGTGCAAATGCCGGCCGGAATACCGGTGGCGACATTCGCCATTGGGGAGGCGGGAGCGAAGAATGCCGGTCTCTTTGCCGCGGCTATTCTGGCGCTAGAAGACAAGGCAATTGCGCAGCAGTTGGAGCAGTTTCGCAGCAAGCAGACGGAGACGGTTTTGAAGGGATCCGACCCGCGGGCATAACTACAATGCTGAGCCGGCATATTGGGATCCTGGACGCCGGAAAGCGTGCGTGGGTATTGGGCAGGCCAGTAACTGGGCAGGCTGCATCAATTTTTGGCTAATTTGAAACGTTTGCCAACTTGAATCGCCGCCGCAGCCGGATTTCTCTCGTATGATCTTGATTTCAGGCAGCTTGCGAGCGTCCCCTGCTGGCCATTTTGCTATGTGTTCGATCAGACTATTGTAATCAGCTAGTTATTTTCTGCGTCGAAGAAAACAGGAAGCAGGATACGCCTCCATAATGTCTTGGGAGGCGCTGATCTTACCTGCCAGAGCAAAACCAAGCATTCGTTTGCTCCACCCTTGACAAGGCGCCTGTAATCGCTTGACCAAATATGGGATTGACCCTCATGAGGACAAGCAATTTGCAGAACATGGAAGCCTTGCCAACACGAAGGCAAGGGATTTATCCTCAAGGCGGCGGCCCGCGATTGTAAATGAGGCGCAAATGTCCCCTTTTCAGAGCACAATTGTCCATTATTATGTGAGGTTTGAAACGATTTCCTGGCTGCGGCCACAATGTAAGTAGAACCTCACTAAGAATGAGATGCTCGATCGCATTGTTGACCGGCTTATGCAAGAGTCTTCCCAACTCTTGATGGTTTCGACGCGGTGTTCATTCCCCTGTAAGAGAGCCTTGGATTGGTAATCACTGATTGAAGGGCTTAGCATAGCGTTTCGCTAAGTCAGCATGGCGGAGCCATGCACAGTTTGATACACAGCAAGGCGATAAGTATTCCCCAATTCATCCTTTAGCACGCCGGGGCTTTGCTCTCTGTCGTTTGCGCGATGCCTTGGTCAAATCAGAGGCTCCAGGTGAATCAACGGACGATGAGTCAAACTTCCTGCGGTCATCTCACGCTGAAGTCGTCAATTGCTGTCCCTGCAAGCGACCGCTATTGGCACGCGGTATTCACTGTTCCGCAACATGAAAAGTCAGTAGTGAAGCATCTTGACCTGCGGGAAATTGAGTCATTTCTCCCTGTCTATGAAACTGTCCGGGTTTGGAAGAACCGGCAACGGATGAAGCTTACCTTACCGCTGTTTCCAACGTATCTGTTTGTACATATCAATTTCAGGGAACGGGGAAAGGTTCTCCAGTCTCCCGGAGTACTGCGGATTGTGGGCAACAGAGGGTGTGCCTATATTCCGGATTCCGAGGTCGAGTTTCTTCGCTCTGGCTTTTGCAGGCAGCGGATTGAACCGTACCGTGACCTTGTTGTCGGCGAAAAAGTTCGTATTAAGGCCGGTGTGATGCAAGGTCTTCAGGGGACTCTTGTAAGAAAGAACGACAGCATGCGGTTCGTGCTGACAGTCGAACTGATTAATCAGCACGCTGCAGTCCAAGTGGGCGCTGAAGATTTAGAGCCGGTAGTGGCTTCATCGATGGATGTTTGTTGCGCTAAGCATTGAAGGGGAAGGGAAATATGTCTCCAGTATCAAAGCTTGCTCGACCGGATCGAGTGCGTAGTATTGGGCGCATGTCCGCTGTATTTTTTCTGGACTTGACTGCATTTGTCCTTGCTACATTTCTCGCATTTGAATTGCGATTCGACGGTGCATTGCCTGCCCGATACTTCGGCCCGATGGAGATCGCCCTGTGTATCTGGGCAGCGGCAAAGTGCGCGTTCTTCATCGTGGGTGCGATAGACCAGAGAAGTTGGCGGCATACCTCGGTTTCTGATGCAGTGCGAATTGCCTTGGCCGTGTCGGCAGGGTCACTAATAGGCGGCCTGGCCATATTCTTTCTGACAAGACCAGTGGGTATTCCGCGCTCGGTGTACTTGCTTGATTGGCTGATTTCCTGCGTGCTCGCTTTGGGAGGCCGACTGGCGGTTCGAGTGATCTTCACCGCTAGGAGCAAGGGAAGTGCCGATGGCGAGCGGACGAGAACACTTATTTACGGTGCCGGCGATGCAGGGCTAGCGCTGTTACAGGAGCTACAGCAGAATCAGTCCCTAATGTGCGATGTCATAGGCTTTGTCGACGACGACTTAGGCAAAGTCGGGCTGACCTTGTATGGAGAGCCGGTACTCGGAACCGGAAATGCTCTCAAGGCGTTGGTGCAGAAACACGCCATCAAGAGATTGCTCATTGCGATTCCGGCTGCGACGGGACCGCAAATGGTGCGCATTTTGAGGCTTGCCACTGATGCCAAAGTGGAATACAAGATGGTGCCGGGTTTGGGGGAACTTATTCAGGGCACGGAATTGGGCAAGCAGATCCGAGAGGTTTCTGTAGAAGATTTGCTGGGCAGGAAGCCAGTGCAGCTTGACATGGACCGCATTCGTGAGCGCATCAAAGGGCGGGTTGTCATGGTGACGGGCGCAGCGGGCTCTATTGGGTCGGAAATCTGCCGCCAGATCGCGCCCTTCCGTCCGCTTGCCATTGTGGGTTTCGATGAGGCGGAGACTCCCCTTTTTCATATTGACAGAGAGATGACTAAAAGCTTTCTATACTTAACTTTTTGCCCGGAGATTGGCAGCATTACCAATCGTGGCGCTCTGAAAAGGGTAATGCAACACCATCGCCCGTCGATTCTGTTTCATGCAGCCGCCTACAAGCACGTCCCGTTAATGGAGAGGCACGTCTTCGCTGCCGTCGAGACTAACATCTTCGGGACCTGGAACGTTGCCCGTGCGGCGGCTGAGCACGGAGTCGGCGATTTTGTCATGATCTCTACGGATAAGGCTGTTCGGCCGACCAGCATCATGGGTGCTACAAAGCGCATAGCGGAGTTGTTGATTCGCGCGCTTCAGATGGAGGGCGGGACCAAGTTTGTTGCGGTGCGCTTCGGAAATGTACTAGGAAGCAACGGAAGTGTTGTTCCAATCTTCAAGGAGCAAATTGCCGAGGGTGGCCCGGTAACTGTCACTCACCCTGAGATGACTCGTTATTTTATGACCATTCCTGAGGCGACCCAGTTGGTATTGCAAGCTTTTTCGATCGGCAAGGGTGGAGAGGTATTCGTTCTCGAAATGGGCGAGCCTGTCAAGATCGCGGATCTAGCCAAGAATCTAATTCTGCTTTCGGGGTTGCAGCCTGAACGAGACATCGAGATTCAATTTACCGGTCTTCGTCCAGGGGAGAAAATGTTCGAAGAACTGAATCTGCATGACGAACATCTGATTCCAACTTCGCACTCCAAGATTAGAAGCTACGCCTGCCATCAGGATGTCGATGCAATGCAAATCAAAGCGTCTTTGCTCCGCCTGCAAGCAATTGTTGATGGACAAGACATCGCCAACCTCGTGCTGATGCTCAAGGAATTGGTTCCGGACTATAATCCCGGGACCGAGCTTTTGAAAACTGCCTTGTCTATCAAGCCATACAATTCAGGCCTAGACAAGACCCTGGCTCCTCCTGAGCAGACCGAGACCCCGGTGGTGGCTAAACTAAACCGGGCAACTCTATTGAACTAGACTGTGCGAGAGGATGACGGCAATTTGAAGCGAGCCATTTCGCACCATCCGAGGCAGAAAGCGATCTCCAGGTATGGATTGCTTCTTCGCTGTGTAGCCCCCATTTAAGTCAGACGAGTTGCTTCTTATGAGATCAAAGGCGTTCTTGCTATTCCTGCTTCCCTGCACGCTTTGTGCTGGGCAATCCGTGCTCACCACCCCGAGTGAATCGACCCAGTCCATTCCAAGCTCGACCTCAGGACAAGAGCTTTCGACAGGCACCACACAGCCTCCGGTGCAAATACCGCGTCAGGCCGGCCAAGGAGCCTATTACGACAATGGCATTCCTCGTACCACCATCCCCAACGTGTCTGTGCCAACACCGATACAGTCGGCGATGAGGATTGTCGGGCCGCTCAAACAGAAGTCAGAGTTTGAGAAGTTTGCCGAGGATGCAACTGGCCGTCCGCTTCCTGTATACGGTCGTCAACTGTTCGACGAAGTTCCGACGACCTTCGCGCCCGTAGAGCATGTTCCTGTGCCAGCAGATTATGTGCTGGGGCCTGGGGATGAGCTGCTGATACGGGCCTGGGGGAAGATAGACCTTGATTCCCGCGTCACGGTCGACAGGAACGGGCAGGTTTATCTGCCAAAAGTGGGGAGCCTGACCGTAGCCGGTTTGCGCTATGAACAAGCAGAAGGGTATCTGCATTCGGCCATCGGCGCTCTATTCAAGGACTTTGAATTGAATGTAGCCATGGGGCAGCTTCGATCGATTCAGATATTTGTTCTGGGCAGTGCAAGGCAGCCCGGCGGGTACACGGTCAGTTCCTTGAGCACGCTGGTCGATGCCCTATTTGCCTCTGGAGGCCCATCGGCAACCGGGACAATGCGTCATATTCAGCTACGGCGCGGAGGCCAGACAATAACTGAATTTGATATCTACGATCTGATGCAGAAGGGCGACAAATCGCACGATGTCCGGCTACTCCCAGGCGATGTTATCTACTTTCCTTCGATTGAAGCGCAGATCGCTATCAGTGGTGATGTCAACATGCCCGGCATCTACGAATTGAAAGGCGAGACGACGGTAGGCGCCGCTATCAAAGGCGCGGGAGGAATGACGAGCCTCGCTGACGCCGAGCGGATAGTAGTGGAGCGGATTGAGAACCACAGCAGTCGTCAGGTTGAAGAATTCGCGCTGGATGCATCGGGACAGGAACACTTACTCAAGGATGGAGACCTGCTGCGCGTCTTTCCGCTTTCGCCGAAGTTTGAAAACGCAGTGACGCTGCGGGGCAATGTCGCTCAGCCCGGCCTTTATGCATGGAAGGAAGGAATGCGGATTTCGGATCTGATCCCTTCTCGTGGCTTTCTGATCACGAGAGATTATTGGAACCGCGAAAACCACCTTGTCCCGCGCATTTCTACTCATCCGTTTGGAGACCCGCGCTTAGAGCAGTTTCGCGAACAGCAGAACGGCCAGCGGCGCGACCTGGGCCCAGATCAGTATGGACCCCCCCGGACTGACCAATTCGGCAACGCTCAGGATGATCAGTATGGAAACTCGCAGACGGACCAATACGACAATGGGCAGGCAGATCAGAATGGAATTCCGCGGACTGATCAATACGGCAATGGACAGGCTGATAAGTATGGAAACCCGCGGACTGACCAATACGGCAATGGACAGGCTGATCAGTATGGAAACCCGCGGACTGACCAACCCGGCAATGCACAGGCTGGTCAATCCGGAATCTTACGCGCCAATCAGCCGGGCAGCCAGCGCAACGGCCAGTTCTGGAACTCACGCACTCCGATTATTGACACCGTTGGCCAATTAAACGCGGAGATCAACTGGGAATACGCGGTGATCGAGCGGCTTGACGAGCGTGATTTGAGTACCCACCTGATCCCGTTTCGTCTTGCCGGTGCAATCGACAACCCCGCATCTCCCGACAATCAGCTTTTGAGGGCTGGAGACGTCATCACCATCTTCTCGCGGGCGGATCTTGAATTGCCCATGGAAAAGCACGCTTCCTTTGTCCAAGTGGGCGGAGAAGTAAACGCGCCGGGAGTGTACCGCGTAAATCCAGGTGAGACGTTAAGAGATGTGGTGAAACAGGCCGGAGGGCTTACTCCGCATTCTTACCTCTATGCTTCTATCCTTACGCGCGTTTCGGCTCGCAAGGCTCAAGAGAAGCAACTTCAGCAATCGACGGAGCAGATGCAAAGGGAACTCACAGCCAAGTTTGCGAATGCCGTGCCGCAAACAGGCCAAACCGGAGCCGACCAACAAGCACAACTTGCAATGCAGCAAGCCGCGCTTGCCAGGCTAGCATCGATCAAACCAACAGGCCGGGTGGTTCTGGACATGAAGCCCGGTGCCGAAACCATTGCGGACATGCCAGATTTTCCTCTTGAAGATGGGGATGCCTTCTATATCCCGCCACGGCTCAGCACGGTCGAAGTGGCCGGCGCTGTGTATAACGCGAATGCCTTACGCTTTGAGCCTGGAAAGCGGCTCATAGCCTATCTGAACGATGCGGGTGGCGCCACCCGTGAAGCGGATCCAAAGCGCATCTTCGTGATCCGCGCTGACGGAACAGTCGTCAGCCGCCAATCACGGACCAGCCACTCTCATGGCAGCTATGGAAACCTGAAGTTGCTGCCCGGTGACGCCATTGTTGTCCCGGAGAAGCTCAGAGTATCAAGCGGACTCCAGACATTTGCTAATTACGCACAGATTATCTCAGGAGCTGCCGTGACAGGCGCTGTACTTGGAACGGTACTCCCATAATGGTGTTAGCAATGACCGGAAAAGACTTTTCCATCGAAGAACCGGCAGAGGCAATCGACGACACCTCCTTATCAGTGGTGTCCAACGATAGCTATGAAGTCAGCCTAATCGATCTCCTCACGCAGCTTGCCTATCGGAAGTGGTTGATCGCGAAGGTCACCGGCATTGCCACGCTTGCCGGCGTGATTCTTTCCCTGGTACTTCCCGCGCGATATACGGCAACGACCAAAATCATGCCGCCACAACAGACTCAATCAACGGCCTCAATGTTGATGATGAACCAACTGACAGGCGTTGGTGGGGGCTCCTTGGCAGCGCTTGCAGGCGGGGGACTGGGCCTGAAGAATCCCAACGACATTTACATTGGCCTGCTGAATTCACGCCCGATAGCTGACGCAATCATCCAGAGGTTCAGCTTGGCAACGGAGTACCGCGCCAAAGACATGACGGCTGCCCGTAAGGAACTGGCGAGCAATACCTTGGTTACTTCTGAAAAGAACGGATTTATCTCGGTGTCAGTCACGGATAAGGACGGGAAGCGCGTCGCCGAGATGGCCAACGCCTACACCGACGAACTCCGCATTCTGACCAAGTCCCTTGCGGTAACAGAGGCCTCGCAGCGGCGGCTTTTCTATGAAGAGCAGTTGAAGCAGACCAAGGATGCGCTGGTCGCGGCCGAACTTGCCTTCCAGCAGGTTCAACAGCAGAAAGGCCTGGTCCAGTTGGACGCGCAAGCCAAGGCGATGATAGAGAGCCTTACCGCCGTTCGCGCGCAGGTCGCAGCTAAACAGGTAGAGGTGCAGGCGTTGCGCTCCTATTCCACGGAACAGAATCCCGATGTGCAATTGGTAGAAAGGGAATTGGGCTCTCTACAGGCCGAGGAATCGCGCCTGGAGCAGAATAATCACGTTTCTGGAATTGCCGGGCTTGCGCTTGGGAACGTTCCTGCCGCAGGGCTGGAATATCTTCGCGCATCGCACGAAGTGCAATATCAACAGGCTCTTTTTGACATGCTGATGAAGCAATACGACGCAGCCAAGCTGGATGAATCCAAAGATGCGGCCATCATTCAGGTCGTGGAGCTGGCCATCGAGCCGGACCACAAGTCGACGCCGAAGCGCGCTCTGATCGTTCTGGTCGCCACGTTTCTGGGATTATTCGCTGGATGCATTCTGGCATTGCTTTTGTGGGGCAAGGAGCTTGTGCAATCCGATCCGATTACTGCCAGACGGCTTGAAGAACTCAGCTACGCGCTCAGGGGGCCAAAGAGCGCAAGCTCCTGACCTCATGGGCTGCCTTCAGATTCTTGCTCAGAGCCGATGAATCAACCCTGCAGTAACAAAGGTATCAACATGAAGGTTGTCATCCTATGCGGTGGACAAGGCACTCGGCTCAGAGAAGAGACAGAGTACCGCCCGAAACCCCTGGTTGAGATAGGGGGCAAGCCCATCTTGTGGCACAGTATGAAGATATATGCTCACTACGGCTACCGTGACTTTGTCCTTTGTCTCGGCTACCGCGGCAACATGATCAAAGAATATTTCCTGAACTACGAGGCGATGAACAGTGATTTCACGATCTGTTTGGGCGAGAAGTCACACGTCGATTTCAATGGCGCGCATTTGGAACAGGACTTCCGCGTAACTTTGGCCGAAACCGGCCAGGAAACGATGACCGGCGGACGGATCAAGCGTATTGAGAAGTATGTGGATGGCGATACTTTCCTGGTGACGTATGGTGATGGACTCGCCGATGTGAACATCACGGAGCTTCTGGCGTTTCATAAGAGCCATGGAAAAATTGCAACAATAACAACGGTGCGTCCGCAATCGCGCTTCGGCATGCTTGAAACCCAAAACGATGGCAAGGTCCTCGCATTCAACGAGAAGCCACAACTGGATGGCTGGGCAAGCGCGGGATTCTTGGTGTTTGAACGACGGCTATTTGAATACATCGAAGGCGATGCCTGTATCCTAGAGCGCAAGCCGCTGGAACGCCTGGCCGCGGAGGGCCAACTGATGGCTTATCGTCACGATGGTTTCTTTTTTGCGATGGACACATACAGAGAGTATCTCTATCTGAATGAACTGTGGCAATCGGGTAAGGCTTCCTGGATGGTCTGGAAATGACAGAGCGATTCTGGCAAGACAGGCCAGTGTTCGTCACCGGGGCCACGGGGCTTGTCGGCAGCTGGCTTGTCAAGCGTCTACTGACTGTGGGCGCTGATGTTATATGCCTGGTGCGGGACTGGGTGCCGCAGTCCGAGATGGTCGGCTCGCGGGATATTGAGCGCGTAAAGGTAGTTCGGGGTGACGTGCGAGACCGTGAATGCCTAGAGCGGATCCTCGGCGAGTATGAGATAAGCACAGTCTTTCATTTGGCCGCCCAAACGATTGTCGGCATCGCGAACCGCAATCCGATCTCGACGTTCGAAAGCAACATCCTGGGGACATGGAATCTGCTGGAAGCTTGCCGCCGTTCGCCCGTGGTGAAATCGATCGTTGTAGCTTCCTCCGACAAGGCTTATGGCGATCAGACGGTTCTTCCTTACTCGGAAGATACGCCGTTACAGGGACAGCATCCATATGACGTAAGCAAATCCTGTGCCGATATGATCGCCCATATGTACGCCGTGAGCTATCAGCTCCCGGTGGCCATTACCCGCTGCGGGAACTTTTACGGTGGAGGCGACCTGAACTGGAACCGGATTGTGCCGGGAACGATTCGCTCAGTGTTGCGAGGAGAGCGGCCCATCATACGCTCCGACGGGAAATTTGTGCGCGATTACTTTTATGTGGAAGACGGTGCGGCAGCGTATATGACACTGGCTGAAGGGCTGGCGAACCGCTCGGAACTTCGCGGCGAGGCGTTCAATTTTTCATACGAGCTACAAATCTCGGTGCTCGACCTTGTTAGGCAGATACTGGACCGGATGGGCAGCAACCTTCAACCCGACGTTCGGAACGAAGTGAGCAACGAGATCCGACACCAATACCTGAGCGCGTCGAAGGTGCGTGAGGTTCTCGGATGGCAACCGCTCTACAACCTTGATGATGGTCTCAACAGGACCATCACGTGGTACCGGAAGTTCTTGGCATTATGAGTGATAAAGCTGACCGATTGAGAAAACAGGTACTTGAACTCGTGGCGGAGTTCCACTCCGAGGCGTTCGGCGCGACGCCCTTTACTGCGGGCGAGACACCTGTACCGGTGAGTGGACGGGTCTTCGATGCCACCGAGTTGCAGTATCTGGTTGATGCCTCTTTGGACTTCTGGCTGACGACAGGACGTTTCGCCGAGCAGTTCGAGCGGGAGTTTGCTCATTTTCTGGGGGTCCGTCACGCGATCCTCGTGAACTCGGGGTCATCGGCGAACCTCTTGGCGCTGTCCTGTCTGACATCGCCGAAGCTTGGAGATCGACGTTTGAGGCCAGGGGACGAAGTGATTACGGTCGCCGCTGGCTTCCCTACCACGGTCAACCCAATCATCCAGAACAACTTGGTGCCCGTATTTGTAGACGTCACCATCCCGGCGTACAATGTGGACGTTTCCCAACTCGACGATGCACTCTCCGAAAGAACAGGTGCGATTATGCTTGCGCACACGCTGGGGAACCCCTTCGATGTAGAAGCCGTGGTGGCTTTCGCCAAGAGGCACGATCTCTGGTTAATTGAAGATTGCTGCGACGCGATCGGTTCTGAGTACAAGGGCAGGAAAGTGGGAAGCTTCGGCGACGTGGCGACGGCCAGCTTCTACCCGGCACATCACATTACGATGGGTGAAGGCGGCTGTGTGATGACAAATTCGCCGCTGCTCAAGACTTTGATCGAGTCGTTCCGAGATTGGGGACGGGATTGCTGGTGTGATCCGGGCAAAGACAACACATGCGGTAAGCGGTTTGGTTGGCAACTGGGGGATTTGCCGTGCGGATATGACCACAAGTACACGTATTCTCATATCGGCTATAACCTTAAGGCTACAGACATGCAGGCCGCAGTTGGAGCTGCCCAGCTGAAGAAACTGCCCGGTTTTATCGAAGCGAGACGCAAGAACTTCAGGCGGCTATATGAAAGCCTAAAGGATCATGCGGAGATTTTGGCGATGCCGAGAGCAACTTCAGATTCGGATCCGAGTTGGTTTGGATTTCCGTTGGCCGTGAAGCCGGAGTCGGGGCTGACGAGAGACAGAGTAACCGGCTATCTCGAATCCCAGAGGATCGGAACGCGGCTGCTGTTCGGGGGAAACCTCGCACGCCAACCTGCCTACAAGGGTGTTGCATACAGGGTAGTCGGCGACCTGAAGAACACCGATTATGTTATGAATAACGTGTTTTGGATCGGCTTGTATCCTGGATTGACCGAACCGATGCTGGACCATATTGTCGAAAGCCTAACATTGGCAGTGACTGCAAAATGAGGCACATTGTGACATGTGCTATTGATCATTTCGGAATCTAACATTCAGCCGCGGAGAAACCCCCGACATTTTAATTGGTAGAGAACCATGAACTGGAGGAACTCAAATGACAGTGTGTAAGAGAGAAAGCGAACTTGAAGTGGCTGAGGTAGGTCGTGTCCGAGAGACTATTGTCTATCGAAAAGCGATCGAAGAGAACTTCCGGTTCTTAAAGCGGTGTACCCGCCTAGATCAGTTACTAGTCACGAGTTTGGCTCTACCGCTTTGCGGCGGCTACCTTGCGCCAGTGTGCGAGCTGCACGCCGGTGACTCTCCCCTGATCTCTCTGTTCTCACGATGGCGCCTTGAGAACTCTTTTGCTTATCCTAGCCAGTTTCCTGTTACCGATGAGGGTACTGCATCCTGGCTTCGCTCTAAGCTTCTCGATGTTCCCGACCGCCTGCTGTTCCTTGTACTCGACCACATCGGGAAACCAGTCGGCCACCTCGGGCTCGCCAACTGCTTGAACGACGATTGCGAGGTTGAAATCGATAACGTCGTTCGAGGCGAAAAGCAAGCCAGCCCTGGCATCATGAGTGAAGCCATGCAGGTTCTGGTCAGCTGGACAGAAGAGACTATTGGCCCGAAATCAATATTCTTGCGTGTTTTTGATGATAACGATCGCGCTGTCGGTTTCTATCGGAAGCTTGGGTTCCAAGAAGATCAAAAACTGCCACTGCGCAAGCACATCGAAGGAGAGTGCGTCTCATATCGTCCACTTGACAACGGCGACACGGCGCTTCCGGACAAGAGCTTTCTTCGAATGGTGTACCGTCAGCCGGATAGGTGCCTTGGGGATAAGCTGATCCTTACAGCCGGTCCATCCATCAGTGGCAAAGAAGCTTGGTTTGCGCTTGACGCCGCACGCTCCGGTTGGAATAGCGAGTGGAATAAGTATATCCAGAAGTTCGAAACCTCTTTTGCCGATTACATCGGTACTCGTTACGCCTTGAGTACCTCAAGTTGTACCGGCGCACTTCACTTGGCTCTGGCCGCTCTCGGAATCGGTCCGGGCGACGAAGTTATAGTTCCGGATGTCACTTGGGTAGCAACTGCAAATGCAGTCGTGTACGTGGGCGCAACCCCCATCTTTGCCGATATCGAAGCCGGCAGTTGGTGCCTCGATCCAGTGTCCTTCGAATCAAAAATCACTTCTCGTACCAAGGCGGTCATGCCGGTGCATCTTTACGGCCATCCGGCTCAAATGGGTCGCATCATGGAGATCGCGAAGAAACACAACTTGCGCGTGATCGAGGATGCAGCACCCGCCATCGGCGCTGAATTCGAAGGACGAAAGACTGGCACATTCGGCGACTTTGCGGGGTTTAGCTTTCAGGGTGCCAAGTTGATGGTAACGGGCGAGGGCGGGATGCTGGTTACAAACAACGAAGAACTGTTCCGGAAAGCCTACACAATCTGGGACCAGGGGCGCCGGCCCGGCACATTCTGGATAGAGGAAACCGGGTTCAAGTACAAGATGGCCAATGTGCAAGCAGCGCTCGGATTGGGCCAACTCGAACGCGTTGATGAGATGATCGAGGCCAAGCGCAGAATTTTTTCGTGGTATTTGGAGGACATTGGCGATGTCCGCGGAATTCGGCTCAACCGCGAGATGCCCTGGGCGCGCAGCATATATTGGATGAGCAGTATCGAAGTTGAGGAGAGTGCATCCATTTCGCGGGACGAGTTGCGGAAGAAACTGCGCGAACGCAACGTGGATACACGTTCAGTATTTCCGGCTATTAGCCAGTATCCTGTCTGGCCCGTGGTGCAGGAACCAGAACCTGTGGCTCACCGGATCGGCGATCGAGCTATGAATCTTCCCAGCGGTGTGTGCCTCAAACGCGATCAAGTAGCGTATATCTGCAGATGCATTCGCGGAATCCTCGCTTAATCTCCGAACACAGGCAGGGAAGTGAGTCAGGCATGATCACTGTTCAAAAACTTTCGGAAGTTGCGCAGAGCCTCCGGGCGCGCACGGTGCGCATGGTGCATCGTGCGCGTGCCTCTCACCTGGGCAGTTGCCTTTCCATGGCGGATATTGTTGCCTGTTTGTACTGGAACGCATTGCGGGTAGATCCCGAGCGGCCTAGCTGGCCGGAGCGCGATCGATTTATTTTAAGCAAGGGGCACGGAGCCGCCATGGTCTATGCTGCACTGGCGGAGCGCGGATTCTTTCCGGTGGGTGAGTTAGAGACGTACTGCGAACTTGGTTCGCGCCTGACCGGACATATAACCAGCGGTGTGCCAGGTGTTGAGCTGTCGTCCGGCTCACTGGGGCATGGATTGCCGGTGGGGTGCGGAATCGCTTTAGCGGCCAAACGAGAAAAGTTAACTTTTCGTACTGTGGTGCTTTGCAGCGATGGTGAATTGGACGAGGGATCGAATTGGGAAGCGATTCTGTTTGCGCCTCAGTATGAGTTGGACAACCTGCTGCTAATTGTGGACTACAACAAGATTCAGAGTTTTGGACGCGTGAAAGATGTTCTCGACC
This sequence comes from Occallatibacter sp., assembly GCA_049520075.1. Lineage (GTDB taxonomy): Bacteria > Acidobacteriota > Terriglobia > Terriglobales > Acidobacteriaceae > Telmatobacter. The sequence goes on along the minus strand of JBEKQD010000042.1, from coordinate 19,858 downwards.
TGGAGCCGCTGGCCGACAAATTTCGAGCCTTTCGCTGGGCCGTGCGCGAAGTGGATGGTCACAATATGCAGCAACTTGCTGACACATTCGCTGAACTTCCATTTGAGCCGGGCAGGCCAAATCTGGTGCTTGCTCACACCATAAAAGGGAAGGGTGTGAGCTTTATGGAGGACCAGTTGGCGTGGCACTACAAGACGCCTGACGTAAAGCAGGTGGAGACCGCGATGCGCGAGCTGGGAGCGGAGCTATGAGAACCGCGTTCATCGATCAGTTATGTGCGCTTGCGGAGGTGGACGAGCGCATTTGGCTTGTATGCGGCGACTTGGGATATAACGTGCTTGATACATTTGCGGATCGGTTTCCATCACGCTATCTCAACGCCGGAGTTGCGGAGCAGAACATGACTGGCATTGCCGCAGGGTTGGCCCTTATGGGAAAAACGGTCTTCACCTATTCCATTGCGAATTTCCCAATCATGCGCTGTCTCGAACAAATCCGGAATGACGTCTGCTATCACAATCTCAATGTTAAGATCGTTGCCGTGGGGGGCGGGCTTGCATACGGTAGTCATGGATACACGCATCACGGAGTCGAAGACCTTGCGGTAATTTCGGCCATGCCGAATCTTGTGATAGCCGCTCCTGCCGATCCGATTGAAGCGCGCGCCATTACCTCGATTCTTTCCAGTCACCAAGGACCGGCCTATCTGCGCCTTGGCAAAGCGGGCGAGCCGGTATTGCACTCCGAAGATACAGAGGTGGAGCTTGGCAAGGGCATTCAGGTTGCTGACGGAATTGATCTGACGATCATCAGCATCGGAGGCATGCTGGGTACAGTTCTCAAGGCGAACGAAGAGTTGCGTATGCGCGGCATTTATCCTCGCATTTTGAGTATGCCGTTTTTGGCCCCGCTGGATAACTCGGCGATTCTCAATGCGGCGGATGAGACTGGAGCTATTTTGACGGTGGAAGAGCACGGTCCCGGCGGACTTGGAACCGCCGTTGCGGAAACGCTTGTTTTGCGCGGTCGCGCTGTCGCGTTTCGGCCGCTGCGGCTCACCAAATCTCCGATCAAAGCCTCCGGTTCGCAGGAACAGTTGCGTGCGGCGCAGGGGTTGAGCATCGAGGGCATCGTTCAAGCATCAGAGATGCTATGCCGGAAACCGCATCCAGCGGTGATCCGCTAATGGGCGAGATCGAGGAGCAGCCACCTATAGGCTACGAAGAACAGATGCGCCTGGCGCCCAACCCGCTGTTTTTTCGGCTGAAGCGCTTCATCGGAGTGGACCGCGCTATTGCCTTCACGGTTCTGGCGCGCGGGTGGAGCACTCTGGCCGGCGTCATCACAGTTTTGCTCATCGCTCGCTTCCTCACTCCCGCCGAACAGGGTTACTACTTTACCTTTTCTAGTCTGGTTGCGCTACAGATCGTCTTTGAATTGGGCTTCTCCTTCGTGATTCTGCAGTTGGCTGCCCATGAGCGCGCGTACCTGCACATTCAGGACGACGGCTCGATTGCCGGTGACCCGGTCGCCCACTCCCGCCTTGCTTCCGTGTTGCAAAAGGCGGTTCGTTGGTACACGGTTGGGGCCGTGCTGATGGCCGCCACGCTCTTGCCCGCGGGTTACCACTTTTTTCATGCCCACCGCCAACCGGGAGTTTCTGTTTCCTGGCAACTGCCCTGGATTGCGGCGGTTCTGGCTACGACCTTCACCTTCCAGATAGACCCGCTTTTTGCGTTTCTTGAAGGCTGCGGGCGAATCCACCAGGTAGCGCGCATGCGCTTCACCCAGGCCTTCGCGGGAAGCCTGATGGCCTGGACAGCACTTCTGCTGCACTACGGACTTTTCGCTCCGGCCATGATCATCTTCGGCCAGGCGATTGCTGGCGGTTGCTTTCTATTTACCCAGCGCAAATTGCTGCTGCCGCTTCTTCGCCACAACACATCCCTACATATCGTGAGTTGGCGACGCGAGATTTGGCCTTTCCAATGGCGCATTGCCATCAGTTGGCTCTGCGGCTACTTCATTTTTCAGCTCTTCAATCCGGTTCTCTTCGCCTATCGCGGCGCAACAGAAGCGGGTCGGATGGGCATGTCGTTGAGCATTGCGTCGGCACTGAGTGCTATCGCCATCTCATGGATGAACACCAAGTCTTCGCACTTTGGGGCGCTGGTGGCGCGCCGCGAATTTGGGACACTGGACCGCCTCTTCTTTCGTACCCTATGGCAATCCACTCTTCTGCTGGTTGCCGGAGCCGTGGCGATGCTGTTGGGCCTCGCCGTCACCATCCAGCGCTTTCCGCATCTGGCGGCGCGGGTCTTGCCCTTTTCTGTCTTTGCCGTTCTGCTGGCCACGGTCCTCTGTAATCATATCGTCTTCAGCGAGGCGATCTATCTGCGCGCGCACAAGCGCGAGCCGTTTCTCCCGTCTTCAATTGCGATTGGCGTTCTTACGGCATGCAGTACTCTGTTTATGGGGAAATACTGGGGCGCCACAGGGGTGACGCTAGGTTATTTCTGCACCAGCGGAGTCTTCGGTCTCGCTTATGGGACGTATATCTTCATTACCAAGCGCCTGCAATGGCACCCGTCGCCCGCTTCGCACACGGTCGGCGGATGTGTGGAAAAAGCGTGAGCGCTATGAGTGATGATTGCAAGTCTGATGGGTACTGCATAAGTGCAAGCCTATTCCTAAGCCGTTGCGAACCGTTCGCGCTAGGATGATCTTCCCTTGGGTTGTTGCAGATTTATTTGTCAGTCTACGGTGGAGACTCACCGCAAACGATAAACGGATCGAATGGAAGGGGGGTGTAATTATGAACGCGCCTGAGTTGTCAATTTGCATTTATACCTATAATTCCGCGCATTTCTTGCCTGATGCAATCGGTTCGGTAATGCGCCAAGGCCTGGAGGACTTTGAAATCGTAATCGTTGACAATGCTTCTCAAGATGATACGGAAGCGTTGGTGCGCGGGCTCAATAATCAGTATATTCGCTATTTCAAAAACCCCGAGAACTTCGGTCCACATTATAGCGCGACGCGGTGCATAGCCGAGGCTAGGGGGAAGTATATGAGGCATCTATGCGCCGACGATGTGCTTGTCGATGGAGTGCTGCTAAAACAAATGGAGGTTCTCCGAAGACGCCCCGACGTTGCCCTGGTTACCTGCGATTTGTGCGCTACCGACAGTGAGTTGCGCGAAGGAAACATATTTCGTGAGTTTCCGGGAGAGTGCTCCGCGGAGCGGATGCTAAATCTGTGCCTAAGTGGTCTTGGTAATTATATTGGCGGACCTTCGAGCATCATGTTTCGCCGAAAAGATGCCGAAGATTTATTGTTTGATTCAAGCTATTGGTGGGTTTCGGATTTGAAGTTCGGTTTGCAACTACTGCGGCACGGCGCTTACGTCAATATTGACGAAGTGGGCTATCTGTATAGGAGGCATCCGAATACGGGCACAGAACTCTACTGTCCAAACGAGATCCGCATGCCCAATTACTTTCGACTGGTTGATGAGTTCGATTGGTGGAACCCATTGAACTGCCTCCAAGCTATACGACGGGGTGGTCGCGAAGGCAGAAAGATCGTGTTCAAGCGTTGGTCGCGTGCATGCCGGCCCAAAAGCGTGGCAAATGCGCTGAGGTCGTTCGGGGATGTCCTTCATATGCGCCGCACACGTTTTAAGGGTTAGTAGCGTGAAGTAGATTTGCTAGTTGCAGTCGCTAAGGTTACGATCGGCGCGACATGACAAATAGAAATAGTATCCTGACTTTCAATTGGCAACGAGTATGTAAACGTTGCGCTTTATAAATCTAATAGGAAAGTCTATAAGTAGACACTTGTTTCTTAAATCGCCGCCATGGTTTGGCGAAGCCCGTGTAACAGGCCTTAGAGGCTCTGCTAAGAACGTACATCAATCGTCAGAAGAGGAATTGCGCTAAGAACTGACGAATTGCTGGCCTGCAGCCCGCTACATAATTACGTATTAGCCTATGCAAAGACGAGGGAGCCCAGAAAGATGATTTTCAAGTCATTTCTATTTTCTGTGTTAGTAATTATAATTGGGTGTGCGCTAATCCCCGTGCCCGACATTCTTGCCTCGAGTGCAAAGACTAATCAGCAGCAGGCTTATATGTATTTGTTGCTATGTGCCTTAGCTGTCATAATCGGCTATTTTGCTCCACCTTTAATAAGACGCACGAAGAAGGTACATAATAGATCTGATATCGCTGTCTCATGCGACGAGATACCGACTAGGCATATGCTGCTTCTCGCGATAGTAGCAACCATAGGGTTCATCATATATATCATACAGATAAATGAGACTGTGGGCGTTGTGCAGTACTTTCAAGTACTTCTATCGGCGAATTCATCCGACGTTACAAATGTACTGCGAGCAGCAACAATGACATTGTCTTCTGCCGACGGAGGTTTGCCAGGCATAATAAAGGTATTTGAAGAGAATACTGTCATAGCTGCATTTTGTGTCTTAGCATTGCTTGCGCGAGGATACCGTATAAAAACTCGTGTAAACATTGCATTGGCAGCAATAATTTGTGCCATGTTTATCGCAGGAACGATATTGAGAATAGACCGCTTATCTTTACTTGCGCTTGGTCCTGTCTCATTCAGCCTGATTCGACAGACCAAAAGCCGATATGGTCGCTTGATTGCCCTGAGTTGCACGCTTCTTCTGGTAGTGCTTATGGCAGTTCAGAGCGTACGTCGTGGCTCTGAGATAAGTTTAATTGGATGGGTAGGTCTTTACTTGAACCTCGGAATGCTCAATCTTGGATTATTGATTAATACTCTCAACCAACATACTTACGGCCTTGCTGGAGTCTTCTCATTTGTCGCATGGCTGTTTCGAGGAGCTAATATGCATATATTACCTTCAACAACGTATGAATTTGTTTTTAATCCGGCTCAGAACGGATTTGGCTATATGTTCTTGGACTTCGGTTGGTGTGGTGTAATACTATTTGTTTTAGGAGGTCATATTGGACGTGTAGTCGATAATAGAGTGGATGCACAGGGGTATAAAGGAGGACAATGGCCTGAAATACAATGGATAGTTGCATATGCAATACTAAGTCTGCCGACAGTACCTGCATATAGTGGAATGGAATTCTGGTTACTATTGTTATTGTCGGTTATTCTTGTAAAATATATAACCAAGAGGACGGGAAATAATAGACAGAGTAAGTCATCGCGAGCACGAGCGTATACAGTTACATCTGCTGTACATATTGCTCCACTATAGATTACCGAAACCAGTTATCATAGTCAGGCTAGATGAGAAAAATCGTGTATAGGAATATGTCACAAGGTGTTCGTAGCCATATGCATTCTTAATAGTTGCGAAACAAAGATAAGGTAGGTGGCTGAGTGAGTGTCACATTGCTCGTTACAAGCTACAATAGACAAGCCGAGCTTGAGAGATTCTTTCGCAGCATTGCCGATCAGACCTTTGCAGCCAAGATCGAAGTAATCTTTGTGAATCAGAACCTTGTGAGGCCAGGTTCATGTGACATTCTTTCCGCGCCAATCAGGCTTACAGTACTGCAGACCGGTGGACGCACCTCCTTGTCGAAAGCCCGCAATATCGGCATAAGCAAGTGTTTGGGTGATGTCATCGCATGTCCCGACGATGATTGCTGGTATGAGCCGAAGCTTTTGGAGAGAGTCGCGGACTATTTTCAGAACAATCCAGGTGTGGACTGCATTTGTACAAATGTATTTGACCCTGACCGAAACGTTTCCTTTGGAAGGCGGCCGGTTGGCGTAACGTGCACCGTATCTTTCAGCAATGTATTTAAGCTTGGCATCTCCGTTGGAATATTTGTTCGAAGAGAAGCATTGGCGCGCGCGGGCGCATATTTTGACGAAGGTTTAGGTGCGGGGACCGATATCGGGTCCGGCGAGGAGACGGAGTTGCTCGCTCGTCTTTTGAGCGCTGGATGCCGGATCGAGTACGTGGGGTATCTTCAGGTTTACCATCCTGTGACCGAATATTCGCGCGGCGATATTCATAAGAGTTATCGTTATTGCTTGGGCTTTGGACACTTGAATTGGCGCCTGTTGCGTGCTGGCCATCTTGGAGTATTGTGGGGTTTCGCTGAGATATTGACTCGGTCAATTGCTGGAGTAGTTGTAAACATTCGGAGTCCGATACGCCGCGCTGTCTATTGGAATAGATTGACTGGAGCTCTTGCAGGTTTTGTCGATGCTGCAGCTCATTCAGGACTGTGCGAACGTTGATGAGTAATGGAGAGGATCTGTCGTGTGAGTTTAAGCCATTGATCACACATTTCCGTGAGGCCAAAGAAGGCTTCCGGAGACGAGACTGCGCTTCGGGGGATTAAGACCGGAGGGTTTTTGATCTAAGCGCAATTTAGGAGCCAAAATGGAAATCCTGAAATAACGGACGCGCCGGGGGTACTGAATGTAAATGGCCAACATCCGAGATGCAAAATGGAAATTACGGCTTCGAGCCAGTTCAAGTCAGGCGACACGCATAGGAGGAGACTTTAAGTGAGAAAAATAGTCAGCAACGCCATCCAAACAGTGAAAGAAGCGTTCCCGTTTCAACGGTACATGGACCATACTCAGTATTCCTGTGCTAACATAGCGACTACAGTTCTCCGCCATGTACCCATCGGATCGAAAATTTTAGATTTTGGATCAGGTCCTTGTGATAAAACAGCGACCCTGTCAGTTCTAGGATATCGTTGCTCGGCAATCGACGAGCTGAAAGACGATTGGCACCTTGAACCGGGGAATCGGGAAAAGATACTTTCGTTTGCCGCCCAAATGGGCATCGACCTTTATGTCTCCACAAATGCATCGGTACTTGAGACCGACAACGTTTTTGACCTAGTCATGATGAATGACGTCATTGAGCACTTGCATCAATCGCCACGCCGGCTATTGAATGAGCTGCTGGAGAAGTTAAAGCCAAATGGACTGTTGCTAATCACAGTGCCGAATGCCGTGAATATACGAAAGCGGCTCGATGTTATGCTTGGCAGAACGAACTACCCACCGTTTGAAAGTTTCTTCTGGTACGATGAGTGGAGAGGACATGTCCGCGAATATACGAGGCACGACTTGGAGTCGCTTGCAGAATTGCTTGGAATCGAATGCCGCGAATTGAGAGCGTGCGATCACATGATTGACAAGGTTCCATATCGCCTGCGCTGGGCCTACAAATCTGTCACATCTGTGGCAACCGCCTGGAAAGACTCTTGGCTTTTGTTGGCACGGAAACCTGCCGCATGGTCTCCCGCTTGCACTCCCGCAGCCCCCATGTCAGCTCGGTATGACGCAAACACATAAGCGGCGATGGGTCTTACTTGGGAAAAGAATAGTTACGGTAAGAACTTCGTATCGCCCCGACCCATTTCGAAATCTATGAATGGTGATGCTCCTTGATACAGCAGGAAAGCTAGGGGAATGGTAATGAGGATTGGACTAAACCTGCTTTACCTGATTCCTGGGCAATGCGGCGGAACCGAGACTTATGGCGTCTGTTTGGTGAACGCGCTGGTAGAATTGGATCAGGCAAATGAATATATTGTTTTTCTTAATAGGGAGTCGAGATCCCTTTCTCTTACCGAAGCGCCGAATTTAAAGAGAGTAGTATGCAACGTCAGAGCAGTCCAGCGGCCATTGCGCTATTTGTATGAACAGATGGTCCTGCCTTTTCTTTTGATCAAACATCGCATCGACTTGGTTCATTCTCTTGGTTACGTCGCACCATTGGTGGTTCCGTGCATCAACGTGGTCACTGTCCATGACATGAACTATGTGGATGTGCGCCAAAGCATTCCCTGGTTCAAGCGCCTGATGCTGGGTCTGTTTTCATCTGGAGCTGTTCGTGTCACTGACCATGTAATTACCATCTCACATTTTTCTAAATCGGTCATATGTCAACGGCTTGGCGTTGCCCCTGCCAAAATCACCGTGATCCATCAAGGGCCAGGTTGGCTGGGGAAGCCAGCCGCCCCCATAGATTGGGACTCCTTGCGGGCACAATATGACCTGCCAGAAAAGTACATCATTGCCTTCGGCGGTGGCACGTTACACAAGAATATAGCCAGGCTCATCGAGGCATATATGGAATGTAAAGATGTCCAGGACTATGCCCTTGTGATCATGGGACGGCTCCCTGCCAACGTCCAACTTTCGGAGGTGCCCGGCGAGGGCGCCAGTTCCAAAATTCAGTGGCTAGGATATGTGCCCACGGCACATATCCAACCATTGTTGGGCCATTCTGCACTTTTTGTACTTCCATCTCTTTATGAGGGGTTTGGGATGCCCATCCTGGAAGCTCAGTTTGCAGGTGCCCTTGTCGCATCCTCCAATGCAACATCTCTCCCTGAGATCGGTGGGGAAGGGGCCATATATTTTGATCCATTGTCTGTGACGGCGATCTCTGAGGCCATAACAGCCGGACTGAAGGGCGAGGCTTCCTGGAGAGCTGGCATTCGCAGAGCCGCCGAAGCCAATCTCGAGAGGTTCTCCTGGAAAGCCACGGCTCAAGCCTCATTAGACGTATACTTTTCGTTGGTTCGTCCCACCAATCCGCAAGCAGGGGTATCGTCGCCGAAATAAATTGTATTCCAGTTGTACGCACAACTTTCTATTTCACACAGCGTATGAAGCGAGCAACTGCGCCTATCAGTACCTGTCAGTGAGGATTCTAGCTGTGCGGAATTCCAACACATTGCAGCACATGGTGCTAACCAAGTGTTTTAGTTAGTAATCGCAAAAGGAGACAGCATGAAGGACCAATTGGTAGTGGTAACAGGTGGCGGTGGATTCATTGGTGGCAATCTGGTGGCTTCCCTTAGGCAGCAAGGTTACAGACGCATCCGAGCGGTTGACATTAAGCCCCTGGAGAACTGGTATCAGAAATTTGACGATGTCGAGAACCTCACGCTCGACCTAAACGACAAAGAGAACTGTGAGATTGCGACAAAAAGCGCGACTGAGGTTTATACCTTTGCCGCAAATATGGGCGGTATGGGTTTCATCGAAAAGAACAAGGCCTTGTGTATGCTTTCCGTTCTCATCAATACTCACATGCTGATGGCAGCGCGGAAGTGCGGCGTCGAACGATATTTCTATTCCTCTTCGGCTTGTGTCTACAACGGCAATCTGCAGCACACGCCCGATGAGGGAGGCCGATTTACACCGCCGGCCCTGAAGGAATCAGACGCGTACCCCGCTTTGGCCGAAGACGGCTATGGTTGGGAGAAGCTATTTTCTGAGCGGATGTGCCGCCACTTCATGGAGGACTTCGGTCTGCATGTGCGTGTTGCTCGCTTTCACAACGTTTACGGCCCTTGGGGAACTTGGTTTGGCGGTCGCGAGAAGGCCCCTGCGGCGATTTGCCGCAAGGTAATTGAAGCCAAGTTGGCCGGCAAACACGAAATCGAAATTTGGGGTAACGGACACCAGACGCGCTCCTTCATGTACATCGATGACTGTATCAAAGGCATCGGGCTGATCACGCATTCTGAGATTCTGGAACCAATCAATCTTGGATCGACTGAAGCGGTCAGCATCAACCAGTTGGTGGACATGGTCGAAGACCTTGCGGGAATCAAGCTTCAGCGCAACTATGACCTGAGCGCCCCCAAGGGCGTAAATGGCCGCAACAGCGACAACACTTTGATTGAGAAGTACCTAGGTTGGGAACCAAACATCAGCCTTCGGGCGGGCTTGGAAAAAACCTATGCATGGATATATGACCAGTATCGGTTGCGAGAGCGCGGCGCAAAAGGGGTCGTTCGCGAGATCGAAAACGGGTGAGGCGGGTATCCGTGAGGCAACGTTTGGCAAGCGGAACAGGTCTCCGAGCGTTTGGTTCTCTTTTGTAGAAAGCTGTCGCTTCACGAACGGTGCCTGGGATTTGCTTGTTAAAGGGGGAGGCAATAAATGGACGGAAGAGAGATGTTTTACGAGAAGATTGTGCAAAAACGACTCCAGCCTAACACTTCGTCCATTTTGGTTTGTGGCGGGGGCCTGCTTGACAAGAATGTCTTTGAAAGACTCGGCTTTCGCAATGTTACAATTTCAAATTTAGATACACGTCCCGCAGCAAATGACTTCGCCCCGTTTAAATGGAAGTGTGAAAATGCGGAAAAGCTCTCCTTCCAAGACAATCATTTCGACTATGTCGTAATTCATGCAGCGGTTCACCATGCATCTTCACCACATAGGGTTCTTACGGAAATGTATCGCGTTTCGAAAAAAGGCATTTTGGCTTTTGAAAGCCGCGACTCCATAGTAATGCGGTTGATGGAGAAGTTCTGCCTTACACAGGTTTATGAACACGCAGCGGTATATTACAATAATTGCAACTCTGGTGGCGTGAATAATACGGAGATTCCTAACTTCATTTATCGCTGGACTGAACGGGAAATTGAAAAAACCATTCAGTCGTACTCTCCCTACTACAGGCATAGGATTCTTTATAGCTATGGTACTGCGTTCCCCTGCACGCCCGAGCTTGAAAAGAACGCACGAATCAAGACGATATTCGTAAACGCTCTACGCCCACTCTATTCGGTGTTAGCGAAGCTATTTGTCAAGCAACAGAATCAATTTGCTTTCTTTGTCGAGAAATCTGAAACGTTGGATGTTCTTTTTCCTTGGCTGACTTTAGAAGAAACCAACCGGCAAATAACATTCAACAAAGAGTGGGGCGATCACAAATACAAGTGCGATCCACCCACTCCCTGAATTGCCGAGCGAGTGAATGAAGGACATGAGAGAGGCTTTCCTTTGGCAATTATTGAGTGTATTCACCACGCCATATCGGTTGATGGGCATGAAGAAACCGGACACAATCTGAAGGCAAGCGGCGGTCTTGGCCGTAGCGGTCGAACGGCAGCTACAACCGGTAATAAGGATGTAGCCGCTTGCCATAACTGTACCGACCAAGATGGTTACTTTTGACAGAGAGCGTGGTCGCTTCTTGAATAGAGCGACTGCCTCCTTGGAGGCGCATATTGGTTGGTGAGACAGAATGAAGGTCGTGTTGGCCAGTGGTGTTTTTCAAACGAAGTGCTGCTGGTGCATTTTCCCGGTTTGAATAACTCCATGTCGTTTGCGGAGAGTTCCACAACTTATAGCCAAAGCGAAGACAATTGCAGCTTGAAAACTCCATATGCAAAGTGTTTCGGTTGGCTTCGTCCGCATCGGCAACTTTCTGAGGCAACTAAACCTGCAGGCTTTCAGCCGGCAGTCGTTCAGCCATTAGTTACAGCCCGTTCACCGGCGGCGTCGAGGTCAAAGGATGAAGATCTTGCTACTAAGCCAGGTGTTCTATCCAGATGTGGTTTCAGTTTCCCAACACCTTGGCGACCTTGGCGCCGGTCTCAGTGCGGCTCGCCACGACGTTACTGTTCTGTGCAGCAGCCGCGGTTACGATGACCCGGAGAAGACCTTTCCAAGAGTTGAGATATGGAAGGGCATTTGCATTCGACGTGTCGCGGTATGGTGCTTGGGGAAAAAGTCGAAGCTTCGGCGCATTGTGAGCTTTGCGTCATTCTTTTCTTCCAGCTCTCTTGCGTTGATCTTTATGCCCAGACAGGATGTCGTGGTAGTCGTTCCACCACCTCCGTTACTGTCTGTCCTAGCCGCGCTCTTCGTTCAACTCCGCGGTGGCTGCCTGCTGTACTGGAGCATGGACCTGAATCCTGACGAAGCCATCGCCGCAGGATGGATGAAGCCTGACTCACTCGCAGCGCGATTCCTCAGCAGCGCATTACGGTATAGTCTCCGCGCGTCGTCAAGTGTTGTCGTTCTGGATCGCTTCATGAAAGATAGGATTGTCAATAAGCACGTTCCGGAGGATAAGATCCACATCATTCCACCTTGGGCACACGATCAAGTTGTCTGCTATGATCCCGAGGGTCGCGAATCGTTCCGAAAGCAAATCGGGGCTGAAAAGAAATTTGTCGTGATGTACTCGGGAAATCACAGCCCGTTGCACCCGCTGGATACTGTATTACAGGCCGCATTGCGGCTTAGCAAGAACCCCGCGATTACGTTCGTGTTTGTGGGGGGAGGCAGTGAATTCCCGCGAGTAAAATCATTTGCGTTAGAGCACAAGTTGTCTAACGTGGTAAGCGTATCGTATCAGCCGCTAGAGCATCTCGCTGCTTCCCTTTCCGCTGCCGATCTGCAAGTGGTTATCTTGGGAGATTCGTTCGTCGGTATTGTGCATCCCTGTAAAATCTACAACATCTTGGCTGTGGGGGCTCCGTTTCTCTACATAGGCCCCGCAGAAAGTCACATTGCAGATTTGAGGCAGTATCCGGGAATCGCGCGAATGGGTCGATTCGTTCGCCATGGAGACGTGGATCAGGTTGTGGATTTGATCACACAGCTAGCGTCGGATTTTCTCAACGGGATTTCCTCCCGGCCAGGCCGTCCATCGGATCTCGACAGCTTTTCCCAACAATCGCTGATCCCTTCGCTGATCAAGCTAATAGAAACAACATGGTGCCCTAAGTAAGAGGAGCGTTGTATGGCAATTGAGAAGAGAGCGATCGCAGTTACCGGCGCCTCTGGTCTGATTGGTTCACACATGCTGCCGATGTTTCTTGCGGAGGGCTTGCATCTGCGCGTCCTGGGTCGTCGGCTCAAGAGGGACTTGCCGGGCGTTGATCAAATTGAGGGTGACGTTCGTTCCCCTGAAGCTGTTCGTGCCCTGGTACGAGGATGCAGCGCCGTCGTTCACCTAGCGGGTATCGCCCACACTTCTCTGCACTCCCAGACGGAAATCGACGAGGCAGAACAAGCCAATGTGGGCGGGACGCGGAACGTACTCGCAGCAGCGCAGAACGCCGGGGTAGAGCGTGTCCTTCTGGTGTCGAGTGCTCACGTTTACGCGGGGCAGGAGGGAACGGAACTTGACGAACTGAGCCCTACGGCGGGTGATTCGTTTTATGCCCGGAATAAACTGATGGTAGAACAGGCTGGTCTGGAAGCTGCCAATGCGAATCGCCTGAATGTGGTCATTGTCCGGCCTTGCCTGATATATGGCCCAGGAGTGCGCTTCAATCTTGAGTCGTTGATGCGCGCCATCCAGGGCCATTATTACTTCCACGTTCGCGGGCGAAACCCCATGCGAAGTTTTTTATCTGTAGGCAATGCTGCCGCGGCAATCATGTATCTGTCGCAGGTCGGAGCGAATGGCAAGATATACAATCTTGCCGACGAGGCCCCCCTCCCCTTGGTAGAGTTCATAGATTCACTGGCCGATCTTTTGAAAGTTCAGCGACCGAGAGATGTGTCTATGTTGGCAATTCGTGCGGCAATTGCCGGAGCGGTACCTTTGAGATGGATGGGACTGCGCCTGCCAATCAATCGCGAGTCGCTCCGGAAACTTACCGTATCGTTCAGCTTGGATGTAAAGGCGCTCGCTGCTTCCGGGTTCAAATGGTTGGACGATGGAATGATCACCCGGAAGAGGATGGTGGAGGCATATCTCGCGTCAGGTAAGAACCTGTAGCTTAAATGTAATACGATTCAAGCCGCTATTCCAAACCCAGCAACCTGGCCAAGAGACAAGTGAGGTCTTTGAGACAGACGATGACCTTCTATAAACGTGTCTTCGACATCGCATTGTCATCGCTGTTCATGCTTTTTCTGTTGCCCCTGGTTATTATCCTTGTACTGGTCATTAAGGCAACCTCAAGGGGGCCTGTTCTCTATTGGTCGAGTCGCATTGGGAAGGACAATGGGCTATTCCAGATGCCGAAGCTCCGCAGCATGCAGGTAGGCACTCCTCAGGTTGCCACTCATCTACTCTCGGATCCCTCAATATACCTGACACCTATTGGCAGCTTCCTACGGCGGACAAGCCTCGATGAATTGCCTCAGTTGTTCAGCATCCTCGTGGGTGATCTGAGTTTCGTCGGGCCACGCCCGGCATTGTTCAACCAGAACGATCTAGTAGCACTCCGTACTGAGCTAGGCATTCACATTCTGGTGCCTGGACTGACCGGCTGGGCTCAGGTGAACGGCCGCGATGAACTGCCAATCCCTGTCAAGGTACATTTCGACTATGAGTATCTCCAGCGGCGATCTTTTATATTTGATCTCCAGATCATTGGAATGACGGTTGTTAAGGTCGTACGGAGCGAAGGCATAAAGCATTGAGTCTGAATCGACAGTCTACAAATGGATGCCTTGCGGCCATGACTGGCTCTGTCGGTCCCCGAATTGGCGTCTGGGCTGTACAATACAGTTTTAAGAGTGATGGGACGCATTGGACCTTAAAGCCAATACAATAACGTTGGACGCACCGTGGCCTTTTTTTGCTGACGACGAGATAGAAGCAGCAGTGCAGGTACTGCATTCCGGTCGCGTCAATTATTGGACGGGAAACGAGGGCCGACTCTTCGAGACGGAGTTCGCGGCATTTCTTGGCTGTAAATATGCCGTTGCACTTGCTAACGGGACCGTGGCGCTGGAATGCGCGTTGAAGGCATTGGACGTAGGACCTGGCGATGAGGTAGTTACCGCGAGCAGGACATTCATCTCTTCCGCAGGTTGCGCGGTTAGGCTTGGCGCACGCCCTGTCATTGCAGATGTAGATCGCGAAAGCCAGAATATTACGGCGGAGACCGTTCTGCGCGTGCTGACACCTCAAACCAAGGTGATAATCGCGGTTCATCTGGCCGGGTGGCCGTGTGAGATGGATGAGATTCTCGCCCTAGCGCATGTACGCGGGATCAAGGTTGTGGAAGATTGCGCCCAGGCAGACGGAGCCACCTACAAGGGGAGGCACGTCGGTTCGCTTGGAGATGTGGCCGCGTTTTCCTTTTGCCAGGACAAGATCATGACGACTGCGGGCGAGGGAGGCATGGTGACGACAAACTCGGCCGAATTATGGAACTCGATGTGGTCCTTCAAGGATTACGGAAAGAGCTACGATGCCGTCTACCATCGTGCGCATGCTCCGGGATTCCGGTGGCTGCATGAGTCGTTTGGAACAAACTCGAGGTTGACGGAGGTTCAATCGGCGGTTGGTAGAGTACAACTTAGGAAACTTCCCAGATGGCTTTCCGTTCGCCGCAAGTACGCTCAGATCCTGACAGACGAATTCGCGACTTTGCCGGGTTTGCGTGTTACGATGCCGCCAAAACATATTGAGCATGCCTACTACAAATATTATGCCTTCGTGCGTCCAGAGACGCTTCGTCCCGCTTGGTCGCGAGATAGGATTATGGAGGCGATCAACGCCGAGGGCATCCCGTGCTTCAGCGGCAGTTGCAGTGAGATCTATTTGGAAAAGGCGTTTCCGCCCGAGTGGCGTCCTCAGAAGCGTCTTCCAGTTGCGCAAGAGCTGGGGGAAACAAGCTTGATGTTCTTGGTGCATCCAACTCTCACGCCCGAGCAAATTGCTCGTACCTGCGAGGTCGTAAGACAAGTGATGTATGTTGCAGCGAAGTCCAGCGCTTAGCTGCTCAATTTCAACTTCACTCCTGCGACAAAGAACCAAATCCCCTGACCGTCGGCTGATTCCCTGAGTCCACCGCAGATCTTTTCTCGTCAACAGGTGCGTCGCTGCGGATCTTACCTCGAAACAATCCAAAGATAGAGTGAGGAAATCATTGTGAGCAGACGCAGGTCCCTATTCTCTGCTGTCCAGGGCGCAACTCTGTTGTTGTGGCTTAACCTGCCCTCCGTCATTCCAATTGCGGCTCAGCAGGCTACCGCGCCAGTAGGCATCAGGCAGTCGGGTCGCGATTCCGCCCGTGCGATGGTAGTGTGCGAATCTTCCACTGCGGGTTCGCCGTATATCCCTGTTGATAGCTGGGTTTACCCAGCCGTGCTGCGGCTTTACTCGATGGGCTATATCGATCACGCGTATCTGGGTATGCGTCCATGGACGCGTGCCAGTCTGAGCCACATGCTTGAAGACATCGACGCCGAGTTTCGCGACGCGGATATGTATGGAGATCCAACCTCTGGCGAGGCGCAGGATATCTACACTGCACTGATCCTTTTTTTGCATTACGACGCGGAAAAACAATGCCTGACGCACCAGGGCAACTCCGGTATCGAGTCAGTCTACTCAGCAGGCCGCGGCATCAGCGGCACACCACTGCGCGACAGCTTCCATCTGGGCTCGACCATCATCAATGACTATGGGCGTCCTTACGAGAACGGTTTTAATAACTACTCCGGTGCCAGCGGCTATGCCACAGCAGGCCGGTTTACTCTCTATGTGCGCGGCGAGTTCCAAGACGCGCCCTCAGCCGCCGGGTACTCTCAGGCACTTGCTCAGACGTTAAGCACAATTGACCTCACAACTTTTCTCAACGCTGCCACAGGGCTTCCGTACGATCAAGCAACTATCCCGATGGGGCCGATTGCTACAACTAATAATGGGCGATTCCTTGAAGCTTATGTTTCCGCACACGTGCTCAATCACGAGATATCGTTTGGCAAGCAGGATGATTGGTTGGGGCCTGGGCTGGGCGGAGGCATGGCCTACTCCAACAACGCAGAAAACATCTATTCCTTCCGCATCAACCGTATTGAGCCAATCTACATTCCGCTACTCTCTCGGCTTACGGGGCTTTTCCGCTACGATTTTATGGTCGGACCGCTCAGGGGTCACACCTATATGCCCAACCCTGCGTACATAGCTAATCCGTCGAACACCGTGCCGAACGTGATCAACCCCGGCGACCCCTGGGTACACGTCGAGAAGTTCAGCTTCAAGCCTACTCGCGACCTCGAGTTCGGATTCGCACGTGCTGTGATTTGGGGAGGGCGAGGTCACGAACCTATCAACCTTCATACCTTTTTTAGAAGTTTCTTCAGTTTTAGCTCCACTGAACCCTACCAAAAGAACACCGATCTGGATCCAGGCGCCCGCTTCAGTGCATTCGATTTCACCTACCGGCTACCTTTCCCTCGCAACTGGCTAACGCTCTACACTGACTCCGACGCGCACGACGCGCCCAGCCCCATCGCCAAACCTTTACACGGTGCGTTCAGGCCGGGCGTCTATCTTTCCCACTTCCCTGGCATCCCAAAGCTGGATGTGCGCGTCGAAGGTGTCAACACCGATTCCGCCGCCTGTTACAGCGTCACACCCCCAACCACACCCCCAACCTGCACCAATGTGAGTATTGGCGGTCGATATCAATATTGGGAAGGCATCCAAGTGCAGGGCTATACCAATCAAGGCCAACTGTTCGGCGACTGGGCCGGCCGTGAGGACAAGGGCGGTCAGGGATGGATCACCTATCACCTTAGCGGCAACGAATGGTTCCAGGTGGGCGTGCGCAATCAGAAGGCTTCAAAGGACTTTATTCCTGGTGGCACCACTCTGAACGACATCAACTTCGAGGCCGTCAAACGCATTGGCAAGGACTTTGAGATTGACGGCAAATTCACCTACGAAAGGTGGAAAGCTCCCATCTATTTGCCGGGTCAGCAAACCGCAACCAGCACCACTATCTGGCTAACCTGGTATCCCGAAAGGAAGGTCAGCTTCTAATTCGTTTTATGGAGCGCGGTCGCCGGGCACGATTTGTGATGTAGACGGCGAGAAGATGAATGTAAATGACAACCCCGACCGCCGAGCCGGGGTTTTTTCGTGGGCGCCATGGGCGAATAGCGGGAAAGTGGTCGGAGAAACGGTCAGGCATGGAAATAGTTTTGGATTGCACACCTCATTATGTCCCAAGAGCTAGGTCGAAATGAGCGGCTGCGCCAAGGCCAATCTGTCATGTAATTCACTTTTGGCGCAGGGCAGCGTCAGGTTTTCGCGCCTCATTATTAGTGCTCTCTTCCATTTGCAGTTAGAATTCAACGAGGGGAATCAGGAAGATGGCGATGCTCGGCAACCATGGGTGATCGCGGCGGGTGTAATGATTTAGCTGACCCTTTGCCCGGATGGCGAAATTGGCAGACGCAGCGGACTTAAAATCCGCAGGCCGCAAGGCCGTGGGGGTTCAAGTCCCCCTCTGGGCACCAATAAAATCAGTTAGTTGCGGCAAGAATGCCACTCCGGCCTGGAGTGGCATTTTCGTCTAGCGGCCGTTCTGATGGCTGTTGGGATTTGTGATCTTTGTAGCGGCTGTTCTTGCCTGTCGCTGGGAGCTGTCTTGGTGGCCGGCGCTGCGACCCGGTTAATCACTGACAGCTTGTGTTTAGGCGACGGATGGGAATAGCGGGCAGACATGGTGATTGTCTTGTGTCCCACCAGCCCCTGAATCTCTTTGATGGTCGCTTCTGCCATTGTTAGCCAAGAGCAGAAGGTGTGACGGTTGGCGTGCCAGACGTATCCGTTAATCTTCGCCACCGCTAGACAGGGCCGGAACCATGAGCGTGTGTCGAAGAGGTCGTTGCTTCCCAGCCTGGGGAACACCCTGTGCACTGGCTTCTGCCCCGGTGCCCTTATTGACCAGGAATTCAGTCAAAGCGGAGGCTCCAACAGAGCCTGTGTGTTCTCAAGCGCGCGCCATCCACAGAGTGAAAAACTCTCTCCCCAATGGCGCCCCGATGGGGAGAAGAGCCGCTCTCGCTTTGCTCAAGTGCCATCTATCCGCAACAATGTCAACCACTTGAAGCATGACTACGAGCCTGCTCTGATTCCGTCCGAACGGCCTGATTGTTTTCTTTCCGGGACGTGTTGACAACTATGAATTCGGGTGTTAATAATCTGACATACATACTAAACATTACGAACCAAGTATGTTTAGTTCCTCCGAGTGTGAGCCGCTCCGGGGAAGGGGATCGTTCCTCGATTGACGCTCATGTTGCACTGCGAACGATGCGTCGCAACGCCATGAGGCTGAAGGGCTCACGGGAGCAGCACCAACGGTCAGTGGAAGCCCAAGAGGCCCGGGAACGCAATCTGAACCTGTTGCTGCGCCCTCGTCTGCAGACCAAACGCAGATTTTACTCGCTTAAGGAGGAATTCGATGCACTCTTCACAGCAGATGGACTTTATAGGAAAGACCAGGCAGTCGGGGACGTTTTGTGCCCGATTAATGTGTCGGCGACTTGCATTGGCGATTGTCCTGCTTGTCCTGATTTCAGGTTTCGACCGGAATGCTTTTGCCGGTGTCACTGCAAGCATCACGGGGGCGGTAAAGGATCCGAGCGGAGCGATGGTGCCCGGCGCCCAGGTGACGGCCATCAACACCGAGACGAATGTTTCACAAGTTGTATCCACTAATGGTCAAGGTGTTTACGACTTTCCGGCGCTGCAACCCGGCAAATATGAAGTGACCGTCAATCTCGCTGGCTACAAAGCCTTCAAACAAGCCGGCATCGTGCTCAACGTCAACGACGCTGTGATGGTTGATATTTCCTTGCAGGTCGGTTCAGCCGATGAGGTGGTCACAGTTTCGAGCAACGCGCTCCATGTGGAAACCACCACGACTCAGTTGGGTGAAATTATCGAAGACAAGGAGATCACCTCGGTACCACTAAATGGCCGCAGTTACACAGACTTGCTGGCACTGCAGCCCGGAGTAGCGAATAGCAACTCTGGACTTGGCGGCGGTTCTTCGCCAAACAATAACTTCCAAAGCGGCGGGTTTCAACTTCCGCAGGTTTCCGGCGACGAGAACTCGGGCAACCTGTCAGTCAACGGAATGAGAGAAGACGCAAACGGCTACCTGCTCAATGGTATATCCGTGCAGGAGTTTGGATTTTCCGGCACTGCCGTGGTGCCGAACCTGGATTCTCTGAGTGAGTTCCGCATCATCACGAATAACTTCGACGCGGAATACGGCAACTTCGCCGGTGGTCAGGTGAATGTAATTACCAAGAACGGCACAGATCAACTGCATGGCAATGTTTTTGA
>JBEKQD010000041.1:0-33923 GCA_049520075.1 Occallatibacter sp. | reverse complement strand
AACTTCGACAAAATTCACATGCACCCGGATCAGCGTGGACACCTTTTCTACGCCTTCGCCCGCTGCGGGTGTTTCCGGCGCTGAAGTCTGCACCTGATCCTTGCCCTGAGTGGTGGGAACCTGACTGGAAGGCGCTTGGCTTGTGGGCGCGGGCTGCTGTCCCGGAATGTTCGAGGACGAGGTAGGTCCAGTCGTGGTCTCCCCGGCACCTTGGCCGGGAGTAATCGGGCCGTTCACGTCCGACGCCAGCGGCTTCGGCGCCTGGGGCGTCGGCGCATCAGGCACGGCAGGTTGTTGCTGTTGTGCGACAGCCGCCAGACTCAGGCTCAGGTGCGAATTCGGGCTCAAATTCAGGAGCGCAGCCAGCGCGATTGCTGTTAAACCTAGCTTCACAGATATTCTCCACTCAAAAAACAGGGACGCAACCCTCAGAGTATCAGACGTCCCGAATCCGCGCAGGTTTCACGCCCGGTGGAATCAGCTCATGTATGTTCCGCTCGAACCTGAAATTTCATCTAAAATGGCCGGAATGAGAACTCTATGGGGATTTGCATTGCTGCTTGGCTTGCCGGCACTGGTTCCGGTCATGGCCCAGGTTGCTCCCTCGCCGGATGCGCCCCCGGTCAGCACCGCGCCTGCTGCCGCGCCCGAGGACATGCCGCTGACGACCCTCAAGCTGAATGTTGATTTGGTGAACGTGTTTTTCACTGCAAAGGACAAATCCGGCAATCTGATTCCTCACCTGACCCAGGGCGATTGCGCGGTCTCTGAAGACAGCCAGCCGCAGACGCTGAAGAGTTTTGTGGCCGAAACTCAGCAGCCGCTCACCCTGGGAATTTTGCTCGATACTTCAAGCAGCCAGGCCCGCGTGCTGCCCCTGGAGCAGGATGCGGGCAGCCAGTTTATCGAACGCGTACTCCAGCCCAAAGATGAGGCATTTCTGCTCTCCTTCGACGTGGACATAAATCTGCTGCAGGATTACACCAATAACCCTCGCCAACTGGCGCGCGCCATGAGCAAGGCTGATGTCAACTCAGGCAGCAGAAACCACGCCGCCGGCATCCCCGGTGCCGGGGGCGGAACCATCCCTACCATCGGCAAGCCCAAAGGGACCTTGCTCTACGACGCGGTCTACATGGCCGCGGATCAGAAGATGAACCAGGAAACGGGACGCAAGGCATTGATTCTGCTTACCGACGGCGAGGATGCCGGCAGCCGGACAAAGATCAGCGAGGCCATTGCCGCCGCCCAGAAATCCAACGTGATGGTGTACGCAATCCTGATTGCCGACCGCAGCTTCTATGCGAGCCTTGGTTACAGTGGCTATTCGGCCATGAAGAAGATGACCGAAGAGACTGGCGGACGACTGATCGACGTAGGCAACAACGGCAAGAAACTCGAAGCTGCTTTCCAGCAGATTTCAGACGAGTTGCGCACCCAGTACATAGCCAGCTACACACCCACGAATGCCAAAATGGACGGCAGCTTCCGTACGCTGTCAGTCCAGTGCAGCGGCGACGGCACGAAGGTGCAGGTTCGCAAAGGCTATTTTGCAGCCGCGCCTGAAAACTAGAACCCGCCAAAACTGTTGCCCGCGGACCTCAAATGTGCAAAAACAGGCAAAAGGCCGCCCCATAAGTACCGTTTCCACACAGTAAATTACCTTCGTGTCGTCACAAGGTAATCTGGCGAACGGAATCAGTCTCTTCTAATATCGGCAGGGATCGAAAATTCTTTAGCTTTCCGAACGAATTATTTTTCGGCCAGCGGATTTTCTTTCTCAGGAGCAAGCCATGACGACCAACTGTGCAGCCAGCGAGGGTTTCGAAATCAGCCCGCGGTTTCGCCGAACCATCGAGGAGCGGATTGTGAGGCTGGAGAAGGATGCTGCGTTCGATGAGGCTCAGTTGAGCCTGCTTACGAACGGCGACCATATCCGCAGGCACATGCGGCTGGTGGCCCTGCAGCGCGGTGAGGCTCTGCGCATGAGGCTGTTTCTGGATCGCGCCAGGCCCCGCCCCGAGCGGCCAATGATTCAGCTCTGAAAAAGATATACATTAGTCTTCCCGCTTAGGCATGTCCCCACGGCCTTCGGCTGAGTATCTATCCCGATTCCCTATTCCCTATTCCTCGCTAGAATTGTGATCAACCAAACAGGCGGCCGCGTCCATAGCGAGGTGAAGCCGGCAGGCCTTGAGGAGGAGCGATGGAACTGGACTATTTCGTCGTGGACGTTTTCACCGAGACCGCACTCGCGGGCAATCAGCTGGCTGTGGTGATGAACACAGTTGGGCTAAGTACCGAGCAAATGCAGGCGATTGCGCGCGAATTCAATTTGTCTGAGACCACATTCATCGAGCGCCGGCCGGCAGCGGTCGAGCAAGCTGAAGGAGTGCGCGTGCGCGTCTTCACCACGCACGAGGAGTTGAACTTTGCCGGCCATCCCACGCTTGGCACGGCCAGCGTGCTCAAGCTCCATGCGCCAGAGACCCTCGCGCGCGATACTGTGACGCTCCGGCTCAATGTGGGTCCGGTGCCGGTGCGCTTTGCCGGCCAGCCCGGCAACTCCCAAGGCCTGTTTGGCGAGATGACGCAGCCTGACCCGGAGTTTGGCGTGGAGCTTGACCGTCAGGAAGTGGCCCGTCTGACCGGGCTGGACCTCGACGACCTTGATCCCTCCCTGCCGCCACAGATCGTCTCCACGGGCACAGCCTTCGCCATTGCGGCCCTGCGCTCGGCTGAGTCTTTGGCGCGTCTCAGCGTGAACTCGCAGGAGTCCTCGGCCTGGCTGAGCAAGAGCGGTGCGCGCTGGTTCTTTGTGCTGGGGCCGACCGGCTCCAAGGCACCTGCATGGCGCGCCCGCATGCAGTTCAACGGAGTCGAGGATCCAGCCACCGGCTCCGCTGCCGGATGCGCTATCAGCTACCTGGTAAAGCGCGGAGCTGTCGCGTCAGACGCGCGTATTCATCTGCGCCAGGGCGTCGAGATCAACCGGGCAAGCGATCTGTATCTTTCTGCACACATCTCGTCGGCGAGGGTGACAGAAGTGCACGTCGCGGGCAGCACTGTTCTTGTGGCAAAAGGACGGCTTTTCCTGCCGTGATACACATGCTTTCAACAGGATTTCATAGGCGCAAGTGTTGTTATGTCTGGGGTCTAGCCAATTTCCACCGATCGCCTGAGAATTGCGAGACAGATTTTCGCTTCGTCTTCCCTCTTCACATCAGCTTCCATCCCTCGTACGCTTGGCCTTCATTGAAGGAATTTAACCGAACCCTTTCACGGTGTTAACCCAGGAATTTTTTGTAAATCGATCGTGAGCAAAATCAGCCGTCCGTTCATTTAGACGCCGGTTGTCGCATTGAAGGCGCGCTCTGCCCATCAGGACTCAGCACACACCATTCAAGGCAATACGGCCGCAGGAATACGGCACGTTCGCTCCCGTTCGACGGGCCACGGAGGCAAATCGCGCCAACCTGCCATCTAGAGCGGGAGGGGTGAGTACTTCCTTGACAGACCAATAAATTGCAAGAAGGAGTTCACCCCGAGAACCATGCGACCAAAAAAAATTATTCTCTGTGTAGATGACAACGAACAGGAGCTTTCCGTGCTCAAGTTCATGCTGGCCACCAACGGATACCGGGTAATTTCAGCCTGCAACGGCCAGGATGCCATTAGCGTCTTTGCCGAGACTCCGGTTGATTTGGTACTGGCCGACTTTGCTATGCCGCAAATGAACGGCTCTCAACTGGTCGAGCGGCTCAAGCAGATTGCAGCTCACGTGCCCATGATTCTAATGGGTGATCCGCAGAAGATGGCCGGCGAGATGCACTCGGCCGATGCCCTGCTGGCCAAGAAGAACTGCACGCCCCAGGAGCTGCTGGAGCGCATCAAAGTGATGAGCGCCCGCAAGCGCGGCCCCCGCAAGGGCTCCCAGCGCATGGCTCCTGTGGTCGAGCTGGCGGTAGCGTCTTAAAAACAGTGAACAGTGGTTAGTGAACAGTGAACAGGCATACAGGTATCTCTAGCCTTCGTTAACTCATCCGGGTGTTAAGCTGCGCCACTGATCACTGTTCACTAACCACTGTCCACTCCTTTCCCCCTTGACTGCATCGCAAACCAGTGGGATACTCCCCAGCTATACCCAGCCTGGAGGCTTTTTCCCTCCTCCAGTGAATGGTTGTCTTTATGGATCTGATTGTTCTGCGTATCCTTTTTGTGGCTCTTCTTGCCGGAGTCTGCTTTTTCCTTCATCCATTCGGCATGACGGCATGGGTGAGTGCGGGCGTGGGTGCGGGGGCGGCCTGCGCTGTAATCGTCTTCGAATTTCGTGTGCGGGCGCTCAGCCTTAAGCGGCTGATAGGCGCCGTCACTGGCAGCGTCCTGGGCATCATGGGCGCGGCGTTGTTTTGCCTGGTCCTGCGCAGCGCTCCGCTCAGCGGGTCCACCTCTGCCGCGTTGCAGATATTCGTCTTGCTGCTGATGACCTATATCGGACTGCTGGTGGGCGCCAACAAGGGTGACCTGCTGAACCCCGCTGCGCTGGGTACGGTCTTCATGGGCGACCGGCCCCTGCGGCGCAGCGCCAAGGTGCTCGATACCAGCGTCATCATCGACGGTCGCATCGCCGACATCGCCGAGGCCGGCTTCATTGACGGCATGATGGTGGTGCCGGAGTTCGTCCTGCGCGAGTTGCAGATTGTGGCCGACTCTACGGACAGCTCCAAACGCCAGCGCGGCCGCCGCGGCCTCGACATGCTCCAGCGCATGCAATCCAACACCGCCATCCAGGTGCAGATCGTCGCCGACGACTTCCCTTCCATCCGCGAGGTTGACCTGAAGCTGCTCGAACTGGCCAAGAAGTGGGAAGCCAAAGTGGTCACCAACGACTTCAACCTGAACAAGGTGGCCCATCTGCATCGCGTCGAGGTACTGAACATCAACGACCTCGCCAACGCACTCAAGCCCGTCGTCCTTCCCGGCGAAAAAATGACCGTGCTCATTCTCAAAGAGGGCAAGGAGTTCAACCAGGGCGTCGGCTATCTGGACGACGGCACCATGGTGGTGGTCGATCACGCGCGCAAGCTGATCGGCAAGTCTGTCGAGATTTCAGTCACCAGCGTTCTCCAAACCGCCAGCGGCAAAATGATCTTCGGCAAGATGGAAGAAAACGGCAAGATCAGCGAGCCGGGACGCTCCGGGCCCATCGAGATTTCGCACTAAGTTTTGCAACAAGCGAGAAAGAGTAGAGGACCTGCCCGGCGCGGAGATATTTTTATCTCTATGACCCTTGCGCTTTGATCGGCTGCTTAGAAGGCGACGATGTATGGACGATGAACAACAGTACAGAGACGCTGGCATGGCAAGCGCCGCATCAACTCCGATGAAGTCGGATGATCTTTGCCTGATTGCGCAAGAGATTGCTGAAGCTACCCCTGAATTCTTCGCGAAGAAAGGGCCTGGCACTGGCGATCATGCAGCCGTAAAATTCCAGCGCTCACTTCGCGATTTAGCGAGGGAGGTCTTTGGATACGATTACAGCGAGAGGGCTGTATGCAAGGCAGCCGGGTTCAGATTCGACTTTTTCTTTCCAGAAGAGGCCGTCGCAGTTGAATTAGCGTTTGGACTTCATAATCCAACCTCGGAATTTGAACGAGATATACTCAAATGCCTCCTCGCGATTGAAGATGGATGTGTTATCAGGAAGCTCATGTTGATCGGCAAACCAGGCGCGATTGCGCGACTCAATGCACCAGCCCCGAAGGCAATCATGGCGCTTGTCGGAAAACGGTTCAATCTGGCTGTTGAGGTTTTGGAGCTACGGAACCACTCACTACAGCGCGGGAGACAAACCCACTATTGATTGGATAGCTATTGCGCCGCCGTTCCAAAGAAAGCATTGCTTCCGGCCCGCAGGTCACGCCCATAGATCAGCGCCACGCTCGTTCCCAGAACCGTTAATTTTACTTCTGCTCCGGCGTCGATGAGCCACTGTCCGCTAGACAGTCCGGTTGTCGGTGCGCCCGCCCTGCCAATGTCGAGCAGCGGGCCAAGCTTGATCGCGAAAAGGCCGTTGCTGTAAAGCCGTTTGAAGAAATCGGTATTCGAAACAAAATAGTCATTCCCCAGCGGTGAACTGCCCTTGCGCCCATCGCGCGTGCCGATCTGCCCGCAAAGCCATAAGTCGTTGTCCCGCTCCATGCCAAGCATGAACAACTCATCGAACGGTGCGCCTCCGAAGCTCCGGCCCGCGCGCAACCGATGCTCTGCTTCGTATTTGTCACCCTGCGCCTGCGGAAACCAGTGCGCCTTAGCCGACCCTTGCAGTTCGCCAAACAGTCGCGCCGGACTGGACCACAGCCGTGCCATCTCAGCGCTCGCACTTGTCGCCAGTGAAAAGCTCCGCTCGGGCAGGTCGAGGATTCTGTCCTCAATTGACGCCATCGGTTTCAGCTCGAACCCGGAAGAAACCAGTGCAGGAGTTAGCGCAGCGCCGTAAACCACATCGCTGTAATTGCGGTGCGAAACCTCTGCTCCTGTCGACCAGGTCAGCCGTCCACTTGAGAACGAAGTCACCGTGCCCGTCACGGCCTGCCGCTCAAGGTTGAGCGACCCCAGAGCCGGAGCCGGCCCAGTGAACGATTGTCGAATCACCCAGTTTTCATCCCGTGCATCGGCGGATAACTGCAATCTCCGCTGGGACAAATCGTGCAGCGGCGCTGAGAGCGAAAGCCACACCTTGCGCTTGTTCGCGTCCCAGCGCAGAAGCGATTCAAAGTTGGTGGCCGATCCACCAATGTTGTAGTAGCTCGGATAAATGGTTTCATAAGGCGCTCCCGCAAATGTCGAAACCAGGGCCTGCAAGCGGCTGCTGCCGAAGCCGTCCCGCTCCAGCGCATGAAAGTCCGCGTCGAAGCTTCCGTCTGCCCGCGCATTCAGCGCAATGTTGTAGGTAGGGAAAATCCCAAGCCCCTTAAGCCGTGCCTCTGTCGCCGCAAAGTCCGGCTGCTTCAGAACGGCGGCTGGAGAGAAGACAAACGAGCGGTCGAGAATGAGGCGCTGCACGCGAAGGTGCGGATCAAAATCGAGTGCGGCTACATACGGCTTTTGAACGCGGTTCCAGTACTTGAGCGCCGCATTCATGTTTCCCATCAGGAAGTAAACGCTGCCGGCAAAGTTGTTGGCATAGTCGTCCTGAGGATCGAGTTTCAGCCCTCTTCGTAGCCACGCCGCCGCCTCGGGGTATCGTTTCTGTTCAAAGGCAATTCCCGCCAGCTCAATGGGAAAACGCTTCTGGCTGGGACACTCAGCCTTGCCGGCCATCAGCGCCGCGCGCGCCTCCGGCCATCTTGCGAGGTGAGCCAGAGCCATTCCGTATTCAAAATACAAATTGGCCGAGCGGTGCGCGAGCGGTTCAGCTAAGCGCACAACTTCGTCCCAGTTGTGTTGTTCGTACACTTCCTTAATTTGAGAATTCTCTTGCCGGTCTGAATCGCATTGTGCGTGCAACTCACCGCGCTGCAGCGTGGAGCAAAGCAACCCAATAAACAAGACTTTGCTCATTCGTGCGAAACCGGCGCTGGCAAGGCCAACAGCATCCAGTTGTGAGTTGCGCTCCACTCTTTCTCGAATCCCGCACGCTCCCGTGTCAGCAGCTTGCGTTCCGCCGGATCGTTCATCGTCACCAGCTGATGCACCGGGTCGATTCCATCAATCACCACGTAATGAAGTTCGCTTTGTCCCTGCGGCCGGACCGCGGCAATCAGTGGCCGTCCCTTGCTGAGCTGCTCTTTCAGGTCGTCCCAGCTTCCGTTCAGCGCAAACGCCACAAATCCGTGCTTCCGCAAATACTCCTGCATTGACGCTGCAGTGATGCCGTGTTCTTTCCGCTCATACAACTGGTTCTGGATCAGCGTCACGTCGCTATCTGCTCCGGCCGCCGCTCCTTGCTGCTGCGCCCAATACATCATCACCATCGCAATGGACGCGGCTCCGCATCCCTCCTTCGGCTGATGCACAAAGGGAACATCAATCCAGATCGCGGTGGGTGCCGCAGCCCACACAACTCCCGTCAGTAGCAACAGGGCAACTGATCGCGCCGCGCCTGCAATCAATGTATAGCCGCAACAATAATGATTACGGCCACAACAACAATGATGAGCACCAGCATGCTACTGCTGAGCAAGCCTGCAGAAAACTTCTGCTGCGCATCCGTCGCGCGCGCTGACAGATTCGCCAACTCCTGGTCAGAAAGCGTGGGAATCGCCGTTCTCACCTGTGCGGGATTTATATGCGCATCACGCATGGCGCGCTCGGCCTGGGGCGAAGCGAGAAAGTCCGTGACCGTGGCAATATCTTTTTGCCGGGTTGCGGATTTGGTCTCCACCTGTTGCTGCATCGCCTGCGAGCTGACGATGTGGTCCTCAGCCATCGGCTGGGAGATGAGGTTAGGCGGGGAGGCGAGAAGCAGAATCAACGTGACGGGTACAACTCCTCGGCTCGGAAGCATGGAAAGCACTGACACTCTCTTCATGGGGGGCTCCGGAAAATGAAATTGTGCCGTTCATGGGGATGCTTCGTGCGATTCCTGGGGCGTCCACCTTTAAGGTCGCCCGCAAGCAATTTTGTATCACAAACAGCCCTCGCATCAAGCGAAAGTTAGTAACCGGCATTCTGCCCTGCATCCAAGCCCGCTCGGATGGTCCGGCAAATAGTAGTCAATAGACGGCTTATCGCGTCCGTTGTCACCGCTCTGGTGCAATATAAAGATCTCTATCCGGCGTCTTCCCTCTTCTGAAACACTCCTTAGTACTTCTGCACCTTGGGGTCAATCTCATCGCTCCATGCCAAAATTCCGCCAGCGAGATTGACGACCCTCGGGTAGCCTTGCTGCTTGAGAAACTCCGCGATGCGCTGCGAGCGAACGCCCGAGCGGCACTGCACAATAATCTCGCGCTCGCGGTCGATCTCGGCCAACCGATTGGGAACATCGGTCTGCGGAATCAGCATTCCGCCAATCTGCGCAATCCGGTACTCATAAGGTTCGCGCACATCCAGAATGTACACCTCCTCGCCCGCATCCATGCGCCGCTTCAGCTCCTTCACGCTCAGTTGCGGAATTCCGTTCTTCATGGATTTTTCCTCGGGGGCTTCCGGAACAATGCCGCAGAAATGCTGATA
The DNA here is from genome assembly GCA_049520075.1 of Occallatibacter sp. Classification (GTDB taxonomy): domain Bacteria; phylum Acidobacteriota; class Terriglobia; order Terriglobales; family Acidobacteriaceae; genus Telmatobacter. The sequence goes on along the minus strand of JBEKQD010000041.1, from coordinate 24,743 downwards.
GTCAATCAATTCGGTCACGGTTGGGTTCTCGCCGCAAACCGGGCACTCGGGATTCTTTCTCAGCTTCAATTCACGGAAGCGCATGGAAAGCGCATCCACCAGCAAAAGCCGGCCGATGAGCGATTCGCCCTTGCCTAGTATGAGTTTGATCACTTCGGTAGCCTGGATGACGCCCACTAGTCCCGGCAAAATCCCAAGCACTCCGCCCTCAGCGCAACTGGGCACCAGGCCCGGCGGCGGCGGCTCAGGATAGAGGCAGCGGTAGCACGGCCCCGTCTCGGTGGCAAAGACACTGGCTTGGCCTTCAAATCTAAAAATCGACCCGTAGACATTCGGCTTGCCCAGCAGCACGCATGCGTCATTGACCAGGTAGCGCGTGGGGAAATTGTCCGTGCCGTCGGCCACAATGTCGTAGTCCTTCAGTATCTCCATTGCGTTCGCGCTGGTCAGCATGGTCTCGTGCTTGACGATATTGATTGCCGGATTGAGCGCCTTGAGCTTCTCCTCGGCCGAGTCCAGCTTCTTCCGCCCAATGTCCTTGGTCGAGTGGATGATCTGGCGCTGCAGGTTGCTCGCGTCCACCACGTCGAAGTCCACCAACCCCAGCGTTCCCACACCCGCCGCTGTCAGGTAAAAAGCCAGCGGCGAACCCAGTCCGCCTGTTCCCACGCAAAGCACGCGCGCGGCCTTCAGTTTCTGCTGGCCCTCCATGCCCACTTCGGGCAGGATCAGGTGGCGCGAGTAGCGCGAAAGGTCGTCGGTGGTCAGCTCTGGCAAGGCGGTTGGCTCAGTCGTAGTCGTCATGGTGTCCAATTCTCATATTGATGTTGTGTTTAATGCGATGTCATGCGCCGAAGGCGCGTCCGCCTGGACGGCAAGTCCCGTGGGTATTTGCCGTTCAAATACAGGTTAACAAATACAAACGGCTCCGCGGATTCGGAGCCGTTCGCTTATTACCCAGGTTCATCTGCGGAGCAAAGTTACTCGTGCTTGGGTTTCTTTCCAGTCGCCTCAGGCTTGGCTGCAGCCTTCGGCGCCCAGAAATCCGGATCGGCCTTGACGAACTCTTCCGGAGGGTAGCTCTGAGCAGGATTGACGGAGTACAGCTCAAACCGGTCAGCGTCGATGGCCTCAGAGCGGAGCTCGCGTGCATCCCTTCTGTCGGCTTCGCTCATAACTTCCATAAACTTCGGCGATTCCGCTTCACCCTTGTCGATGTCGGCCATTGAATCATCCAAGGAAAGGAAGACGTACGAGCCTATCTGCTCGCCGTACTCAATGCGGTATGCACCCCAGTGGTTGTTGCTCCCGACTTTGTCGTTTGCGGCAATCCACACCTTCACAAGCTCCTCGAATTCCTTCCCATGGCCCGGACGAACGTGCACGATGCGGGCTTCCAGATAACGGCCATGAGGGTTCGGCCCATGTGGATGGTAGCTCATCTCAGGCACGTACTTGAAGAACAACTGATTGGTGCTTTCCAGCAGTTCGCCATCGGCTTCGTTGATGCGGTCGAACTCCTCCCCGTTCGTCTCGAAAACTTTGTTGGCTGTTTGCACTGCTTCGAAGGAGTCGAAATGTGAGATGAAAATCGCCCGTGGTTTGCCGGACATCGCGTTGAAAGCGAGGTAGTGGATGGGGAAATTGACCTTGGTTGCGGCCTGGACAAAGGCGCTTTCCGTTTTGTCGTGAGCCGCGCCGCCCTTGCCGGGCTTTGTGTACTCCACGATGATTTGCAAGTACTTGGGCGCAGAAACGGCGGGCGGGGTTTGATCTTGTGCCGCGGCCAGCGAACCACCGGCAGCCGCGAGAGACAGTCCCAGCAGAAAGGGGCTGAGCTTGTTCATGGGAAAAACCTCCTGGATTTGGCTCGGAGATCGGACGCGAAGAAGGAGGGGGAAGCCAGGGAAGCGCGCTTGCTCCAAGTGCTTGCAATTAGAGCGGTCCGACCGCAGGGATGTAAAGAAATTTTTCCAACCGGAAGGAGTGCGGTTCCCAGGCAACCGGGGTCCCCAGGAAGCCGTCTCTGCTTTGTGGGGTGGTAGCGACGAATCCATGTCGCTGAAGTAAAAGATGGGGTTCCAACCATAAGCGCTAAGGCTAGGGGAAATCTCCTGGCGTTAGTCCACAACTCGCAGCAGCCGATTCTCCATTTTTCATGTACCGCCCGCCGAGCGTGCCGGCGAATTTGCGCGTTTCGAGAGCTCCTCGAGGCTAGAAGTCAGCTCAGCCTTGTTTTTCAAATTCGATCAATTGAACTCAAACTTGGCGTTTCGCATAATGGACGAACGTCAACCAAGAGTTCGCGCAGGAGCTCATTAGGCCGCATGAATGCCGCAAAATGCCCTGCACCTGGGATCAAAGCAAGGCGCTTGACAGGCGCGGTCACATCGGCGAAGAAGGTCTGCGCGAGCTTGGGTGTGGTCAACACATCGTCTTCACCTTGAAAAATGAAAAATGGTATCTCAAAACGGGTGCCCTGTTCCCACGCATCGTATCGGATTATTTCCGGTAAGAGCTTCTCCAGCGTGTAGCGCATTCCTCGAACAAATATACGGATATCTTTTAGCGTCCATCCCGGCGCATACCAGACCGCATCCTTCAGCAACTTCATGGTGCGGCGGAATCCTTTCGGATCGGACTTCATCCTCCAGCGAGCTACGGCATTGAAATCCTCTGGACTCCAGCGCGTAGGGTCAGGTCCAATGCGCTCAAGCGCCTTTACGCCCTGCCGCAGTCCAAGCGCACGCAGGCGTTCGATCACTTCGCAAAACTCCGCGTCTCTTTCTCGCTGCATTCCAACATTCTGGTCGGTGCCGATATAGGCGTAAAAGAGATCCGGACGGCGGCGTGCAACCTCAGTTCCGAAGATCGAGCCAAGCGAACTCGCCAAAAGAAATATCCGGTCTTTGCAGAGCCGCGCCCGTACATGCCCCACAACCTCTACGGCATCGCGGATCAGCTGTTCGAAGCTCACTTCAGCGCTTCTGTGCAGGTCCATGCGCGAAAGAGTTTTGCCGCCGCCACGCTGGTCCCATTGAACGATAGTGAAATACCTCTCCCAGGAACGCAAGTGCGGCGTGAAGATGGAATACGAACAACCGGGGCCTCCGTGGAGAATAAGGAGAACCGGGTTATCTTGATGCTCGCCTCTGATCCCAATCCATTGGTCTATCCCGCCGATCCTCACGAATTTCTCTTCCACGATTCCGTCGGCGCATTCGATCTCTAACGCTGCCGCCGTCTTCGATTGCCGCAACTTTCTTTGAATCAATGCAGCTGCCGGAAACCCAACAACGACGAACAGCGCCACGGTGCAAACAATCCAAATCATACGACGCTCCTAATTGTGTATACTATACACAATTACAAAAGAGCCGCAAGTGCGCAACCGAAGGAGATCCGGTAAACGCCGAATGAAAGAGTTGAAAAGAAGCAAAAAGCCCGGTAGAAGTCGGCGCGACATGAATCTGTCCTGGGGCAAAAAGAAGCTTCCTGCTCGTGGTCCCAAACCTGCGCTTAGCACATCTCAAATCGCGCGCGTCGCCATTCAGCTTGCCGACGCTGAAGGCCTCGACACAGTCACGATGCAGCGCGTGGCGCGGGAAGTGGGAGTTACAACCATGGCGCTGTATCGCTATTTCCCTGGCAAGGCTGATCTGCTCGATCTCATGATCGATTCGGCCAGCGACTCCGCGGCGAACTTCGGCAAGCCGTCATCACCTTGGAATCAGCGCCTGAAAAAGTGGGCGCGGCTTTGCCTGTCGATTTATCGCAACCATCCCTGGTTCCTGGAGGCCACTTCGGCGCGCCATAGCCTCATGGGTCCCAACGAGCTTAAGTGGATGGAAGCCGCCCTCGCGATATTGGCTGATTCGGGTCTGGGTTCACAAGATCAGCACCACGCTTTTCTCGCCGTAATCAGCCATGTGCGCGGGCACGCCACATTTCAACGAAATGCAGAACGCAATAAATCCGAAAGAAAGTGGATTCACGATCTCGCTCAGTTGCTGAAGCCGGAGGCACATCGGTATCCTGCTTTGTTGAGAGCGTTGGATTCGCGAACATTGTTTAGAAATTCCGACGCCGCATTTGATTTTGGAATTGACTGCATTGTTGAAGGGATCCATGCTCTTACCCGCTCGCAAAGCCGGTAGCCTCATCGTCTTCCGTCAAGGTCATCCTGAGAGCTTTCAACGCACGCCCTGGCCTTCTCTATCCAACTCAATCGCCTGCTGTTCAAATCGCTTCTCCTCCTCGCTTTCGCCGGTCAGTAAAAACGAGTTGGTCGCCCCAGCTTTGCCCTTCGCGACGCCGGTGATGACATAACAGCAGCCCAACCAGTGAGCCTCGGCCAGGTCGGTCAGCGACCAGTGAGACGCATGGTCCGGATGGGAATGGTAAAACCCCGCAATTTCCAGATTCAGCCCGCGCGCCTCACGTGCAATCTTCACCAACTCAGCGGGCGCGATTTCATAGCGATTGCGCGCGGCGTCGGTGCGGGCGTTCTCGGCGCGCACCGCATCCTGGATCCGCCAACCTTCGCCTTCGGAAATTGTGCCCAGCAAAACGCCGCAGCACTCGTTCGGATAAGTCTCTTCGCCATGAGCGCGGATCGCCGCGTAAACCGCCTGGGCGATCCGGACTGGATCGATCTGCTTCGCTTTTCCGATGCGCTTCGGCCGCGACGATCCGGGTTTTGATTGCTGAGCCTTTGTTTCCATTGAAAATTGCGGCCTTCACCGTAGTTGTGCGAGATTTGAATTAACGAGGACTCCCTGTTCCTCAACATCCTCGCAGACTGGAAGGCCGCCGTGAGCCGAAAACCCCGCAATCCGAACTTCGATCAGACTCTGGAGACGCTACGTGCACACTCCTTCGATGTGGCGCTGTACGCCGAAGTTGCAGACGGTGTGCTGGTAAGCAAGTACGGAGCCGGAGCAGTACTGGTAGGCCTGCCTCGGGTCAAGACGCGAGCCGCAACGCATGACGCTGCGGTTGCAATCGCGGTAGCGCCCGGAATTCTGGTCGACGGCCATGTGGCCCGCCTGCTGGACCGCGGCCATCAGAAGTTCATTAAAACCTCCCAATTTGAGTTTCCTGCCACAGCCACTCACCTGCACGCGATTCATCGGTTCACAGAAGAGTTAAAGCTACTGCTCGGCGCGGTCGATTTATATAACGAGGCGTTGGGAACCACCAGTGATCTTTACGTCTATGACCGCCTGGCGGGCCGTGAAGCCGCAGAGCCTGCCCCACGGAACCCCTGGGAACTCACTGGAGACCACTGACCTTCCCGGATTGCAGGCAACAACCGCAATGGAATCAGCAGAAGCGGCGCCAGAGCTTGCGGCCTCTGGGCGAAATCGCCGGGCCGCTCCCCGTCAAGTCGTGGACGAAGATGCCCGTCTGCTGTTGCTTGAGCATGGTTCCACAGTTTCCTGCCGCATCGTCGATATCAGCATGAGTGGTTGCCGGCTGCGCACAAAGGAGCGGTTTACCGCGGGATCCATGGTCTCTGTCGAGGTCGCCTTCAAGGTCCGCGGCCTTGCCTTTCGTTTCAGCGGCACCACCCAATGGACCGATGGCCGGCATCTGATCGGCATTCGCTTTACAGGCGTCTCCGCGCGCCGAAGAGACGATCTGGTAGAGGCGCTCTCGGAAGTCGAGGAAGAGAATGTTTCCAAAGCCGAGCGGCAAGCTGCAGAAAAACTGGCCGCGGAGGGACAGGCTGCCGCATTCGAAAATACTGCTGTCTTGAAACCTGGTAAATCCTCGGCGCAGCGGCAGACTCCCAATTCGATTCCCGCGCACGGGATGTCAGGTCAAATCGATGCGGAACAATTTGACCTGGAGGGAGGCGGGGGTTTCAACCCCCGCATAAAGCCGGCAGAATCACCGCGGGCTTTAGCCCCGGAGTCAGCTTGCCCTTCGTGCCCCAAACCCGCCCCGCGCGAACGACGCATCCAAGCGCGCGAAGAGGTCGACACCACAGCCGTAATTTTTCTCATCAACATTGCGTCGCGCCTTCAAGGGCGCATTCTCGACCTGAGCCTGGGCGGCTGCCGCATCCGTGCCGACGAGCGCTTTCCCGTGGGCATCTACACGCGCGTTGAAACCGAGTTTCGCCTTGAAGGGCTCCCCTTCCGGCTCGGCGGCGTCGTTCAGGCCATCCATGACCGGCACACCGTCGGCATCCGCTTCCTCGATATGAGCAACCGCAAACGCGAGCAGGTCACGCAGTTGATTGAAGAAATCCGGCAAACGAAAGCGCAAGGACCAGGGAACACGGAATAAGGTCTGCTGTTCTTTGTTTGCGGAATTCGCTAACCCGGCGGCCATTTCCAGTGATATGCTTCCTCGCATGACTGAATTCCCCGGCAATCCAACTCGCCTCGATCCGTACAAAAACTTCAAATTCCGTGTGAAGTGGGATGGCCAATTCATCCCGGCAATCTCACGCATCACGGCGCTCACGCGCACCACGGAGGTCATCGAGTTCCGCGAGGGCGGCGATCCCAGCACCAGCCGGAAATCGACCGGTCTGAACAAGTTCGAGCCCATCACGCTGGAACGCGGGCTCACTGACGACAACTCTTTTGAAGACTGGGCTAACCTGGTATGGAAGTACGGCGCGGCACTGGGCTCCGAGGTCTCGCTGAACGAGTTCCGCAAGGACATCTACCTCGAGTTTTACAACGAGGCTGGACAAGTGGTTCGCGCCTACAAAATCTACCGCTGCTGGCCCTCGGAGTACCAGGCGCTTCCTGACCTAGACGCCAACGCCAACGCCGTCGCCATCGAGCACATCAAGCTCGAAAACGAAGGCTGGGAGCGCGATACATCGGTGATCCCGCCGCCGCAGCCTTAGCTCTTTGCGGCGGCTTCAATCTCGGCCCACTCTTCCTTGTTCAGCTTCAATCCGGCGGCGGCGACATTCTCTTCGAGATGCGCCACCTTGGACGTGCCGGGAATGGGCAGCATCACCGGCGAACGCTGCAGCAGCCAAGCCAGCGAAAGCTGCGCGACAGAAGCCCCGTGGCGGGCGGCGATCTTCGCCAGCGTCTGCGCCGACGGATTGTCCGCCTTCAGCAGTTTGCCCGCGTTGATGGGGTACCACGGCAGGAAGCCGATTCTTTTTTGCTCGCAGTAGGCCAGCGTCTCCTCGTGCCGCCGGTCAGCCAAACTATATCGATTCTGGACTGTCGTAATCCTGACGATCTTCTGCGCGTCTTCAACCTCCGCCGGAGTTACCTCGCTCAAGCCGATGTGGCGGATTTTGCCTTGTTCCTGCATCTTCTTCAGCGCGCCCAGGCTCTCTTCGAGCGGCGTGCGCGGATCGATTCTGTGCAATTGGTAGAGGTCTATGCAGTCCAGTTTGAGCCGGCGCAGGCTCATCTCGACACATTGAAACAAATAGCAGGCGCGGCCCACTGGCTCGGCGCGCGCCGGCCCTGGGCGTGTGTTTCCGCCTTTGGTGGCGATGACCACGCCGGACGCGTAAGGGTGCAGCGCCTCGGCAATAAGCCGCTCGGCAATTTCCGGGCCGTAAGCGTCAGCAGTATCGATTAAGTTCACGCCCAACTCCACCGCACGGCGTAGAACGTGTCGAGCTTCCGCCGCATCGGCTGGCTCGCCCCATGCGCCTTCGCCCACCAGCCGCATGGTTCCATAGCCGAGACGGTTTACGGGCAGATCGCCCCCAATGAGAAATGCGCCGCTTGCAATTGCGTTTTCTGTTTCCATGCTCAATTGGATGCCGCGGTTTGGCAGGTTGGTGCACCCGGAATCTCTGGCTCACGGAACCTCGAGCGTCCCGCTTGCGTATATTGGCCTAAGAGCAAGGAGAACCACCCATGAGCACTCAACCCTATCCAAGCGCGCAGGCAATCTTTTACCAGCAGTATGAGGCGGTACGCCGCGACGAAGTTGTCGGCATTCTGCTGGCGCTGTTTCTAGGCGGTTTCGGAATTCACCACTTCTATCTGCGCCGGACCGGGCTGGGAGTTCTCTATCTCTTGTTCTTCTGGACGCCGTTCCCCTGGATTCTCGGCTTCATCGAGTGCTTCTTTATGCCGGGCCGCGTGCGGGAATTCAACGCCATCCAGGCGGCGGGGATCGCGGCCATGCTCGGAATCTCGATACCGGGATGGGGCTATCCGGTCAACGTTACAGTCAATGTACCGGCTGCCGCGCAACCTGGTACGCTGGTGGCCTGCGGACGTTGCGGACAATCCTTCCCGCAAGGTGCACGCTTCTGTTCAGGATGCGGAGCGGCGATCTGAGAACGAAATTCGCAAAGCTTTACTCCACTTCCAGCACCAAACACTTCAAATACTCGGTCTCGGGTAAGTTCAACACGACTGGATGATCGGGAGCGGCGCCACGCCGTTCCCGCAGCCGCACGCGTCGGTGCGCATCGGCCGCAGCCGAGGCCACGCTGCCTTCAAGGTCCGCCCAGCTCACATGATGCGAACAGGAACAGGTCACCAGCAGTCCGCCGGGGCTGAGCATCTTGAGCGCCCGCAGATTCAGTTCCTTGTAGCCGCGCAGGGCGCCTTCGACAGCGCGCACGCTCTTGGCAAAGGCAGGCGGATCGAGCACGATGGCGTCGAATTTCTCGCCCGCGTCCGACCAGCCGCGCAAAATCTCGAAAGCATCGCCTTCCACCCATTCAACCTGTGCTGTGAGGCTCGCGCGGTTGGCCTCAAAGTTTTTCTCTGCCACTTCGAGCGAGGCGTGGGACGAGTCAACGCCCGTGACCTGGGCGCATACCTGCGCCATGTGCAATGCAAATCCGCCCTGGTAACAGCAAACGTCGAGAGCCCGTCCGCCCCGGTCGCGCCCCGCCAAGCCGAGCTTGCGCGCCCACTCGGCTGCGGCGGCATAGTTGGCTCGCTGGTCAAGGAATGCACCCGTTTTCTGCCCTGAATTGGCGTCGAATTCAAAGACCAGGCCATTCAGCCGGAATTGTGTACTCGCAATTTGACTCGCCGCTGAAGAAACCGATCCGGAGGGAGGCGGGGGTTTCAACCCTCGCAAATCGGCAACAGAATCGACGCGGGCTTTAGCCCCGGAAGAAATTCCATCCGCAACGCGCCCTGCCGCAGCCTCAGCGACAAACAGCGGAGCCGGATTGGGCGCGGCCAACCCCTCCAGTTCTCGCACTCGCGGGTCGGGCCGTTCGACAATCGCCGCCGGGGCCAGCTCATCGCGCAACACGCGCACGCACACCGCGCGCACCGCTGCCGAATCCAGCCCTTTGGCCAGCAACTGCAAAATCACCAGGTCGCCGTACTTGTCGGCGACCAATCCGGGCAACTCGTCGGCCTCGCTGAAACAGAGACGGCAGGCGTTGGTCTGCTCATCGAGCAACGGACGCCGGCGCGCAATCGCCGTGCGCAGCCGCGATTCAAGCAACTGGAGCCAAGCGGCCTCGCTGACGGCTTCGCGCGAAATGAGCCGCAGAGCAATCTGCGATGTCGGGCTATAAAGCGCCGTTCCCAGCAGCAGTCCGCGGCTATCGGCGACGGGCATCAGCGCAGGAACCTCGCCCGCGGGCAGCTCAACAGATTCAATGTCGGAGGCGTAAACCCACAAATGGCCCGTGCGTAGCCGGTCAGCGGCGCGGCGGCTGATTTTGGCGCCGGGAGCGGTTTTCGATGGCTTTTGATTCGCAACAGGTCGGGCAGTGCGTGGCTTGGTCATGGGTTCCCTTGGTCTGGTTCATCTTAACAAGGTTCTCGCCCTTCACGAGCGCCAGCGCCGTCCCCGAAAACGCCCGTTTATCCCAGCGGAACACAACCGGCCTATAATGGAGTATGGCGATTGTCCCGCAACCCATTCCGGCAGAGGTTCCTGGCGTGACCCCGGCTCAGGCGGGAAAGACAAAGGCTGCGGTGCGCGAAGTCGACCAGCAGGCCATTGACCGGCGTTTGGAGGCTCTGCTCAAACTGGTCCACGCCAACCGCCCAACCGATGACATCGCTCTGATACGCAAAGCGTGGGAGTTCAGCGCCCAGCATCATCGCGGGCAAATGCGCGCCTCAGGCGAGCCTTACATTATTCATCCGCTCGAAGTAGCCGAAGTGCTTGCCGAGATGAAGATGGATTCGACCTCAATCGCTGCCGGCCTGTTGCACGACTCGGTAGAAGACACGCCCGCCACCAATGAAGAGATTGCCGCCCGCTTCGGCGACCAGGTGGCCCACATTGTCGAGGGCGTCACCAATATCGACAAAATCGAATTCGCCAATCGCGAGGACCGCCAGGCAGAAAACGTGCGCAAGATGCTGCTGGCCATGGTCTCGGATGTGCGCGTCGTACTCATTAAGCTCGCAGACCGGCTCCATAATATGCGGACGCTCGAGCACTTGAAGCCCGCCCGCCAGGAGTCCATTGCCCGCGAGACGCTCGACATTTATGCGCCTCTGGCTCACCGTCTGGGCATGGGCAAGGTGCGCGGTGAATTGGAAGACCTTGCCTTCCGGTACACCGATCCGGTGAGCTACGAGCAGGTCGCTGCGGCCGTTGAATCGCGCCGCGTTGAGGGCGAACAGTTTTTGCGCGGCGTGGAAGATACGCTTAACGAGCAGTTGCGCGAAAACGGCATCGAAGCCAGGGTCGAGTGGCGCATCAAGCGCATCTACTCCATTTTTCAAAAGCAGCAGCGCTCCAAAGTTTCCTTCGATCAGGTCTATGATCTGCTGGCGGTCCGCGTTATCACGCAAGACGTGGCCGCATGCTACGCCGTCTTCGGCCTCATTCACACCCTTTGGCGTCCCGTGCCCGGCCGCATCAAAGACTTCATCGCCATGCCCCGCGCCAACCGCTATCAGTCCCTGCACACCACGGTGATGAGCCCCGCCGGCCACCAGTTCGAAGTGCAGATTCGCACCGAAGAAATGCACCGCACCGCCGAGGAAGGCATCGCCGCTCATTGGAAGTACAAGGCGGGCGGAGGCGCGGTCACGGCTCGCGACGAGGAGCGGCTCAACTGGATCCGCCAACTGGTCGACTGGCAAAAGGAGATGACCGACCCCAACGAATTTCTCTCCAGCCTGAAGATGGACCTCTATCCCGACGAGGTTTACACCTTCACGCCAAAGGGAAAGGTGGTCGTGATTCCGGCCGACGGCACGCCGGTCGATTTTGCTTACACCATTCACACCGAGGTGGGCCACACCTGTGTCGGAGCCAAAGTCAACGGCCGCATGGCTCCTCTGCGCACCAAGCTGCGCACCGGCGACATCGTCGAAATTGTCACCCAAAAGGACCACAACCCGAGCCGCGACTGGCTGACCTTTGTCAAAAGCCCCCGCGCCCGCAACAAAATAAAGCACTGGCTCAATGAAGACCATCGCCGCCGCGCGGTCGAAATCGGACGCAAGCTGCTGGAGCGCGAGGCGCGTAAATACAAGGTGCCGCTTGCTCAGATCGGCGACCAGGATCTGGGCCGCATCGCGAACGAATATGGCGTCGCGACTGCCGTCGATCTGCTGGCCGCGCTCGGCCAGGGCAAGCATACCGCCCGCAATGTGCTCAGCAAGCTTGCGCCCAGCACCGTCAACCAGCCGGAGACCGAGGCCGTGCCTGAGCTCAAATCCGGCGCAGCGGCCATGTCCGACGCGGTTCGCAAACTGCATCTCACTGGCTCTGATTCGCTTCAGGTGGAGGGCCAGAACGATCTGCTCGTCTATCGCGCGCGATGTTGCAACCCCATTCGCGGCGAAGAGATCGTCGGCTACGTCACGCGCGGCAAAGGCGTGGCTGTTCATGCGCGCGGATGTCCCAACGTGCAAAATCTCCTCTACGAGAGCGACCGCCGCATTGCCGTGGAGTGGTCTCGCGTGGGCAATGCCGCAGACAGCAAGCAGCGCTACCCGGTCAAAATCACCGTCGCTTGCGACGACCGAGCCGGCATCCTCAAGGAGTTGATCGCCGTCATCTCCGACGACAACGCCAACATCAGCGGCGTCGATATCCGCCATGACGAAAACGGCGAAGCCATCATCGAGTTGGGCGCCGAAGCTGAAGACGTGGGCCATCTGAATCGCATGGTCCTCGGTCTGCGCCGCGTGGCCGGCGTCCGCGCCGTACAGCGTGCCCAGACGGTCTAACAAACTCCTCCGCAACCTGGTTTTTCAGTGAGTGCCCTGGCTCAGCCCGATGCATTCACTGGTCTATATCGCTCAGACTCATATCGATTGCAGCGTAATCCTATAGAGGCGTGAAGGTAGCTGCCCGATTGGGAGCGGAAAATCAATCCGTCTCCGCCCGCTCACAACCTTGATAAGTGCTATCCGCATCCGGGCCGCACGCACTAGGAGGCCGCTTCGATGAGTGGACCAGCGAAGAAGAGCTTTGATACCGCCGAATTTCTTGCGACCGAAGGGCCAGGAAGACGCATTATTCGCCACACAGCAAAGCAGAGCTTCTTTCTTCAGGGAGGTCCAGCCGACTCAGTGTTTTATCTCCAGAGCGGCCGAGCAAAGCTTAGCGTTGTCTCCACTCGAGGTAAGGAAGCCACAGTCACGATGCTTGCTACGGGAGATTTCTTTGGCGAGGAGTCGATGGCTGGGGAGGAGACGCTTCGAACGGCCTCGGCCTCGGCTGTTTCCGTCTGCATCGTGCTCAAGATCGCTCGGGTTGAGATGTTTCGCGTCCTTCATCAGGAACACGCATTCTCCGACTTTTTCATGAAGTTCATTCTGTCCAGAGGTGTACGGACCCAGGCGGATCTGATCGATCAGCTCTTCAATTCGAGCGAGAGGCGCCTGGCGCGAACACTCTTGTTGATGGCGGAATTTGGACAGCCAGGTGAACCCGAGCCGTTGATTCCACCTGTCACTCAGGAGACTTTGGCAGCAATGATCGGCACCACGCGGTCTCGCGTCAGCTTCTTTATGAATCGCTTCAGAAAGCTCGGCTACGTGGAATACAACGGCCGCATCCGGGTTAATACATCGCTGCTCAACATGGTTCTGCACGATAGTCTGCCGGAAGAGAATGCAGTCAGGCCTGTTCTCCTCGATCCCCCGCCCAGCGCGGCACGAACCGCCAGGCGGGCGAAGCTGCTGTGAGCCACGGTCTTATCCGTCCGCAAAATCGGACGCAACCGCACTATTGACTCGGTAAGGAGAACCTATGTCATTTGGAATTTATGCTGCCGGATTTGCCATTATGATCGGCGGGCTGGCTTACGCCGCGCACCTGGTCCACATGCCAACGCACTGGATTGTGGTGGGCGCAATCATCATGATTGGCGTAGGAATTCTCTCTGGCGTAAAAGCCACGCGTCAAAGAGACTCTTCGAACTAGGACCGGCCTGAAATCTACTTCCCCAGCACCAGCTTGCCAATCGTCGCCAGCTGCATATTCGACGTGCCCTCGTAGATCTTGCCGATCTTGGCGTCTCGGTAATATTTTTCTGCTGGATAATCCCTCACAAAGCCGCTGCCGCCGAAGACTTCCACGCATTGGCTCGCCACGCGTTCCGCCACTTGCGGAACAAAATACTTGGTCATCGCCGCCTCGCGCGTGAACGGCCGCCCGGCGTCTTTCAGACGCGCAGTGTTGTAGACCATCAGCCTGGCCGCCTCAATCTCGGTAGCCATCTCCGCCAGCGTAAACTGCACCGCCTGGAACTCCGCAATCGGTTTGCCGAACTGCTTCCGCTCTTTGGCGTAGCGCGCTGCGTGGCTCCATGCGCCTTCGGCCAACCCCAGCATCTGCGCGCCAATCCCTATCCGCCCCTCGTTCAGCGTTTCAATGGCAATCTTGTAGCCCTTGCCGGGTTCACCCAGTACGTTCGCCGCTGGAACCACGCAACCGTCCAGAATCAGCTCACAGGTGCTCGAAGCTCGGATTCCCAGCTTGTCTTCCTTGCGGCCCACCGTGAATCCCGGCGTGTCTTTTTCCACCAAAAACGCTGTAATGCCGCGATACCCCTTCGCCGGATCCAGCGTGGCAAAGACAATAAACACCCCCGCTTCGCGCGCGCTGCTGATCCACAGTTTGCGTCCGTCCAGCCTGTAGCCGCCTTCCACCGCTTCCGCGCGCGTCTGCAGCGCAAAGGCGTCCGACCCCGCGCCGGCCTCGCTCAGCGCATAGGCCCCCACCGTGCCCGATGCCATCTTCGGCAGCCACCGCTTCTTTTGCTCCACTGTCGCCCAGCGCAACAGTGCGTTCACGCACAGCGTGTTGTGCACATCCACCACCAGCGCCACGCCGGGGTCCACCGTCGATAGCGCCTCGATGGCCAGCACCGAATCGAAAAAGCTGCCGCCCGCGCCGCCAAACTCTTCGGGAATCTCAATGCCCATCAGTCCCAGTTCGAACAGCCGCTCCACCAGCCCTGCGGCCAGGTGCTGTTCCTCGTCCATCGTGCGCACAAGCGGAGCAATGGTCTCCTCGGCAAACTGCCGGACGGTTGTATAAAAAAGGTTCTCTTCTTCGGTAAGTTGTGTGAGTGCTAAAGCGCGAGCTGCGGGAGCCAATGGATTCTACCTCCGGCCTAGGAGTGTATCAAAACAGACGGCCTGCGAGCCGTGACCAAACCGGAGGGAGGCCGGGGTCCCCAGCGACGAGTCGATGTCGCTGGGGTGGAAGAAGGGGGTTTCAACCCCCGCATAAAGCCAGCAAAATCAGTTTGGGCTTTAGCCCCTGAGGCATGCTTTTCTTACGCTTCTCTCAAAACCAGCCTTTTCCGCAGCCCGCCTTTTTCCCCGGGGACGTCAACCTTACGCCTGAAATTACGTCAAACTAAACGTCTTCGGCTGCCCGGTTTGCCCTCGGCGCTTTCAAAGGCGTAGCCTTGAATTTTCCGCTCTACCCTGTATCCGGTCGCAAGATTGACTGAGCAATGCATCAGTATGCAGACTGGAACCAGAGTTGCCGTTTTTCCCCTTCTGAGAAAGTTTTCTGCGCGCCTTGTTCGAAAAAGCCTCATGTTCCGCCGGGAAGCCGAACCGCGAGTTATCTTAGTTCTAGCTTCTGAACCAAAGGTGGAATCATGGCCGGTGCGTTGCCTTGGCGATATTCCCGATGTGAACCGTAACTTTTTGCATTTTCGGGGATGATTCTCCGAAGGAAGGGTCCAGGAAAGTCCCATATGCGCTCTTTGAAGCTGTCCTCCCTCTTTGTTTTGGCTGGCGCATTGCTCTGCTCAGCAGCGCTTCCGGCTCAGAGCTCCAACACCGCCCCGCGCATCATCTCGGAAATAGATGAGTCTTCCCTGACCACGCTCAAGGGCAATGTGCCCGCTTCGGCGCGAGCGGAGTTCGACCAGGGCGAGGCCGATGCCGCCACCCAGTTGACCCACATGCGCCTGGTCTTCTCGCGCTCCGCCGCGCAGCAGGCCGCGCTTGACAGCTATCTCGCCCAGCTGCAGGACAAGTCTTCGCCGAATTACCACAAGTGGCTCACTCCGCAGCAGTTTGGCCAGCTCTACGGTCCTGCGGATTCTGACGTTGCCACTCTCGTCGGCTGGCTCCAGTCCCACGGCTTCACGGTCGAGCCGCTCTCTCCCGGCCGCACCAATATCGCCTTCAGCGGCTCGGTCAGCCAGGTCGAGGCGGCCTTCCACACTTCGATTCACTCCTATCAAGCCGCCGATGCCCAGTTCTACTCCAATACCACCGACCCGCAAATTCCCTCAGCGCTGGCGGGCGTGGTCATGGGCATTGCCCACCTCAATACCATCCGCCCCAGAGCGCACTCGGTGCGCAGCAGCGCAGGAAGAGCGAACCAGCAGACCGGACGCTTGGAGCCAAATTCCGTTTCGGCCGCCGGGCCGTCGCCCATGCTTACAAGCGGTGGCACTCTTTACATTGTTCCCGCAGATGCAGCCACCATCTATGACACGCCAAACTCATTCAACGCTAGCTTCTCGGGGACAAGCTACACCGGCACTGGCGTGAACATCGGCATCGGAGGCGTCGCTAATATTGGCACGGGCAGTATCGTAACGGCTTACCGGAGCACGTTTCTCGGCAGCACGTATGCAACCCCTCCCACAATTATTGTCACAGGCTTCAACCTCGCCACGGACGCCGACGACATCGACGAAGCGCATATTGACACGGAACTCTCGGGCGCGTTGGCTCCCGGTGCATCGATTTACTATTACCCCTCCGAGGACATCGTCTCAGGCATTCAGACCGCGCTTGACGCCAATGTGGTGGATATCATCAGCCTGAGCTACGGCGCGTGCGAAGCCGACATGGTTAGCGAGAATGCGGTGATCAACAACTTATGGAAACAGGCGGCCGCGTTGGGCATTGCGGTGACAGTTTCCGCCGGCGACACCGGTTCTGCCAGTTGCGACGGAGATAGAAACGGCACCCCAGCAACCGCGATTGATGGGTTGTCGGTGAGCGGCTACGCCTCTACTCCATATAACATCGCGGTCGGCGGAACTGATTTTTCTGGGTTGGAAAGCTCATTTTCGACTTATGTGAACACCACAGCAGGCAGCAATTACAGGACGGCGAAGAGCTATATTCCTGAGTCTCCCTGGAACGACTCGGTCGTGAGCGACACCATGCCCCTGTCCGATGACGAGACTAACAGCGGTGCCGGCATCGTAGCCGGCAGCGGAGGCGTCAGCAGTTGCGCCACTGGCAGCGGCAATACTTGCGCAGGTTACGCCATGCCTTCGTGGCAAGCTGGTTCTGGCATACCGGCGACGGTGCCGTCGGGCGTAACCGCTAACGCGCGCTCTCTGCCGGATGTCTCAGTCATGTCAGGCAACGGCTACGACTTCGCAACCTGGCTGATTTGCGACCCAGAACACCCCTGCACTTCGCCAACCGACTACGACGGTTATGGGGGCACTTCCACCGCGGCGCCGGCCTTCGCGGGGATTCTGGCCCTGGTCGAACAGAAAACCGGCAGCCGTCTGGGCCAGGCAGCCCAGGAACTGTACACCCTCTACAACAGCAGCCACGCCTCTTCGGTCTTTCATGATGTGACAAAGGGTAATAACTCTGTTCCCTGCGTCAGCGGCACTAAGAATTGCGCTGACGACACTGCTGGATACAACTTCTTGACCGGCTACAACGCGCTCACCGGCTACGATCTGGCATCCGGCCTGGGCAGCGTGGATGCCACGCAACTGGTCAACTACTGGAATTCGTCAATCGGCTCGGAGCCGACGACCATTACCGTGAATCCCGCGCCGAATCCAGCGACCACCGTACAGAGCGTCGTTGTGACCATTTCGGTCGCCGGCTCCAGCGGAACGCCTACAGGGTCAGTCACGCTGATTAGCGGCACCTATAATTCCGGAGCGCAGACCCTTGCAACCAGCGGAACTTGCACGGCCGCAAGCTGCGCGATTACGGTTCCCGCTGGCAGCCTGGCGATTGGCACGGATACGTTGAAGGTGACTTATAGCGGCGACTCCACATACGCAACCACGACCAACAGTTCGTCAACTGTCGTAGTGACCGGGCTGATCGCGGCCGTGGCGATCACCTCCCCGGCTTCCGGCACCACCATCAACTCCAACCAGACCCTGACGGTGACGGGTACGGTGAGCGGCAGCGGCGGAACGCCGACAGGAACCGTAACACTGTCTGGCGGCGGTTACACCTCACCAGCCGCGACGCTATCCGGCACCGGCGGCTACTCCATCACCGTGCCTTACAACTCGCTGGCTAGCTCGGCAAGCCCTGGAACGGCCGACACACTTAAGGTGACATACAACGGAAACTCGACCTACGATGCGGGAGCCTTCGCCCAGACGAGCGTGACTGTAATCTACATCGCAGTACTTACGCCAACAGTGACGGTGACCCCGGCCTCGAACAGTGTTGACTCAAGCCAGATACTGAATGTAACTGTCCAGGTGTCCGGCTCTGGAGCAACGCCTACCGGAACGGTGACACTGAGCAGCGGCGCCTATGGATCTGGACCGCAGATTCTCGGAACCACCGGTTGCACGTCGGGCAGTTGCGTCACCATCCCCATTCCGGCCAACAGCCTGGCCCCCACCACCGACACGCTCACCGCGATGTACAGCGGAGACGCAAACTATTCCTCCGGCACGGGACAAAATTCCGTGACGGTGATTCCATCCACCTTCACACTTCAGGCGACGAACATAGCCAGCCTGACTCCCGGAGCGACGACCGGAAACACTTCGACCATCACTGTGAGCTCGAACAACACCGGTTACGCGGGAATTGTTACGCTGGGCTGCGTGCTAACGTCTCCAACAAACCTTACGGACCCACCCACCTGTGCCGCAATGGGTGGCAGATCGACCGTGACGCTGACTTCCGGCACGACGAGCGGAACGGCGACCTTCGTCATTTCCACGACAGCGACAAGCTCTGCGCTCTCCTACCCGAAACTGCCCGGCAAGAGCCGCGGCTTATTCGGCGCGGGCAGCGGTGCGGCGTTGGCCCTTTTGCTCTTCTTCGGGATTCCGGCGCCGCGGCGCAGTTGGCGGTCGATGCTCGGCATTCTGGTGCTGATGGTGGCGCTCGGCAGCCTGGCCGCTTGCGGCGGTGGCACTCCCAGCCCCACACCCGTTATCACGGGAACCTCAGCCGGCACGTATACCTTCACAGTGACTGGAACCGGAAATCCCACTGTCAACCCAGCTCCCACAACCACTTTCACGGTGACCGTGAATTAATTGTTCGGCATTTCCGTCACGATGGCCCTTCCAAAAGGAAGGGCCATCGCGTCTCTGGAACTGATTGCATCAGCCGGCTTTGTATCAGGGCACGGCTCCAAAGCCCGGCCCGCTCTCTGCTGAAGAATGCCTAAAGTCGCCTTGTATCAGGGCACGACTTTACAGCTTGCGGAAAAACTCACTCGGGCGGTAGGCCGGGGATTTATCCCCGGTATAAAACCAGCTAAATCAACGAGGGCTTCAGCCCCTGAGGTATGTTTTTCCCAAGTTTTGCGAGGGAGTCGGAGTTTTTCCGCAGCCTCTTCAGCCGTGCCGCAAACGCAACAAAACAATGGCGGGCTTTCGCCTCCGGAGGGATACTGCTCTTATGTTCCTCTCAGGATCATCCTTTTTCCGCGGCATCATTGGTTGTGCCGAGAAAGTCGCCTTGTGTCAGGGCACGACTTTAGTCGTGCCGCTAAGAAGGAAATGAAATCGTGGGCTTTAGCCCCTGAGGAACGCGTCTAAACGGAGGGAGGCGGGGGTTTCAACCCCCGCAAAGATCCCTCAATGTTGACCGGGCTTTAGCCCCGGACCGCAACTGGCTTACAACTCCAGCTTGCGGATAATTTCCCCGATTTGATGCACACTGATGACTGGGAGACCTGTAGCCTGCACAAGAAAGAATCCCACTCCCAGCCCGTAACTCCTTATGCTGGAGGATTTTGCACGTAAGTCCTTTGTTAAGAGGATTTTGCAGCGCACACCATACTCTAACTATAAGAAACAAAGGATTTTACGCCCAAGATATGGGTGGGGGTGGCACCCTCCATCGGTGTACTTCTGGCTTCACTCTAGCCGGCCTTGGTTTCGCTGCTCACCAGCTCGAGCGCGGCTGTTCCCTTGCGTGGAGGAATGAAGCTCTGCGCGCGCCAGGCGATGCCCAGCTTCTCGCGGTCCAGCAGCTTGCGAATCTGCCCTTTGGCGTGGTCGGCCCACGGTCCGCCTTTGTCCAGCCGCGCATAAGCCTGCCAGTGGCGCAGAGCAGAGCGCGCCTCGCCCCGGCGCTCATAGGCCAGCGCCAGGTTGTAGTGGGCGTCGGCATAGCCGGGAGCCAGCGCAACAGCCTGCCGGTAGGCCACAATCGACTCGGCAAACCGCTGCAACTCGTCCAGCACGTTGCCCAAATCGAAAAATGCCAGCACGTAGCTGGGGTCAATCTCCGTCGCCTTGCGGTAGAGCCGCTCGGCCCAGTCGAACTCGCGCAGATGAAAGTGAATCGTTCCCAGGTTGATCCACGCGGGCGCAAAGGTTGGGTCGAGCTCCATCATCTCCTGGTAAAGCTTGATGGCGCGGGCCTTTTCGCCGGCCTCTTCGGCCTTCACCGCTGAGAGAAACAGATCTTGCACGCCCTGCTGCGGGTTCTCCGCGAAGGGCTTCAGCAGCAATGCCTCTGAGCTGACCGACGGTCCGCGGCCCTGCTCCAGCCGCTCAAAGTCGAAGAGCAACTGCCGGCGGATTGGATCCACCATTGCCCCGTCGTGCCGGAAGGCCAGCCGCGTGCCAGTCCGCACCAAGCTCGCCTCCAGCAGCGGATTCGCCATGCCCGCCACGGCCTTCATGGCAACAATCGAATGGCGGATCGACGCCACGGAGACGTCTTCCTCGCGCAGAGCGCGAAGAATTCTCAACTGGCCAAGGTCCTGGAATGTGTAGTTTTGCAGTGGGGAAATGATGCCGGCTCGCTCCCACCCCTGCAACTGGCGAGAGCTGATCTGCAGGATGCGCAACACGTCCTGACGGCTATAGCTGGTCACTCTTCAATGCCCCGCGAGCGGTCGGGCGATCTTTCAGATTCGGAAAGGTTCGCGAGAAACCGCTCTTGTTTGAATTATGCCAAGAGTTCGCGTGGATAAGCAGTCGAGAATCTCGCCCTGGCAAAAAAAATGAGTGAATAAATGATGTTTAATTAGATTAATTTTCACGACAGGCATCATCCTGTGGAAAACTCAGGAGAAATGCATCAGCGCGGTTGAATTCCCCACCAAACCCGCTAATTCGCGGAAAGATGCCCTGGCTGGAAGAAACCGCCCATCAATGTAACAAAAAATCTGCTGATAACTAAATGATTAGTTGCGCGTCTTATTGCCAGCGAGATCAACGGACGGTTTTTCGAGCTCGCCTTCGGGGAATTTGTAGTTCTTATGCCTCCAAAGAAGTCCATCACGCTGACTGAAGCCGAACTCCGGCTTATGAAAGTCCTCTGGGATCGCGGAGAATCGACGGTTGCCGAGATGGTGACCGCAACTTCAGCGGAAACGGAGTTGGCTTATACCTCTGTTCTCACGACCATCCGCATTCTCGAGACAAAAGGCTACGTTCGCCACCGGCAAGAAGGCAGGGCATTTCTATACAGCTCGTGCGTTGGGGAGCGAGAAGCCGGAAGGTCAGAAGTTCGCCATGTGCTGCAACGGTTCTTTGGCAACTCGCGAGAGCGGCTTCTGCTATCGCTGTTGGGCGACGACGTAATCCGCCCGGAAGAGTTGAAGCGCCTGAAAGAGGCGATTGCGAGTTTGCCGGACGACGCAAAGGAGGAGCTGTAAATGGACATGCTCCTTCAAGGCATTCTGTTCGCGTCGGCGAAAGCCGCAGGCGGTTTGCTTTCCGCTATTTGGGAAGGAACAATTCTGGCCGCTTACGTTGCGCTGTGCCTGCGCCTGCTGACCCTGCATTCTCTGACAAGATTGAGCGCGGCCGGACGATCTGCTGTCTGGATGATCGTCTTTCTGCTGCTGATGCTCCTCAACATTCTTCCCTTGTTGGCACAACACGTTTACGCCAGCAGCACATTTCGCGCCTCTCCTCTTCATCTTGACCCGCGCTGGAGTATCGCCGTCGCTGCAGTTTGGGCAATACTCTCTCTGTGGAGAGCGGCGCAGTTGATCATGAGCGCGGTGCGCCTGCGCCATCTTGCTGCACGCGCCACTCGCGTCTATCCCGACGCGGCCTTGGAGAGCTTGCTTAAGGTCGGCAAGGCTGGCCGCACAGCGGAGCTTTGTACCTCTACGGACGTGGAGCGCCCCAGCGTCTTCGGCTTTTTCCGCCCGCGCATTCTTCTTCCTCCCGCGCTGCTTGAGCGGCTCAATCCATTCGAGCTGGAGCAAGTAGTCCGTCACGAGATGGAGCATCTGCGCCGCGCCGACGACTGGACCAACCTATTGCAAAAAGCCGGGCTTGTGCTTTTCCCGTTGAATCCCGCGCTGCTCTGGGTGGAGCACCAACTCTGCTCAGAACGCGAAGTGGCCTGCGACGACAGCGTTCTGCTCTCCAGCGGGCGCAAGTCTTATGCCATTTGCCTGACTCGTTTGGCGGAGTACTCCATGCTTCGCCGCAGCCTTTCGCTAGCTCTGGGCGCATTTGAACGGCAGTCGGAGTTGGCGCACCGCGTATACCGTATTCTGCGGCAGCCCAGCGAGCCAGCAGGCAGAAAGCAGTCAGCGGTTTTGACGGGCGCATTGATCACCTGCGTGCTGTCAGTCGCGGTTGCGCTGGCTCACAGTCCGCAGTTGGTGAGCTTCGCACCACTCACGCAATCGAACCTGCAGGCTCGTTCCGCGGCAGTTTCTGGCTTTGGCAGTGCCTCCGCGCCACGCGAAAGTAAAACCGCAGAATTTGCGGCAGCTCCAACATTGGTCAAAGCTGTACTGCCTCGGCGACCCGCTCCAACTCTGCATTACCTGAGTCATCGGCGCGCAGCCACTGCGAAGCGGAGTGCACAACCGCCCCAAATCTTCCCGGATCAACCGGCATGGGTTGTGCTGACCGAGTGGAACGACGATGCGCCGCCTCCGCGCGTGATAATCGCCGTCGATCAGGAACATCGCTCTTCGTATGCCGCCGTTGCCATCGTCAACGGCTGGCTCATCGTTCAAATCTAACTGCAACTTCAATCAGGAGAAAATGACCATGCCCCAGGTAACTAATCATTTAGTAGCTCACGCAAAAATGCTGACCGCCGCAGCGGCGGTTGTTGGATCGTTCGCGCTTGGCGCCGTAATCTTCGCAGGTCACGGCAGCGTTCGCGCCGCAACGCCGATGGACGACGACAGCATTGCGCCGCTCACTTCGCTCGATCGTGCCATGGAGGCGGTTGCCTCGCGCGTAACTCCCGCCGTGGTCAACGTCGCAGTCACGTCGCGCGGCCCTGGCGAGTTTTCCGGCGGCCAGATTCAAGGCCTTCCACCGGGACTGCAACAGTTCTTCGGACCCATGTTTCAACAGCCCGCGCAGCCGCAAATCGAGCACGGCGTCGGAAGCGGCATTATCATCTCGCCGGACGGATACATTGTGACCAACGATCACGTGGTGGATGGCGCCACGCAGATCAGGGTTACGCTGAACGATCGCCGTACCTTGAATGCGAAGGTCGTCGGCGTAGACAAGCTCACCGACATCGCGGTGCTCAAGGTGAGCGCGACCAACCTTCCCACTATCGTGTGGGGCGACTCAACCAAACTGCAACCCGGACAGACGGTACTGGCCTTTGGCAGCCCATTTGGATATTTCCAGTTCTCTGTCACACGCGGCATCGTAAGCGCGGTGAACCGGCCAAATCCCTACTCGGATGACCTGCGCAAGCCAGGCGGCTACATTCAAACTGACGCCGCCATCAACCCCGGCAACTCCGGCGGCCCGCTGGTGAACGCGCATGGTGAGTTGGTCGGCATCAACACCTTCATCATCTCGAACAGCGGTTCGTTTGCCGGCGCAGGCTTTGCGATTCCGTCTCAGATTGCGCGTGCCACAGCCGAGCAGATCATCAAGAGCGGCAAAGTCGAGCACGGCTATCTCGGCATTGCCATGAACGACGTTACTCCGGACAACGCACACTTCTTCAGCCTGCCGGATACCACCGGAGCGATTGTTTCGCAGGTCACGCCGGACTCTCCCGCGAGCCGCGGAGGCGTGAAAACAGGCGACGTGATCTCCGAACTCAACGGGCAAAAAATCGTAAACGGCAGCGCTTTGCAGGTTGCCGTAACGGAGATGGCGCCGGGAACGAAGATTGCTCTTGGCGTGATTCGCGACGGCAAGCCGGCAACTTTGAATCTCACGGTTGGCGAATTCCACGGCAAATCTGAAGTGGCAAGCAATGGCGATGACGATCAAGAGCCAAACGGAAAAGTTGGTCTCGAAGTAGCTAATCTTACGCCGGAAGCTCGCCAGCAGTTCAACGTGCCCGACCATGTACATGGTGTGGTGGTGCAAAACGTTAGGCCTGCAAGCCCCGCCGATGATGCAGGTATTCAGCCTGGCGATATCATTCTCGAGGTCGACCGCAAGCCGACCGAGTCTGCGAGCCAATTTGCAGATGAATTGCGTCGGAACAAGGATGGGAAAGATCTGCTGATGCTCATCTGGTCGAGGGGAAATTCAAGCTATCGAACCATCCACTCCGATCAAGGCAACCAAAACGGCTAAATGGCCTGCTGCGAGGCAGTTGTGGATCGGCGCGACTGCCTCGCACACTCCTGACTAACACTGACTGTAACTTTACCTAAGGATAAGTTCGCATTTAGTGCAAGAGTCTCCGGGGTGGCATAATGGCCCTCGCCTTAGATTGTCTATAGAGTTGTTGAGAGGATTGGAGGCGCGGGCCGGGATCGAACCGGCGCATAAAGGTTTTGCAGACCTACCAAGGCCAATTGTGCGGTTTTGTCGATTCCTGTAAGTGATTGGAAAATATAGAAAATAGTCTATGGTGCTCCAAGTGGCTACAAGCGCCGAAAAGCGACTACTACCCACAAAAGTCCCCACAGTCCCCACAGCGTTTTTGGGGCGTCAAATCCCATGATGGTCTGGCACGGGTTCCCCGCGCGGGGCTGGGCTGGTGGCGCAGAGACCAGGGCGAGGGGCTGGCATCCCGGCCTCGAACGATTGCCGCACGGTTCCACAGATTGACGCGGGGCAGGCCGCAAGTCTTTCACCAGACCGCAAGTTTGCTCCGTCAGTTCCGTCAGTTCCGAATCCATTTTTCGCGCAAGAGACAAGGAATCAAGCACATGATCGAAAAATGTAACAAAGAAATGCGGAAACGGAACTTGGGGTAAAAATCTCT
>JBEKQD010000040.1:0-34026 GCA_049520075.1 Occallatibacter sp. | reverse complement strand
TGACATACGGATTGGTGAAAAAGGCATATAAGTTGTAAGGCAGATTATGACGAGCAGAGTGGAACGAAACGCGCAAGAGGCAACGGAACTGTCCGCAAACACGCGGATCGGCCGCGTGCGCTCAAATCAGGTTGGATGCGAAGAAATATTCTTCATCCCTAATCCAGGATTGGGGTTGCGGGCGCACCGCGACCGCCTCTGAGAGAGGAAAACATATGAGTTTGAAGCTTAGTAAGTACTCCATCGGAACCGGAGACCGGTTTGCGCATCAGGCCAAAGCGCAGTTACAGGCTTGCGTGCAGGCTCTTCGCGACGGCATCGAAGTCGTGCCTGTGTGGAATAAGTCGAACCGCGAACACACCATCATCGGCTCTGAGCCCGCATCGACGCGGCAAGCCGCTGACGAAGCCGTCAAGGCGCTCGCCTGGAAGCTGCCGTATTTCTGCGACGCCGACCACATTACTCTTGAAACCGTCGGACGCTTCCTCGCGCCATGCGATTTCTTCACTTTGGATGTCGCGGATTTTATCGGGCAGCCGGCTCAGGCAGCGGAGATTGATAACTTCGTCAAGCGTCACCCGGAGCTGCTGGGCCGAATTCAATTGGAGGGAACGCACGAGGTCTTCGAGATTACGGAAGACAGCCTCAGACAAACGGCGCGTAAATATCTAACCGCCGTCAAGAGAGCCAGCGAAGTTTACCGAAAAATAGTGGCCTCCAAAGGCACCGGTAGCTTCATCCCCGAAATTTCCATGGATGAGACTGACACTGCGCAGAGCCCCGTGGAACTCCTCATCATTCTCGCCGCGATCGCCGACGAAGGCATACCAATTCAGACAATCGCTCCTAAGTTCAGTGGCCGATTCAACAAGGGCGTGGACTATGTGGGCGACGTGGCGCAATTCGAAAGCGAGTTTGCGCTTGATATCGCCGCCATCGCTTACGCTGTCAGGCACTTTGGCATGCCGGACAATCTCAAACTAAGTGTGCACTCGGGCAGCGATAAGTTTTCCATCTATCCCGCCATTCACGCAACCGTTAAGAAATTCAACGCTGGCGTGCATTTGAAGACAGCCGGAACCACATGGCTCGAGGAACTGATTGGCCTGGCGGAAGCTGGAGGAGATGGGCTGGCTCTGGCAAAAGAGATTTATGCCGAGGCGTTCGCGCACCGCGAGGAGTTATGTGCTCCTTACGCCACTGTCATTGATATAGATCCGGCAAAGTTGCCGGCTCCCAGTGACGTCAGCCGATGGAGTTCCAAAGAGTATACTGATGCCTTGCGTCACGTGCCGGGGGCGAAGGCATACAATAGCAGTCTGCGCCAGTTACTACACGTCGGCTTCAAGGTAGCGGCGAAGATGGGCCCAAGATATCTGGGCCTGCTTGAGGCCAATGAAGCTGTAATTGCGAAGAACGTAACAGAAAACCTTTATGCGAGGCACATAGTGCCCGTCTTTCTGGGACGCAACGCATGACGTTATGATGCGAGTAACTTAGTAACAGAAATAGGCAAGATTGTGGCCAGTGAAATTCTGAGCCTTGAAAGAAACATTGCAGCCAGTAACTTCAACTGTGCTAAACAATAAGGCCGCGCCGATTGGCGCAGCCTTATTGTCTAGCACACATGCTCTCAATGTAAGGTGATCGTTGCCCCGGCCAATTTCGTAATAGCCTGTCCTTCGCTTGCTTGGACATCCACGCCCACACCTGAAACCGCAGCATAACTTATCGTCAGACCATTCCTTGCGTTGATCTTCACGTTGCGCAAAAACACGCCGCGAATCGGTGCTTCCGGCAAACCCGCAATCACACCGGCTACTGCGCTGCCAGTGGCTGTCAGATTCTCGATCGTGACGTCGTGAAAGTGCGGCGTCAGCCGCGTAACCGGTTGCGGTAATTCACCATCTGGTGGCGATACTTTGGGATAATATTCGCTGATAATAAGCGCATTCTTCACGTCCTTCATCTCGATGTCGCTGAAGGACAGCGAACCCACATCATTGCCGCGGTCGCGGTTCGCCTTCACGCGAATGCCGTTGTCCGTTCCCTCGAATCGAATGCGCTCGGCGCGAATATTCCTTGCTCCGCCCGCAATCTCGCTCCCAATTGAAAGGCCGTGCCCGTGCAAAAAAGTGCAATCGCGAATAATAATGTCACGGCTTGGCTCATCCGGACCAGGCGAGTTAATCGGGCCCGACTTGATTGCTATATCGTCATCGCCCACGTCGGCAAACACATGGTCGATGACAACATTCGATGATGAAAAAGGATCTATCGCGTCCGTGTTAGGCGAGTTAGCCGGCGCCAGAACCCTGATATTCCGAATCGTCACGTCATCGGAATAATAGGGGACTAACTGCCACATAGGAGAGTTCTGGATGGTAACTCCCTCCACGCGGACGTGCTTGCAATGATCGAAGATAATCAGCTTCGGCCGCGGGTGCCCGTTCCCAAGAATGCCATGATCCTTTAGGTTTCGGGCCTCTTGCCACCAACTCTCTCCATTGCCGTCAATCACGCCCTCGCCGTCGATAACAATATTCGCGGCATTGGACGCGCTAATCAGAGGTTGCAAGTCGGGAAGGTGGAACATCGTCAACGGCGGATAATCGCCATGGTCAGCGGAGCCGAGCAGGGTTGCGCCCTTGTCGAGATGTAATGTTATGTTGTTCTTAAGCACGATGGGTGCGCTTAGATAGGTTCCGGCGATCAATCGAACCGTGCCGCCGCCTTGCCGTTCGCACGCATCGATAGCTGATTGAATTGCGGCAGTGTCTTTGCTGACGCCATCGCCCTTTGCGCCGTAAGCGCGTGGATCGCAGCCATGGGATGAATCAAACGCGCGAGCGGGCATGGCAAGGCTGAGAGCCGTGCTTGCCAGCGTAACTAACAGGACCTTGAAGGACAATTTCCGCTGATTCATTCTGACTCCTCGTCAGAGTAGTGTGCTTTACATATCATCATACGCTGGCAGTCAGTGAGATTATATTACGAGGTACTCCGTTAGCAAGCGCTACAAAGTACGGCACCGATGGGCTGCGGACAATAGAAGTTATTTGTCAACCCGCTAGATTCTCAATCCTAAAACCCGGATTCAATTCTCGGTAGTGCTACCGAAGAGCCTATTTTATTTTGACTGAAGATTTCGAAGTTTCGACACGGGCAAGAGTAGCCGTTTGAGCCTCCAGCCGTAAGCTGGCGGCGTGGACTGCCGTTGGAAGATCGTCAATAAGTTACGGTAGCAGTGATTGTATCGGTGTAAGCGCCCGCCACCGCAAACTCCCCTTTCGGAATCTGGCCGTAAACGGTTAGGGTCTGAGCACTTCCAGTGCCTATCCCTGCCTCAGTATTTGTGCCGATTGTGACGCCCCAGTTGGTACCGTGCCCGGTGTCCTGGTATAACCCATAGCCCAGCGTATGCCCGCCCGGACCGGTCATCGCGCGGGCGGTCACGGACCCGCTGGCGCCCGCACTTAGGCCAACATTGTATGGAGTCGTATTGGTGCAGGTAACAGTGATGATCGATGTGGAGGTTAACGCAGCGGTAGCGACGTAGTTTCCGAATGCCAGATTCGTCGCCGTAACCGCGCAGCCGCTGAGAACTGTCACACTGACAGGGAAAGTGGCAGTTGCGGTGGCAAGGGTATCGGTGTAAGTACCAGGCGTGGGATACTGCAACGCTGTGATCAACCCGTAGAAGGTGACAGGCAAGTAGGAGGTTCCTGTCTTTTCGGTGGTTGCGGTGTTGCCCCAGTAGGTTTGATGCCCAGTATCCTGGAAGACTCCGTAACCCAGCGTTTGGCCGCCTGGGCCGGTCATGTAGCGGGTAGTCTCTGTGCCTTTTGGCGACAGTCCTGGACCGAGGGGAATCTCCCAGTTGCCTGCGCAAGTATTCCCTGTCCACGTCCCGATAGCCGTTCCAGGCCACGCTGCTCCCCCGCCTGTATAAGACCCGAAGCTCATGCTTGAGACTGTAAATGTGCAGGTTCCTCGCGCCTGCCGTGCGCAGCAGATCACCACAATAAGGAGTACCGCCTGTGTGAGCCTTCGCATCATGGCTTTTTCTCCTGACAGAGCAACGGACCGATGGACGGAATATCTCCGGGCAAGGGCGTGTACTTGAAGGCGAGCGTGCAATGCCCGCCATCCGGCTTCTCGACGGCCAGTTCGTTGTAGGAATCGAGGCCTTCGACGTAGACGTCACCGTCGTAGCCGAGGGGAAAGACGACCCCCGTAGCCTTCAGTGTAGCTGTGCTGCCCAGCGGAATTGCCGCGCCGGCCGCATCGACCAGTTGCACCAATGCGGCGCGGTTGAACTTGATGGGGTATTTGACCACCACGCCGGAGCGATCCTGGGGGCGCATCACGCGATGGTCCATGGTCAGCGTAGCGTCTGGCGGAATATCGTTCGGATCGACTCGGATATGGTTCTGCTCGAAGGAGCGCATATCGGGCACCAGTAGCAGCCCGGAAGAGTTGGTGCGGCCCACGGGGCGGTTCTCCTGCAGAACGTGCACATGCGGCACAGATCCGGTGTCCACAACGGCGAAGCTGTCGTAGATCCAGTTGGATGGGAAGAGGTGCTTATCGACGAAGGAGATTGCCGCCAAAGATTCTGCGCGCAAGGTTGTCATTCCGCCGTCCTCATCGACTCCGGCAGTGAACAGGCCCACCCGCGATTTGTATTGCCCCTGTGCGAATTCGTGGTAGCCACTTCCGGCAGAAACATTGGCCAGATAGCCCCAATCGCCAACTTGCGGCGCGGACTGCTGCACCTGCGCCTGTCCAATATATTGCGACGACCCGCTCGAATAGTTCGACGACCCGCTGGCACTGACCGTGTTTCGCCTGCCGAGCGCGATGGTGACGCCGGCTTGCAGCCCGCTGCTGCTTCCGGGATTCACGTAATCATTGAAATAGGTGGCATAGAGGGACATGCGATGTATCTGGCGTGAATAGTTGGCGGAAACAATATGGGAATGCACGGCAGGCTCCGGTGCGGAGGCTGGCGGAATCACTACAGTGCTGGCATCCTGGTCAAGCCCCGCGTAGGCGGCGCTCAGGGAGCCGAACCGCCTAATGTTTACGCCGGTGAAGGCGCTGACCTGCTTGCGTGGTACTCCGGCTCCGTTCACCGCCGCCACATCCTGGTAGTAACGGTTGGCGATGATTGCCGAAGCTCCAACGTTGAAGATCGGGCCAATCCGCTGCGCTCCCAGGGAATACTGCGTGCCCATGCTTCCCGCGGATCCATTGCTTGCTGCCGCTGCGAAATTGAGCACGCCGAGACTGGCTATCTGAATTACGCCGCCGGCACCGCCCGCGGTCGCGCCTGGGGTGCCTTCAACGCTGCCCTCAACCGTGAAGAGCCGGGTGAGTCCACGGCGATAAATGGCTGCTCCGGCCATCT
Organism: Occallatibacter sp.; assembly: GCA_049520075.1. Classification (GTDB taxonomy): domain Bacteria; phylum Acidobacteriota; class Terriglobia; order Terriglobales; family Acidobacteriaceae; genus Telmatobacter. Next base: position 28,613 of record JBEKQD010000040.1, on the reverse strand, counting down.
TTCCGTAATCGTTGCTGAATACGCCCCAGTTGCGCCGCACCAGGCCGCCTTGCGCGGAGTAAATCTGAAAACCCGGCTTCAGCAGCGCGGAACTGGCATAAAAGGGCTTGCTCACGGAGACCTGCTGGCCCAGCGCATTGGTCACTGTCACAGTGATCGTTCCCCCACCGGATATAACGGGAAGCTCAGGAATCTCGAATGGGCCGGCATCGACCGCGCTGGAAATCGTCGGATTGCCGTTGGTCAATACGGAGACAGTGGACGGGACTGCGGCCGAGCCGGCGACAGAGGGGAGCGGAAAGGTGATCAGATCAGGGCGCGTGCTGAAATCCGAGCGGATCTGCGCGCCCTCCATACGAACCGGGCGGGTCCAGGCGAGGCCGCTGGTGATGTAGTCGCCCAGGCTGTAACGGCGCATCGAATTGACATCGGCGTAAGTGTAAGCTGAATCGAGGCGTATCGCCGTGTTTGTGCCGGAGGCGCTCGTTGCCGCGCCGCCATAGGCGAGCCAGTCTGAACTCACGATGCCCTTGGGCGTGAAGGCCCGCATATCAATCGACCCGGTCGCGCTGGCCTGTCCGCTGGAGTATGTGCCGGCGACGTCGTAGTTGAGCGTCAAGCCCGTGCCGCTCTCAATCACCCGCTGGCCCTTTGCCTCGCCAATTCCTTCGGGTAGCAACAGATTCGGCAACAACGCGCTGTCGCTGGCCTTGATGAGTAGCATCTGTCTTTTCTGATCGATGCTGTAGGTCACTCCGGGCAAATCCGCCAATCCGACCAAGAGATTAGGAGTCGATAGAAGCGCGGCGGGAAGGCGGAGGCCGAGATCGTGCAGATCCTGTGCCCGCGCCAGCAACTTTCCGTCCCGCAGGCTAAATTCGCCGATCTTGCCGGTGGAATAGCCGTTGATCTGAACATCCAGCAGCACTTTATCGATGTTGTTTTCGTCGTATGCCGCCATTGCGGCGGTGGCCTCTTCGGTTGGATTTGTGGTGGGATCCTCAGTTGCATTTGTTGCAGCGGTACTCGCGGCGGAACTTGTAACGGCTGAATTCACGGCGGAATCTGCGGGAGCGCTATCCGAAGTTTTGTCAGCTGCTGTTACCGCGGCCGAGGCCAGTCGCGGGATGAGGGCAGGCACGAGAAACAGGACTCCCGCATAGAGGAGCCACCGAGCCACCGCACCGCCAGTATCATCGCGCAGCAACAAAGCGGACCTGCTCATCGATGACGCCGGCGTCCGTCTTGGCTGTCAACCGCAACGTATCAGCTTGCAGAGGCAGGGGCTCCTTCAGAACAATGCGCCAACGCCGGGTGGCGCCCGAAAGTATATAGGGCGTGGCGCCAGACTCTACCTCCAACTTTCGCCCATCGCTGGTCGTCAGAGCGATGTCGCGGACTACATCATGGAGGTTGCCGGGGTTGATCGCCACAAGATCGATACGGTCGGCGTCGCGCTCGAGATGAAACTGAACATCAGAAAAAGAGCGGGTGGGAGGCGGCGCAAAGATGGGGATGTTAAGGCGCAATACAAGGTGCACGACACCCGGCTCAGCGGGAGGCGGAACCTGATCAATGAGAATGCGATAGGTTGCTTCTTGCGTCTCCGGCGTCATGCGCAGGATGAGGCGTATTACCTGGCTGGCTCCGGGCGCGATTCTGGCAATCGGAGGGCTCAGCAACACCATGCCGGTGGGTGCTAGTTGGATATCGCCTTTGTCACTCTTCTGACTCCAGGCGAAGCCGCGTATCTGAACCGCGGTCTCAGCGGTTCCCTTATTGGTGATGGTCAGACTTGTTGTTTTCTGACCAGGTAAAAGTGGAATCGTGACGGGAACTACCGACAAAGCCTGCGCGCCGGCAACCGCACCGGTCAGCAGGATAAAGAAAATGGCGGCAGCCGCTTTGGCCGCCGCCATTTGTCGAGATGAGTTCCATGCCATCATGAGGGTCCAAATTAAAAACACGGCTCTCGGTTAATAAGTGACGTTGACAGTGATCGTATCGGTGTAGCTGCCGGTCGGAGGAGCCGTCTGCGCTGAAATCTGGCCGTAGACAGGCCAGACTTGAGCTGTCCCGCTGCCTGATTCGGACAAATAACCATTGAGCGTTCCCCAGTTAGTGAGCCTGGTTGAATCGTTAAACAGAGCATAAGCCAGTTTGTTGGTGGTGCCGCTCATCATGTAGCGGGAAGTCTCAGTGGCTCCGGTACCGAGACCAGCCGTAAGAGCAACAGTGTACGGATCGCCGGATGTGCAGGTGACGGTGATGGCCGATTGAGTGGAGGTATATGTTGCTAAACTCGCCGACGGCACGACAGTGCCGAACGCCATATTAGTGGCGGTCACCGTACAGGCGGTCACAACCGTTGCGCTTACAGTGAAGGAGTTGGTCGCGGTATTTGCCGAGGCCACGGGCGCCAAGCCCAGCGCCAGGAATCCAATCAGGGCGGCGGACATGGCTAACTTTACAAAACACGAGTGCTTCATAGAAATGACTCCTGGAAACTGGAATTCTGAAATTGGACAAAGTATATCGGCCTCCGTCGGTCTCCGCAACAGTACTGTAATCAAGGAGTAACCCCCCTTTAGTGCAGGCTAAATTGGGTACTGTTGCGCCGAATTATTCGTCAATATTGTGACTTTAGTGCTAGCAAGCGTGAACGAAAGTACCTTTTTGCCCGTAAATTGACCCTCGCCAGCTTTTCCTAAAGGGAAAATCCGGACCGGCATCTCAGACCCCGTAACCTGCGTGGCGGTGTACGCTAGAGGACTCAGCGAGATACCGGGCTGAGGGATGCAAATTAAAAAGTCTTTTGAACTGTCTAATGAAATTGGACTAATTACGTCCAATAACGCGAGGAATGTCCAGCGCACATCCGATCATGCCTCTTGCCATGTTGGCTAAGCGGCTTATGTTTCAACGCTTTCACAATTCCGGGCCGTTTTAGACCTTCGTAACCAATATGAGCTCGCTCCAATCTCAAGCGATTCCAGGAGATGCCGATAAGAGAACTTTAACCAATTATTCCGCGCAGGGAGAATCGCAATGCGCACGAATTCCACATTGTCGGTATTCGCTCTTGGCCTCCTGGTATCAGGTCTGGCTTTGCGTCCTGCTCTTGCCGCAACTGTCACTACTTCCTTCACTGTCACCGCAACAGTTGTATCCGGTTGCCAGGCCACACCGAACACTCAGGCGTTCAAAAGCTACGCAGCCGCTACTGCAAGCGCGACATCCACTATCTCAGTTACCTGTACCCAACCGACACCTTATGTAGTCTCCCTCGACTCAGTCGCTGTACCCGGCGAAAGCGTGACCATCGGGAAAGTAACCGGTTCAGGCTCGGCGTCGCCAGGCAACGCACAGCCGTCATCACCTCAGCGCGCGATCAATCGTCCCCGGACGATCGAGACAGGGACTGCGGCCGGCAGCGGCTCCCCTCAGTACCGCGCCGTCCTTGAGAAGGTTAAGGAAGCCGAAAATCTCACACCCGGCTCTTCCCCGGATTCGATCATGGTCTCCATTACATATTGAGTGGCGAAAGAGCTTTAATCCGCTAGAAAACCAATCCCGGCATCGATCACACCATAACTGACTTTCCAACAGGCGCTTCATCGACTATTCTGGGTTGGTTTGACCGGGAGGTCTTATGATGTCACGCCGCCGTTTTGCCGCTCTTTCTGCCGCCGCTGCCGGGGCCACGCTGGCCTCACCGCTCAAGGCGCACGCAGCCACTACGCGCTCCGGGATGGATTTTGGCGTACAGATTTATATGTTTCGCGACCGGCTTGGCCCCGCTGACCTGAATGCCACGCTCAGCCTTATTCACAGCGTCGGCTACGCCACCATCGAGACCTATCCGATTGTCTACAACCGCCCAGCCAAAGAGTTGAAGACGCTGATTGAAGGCATCGGCCTGAAGGCGCCCAGCGGCCACTTCGACTACGACACGCTTGAAGAGCACGTGGACTATGCCGCCGAGCTGGGCGTTGAATATATGATTTGTCCCATGCTTGCGCGGCCGCTCTGGGACTCTCTGGATGGATTCAAGCAGGCCGCAGCGCACCTGAACAAGGCCGCTGCCAAGGCGCGTGCGGCGGGGCTGAAGTTTGGCTACCATCCGCATAACTATGAGTTTAAAAAACTGGAAGGCGGGCGCGGCTTCGAGGTGCTGATGCGTGAGCTGGACCCGTCAGTGAAGCTGGAGCTGGACATTTACTGGGCAGTCGAGGCCGGCGAAGACCCGATTGCGCTGATGCAGAAGTACCACGAACGGCTGGCGCTCATCCATATTAAGGACCGCAAGCCGGCGACCGGGTTTACCTATTCGCCATTCGACCCGCACGCTGACCACTACACCGAGGCCGGCTCCGGCACCATCGATTGGAAGGCGACGCTCGGCGAGGCGCGGCGGCTCGGAGTCAAGCAGTACTTTGTGGATCAGGACGGCACCGACCTCCCGTTGGACGAGAGCCTGCGCCGCAACTGGAATTACCTCTCTCAGTTGAGTTTTTGAAACGGCAGACTGGTTTTGGCGGCTGGGTGTAAGAAGCTTTGACCTGACTTCTCAGCTTATCTCCCTGCCAGCGGTCAGAACAATCGATTCGACTTCAGTCTCGTCCAACTCTGCGGTTCTCCGAACAAACGCGCAATCTCCGTCTGGGTCCAGGTGCAAGCGAAGATCGCGCGTTGGCTATGTTTCCGTCCGATGATCCTTTGACTTCGACATGGATGAGTCTAGAACGGAAGCATCGGACGAAGATCCGCAGAAAAGTGCACTTTGCATCCCGTCCGACTTTCTACTGCATCTTTGGTCACGCCTTCAGCGATCTCCTGCATGACAAGTCCATTGGCGGCAACGTGGAACCAGCCCAGCTCGGTAACGATGTCTTGAACGACGCGTTTCCCTGTAAGAGGCAACGAGCATTCCTCGACGATTTTGAATCCTCCATCTTTGGCATTATGTTCCATTGCGACGAGGACGCGAGCTGCGCCAGCGACAAGATCCATCGCTCCACCCATACCCTTCATCATCTTTCCCGGAATCATCCAGTTCGCAAGGTCGCCTCGACAAGAGACCTGCATCGCGCCCAATACGCTCATGTCCATATGCCCGCCACGGATCATGGCAAAAGACACCTCAGTACCGAAGAAACTTGAACCTGGAAGAGCTGTCACCGGTTGTTTCCCCGCGTTGACCAGATCGGGATCTTCCTGATCTTCAGGCGGCGGAGGTCCAATTCCTAACATGCCATTCTCAGCTTGCAAAATAACATCGACTCCCGCAGGCACGTATGCCGCGATAGAGGTGGGCAGCCCGATGCCAAGATTCACATAGAAACCGTCCTGCAGTTCCCGGGCAATCCGCCGGGCGATAAGCTCTTTACCGTTCACCTTGATATTCCTCCTCCCGAAATTCTTCGTTCGGGACAGAACCATATTCGCGACAGGGCCGTCGCATCAAAAATGATAGCCACCGCTGCAGATCAGCACTTCGCCGGTGACGTAGTCCGATAACGGAGAGCAGAAGAAGAGCACTGCGCCTGCTGCTTCTTCAGGAGTTCCGATGCGTCCCAGCGGACACGCTGCTGCAATTGAATCGAGCATCGCCGGCTGGACGCCGATTGGAATATCCTTGCCACCCATATTGATTTTTCCCTCGGGCTTGAGCGGTTGCGTCATGCGAGTCTGGATGAGACCAAAGCCAACCGCGTTCACATTGATGTTGTATCGTCCCCATTCTTTGGCCATCGTCTTCGTTAGTCCAATGACCCCTGCCTTACCCGCAGAGTAGCCGGCCTGGCCAGGATTCCCATTTGTTCCGGAAATGGAGGTGATATTCACGACTTTGCGCATTACTCGTTGGCCGCCGGCAATCTCGCGTTTTGCGGTTGCACGAAGATAATCGGAGGCAGCGCGAAGCAGGCGGAACGGCGCCACAACGTGAATATTCAACATCGCCAGAAACTGCTCGTCGGAAGTCTTCTGGATTACGCTGTCCCAACTGAAACCCGCGCAATTGACAATGATGTCGATCGAATCAAAGGCTTCGAGCGCGGCATTGACAATCTCCTGCGGAAAAGCCGGCTGCATCAGATCTCCGCAGGCCAGCGCGATACGTTCAGGATGGTAGACAGAGGCCTGCGTCTCCTTCAGGGCTTGCTGATCGAGGTCGCACGCGAGCACATTTGCGCGCGCTAAGGCCAACTGCTGTACGATTGCCCTTCCGATGCCTCGACCGCCTCCGGTCACGATGGCGGTTTTGCCGCTTAACGTAAAAGGGGATTCCAGCGATACTGTGTCTTTGTCTGTCATTGCTGCGCGTGCTCCTTGATAAAGCGAGACTCGATTGGTTTCTTAAACTCCGGTCCTACCACAACCCGATCCACGTAAATACCGGGAGTCATAATTTCATCTGGATCCAACTGGCCCAGCTCAACGAGCTCTTCCACTTCGGCAATCGTCACTGTTGCAGCGGTTGCCATTACGGGATTGAAGTTGCGAGCTGTCTTGCGGTAGACAAGATTGCCGTGACGGTCTGCTTTCCAAGCTTTGATAAGCGAGACGTCAGCATGCAAAGCGCGCTCCATCAGATAAGACTTTCCGTCAAACTCGCGCACCTCTTTACCTTCAGCGACGATGGTGCCGGCTCCCGCGGGCACATAGAAAGCCGGAATGCCAGCGCCGCCGGCGCGAATCCGCTCGGCCATCGTGCCCTGCGGAATCACAGTCAGGTCCAGCTCGCCGGCAAATACGAGTTTGTCGAGCAGGCGGTTTTCGCCCACGTAGCTTCCCAGGTGCGATGCAATCATTCCAGCCTCAAGCAGCAGGCCCATCCCTGATCCATCGACACCCATGTTGCAACTGATCGTGTGAAGCCCCTTCAGGCCCTTTCGGATCGCTGCGGCAATCAGATTCTCGGGAATTCCGCAAAGCCCGAAGCCGCCAAGCATGACAGTCATACCATCCTGCAGATCTGCCACCGCAGCATCTGGAGATTCGATCACCTTATTCACGTTCTTGCCCTCTCTTGGGACACATCAAAATCCATACCACTACACTTTTCATTCAGCAGAAATTACGATTGCGATTCCCATGCCTCCGCCAATGCAAAGGCTGGCGACACCATATCGCTTCTCAAGCCTCTTCAGGGAGTGAATCAGCGTTACGAGCACGCGAGCGCCCGAGGCTCCAATCGGATGCCCGAGCGCAATCGCTCCACCGCTGACGTTGACCCTGGACGTATCAAGACTCAGCTTGCGGACGACAGCGATCGATTGAGAGGCGAACGCTTCGTTCAATTCGAAAAGATCGATTTGGCTTAGGGTTAGCCCGGCCTTCTTTAAAGCGATCGGCACTGCCGCCGCCGGGCCGAGTCCCATCACTGCAGGGTCGACCCCGGCCAGACCATACGAAAGAATGCGCGCCAGCACAGGCAGCCCGTGACTCTTGGCATATTCCAGGGTGGTCACGGCCAGCATCGCAGCGCCATCATTCAGGCCGCTGGAGTTTCCTGCTGTTACCGTCCCATTCGGCTTAAAGGCTGGTTTCAACTTTGCCAGAATTTCCAACGAGGAATCCGGGCGGGGATGTTCATCCGTCGTGAACTCGACGATGCCTTTTTTGGTTTTAATGGGAACCGGAACAATTTCCGCGCTGAAGGCTCCATCCTTCAATGCCTTTGCCGCGCGTGTCTGGCTTGCGAACGCAAAAGCATCCTGTTCCTCGCGGGTGATCCCACATTGTTCGGCAACATTCTCCGCTGTAACACCCATCGCAACGCCGAGAGTGGGATCGGTCAGGCCCTCGCTCAGGATGCTGTCGACCAGTTCGCCGGAGCCATATCGATATCCGGCACGCGCCTGCGGCAAAAAATGGGGTGCGCGCGACATGCTTTCAACGCCGCCGGCAAGGTACAACTTGCCATCTCCGCATTGCAGCCCCTGCACGGCCGATACGACTGCCTGCAGACCACTGCCGCAGACACGATTAACTGTTTGCCCAGTCACCTGAGCAGGAAGACCCGATCTGAGAGCGATTTGGCGGCCCGGATTCATGCCGTTGCCCGCCTGCAGAACATTGCCGACAATCACATCCGCGATATCTTCGGCGGGAAGTCCGGCCAAAATCGCCTTGGTGGCGACAACGCCCAGGTCAACCGCTGAACTGTCTTTTAAAGTTCCCTGAAAACTCCCAATTGCCGTGCGCTTAGCCGCAACAATAACGAACTCTGACATAAAATTCCGATCTGAGCTTTAAGCAGGCTCGGGCCTGTCGAGCTCTTTCTTCAAACGCGGTTTTGAGATCGACGAGTCATTCGGCATGCGCCTGATGCCATGCCGTTTACGGCCGTCTATGCAATGCAAACGCCGCGGCAAAGCATCCAAAGATGCCCTGGCCTGTCTACCCTGCGCCGATCACTGCAACCCTCAAAGCCATTCGGAAGCGTCCTTCGCGGTCACTAAAAAAACTTGCAAGAGAACCACTTCCCAAACGGAATGCTAGTGATGCATAATCTAGCTGCACAGGTTCAGTTCGGACATAAGAGTGTTCTTTTCGGACAGAGATCGGTCGTCATGGAATTACCTCTTTGGAATGAAAAACGGTACGCGCCCTACAAGGTAGCAGCTCTTGTTGAGGTCCTCGAGGAACAGGGAATTGCACCTGAAGCGAGCCTGTCTGGTACAGGCCTTTCGCCTGAGAGTCTTTCGGATCCTGAGACTCTCACCTCCGTTCGCCAGTACATTACCGTATGCTGCAATGCCCTCCAGCTATCGAAAAGCCCCGAGACCCCTTTTAGTACGGGCAGCCGAATTCCACTGTCCGCATACGGGATGTACGGATTCGCCTTGGTATGCAGTCCGACGATTCGCGAGTACTTTCAAGTGGCTGTGAAATACCACCGGCTCGCGACACCGCTTCTTTCCATGTCGTGGCGCGAAGAGGGCGATTACGCATCATGGACTTTCCCGATGAATGCGCCGGTCACGCATCCTGACTCATTGCTGCGTTTTCTCATGGAGCAACAGCTGACCCAACTCTCGACGCATCTGAGAGCCGTGGTCGAAAACGACTCGTACCTTCCTGTTCGCGCCGCACTTTCGTATTCCGCTCCAGACCACGCCAATCTTTACAAGCGCTATCTCGGCTGTGACGTACGCTTCGGTCAGCCGATGTCTGAACTCGTCTATCCGAAATCGATTCTCTCCGCGAAGCCGCGCATGGCGCACGGCCTTACTTCAAAAATCCTGCGGGAAACCTGCGATCGCATTCTCGGTGAGGTAAAGACATCGACTGGTGTCGGCGGTGAGATTTATCAGATCATCGCGTCTACGCCTGGACATTCGCCAAGCATGGAGTGTGTGGCCAAGCAGATCTTCACAACCGTGCGAACGCTCAATCGAAAGCTTCACGCCGAGGGAACTTCTTTTACTCAAATTCTCGATGATGTCCGATGCAACCTCGCAAGAGAGTATCTCCGTTCCACGAGGCTGAGTGTCGAGGACATTTCAGAGCTTGTGGGGTTCAGCGAGGCCACGAACTTTCGTCATGCGTTCCGTAGATGGACCGGCAGCACGCCGGCGCATTATCGCTCCTGACCGCGAGTCTTTCGCGGCGTGCAGAACACCCTACAACTGACCTCATACCGTCTAATTCAAATCGCGGTCGTCCCGGGAGCCGACTTCTTTGTTGGGTCCCACAATCGTGAGCGGAGCGCTTCCGAGCGCCAGCAACTGGCGAGGAAGGCGTACAATCCCGTTGTTTACGAGTGCAAAGAAAAAGTTGCTGCAAAATTAATTCAACCTTCGATGTTTGCAAAGGAAAAGTATGCCAAAGTTCGAAACCCTGGTCAGTGGCCTGGCGTTCGGCGAATGTCCGCGCTGGCACGATGGAAGGCTGTACTTGTCAGACTTTTATACGCAGCGGGTCCTGGCCGTCGCCCTTGATGGCACGGTAGAAATAATTGCTGAAGTGCCGGGCCGGCCCTCGGGACTTGGGTTTTTGCCCGATGGCCGATTGCTGATTGCGTCCATGCGCGACCGCAAGATCATGCGTCGCGAGTTCGATTCATCTCTGGTCGAGTACGCCGATCTGTCGAGCCTTGCTCCCTGGCATTTGAACGACATGCTAGTCGATTACCAAGGGCGAGCCTGGGTGGGCAATTTCGGGTTTGATCTGATGAGTGAGGCAAAAGTCACCACCACGAACCTGATCTGCGTCGATCAGGATGGTTGCGCGCGAGTCGCAGCCGAGGGACTTGGTTTTCCCAATGGAATGGTGTTGACTCCAGACGGCAGCACATTGATTGTTGCTGAAACCATGATGAATCGACTCAGCGCTTTTGATGTCGCCTCCGGCGAGCTGGGTAAGCGACGGACATGGGCAGCCTTTGGCGATCTGCCGACATCGGACGGGAGTGCCGAGCGTCTTAGTCAGGTGGACGTTGCGCCAGATGGAATCTGTCTCGATGCGGAAGGGGCCGTTTGGGTGGCCGATGCAACGGGGGGCAGGTTGATCCGTGTGGCCGAAGGCGGGCACATCCTTGAAGAACTCAAGACCGATGGAATGGGCGTATTCGCGTGCATGCTCGGAGGAGAGAACGGCCGAACACTGTTTGCCTGTGTCGCACCCACATTCAACGAGTCGGAGGCATCTGCAAACCACTGCGCCGCGATTTGGATGACCAATGTCGATGTGCCCGGAGCTGGCCTGCCTTAGCGTCCTGCAGCGCCAAAAATAAAAGACCAAGCGAGATTGTTGCCGTGGGAAAAAAGCGGTAGCAACCGCAGAAATGGGCATTAAAGTCTGTGCTCGCGGCAAAGGCTTCTCTTCAGGTGATGGCGGTGTCCGAAAACGACATGACAATGTCCGCTGTTGACCTGTCGTGTCTTGTCTTCCACTTCTTATCATCGTTTCGTTATTGAAACTACCGAGACCGAAAATGGCAAAAAGCAATCGCAAAATAATCATCTCCTGCGCAATTACCGGCTCTGTTCACACTCCAACCATGTCGGAGTATCTTCCGATCACACCCTCCCAGATCGTTGACAGCGCCGTTGAGGCTGCCGAGGCTGGGGCCGCGATTCTCCATGTCCACGCCAGAAACGGCGAGGACGGAAGGCCCACGGGAGACCCGGCTCACTTCCAGAAAATTTGTCCTGTTCTGGCAGAACGTACAAGAGCGATCATCAATATCACAACTGGCGGCAGTTCTGATATGAAGATCGAGCAGCGGCTCGCTTATCCTCTGCAAGCCAAACCCGAGATGTGTTCGCTGAACATGGGATCGATGAATTTTTCCATTCATCCCGTAGCCGACAAGATCACGAACTGGCGTTATGACTGGGAGAAGCCGAAGGTCGAGGGCATGAAAGACTGTGTCTTCAAAAATACCTTCGCTGACATTGAATACATTCTTGGCACGCTTGGAGAAAGCGGCACTCGATTCGAACTCGAGTGCTACGACGTCGGGCACCTTTACAATCTCGCCCACTTCGTAGATCGCGGCATCATCAAGCCGCCATTCTTCATTCAGGCCGTTTTCGGAATCCTCGGTGGGCTCGGCCCGGATCCGGAAAATCTCTTCATCATGCGATCTACCGCGGACCGTCTATTCGGACGAGATGCCTATCACCTTTCGATGTTAGGCGCGGGACGCCACCAAATGTCGCTTCTGACCATGGGAGCCATCCTGGGTGCGAACGTTCGTGTGGGGTTGGAAGACAACCTCTATCTCGGACCTGGCATCAAGGCGACGAGTAATGCCGAGCAGGTCAGGAAGATCCGGCGCATTCTTGAAGAACTCTCTTTTGAAATCGCCACACCTTCGGAAGTCAGGGAGATGTTGCATCTGAAGGGCGCGGAGAACGCGCATTTCGCCTGATTGTTTTGCGCGATATTTCGTCACAGGATGAACTCCTGTTGGAATGGGGATAAGAATGACATTCAAAGAACGACTCTACCCACCGTCTGGGATGCGTGTACTGGTGACTGCCGGGGCTTCTGGTATAGGAGCCGCGATTGCATCCGCATTCGTGGAGACTGGCGCCGAAATCCACGTCTGCGATATCGACGACGCTGCCCTGGCTGCATTTCAGAAGCGTTTTCCATTGTGTCAAGCGACCCACGCCGATGTGGCCGATGAAACGCAGGTAGCAAAGCTTTTCGAAATTCAGAAGAAGAGATTCGGTGGACTTGACGTCCTGGTCAATTGTGCAGGAATCGCCGGCCCCACAGCCGGAGTGGATAAGATCACAGAGCAAGACTGGAAGCGCTCAGTCGAAGTAAACCTGAGTGGCCAATACCGCTGCCTGCACCATGCTGTTCCGATGCTGCGAGAGTCCAAGTTCGCCAACATTATTTGCATCTCGTCCGTTGCCGGTCGTGCGGGAATTCCGTGGCGCACGCCGTACGCGGCGACAAAATGGGCGATTGTGGGAATCGCTAAATCGCTCGCTATCGAACTCGGCCCCGACGACATCAGGGTGAATGCAATTCTGCCTGGCATCGTCGAAGGGCCAAGGATGGATGGCGTAATCACTGCTCGCGCCAAGCTCGAGGGCGTGGAAGAGACGGAGATGCGGGAGAGATACCTCAAGCGCATATCTCTGCGCCGCATGGTGACTGCGGACGACGTAGCACTCATGTGTCTCTTCCTGTGTTCGCCGGCAGGGCGAAATATTGCCGGGCAGGCGATCAGCGTGGATGGCAACGTCGAGTATCTGTAGATCGCGACTCAAGTAAAACGGTGAAGATTTGGCCAAAGGTCTCTCGCCAACGTGCAGCAGGACAGAGGAACTTATGGCTGGATGGTCGGATGCTGTGGACCGGCAAGATGAAATAGCCGGTCTACGGCTTGGTTCAAGGCGAGGTCGAGTTGAAAAAGGCAGGCTATATCTCGCCGGAGACCAAAGGTGCGCGACATGAGCCGTGATGCCGTCATTGTTTCCGTAGCGCGGACTCCTATCGGCCGCGCATACAAAGGTGCATTCAACGCCACCCCTGCCCCAACCCTGGCCGCTCACGCCATTCGCGCTGCGGTGGCGCGCGCAAATGTTGAGCCCGCTGAGATCGAAGATTGCATCATCGGGTCGGCGTTGCCTCAGGGCCTGCAACATACGATCGGACGGACCGCCGCTTTAACCGCGGGGTTGCCGGTTTCAGTTGCCGGGCAGACCGTTGACAGGCAGTGTTCGTCGGGCCTCATGAGCATCTCCATGGCATCGAAACAGGTCGTCATGGACCGAATGGACATTGTCGTTGCCGGCGGCATGGATTCCATCTCGATGGTACAGACGGCCGAACTCCGTCTCGGTTCAGACCCGGAGTTACTCGCGCTACATCGGGACATTTACATGCCGATGATCGACACAGCAGAAGTTGTCGCGCGCCGGTACGGCGTTTCGCGCGAACAGCAGGATGAGTACGCGTTTCAGTCGCAGCGCCGAACGGCCGAAGCTCAGGCAGCCGGCCGCTTCGATGAAGAAATCATCCCTGTAAAAACGATCAAGTCGGTGACCGACAAAACTACCGGCAAGACTTCTATGCAGGAAGTGGTATTGAAGCGCGACGAAGGCAACCGGCCTGACACAACCATGGAAGGCCTCGCCTCGCTCAAGCCGGTGCGGCCAGACGGATTTATCACCGCGGGCAACGCGAGCCAGCTATCCGATGGCGCCTCCGCCTGTGTGGTGATGGAGGCAAAACTGGCCGCTGCCCGCGGCCTTGAGCCACTCGGCCGCTACTGTGGCATGGCAGTGGTTGGTACAAAGCCTGACGAGATGGGAATTGGGCCGGTCTTCGCAGTCCCCAGACTCCTGAAGCGCTTTGATCTCAAGATGGATGATATCGGGCTCTGGGAACTGAACGAAGCCTTCGCGGTGCAAGTGGTCTATTGCCGCGACCGGCTCGGTATTCCCAATGATCGCTTCAACGTCGACGGCGGCGCTATTTCCATCGGCCATCCTTATGGTATGTCCGGTAACCGGCTGGCAGTGCATGCGTTGATTGAGGGGCGTCGACGCGGGGTCCGGTACGTCGTTGTGACCATGTGCGTGGGCGGCGGCATGGGCGCAGCCGGCCTGTTTGAGGTTCTCTGATGAAAAGCATGGAAGCGCACTCAACCGCATCGCCGAATGAACCGCACATGCGGGCCGGTGAACCGTCAAAGCCGCAACCTGGCCAACCCGGACTGCGTGCGTGGGTTGCGCTTGCGATGCTGTGCGCGGTGTATGTTCTGAACTTCCTGTCCCGGCAGTTGCCGGGCATTCTTGCCAAGCCAATTCAGGATAGTCTGCATATCTCGGACGGTCAGCTTGGAAGGATTGGCGGCCTCTATTTTGCGCTCTTCTATTGCTGCATCTCAATCCCTGTCGGCTGGCTCGCCGACAAGACGAACAGGTCAAAGGTTCTGGCAATCGCGTGCGCTATTTGGAGCGCGGCAACGATGTGCTGCGGCGGAGCGGCCAACTTTCTGCAGTTTGCCGTCGCGTACATGACGGTCGGGTTCGGCGAAGCTGGCGGCGTCCCGCCCTCCTACTCGATCATCTCGGACTATTTTCCGCGCGGCCGTCGCGGTAGAGCGCTGGGCTTCTTCAACATCGGACCGCCGATCGGCGCGGCGCTGGGAATCGCCTTCGGCGCTTCCATCGCTGCTGCTTTCAGTTGGCGCTATGCATTTGTTCTGCTCGGCTCCGTCGGTCTCTTCGCAGTGATCGGCGTCCTCGTTCTGGTCCCTGAGCCCCCTCGCGGCGGCCTGGATCGCATTTCCGACCAGGTGACCGCGAGCAAACCAGGATTCCGGCAAACGCTGACGATGTTCCTTTCACGGCCTTCTCTCGTGCTTGCCGCATTGGCCAGCGGCGCCACCCAATTCATTACCTACGGCCTGACCAACTTCGCAGTCCTCTTTCTCATGCGTGAAAAAGGAATGACGTTGAAGCAGGTCGCCGCCTACTATGCGTTGGTTGTCGCAATCGGAATGGGCGGGAGCATGCTCGCCTCCGGGGCGACGATAGACCGATTCACGCGACGCTCGAAACAGGCCTATGCCCTGGTGCCCGCCGCCTCGCTTACTCTTGCCCTCCCCTTTTATCTCGCATTTGTTTGGGCTCCTTCCTGGCGTCTCTCGTTGCTCTTCCTTACGGGTGCGATGTTTCTGAATTATTTCTATCTGACATCGGCAGTTACTCTCGTGCAGGAGGAAGTTCGGCCAGACCAGCGCGTCATGTCAGGCGCACTTCTTTTGCTCATCATGAATCTGATCGGCCTCGGCCTTGGCCCCACTTTCGTGGGCGCGGCCAGCGACTTTTTCCACGCAAGCCATCCTCATCAGTCGTTGCAGATAGCACTTTACATGCTCGCGTCACTCTACGTTGTTGCTGTGTTGCTGTTCCTGGCGTTGGCGCGCGTGCTTAGAAACGAAAGCCGTACAGTTGGAGGAACAATCCAATGATCATACTTCGTCGCTTGGTAGCCTGGTCCGTCACGGCCGCCTGTGTTGTTTTGGCGCCTTCGAATTTCGCTCAACAGGTTCCAACTATGTCCGCGCCATCCCATGACAAGAACGGTCCAATCGTGGACGCTCCTGCCGGCTCGTTAGAGGGCCGGATGGAAGGCGGGCTGCGCGTTTTCAAAAGCATTCCATATGCCCTGCCTCCCACGGGCTCAGCGCGCTGGAGACCGCCCAGTCCCGCGCCGCGGTGGGCGGGCATCAGGAAAGCCACCGAGTTTGGACCCGTTTGTTTCCAGCCTTCAGGCTCACCTGCGAGTATCTATGCCTGGGTTCCAGCGCCTATGAGCGAGGACTGCCTTACGCTGAATATCTGGACTCCAGCCGGAGCACGCAACGCGCCCGTCTTTTTCTGGATACACGGAGGCGCTCTCACCGCGGGGTCGAGCAGGGACGCTTTGTACGACGGCACACGACTTGCCGAGCGGGGCATTCTCGTCGTCTCCATCAACTATCGGCTGGGCGTCTTTGGGTGGCTCGCGCATCCCGAACTCAGCCATGAGTCGGCACTGGGCATATCCGGCAATTATGGCTTGCTCGATCAGATCGAGGCTCTCAAATGGGTCCGGCGCAACATTAGCGCTTTCGGCGGCGATCCTTCGAACGTGACCATCGCAGGTGAATCGGCCGGCGGACTAAGCGTTATGTATCTGCTGACAGCGCCCGATGCCCGGGGTCTCTTCTCCAAGGCGATTGCCGAAAGTGCGTACATGATCTCCACGCCCGAGCTGAAGCAGCGCAGTTTCGGCTCAGCTTCCGCCGAAGAAAGCGGTGTGAAATTAGCGGCCGCCTTGCACGCGCCGAGTATTGAAGCGATGCGGGCGATGGACGCGGGCGCGCTGGCTCTCGCCGCTCCGGCGGCTGGGTACGCGCCATGGGGCACCATCGACGGACACGTGTTGCCACGCCAGCTTGTCGATGTATTCGATAGAGGCGAACAAGCGCCTGTGCCGCTGCTGGCTGGCTTCAACAGCGGCGAGATCCGCTCGCTGAGGGTTCTCGCCCCGCAACCTCCCGCGAATGTAGCCGCGTACGAAGCCGTCATTCGCGACCGTTATGGCGACATGGCCGACGAATTCCTGCGGCTCTATCCCAGCGCCAACATGCAGGAGAGCATATTGGCTACTACGCGAGACGCTCTGTACGGGTGGACGGCGCAACGGCTTGTTAGAAAACAATCCGCACTGGGGCAGCCGTCTTTCCTCTACTTCTTCGATCATGGATACCCGGCAGAAGACGCTGCTGGTCTGCACGGCTTCCACGCCAGCGAATTGCCCTATGTGTTCGGCACGTCCGATGCTACGCCGCCGCATTGGCCGAAAGTTCCGGCAACACCTGTGGAGACGCGGCTTTCCGACGCCATGGTTGGCTATTGGAGTTCGTTTGCACGCACGGGCCGCCCACAGGCCGCAAATGAGCCGGACTGGCCCTCGTTCGGGCCGGCAGGCTCCTACATGGCATTCAAGGAAGCTCCACATCCGTCAGAACATCTGTTGCCAGGGATGTATGAGTTCAATGAAGAAAGTGTTTGCCGGCGGCGAGCGAGCGGGGACATTGCATGGAATTGGAATGTCGGCTTATATTCGCCGAAACTACCGACTCAGCAGGCGCAATGTAAACAGTGACGGGCGAACCCCGATGAATGGCAACAGCCGCGGCTCGCCACGCTGGTGACGAGCCTTGTCGGTGAATTTCTGTCTACCTGGCACTTCGGGCATAACTGCATGAAGTTACCAATTTTTCTGAAATATCTCTTAATGGAGCGGGTGTCTATAAATGACATGCAAATGTCTGTTCAGGACCTGTCGAGTTCTGCATTTGTTTTTTTACTATACGTGAATTCTTTCCTGGGACCAATTTTGGAGAGGCCAGATTTTAAGAGGAGAAAACACATGAGTTACTCCCAACATATGCAACCCGCTCGCAAACAAATTGTCTCGCGCTACCGCTGCGCATTCGTAGTGTTCCTTTTATGCGCGCTGTTTACCGCCTGCGGGCTGCTAGACGCGCAGACAGGTGGAACCGGCGCCATCAGCGGCACAATCACAGACCCAGCCGGTGCCGTGGTGGTGGGTGCTCAGGTCAAGGTTACAGGTGCAGGCACGGGATACACGCGAACCTCGCAAACCAA
The DNA here is from genome assembly GCA_049520075.1 of Occallatibacter sp. GTDB lineage: Bacteria > Acidobacteriota > Terriglobia > Terriglobales > Acidobacteriaceae > Telmatobacter. The sequence continues at coordinate 10,968 of JBEKQD010000040.1, read as the reverse complement.
CGCCAGCGGGCTGTATCTTATGTCCCTGCTGCCGCCAGGGCAATACACGCTCGAAGTCACGAAACAGGGGTTCAAGGTGGCCGTGTCGCCGGACGTTCAGGTGATCGTGGCGGAGACAACGGTGCAGAATATGCCACTGCAAACGGGCGAGGTGACAGAGACGGTTACCGTGGCTTCTGTAAGTGTGGAGTTACAGACCGAATCGAGTGAATTGGGACGCGTGACGGACTCCGAGATGGTTGCAAGCCTGCCTTTGGTTGCGCGCAACTTCACGCAGATCATCGGCTTGAACGCGGGCGTCGCCCAAGAAGTCAACAACGCGGGAAATAACGGAAGAGGCGGCGGCGGCTTAAGTGGAGTTCCCGGGGGCGGAAGTCTCATGACCCAGGGAGGCACTGCGGCCGACAACAACTTTGAAATGAACGGCCTCCCGATCAACGACGTGCAAGGTTCGATGACTTACTCGATGGGAATTCCGGTGGCCAATCCCGACACCATTCAGGAATTCAAAGTGCAGACGGCCCTGTATGATGCCACCACGGGGCGCAATGGCGGGGCCGATGTTGATGTCATTACAAAAGGCGGCACCAACGGCATCCACGCGACTATGTTCGAGTTTTTACGGAACGAAGATCTCAACGCCAATGACTGGTTTGCAAAGAAAGCCGGCCAACCGCGTGACGTTCTGCGCCAGAATCAATATGGTTTTACCGCAAGCGGTCCATTGGTTAAAGACAAGCTTCTGCTCTTTGGTTCCTGGCAGGGCACAAAGCAGTTCAATGCCCTCGACCAGTCGGACCATCATGATGACTTACTCCCTCCCCTTACGAACGACCGGTCGTATACGGGATTGGGGTCGACTTTCGGTGGCGATTCCGGCTACCTCGTCGCCTACGCTGGTCCGTCGCAAACCATCTTATCCAATGGCTCAAATATTGCGCCCCAGGCATACAACCTACTCAACGCTAAGCTGCCCAACGGTCAATACGTGATACCGACACCCCAAAAGTGCAGCCCCAGCGTCGATATCGAAACAGAGTGCTACTCTCATCTGAGCGCGCCCGGCTTTTTCGATGAAAACCAATGGATGGTGAACGGCGACTATCTGAGGTCCGACCGCAACAAGGTGGCAGTTCGCTATTTCGGCGCACTCAGCAATATATCGTCGACCATGGATGGGAGCAGTACTCTCGGATTTGCAGTCTATCAGCCGGAACGCTTCGATGTGGGTTCGATTGGAGACACTTACACCCTGAGTCCCAGCCTGGTGAACCAATTAGTGGTCGGTTTCCGCAGGTCGACCTCGGCCCAGCACTACGACGACGCGTTTAGCTTTCAGAGTTTGGGAATGAACGCCCTGCCAGAGCAAGAAGAGTTCCCCTTGATCGATATCGCCGACGATGGCTTCATAGTGGGCACATCTTCGGCGACTGCCTTTTTGGAGGCAGAGTACCAGATCGCTGACACGTTGTCCTGGACCAAGGGAAAGCACCAGCTCACCTTCGGCGGCGGTTTCGACTACGGCAAGGACCACATGCAGTATTTTGACTACCCGGGTGACGTGATTCCGCTAACCTGGGCGGACTTTCTGCTGGGACAGCCTGAAGTAGCTTATGGATACGGGAACATTTACGAGTCGTTCGAAGGGCTTGGGAACAAAGATCGCGACTGGCGATACAAGAGCGCCAATGGCTTCATTCAAGACGACTACGTTATAGCGAGGCGTTTCACGCTCAACTTGGGCTTGCGCTACGAGCGCATAGGCGACTTTGGGGAAGCCAGCGGAAAGGTGGGCAACGTGGATGTGTCCGCGCTTAATCCCAATCCGGGGGCGGCTGGCAGTTACGCCGGCTACCTGATTGGGTCCAATTACCGCGGCCCCGCCGCCCCCCCGGGAGTAATACAGGGGAGTAACACAATGGGGTTCAATGGCGACGGCCAAAATGTATTGAATCCGCGTGTGGGGTTTGCCTGGATGCTGCCCGGCTCGGAACGATTTGTTCTCCGGGGAGGCATAGGCATGTATCACTCTACGACCACAGGCCAGATGAATCTGCAGATGAGCGCGGAAGAGCCGTATGGTTCCTGGAGCAACTTGGTGGCAGCCGCCGACGGGGCTCAATCCGATGCCAACCCCTTCCCGACTCTGGCTCCCCTCCCTTCATGGTCGGCTTACTCCGACACAACCGCTTACACCATGGATGCGCTGGCTATGAATTGGCGTCCTCCGACGACCTATCACTATAGTCTTGGCCTGCAATCCAAACTCCCCGGCGGCGCCGTTTTAGACGCCGCGTACTCCGGCGCACGCAGTCTGCACATCATCGCGGGTAGTACGATCAACCAGGCGGCTCTGGCCTCGGCCTCAGCGCCGATTCGCGGCCAGACCACAAATACACTTGCGAACCTCACCCTTCGCGCACCTTATATGGGTTGGGCAACGGACTCGATGTACTACTTTTCGCCCACTCAAGAGGCTTGGTACAGCTCTTTGCAAGCAACGCTAACGCAGAAATTCAGGCATAGCTTTCAGTACCAGGCTGCCTACACCTGGGCGCGATTGCTGAGCCCCGTACCGGGCTTTACCGTGGGGACGAACGTTTTAGGACCAAGCGGCGATCAGACCGTTCAGCGCGCTCACGAATCTGGATACGGACCGGACCCCTGGATGCGGCCGCAGCGGTTTGTACTCTCCGCGTACTATGTTCTTCCCAGCCCGGCGAAATCTCATCATGTGCTGGCAGACACGCTCGGCGGGTGGAATGTTGCAACTGCTACGGTGGTCCAGTCGGGCCAGGAGGTGAGCCTCTCCTACAACAACGCCAACAACATTTACGGCGTTAACAACGATCGGCCGAGCTATGCTACGGGTTGCACCGCGAAAAGTTTGCCGACTTCGGGATCTGTCAGTAGCAGAGTGAACAACTACATCAACGCTGCTTGCCTCACGACCCCGGCCGTGATCGGTGACGACGGTGTTGGCATGGGTTTTGGAAACACCCCCAACGGCATCCTCAAGGGGCCTGGCCAGGCCGATGTCGATCTCTCGCTCAGCAAAAATCTGCCGGTGCATTGGCCTAAGTCGGACGCCAGCGTACTGTTACGGGCGGACTTCTTCAATACTCTCAACCACCCGAACTTTGCCGTTCCAGACACGGCCTACGCTCCGGGGAGCACTGCCTTTGGAACCATCCTTTCAACGACCACTAATCCGAGAGTGACGCAGTTCGCGTTGAAGTATTCGTTCTAGAGCGGTTCCACAATTCACCTGCACTTTCAACCTCGCGCAGGGTGGCATTTTCTTAAAGAAAATGCCACCCTGCGCGGTTTTTCGGTACGACAACTGTGGCGCCGCTCTCCGGACTTTCGCGGGGCAGCCAGAGTTCACAGTTACACAGGAAATAGGGGGGAGGGGGGTACTCTCTCCTGTCAGGAACGAGGGAATAGGGAATAGTGAAGCACCGCGTCTCTGGTCCTTGCTCATTCGGTGATTGTGCGCCAACGGAGGGTAATTTTCTGCATGGACTTGCCGTTCATCCGGACGGCGCTTGTGCACCAAGGGGATCGCGGTCTCCCGGGTCCAAAATCCAACGTGGCGAGTTGAGGTTCTTCTGGCGTGTCGGCGGACACTTGCCGACTTACCGATACAAATCCGGGTTGATTGCTCTACCGTCCGGACTTATCTCAGGTTCTCCATCGCGGCGTGCGGGTTGGACTGAAAACCAGCGCCGCGCCTAAAAGGCCTAGCGACCCATGATCGCCCATCTCGCTACTCCGGCTGATGCGAAGCACCATACCGGTGCCATGGGGCGTTGATTACCGCTCGCTTTAAGGCTTCGAACTCAATACACCCCCGCGTACAACCGCCTCGAGTTGCTTTGTCCCGTCCGCGCTCCTCCTGCCCTCGCGAGAAGAGTCCAGGAACCCTCGCACGAATGCGGCGATTTCATCTGCTGCCGTGTCCAATGCAAAATGACCGCCGTCCACGATGTGAACTTCAGCATTCGGCACATCTTTGCGATAACGTTCGGGCTCGCCGGGGTCGAACGAGAGCTCATACTTGCCCCATATCACGAGCAGTCGCGGTTGGTTCTCGCGCATCCACGCTTGCCATTTCGGATACGCGTCCACATTGGTTCGATAATCGTAGAACAGATCACTTTGAATCTCCGCCTGGCCGGGTCGATTGAGAAAATAGAACTCATCCGTCCACAGATCGGGGTCGTAGCGTTCCACGTTCGGATCGTTGCCGACATGACGAGTGCGTGTCGCCGCCAACGAGAGCAAATTCGCGCGCAGCGCGCTTTCGTTCGGAACGCGATCCGCCCAGAACTCGCGACGCGTCTTCCAGTTCACGCCCAGGCCTTCATTATGCGCAACCGCGTCTTGAACGATGAGAGCTTCCACGCGTTCCGGGTGCTCCAGGATCATTCGAAAACCCACGGGCCCACCGTAATCCTGCATATAGAGCGTGTAGCGCGAGAGCCCAAGCGCCTCGGTGAAGTGATTCATGATCTCTGCGTATCGATCGAACGTGTACGCGAATGCCTTCGCATCCGGCCAGTCGCTGTGTCCGAAACCAGGATAATCGGGAGCGACCAGATGAAAGCGATCCGATAGTCTGGAGAAGAGCGGCTGGAACATGCGCGACGATGACGGCAGTCCGTGCAACAGAAGCAATGTCGGCGCGTTCTTTGGACCGGCCTCTCTATAGAAAATGGAGAGCCCATCGACCTTTGTGGTGCGATAGAGCGTCGGATAATTCACGGAATGTTCCTTTCCGTTAACTCTGGCGACCAACTTACCGAGTCATTTGTTCTTCGCGTTGAGTGCCAGTAGAAGACTTCGTCTTCGCGTCGAGCGCCGGTAGAAGGAGTTTCAGAAGCGCTTGGTCCGAGAACGGATTCTGACCTGAGATCAACTCGCGATCTTGAAGGGCGTAGCTCCCCCATGGCGCAACCACACTTACGTCACCGCCCGCAGTACGCAGGGCGAAGTCCGGGTAGAAGAGAACCTTACCACCAATCTCAAGCGGCTCCCGCTGCTGCTCTTCCGCCGTCGAAAAGATCGTCATCTTATATCCGGAATAGATCCATCCTTGAGCCTTTTTCCGTGCTCCATCGGCATCGCCCGCTGCCAGCGCCGCGACCACCTCGGTCGAATTTGGAAGAGCAGAGAGAAGTGAAATCGGGCCGTGGCAGAGCACCGCCGTGGGCTTGGATGTTTTATGAAAGTGTCTCATCACGGTGCCAGCGTCAGGATCATCGAGAAGATCGATCATCGGGCCATGGCCGCCGGGGACGAAAACAGCGTCATATTGATCCAGGCCAGATGCGATGACGTCCGAGATGCGAGTTGGATTTTTGAGCCCTGTCAGGCTATCGCGGAATTTTAGATAGTCCTGGAGCCTAGCCTCATCCCCGCCGAAGAAATCGGCGACAGCTGAATTGACATCCAATTGCGGCGTGTTGCCTTTGGGGTTGGAGAAAGTGATTTCGTAGCCTTCCTCCATCAGGGCGCGAGTCGGAACCGTCAGCTCGTTGAGGTAGTAACCAGCGCCGGCATAAACCTTGCCATCTTTCAATGGCAGGCCGTGACCGCTCGAAACTAGCACCAGGACTTTTCCTTTTGTTGTCATCTCATTCTCCTTTGAAATCGCATCTGTTTTCCGAGATCTGAGCTTCCGCAGGGCCGCCCAATCTGCAAGAGCTTCGGTCTCGGTCACCGTGATCATTGCGCGTGCCATCACCGCGTCACGTTCGCCGAAGATTAAAGCTGACGCGATAGAGTCAAAGCCAAGTGCCCCGCCGAAGGGCTTGGGCCGCTCGCCGACCACAGCCTTTTCCGGGCGCTAAAACCCTCACACCAAGCTCGTTCGAGGCGACAGGCGCGGTCACGCGGGTGGTCTCTTTCGGTCCATCTGTTCTGTCCATCTGGCAGTCGTTTCGATGCCAGAGCGAATGACCGTTCGAGGTTAGATTGGCAGAAGTGCGACGACGAGTCTATTGGACGAAGGTATCGACCAATACCACAGTATGAGTTGGACATATTCGCAAAGAGCGTTGCGTGCTCTTCTGCAAGAATCCGAATACCAAGGTATCGCCAACGCAACCGTTCAATTGATTCCTGAGAGCGCCTGGAGCCAAATTTATTCGTCGCACGGCGCAGCTTGTAGTGGTGGGGTTGGTGCTGAAAAAGCAAGGGCGCAGCCGATTGGCTGCGCCCTTGAGGTTTGTGCCGGTCCGAATGGACTAGGCGTTGGTGTGTGCCGGTCCGCTCATTTTCTCCTCTAACGCCGCTTGCGCGGCGGCCAGCCTGGCCGTCAGCAGACGGAAAGGCGAGCAGGAGACATAGCTGAGGCCGATTCTGTGGCAGAACTTGACGGACTCTGGATCGCCGCCGTGCTCGCCGCAGATGCCAACCTTGAGGGTGGGCCGTGTTTTGCGTCCCTTTTCGACACCCATCTTCACCAGTTGCCCGACGCCCGCCTGATCGAGAGTGGCGAAGGGGTCCTGCTTGAAGATGCCCGCCTTCATGTAGGCCGGGAGGAACTGGTTGATGTCGTCGCGGCTGATGCCGAAGGTGGTTTGCGTCAGGTCGTTGGTGCCGAAGCTGAAGAACTCAGCCTCTTCAGCGATCTGGTCGGCGGTGAGGGCCGCGCGGGGCAGCTCGATCATGGTGCCCACCATGTAATCGACCTTTGCGCCCTTATCCGCGAAGACTTCCTCAGCCACGCGGCGAACGATGGCCGACTGGTTGCGCATTTCTTCGATGGACCCGACGAGCGGAATCATGATCTCGGGGTGCGGATCGCCGCCCTTGAGCTTGACCGCGACAGCGGCCTCAAGGATGGCGCGAACCTGCATCTCTGTGATCTCGGGGAAGGCGATGCCGAGGCGGCAGCCGCGCAGTCCGAGCATGGGATTTTGCTCGTGGAGCTCTTCGACGCGCGCCAACAGCGTGCGCAGTTCCTTGAGCTTGGGCGAGCGGGGCTTGGTGTCTGTGAGGTGCTGGATCTCGACCATCAGATCTTCGCGCTTGGGCAGGAACTCGTGCAGCGGAGGATCGATGGTGCGGATGGTTACGGGCAGCGACTCCATCGCCTTGAAGAGACCGACAAAGTCGGCGCGCTGCATGGGCAGAAGCTTCTTGAGAGCCGCGCGGCGGGCTTTTTCGTCATTGGCGAGGATCATGGTGCGCATGTGCTCGATGCGGTCTTCTGCAAAGAACATGTGCTCAGTGCGGCAGAGGCCGATGCCTTCCGCGCCGAAGAGACGTGCGTTCTTGGCGTCGCGAGGGATGTCGGCGTTGGCGCGAATCTTGAGCCTGCGTACCGGGTCAACCCAGCTCATGAAGGTGACCAGATCCGGATCGTCGGGCTGGGCATCGAGAGTCTTGAGCTTGCCGGCGATGACGCGGCCGGTGGTGCCGTCGAGCGAGATCCAATCGCCCTGCTTGTAGGTGTGGCCCTTGACGCGCAGTTCCTTCTTGTCCTGGTCGACGAGGCAATCGCCGGCGCCAGCCACGCAGCACTTGCCCATGCCGCGAGTGACGACAGCGGCGTGAGAAGTCATGCCGCCACGCGAGGTGAGAATTCCGGCGGCCACTTCCATGCCCGCGATGTCCTCAGGCGTGGTTTCGCCGCGAACGAGAATGATTACCGGGTATTTGCCAGTGGCGTGTTGCTTGACCGCTTCCTCAGCGGAGAAGACGATCTGTCCCACAGCCGCGCCGGGTGAAGCAGGCAGGCCAGTGGCGAGCACTTCAATCTTCTCGCCCTTCTCTATCAAACGGGGCACCAGGAAGTCGTAAAGCTGGTTGGGCTCGACGCGGTGAATGGCTTCTTCCTGCGTGATGAGCTTCTCCTTGACCATGTCGATGGCGACGCGAACAGCGGCCAGGCCGGTGCGCTTGCCGTTGCGGGTTTGCAGCATGTAGAGCTTGCCATCCTGGATGGTGAACTCGAAGTCCTGCATATCGCGATAATGCTTTTCCATCTTTCCGGTGATGCTCTTCAACTGCTCGTAGCATTCCGGCATGGCGCGCTCAAGCTCGCTGATGGGCAGCGGCGTGCGGACGCCGGAAACCACATCTTCGCCTTGCGCGTTCATCAGGTACTCGCCGAAGAAGGCGTGCTCGCCCGTGGCCGGGTTGCGCGTGAAGCCTACGCCGGTGCCTGAGTTATCGCCCAGGTTGCCATAAACCATGGCCTGCACGTTGACCGCTGTGCCCAGCCAGTCGTCGATGCGATTAATGCGGCGATAGGTCTTGGCGCGTTCGTTCATCCAGCTCCTGAAAACGGCGTCGCGCGCCTGCACGAGTTGATCGAGCGGAGCCTGCGGGAAGTCCTTGCCGGTCTCTTTTTTCACCAGCTTTTTATATTCGGCGATGATCTCTTTAAGCGCTTCGGGCTTGAGCTCGTAGTCGAACTTGACCTTAGCTTTCTTTTTGACGCCGTCGAAAATGTGTTCGAAATGCTTCTTGGGAACGTCCAGCACCACGTCGCCGAACATCTGGATAAGGCGGCGGTAGGAATCGTAAGCAAAGCGGGGATTATTGCTGCGCTTGGCCAGCGCTTCAACAGCCTGATCGTTGAGGCCCAGGTTGAGAATGGTGTCCATCATGCCGGGCATGGAGAACTTGGCGCCGGAGCGCACGGAAACCAGCAGGGGATTCTCGCCCGTGCCCAGCTTCTGTCCTTGCAGCGTTTCCAGCCGCTCGAGGGCGGCGAACATCTCGGTGTTGACCGCAGGCGAAAGCGCGCCGCGCATGTACTCGCGACAGGCCTCGGTCTGGATGGTGAATCCGGGAGGCACCGGCAGTCCGGCATTGGTCATTTCGGCCAGCCCGGCGCCCTTGCCGCCCAAATCGTCCTTCATTTTTCCGTTGCCTTCGGCCTTGCCGCCGCCGAAGAAATACACATGCTGGGTTGACGTTTTGCCCGCTTGTCCAGCGGCCGACTGCTCCAGAACGCCCTGCGTCATGGGATGAAACCTCCGTATCTAAGATGCCGCTTGGGCGACGTCCATGAGAGGGTGGCGAGACACGGGCTCAGCAATTCCAGTGGAATCGTGCGGTTTTCTGGCTGAGCGCGTGCGGGTCATCCATGCATCGGGCTGCGCTGCGCGGGATTTGGTTAGAGCGGTTCTCCAATTAGCGTGCCCTCGCCGGCTCCGTGCCAGGTGGCTTTCTCTTCCACCCCGGCGACGAAGACCTGTCGTCGGGGACCCCGGTTAAAGAGAAAACCACTCAGCGGATGTGCTTTCGGACAATTGCAATCGGAAAACCGCTGTAGTCGTACTTACGAATATCGTCTTAAGTATACAGTTGCCTGTGCCGAAGGTCACATACGGCGCAAATGGCACAGGAATCCCGCAATCTTACGGCGTGGGATTCCTGCGCCATTTGAGTCGAAAACCGGTCTCGGAGCGTAATTTGCGGCGATGCTGGAATGCTCACGCGGCCGTGGGCTCAAAGCACTCGCCGGAGTTATCACTCCAAAATGCTTGTTCCGGCAAGAGAATCCGGTCAAGCCCTACTAGAGCCAGAATTTCAGCCACATGGGGCGAGGGATTCGTCACCATGAAAGAGTGGCCGGCCTGGCTGGCGGTGGAATAGAGCAAGATGAGGGCGGCGATGCCGGCTGCGTCAATGCGCTCAACTGTGCGTAAATCAAGGGTCACGCTTTGTTGGCGTACCAGGGGCGCGAGCCAGGCGAGCAAGTCTTGTTCGGTGCCCCGAACCAGCTCAGGCATGTTGGCTTGTTCGGTCAGATGTGTAGATCCGGTCATTTCTTTCAGTTCGCCGGCGGGGAAGATTGCGGTTTGCATCGGGTTAGAAATTGTGCCGGTCATGTAAAAACCTCCGTGATGATTCAGTTCGCGGCAAGGGGAGGCCGCTCTGCTGCGCGGGCCGTTTGTCTTTGGACGCCGGACCCACGCTTATGTAAGAAGGCACGTTAGCGGCCAAAGCCAAAGAGGAAGGAATATGCTGAAATTGCGGGGGTTAGCAGCACTCCCTCATTCCGTGCCGTGGGCTCAGGTGTCCGTTTGCGCTTCCCGCTGTCCGTAAGCGAACACGCTGAGTTTTAATACGCAATCGTTAGTACCTCCGGTTCCAAATTTGGTTGCATATTTTAGATGCGGCTCGAATTCGAGTTAGCAGGAAATTAACACGTGCGTCGGGGCCCTACCCGCGGGTACATTCTTGTTGAACTTACCTTTCACAAGAACAGCGCGAATCCAATACCCGAAACCAGCCCAAGTTTTTACACCGCGCTCGATTGACCCGAGTTGAATGCGGAAGAATTCTAACAAGCAAGGTGAATAACCGTGCGCGGATTGCCTGCTGAGATACTGTATTCATGCCCTGTTCATGAAGCCGGACCCAAAGGGCAATGGGGGCGGAGGAAGCGTAAGGTCGGCCCCCTGCATCAGCCGGGCGCAGTCGCGCGCGTTGGCGCTGGAGGCGGGCTTTGACGAGGCCGGTCTGGTGGCGCTGCCGCACGCCGATGAAGCGCGAGACGCGGCACGTTTCGAAGACTGGGTACGGGCAGGCCGCGCGGGATCCATGCGCTACCTGGAGCGCACAGAATTGGCGCAGGTGAATGAGACGGCGCGGCTGCTGCGGTCGCGGGCGGCGATTCCGTTTCCGTGGGCGCGGTCAGTGCTGGTTTGCCTGGCGAATTACAATAGCCGGCAGCCGCGATCGACGGAGCCGGCAGCCGAGGGGGCGGGTTGGATTGCGCGCTACGCATTGTCGGGCAAGGTGGGTGCGAATGGCGCGCGCCGGCCAAGCGATTACCACAAGGTGCTGCTGAAGCGAATGAAGGCTCTGGAAGCGCGGTTGCATGAGACGCTGGGCAGCTTCGAGGCGCGCTGCTTCGTGGATACAGGACCGGTGGTCGAGCGGGCGCTGGCTACGGCGGCCGGGGTGGGCTGGACGGGCAAGAATACTTGCCTGATTCAT
>JBEKQD010000039.1:0-34076 GCA_049520075.1 Occallatibacter sp. | reverse complement strand
AGTCCTGCCATGCTGCTCTATCTGGACAACGCAAGCAGCATGGGACCGGATTCGCTCGTTGCCGAAAAAGGCAAGGAACGCGCTCAAAAACAAAACAAGCCGACACCACCATCTGGGTTGAACGAAAACTATGCTCGCGAACTGATGGAGTTGCATACGTTGGGCGTTGACGGTGGCTACAGCCAGCGCGATGTTACCGAGATGGCTCGCGTGTTCACAGGTTGGACCGTGGATCAGCCCGCGCACGGCGGCGCGTTCATTTTCGATGAGCGCAAGCATGAACCGGGGACCAAGAAACTTCTCGGGATAAAGGTCAAAGACGGCGGGATGAAAGAAGGCCTGGAGATGTTGCATCAGTTAGCCATGCGACCGGCAACTGCGCAGTTCCTCAGCCGCAAGCTGGCCATCCGTTTTGTCTCCGACAATCCGCCGCAGAGCCTCGTGAACCGTATGGCGAAAAGTTATCTTGCGAGTGGAGGAGATATCGCTTCCGTTCTTAAGACGATGTTCAACTCGCCGGAGTTCTGGCAGCGCGATGTGTATCGCGCAAAAGTGAAAACGCCGCTCGAATATGTCGTGTCGGCGGTGCGCGCAAGCGATCCCGAAACAGGCAGCCTGATGCAGCTGTCTTATGCGCTCGATCGCATGGGAATGCCGCTGTACGGTTGCGTTCCGCCCACCGGCTACTCGTCGGATGCGAAGGCCTGGGTTAGTTCGGGCGCGCTGGTCAACCGCATGAACTTTGCGCTGAATCTGACGGCAAACAAGCTGGCTGAGATTCAAACTGCATGGCCGGTTGATGCCGGCAGCGGCGACCTAGGGCATGAAGTAACAGATAACGCGCAGTTGGATGCGGCCGCCGATGAGTTGCGATTGGAGAATTGGCTCATTCAGAGCGAAGTAAGCGACCAGACGCGCAAGACACTTCTGGAACAGGTTGAGACTCAGGCAGGCCACGCAAAAGCTCCAGTCGCGCCCGCGCAACCAATCGACATAGCCGCGCAGGTCGTCGGAAAACAGAAATCACCAAACTCTTCAGCAGTACCCGCTTTACGCGAAAAGCAGGATGCGCTGCTGGCAGGGTTGCTGCTCGGATCTCCGGAATTTCAACGAAGATAATTGGCTCGAATGAATCCATGCTCTAACCGCAAGCTTTGAAACGAGGACACTATGAGCACTACACGGCGAATCTTCCTGCACAAAGGCGCGTTGGCGATGGTTGGAAGCTCGGCGGTTCCGGCGTTTCTAACGCGCGCTCTCTTTGCCAAATCGGCAGAGACCAATGCGCAGGGCAAGCGCCTGGTCGTAATATTTCAGCGTGGCGCGGCGGACGGGCTGAATATCGTGGTGCCTTACACGGAAAAGAATTATTATGCGATGCGCCCAAGCATAGCGATTCCGCAGAATCAGGTGCTCGATCTGGACGGTTTTTTCGGACTGCATCCCTCGCTTGCCTCGTTTGAACCGCTCTATCGCCAGGGATACTTGGCGATTGTGCCCGCAGCCGGATCGCCCGACACCACCCGCTCTCACTTCGACGCGCAGGATTACATGGAGTCCGGCACGCCGGGAAACAAAGGCACCGTGGATGGATGGCTTAACCGCGCCCTGCAAGCGGAAGATATGTGCGGCAGCTGCCGGCACCGGGTGGAGCACACAGCATTCCGCGCCATCGCATTGGGCTCGCAGATTCCGCGCACTTTGGAAGGCAAGATCGAAGCTACGGCCATCAACAATGTCTTGGACTTCAATGTGGGCGGGCGCGGTCCCACCCCAACGCCCGCTGGAATCGCGTTTCAGTCGATGTATGACGAGTCGAGTGATAGCCTGCTGCACACCGCGGGCGAATCAACGTTTGAAGCCGTAAAAATGCTGCGCTCGACTGACCCATCGCACTACACTCCAGTCTCAGGAGCGGTGTATCCGGCCACCGCGTTCGGCGCCGGCATGAAGCAGATTGCCCAGTTGATGAAGGCCAATCTGGGCGTCGAGACCGCATTCACGGATATCGGCGGTTGGGACACGCATCACAATCAGGGCAGCGTGAATGGCGACCTTGCCAACCGGCTGAAGGATTTCTCTGAGGGAATTTCCGCCTTCTGGCGCGATATGGGCGACGATGCGGAGAAGATCACTCTGGTGACGATGAGCGAGTTTGGCCGCACAGCAGAACAGAACGGCACTGGTGGCACCGACCATGGCCACGCCAATGTTATGTTCGTGCTCGGCGGCGGCGTCAAAGGCGGCAAGGTCCACGGCAAGTGGCCCGGTCTGGCCAGGGAACAGCTCAATGAGAGCCGCGATCTGGCCGTGACGGTTGACTTTCGTCAGGTCCTGGCCGAGGCGGTGGCCGGAACGCTCGGAGTCACAAATCTGGAATTCACCTTTCCCGGAGCACAACTCAGTAAGGACAGATTCCTGGGGCTGATTTGATGGCATCGAGCTCCATCCCTGCTCGGTGTGACTATCCTGTTTCTCTGCATAAATCCAGCTCATTGAGAGCCTTGGACTGAAAACCTCATTCCTAAATTCAAGTTCTGATTTGTCTCTTGACAATCGATAGTCGAATGTCTACCATCATCCTCAGATTGAGGGTAGAATGTCTTCCGTGGAGAAACAAGCAAAGCAACGGGCAGGGCTCCTTCAGGGGACGCTTGACATGCTCATCCTGAGGACGCTTCTCTATGGACCTGCTCACGGACACCAAATCGGCAAGCACATTCAGAGGACCACGAATGAATTCCTGCAGATGCAGCACGGCTCGCTCTATCCCGCGCTGCATCGGCTCGAAGAGCGGGGCTGGGTGAGCGCCAAATGGGAGACTGCTCCCGATCGGAATCGTGAGTTCAAGTACTACCGGCTGACAGAGAAAGGGAAAAAGCAACTCGTAGTGGAAGAATCCCAGTGGAAGCAGATGGCCGAAGCTGTGGCCCGCGTGATGTGGCCCGCCCCCGAGGAGAGCTGACATGAAACGGTGGCAATTCAAAAAGAGAGATGCAGACCTGGAGCGGGAGCTGCGTTCAGACCTGGAGCTGGAAGAAGAAGAACAACGGGAAGAGGGCGTTTCAAGAGATGAGGCTCACTACGCAGCCTTGCGCGCCTTTGGCAATCCGGCTCTTATTCAAGAACAGACACGCGCTGTCTGGTCCTGGAACTGGCTTGAATCCCTCGCACGTGATCTGCGCTTCAGCCTGCGATCGCTTCGCCGCGCTCCTGGTTTTGCCATCATCGCCATCCTGGTAATGGCGCTGGGCATTGGCGCCAACGTCGCATTGTTCACGGTGGTGCGTGGAGTTTTGCTCAAGCCTTTGCCATTCCAGAATCCAGATCAACTCGTCATGCTCTATGAGTCAGGTCTCCACGAAAACGAACCGCCTATCTATAACGTGGTAGCCGGTGGCATCTACGCCGAGTGGAAGAAGCAGAACCAGAGTTTCAGCAATCTAGCGCTCGCGCAGTACAGCCTTGTCGGGCTCTCCGGTTCGGGCGGACAACTACCGGAGAAGCTCAAGAGCGCAGAATTCTCCTGGGACATGTTGCGCACATTGGGCGTGCAGCCCGCGCTAGGCCGCGACTTTGTTCAGACCGATGACAGCCCCGCGGCTAACGGCACGGTGTTGCTGAGCTGGGGCCTGTGGAAGCGGCGATTCGGCGGTGACCGCGCCATCTTGAACCAGAAGATCTATCTCGATGCCGTGCCGTACACAGTGATCGGCGTCATGCCCGCCAGCTTCGATTTTCCCAACCCGGCTACGCAGCTATGGACACCGGTCTACCACGATCAATCTCCAGAGAGGATTTCGGCGCTCGACATGCACGGGTTTCGAGTGGTGGGCAGGCTCAAGCCGGGAGTAAGCGTGGAACAAGGCGTTGCCGATCTGAGCGTGATTTCGCGGCGCATTCACAATGCGAACCTCTTCGATCCATTTGTCTTCAGAGCTGCCAACGGTCGGCCATTGCTGGAGCACATGGTGGGCGACAGCAAGAAGCCGCTTTATTTGTTGTTGGACGCTACTTTCTGCCTGCTTCTGATTGCTTGTCTCAATGTGGCCAATCTTCTGGTGGCGCGAGCGGCTGCGCGTCGCAAGGAGCTGGCAATTCGCACTGCGCTGGGCGGCGGCTGGCTGCGCCTGGTGCGCGAGCGCTTGATGGAGAGCCTGCTTCTTTCTGTTGCCGGCGGCGTGCTGGGGCTGGCGCTGGCCGGCGTAGCGCTCGGGTGGCTGGTACGCTCGCGAGCAGATATGAGCCGCGTGGAGTCGATCCACATCGACGGCGCGGTGGCTGCGTTTACCGTTGGCATCGTCGTGCTGTGCGCGCTGTTTTCGGGATTGATTGCGGCATTCAGCGCCGGCGACAAACGCGCACTGAGCGCGTTGCATGAGACGTCGCGCTCAACGAGCGGCGGCAGCACGCGGGCCACGCTGCGCAAGGTTTTGCTTACCCTCGAAGTGGGACTGACTGTGATTTTGCTCATCGGTTCCGGTCTATTGCTCAAGAGCTACGAACGGCTGCGCTCCGCCGATATGGGCAGCATTACACAGGACATGCTCACCATGCATATCGGGCTTCCAGATGCTCGCTATGCCACGCCCGCCCAGCGCGCTAGCTTTTTTAGCACGCTGCTGGAGCGCGTGCGCGCCTTGCCCGGCGTGGATGCGGCGGGATTTGTAACGGGTGTTCCAGGTCAGGGGTACTTGAGCGATTGGGGATTCACTATCGTTGAACACCCGCCTCAGCCCCAAGGCAGCGGCACGTTTGCCCTGGATCGCTGGGCCGATTCCAAGTACTTCAGCGCGATGGGCATTCCAATCCTGCGCGGGCGTACATTTGACGACAGCAAGCGATTAGACAGGGCCAATGAAGTGATCATCAGCCAGTCATTCGCCAATCAGTACTTTTCCGGCGAGGACCCGATCGGCAAACACGTGCACGTCGAAATTGAGCACCGCACTGCGGAGGTTGTAGGCGTTGTTGGAGATACCCGTTACGCCATCGGCGAAAAGCCAATGCCGATGCAGTATCACCCTCTCAATGCCGGCGTTGAGACCGTCGGCACGCTCGTGATTCGCTCCAGTCATGACGTGGAGCAGTATGCACTGCCGGTTGAACGCATCGTCGCCGCGATGGACAGCGATCTGCCCGTCTCCGACATTCTCACCATGAACCAGTTATTGGGCAAGAGCACGTTTGACCAGAGCTTCAACGCAACTCTGCTCGCCGCATTCGCAACGCTGTCGCTGCTGTTGGCCGCAGTGGGCCTGTTCGGCGTGATGTCCTACATCGCGGCGCAACGGACGACTGAAATCGGCATCCGCATCGCGTTAGGCGCAAAGCGGGAACAGGTAATGTGGAAGATGTTGATGGATGGAATGTGGCCCGCGGCCCTCGGGCTTGTCGTAGGACTTGCAGCAAGCCTGGCCGCCGGCCGGCTGATGCGCGACCTGCTCTATGAGATTAAACCGCTCGATCCGGCAGTTTTTGCCGTAGTTGCCGCGACGCTGCTCGCGGTGGCTGCCTTCGCATGTATTGTGCCTGCGTGGCGTGCATCGCGCCTCGATCCGATGCAAGCGCTGAGAACCGAATAGGCTGGCAAGCCAGGAATCGACCAGAGGCGCTCTCTTTGGGCATCTCATTGCCAATGAACCCGGGCCGAGTCCTTCCCAACCAGAGTCTTTGCAGCACTATTTGTCTCTTCTTGTAAAAAATTGACCAGAATTCCAGCTCAAGCGTTTCTTAGAATACGGACATTGATTAACCGGAGCCGTTCCTTGCGAGAGGCTGAATTTCGCTTCACTCGTGCCTTTGCCGGGACCTGAAAGTCGGAAGCAAGGTAGCCGGTCGGAGGGGTCCGTTTCGTTGATGCCTGCCCCACGCAGAGTCGCGCTCTGCCTCGCGATTTTGATTGCGGCCTGTTCGCTCGGCCATGCACAGGCGGCCTTGCTTATGGAGGAGCCCTACGGCTTCTTTGGTGCCTTGAACCCTACCGGCCACGATGCCATTTACTTTGCACGCATCTGCGCAGAAACTCCCATCAAATTGCGGCGGTGCGCGGCGAATGAGCCAGGTTCGGTTTTTACACGCTACCAGGGAATCGCTGGCTACGACTGGGTGGCCATGCCGCTGATTGCTTATCTCTACTCCGTCGAGGACCCATCCGAGGTTCCCGACCGCGCAGACCGGAAAACTGTAACTCGCTTGCGCGAGAGATACCACGAGGCTCATCTGCTCAGCCTGGGCGAAGACCTGCCGGAGGGTGGCACGTTCCAGCGAGGGTGGAACCAGTTGGTGGGCGTGGCCTACGAGCGCAGGATGTACGCATTCCGGTTTGCAACCACCGAAGAACAGGACGACGCACTCATCGCGAAAATGAACAGCGAAGCGAACCACTCCCGCTACAGCCTGTTCTTCTGGAACTGCGCCGATTTTTCCAGTGCCATTTTGAACTTTTATTTCCCGCGCACATTCCGGCGCAGTCCGTTTCCCGACGCGGGCATCACGACTCCCATGCAGGTTACCTACGAACTGGTTCGTTACGCACGCAAACACCCTGAGGCCCAGTTGTCGGTGCTCGCGATTCCCCAGGTTCCGGGTTGCCGTGGCCGAAGCAGACCGAACAAGAGCATCGCACAATCTCTCATCGTCCGCGGCTACGTCATTCCCCTCGCAGTCGTTTGTCCTGCTTGCGCCGGTGGGGTGCTCGTTGATTGGCTCGCGTGGGGTCGCTATCCTCTTCACATCGAGAATCCACAGACTCTGACACCCACAGATATGGCTCCGCTAACATCCATCGCCGGGACGGTCATGCGAGGAAGGGAAGCAGACGGCGGAGGCTGGGAATGATCCAGTGCTGAAGGACATTCGAACCGGGAAGCCACGATTGTTTGCTGGTCCGTATCGACGCGCCGAAATATCTGCCGCCTGAATTGCGTTCATGGTTCTGAACCATGCCTGAGCTTGCATAAATCCATCGCGGCAGTTACATTCGCAGCGGGGTGATTTGTCCATGCGTCTTACTTCTCTGTTGCGTTTTTCCGCTTTTGGCGCAGTCGTTTTTCTCGCTTCTGCCGCGTTTCCACAGGCTCCCGGTGTGGAAGCGCCCCGGCTGGTACAAAAGGACGGCCGCTATGCGCTGCTCGTCGAGGGGCGTCCGTTTCTGATTCTCGGTGGCCAGATTCACAACTCGAGCGCATGGCCCAGCGAGCTCGAGCAAGTGTGGCAGTCGATGGCTACGCTGCACGCCAACACGATCGAGGCGCCGGTGTATTGGGAGCAGTTTGAGCCGCAGCCGGGCCACTTTGACTTCACCAATGTGGATGCGATTGTGGAGGGCGCGCGTGGACACAATTTGCACGTGGTGCTGCTGTGGTTCGGAACATGGAAAAACGGCAAGATGCACTACGTTCCGAGCTGGGTAAAGAACGATACCGCGCGTTTTCCGCGCACTATCCGGCCCGACGGCGAGCCGATTGACGTGCTTTCTCCCATGTCGCGCAACAATCTGGAGGCTGATAAATCCGCATTCGTGGCGTTAATGCGCCACCTGAAGCAAATCGACAATGAGCAGCACACGGTAATCCTGGTACAGGTGGAAAATGAGTCGGGCAACCTGGGAAGCGTGCGGGACAATTCGCCCGAGTCGAACCGGGAGTTTGCCGGCCAGGTTCCGGCTGATCTGCTGGCCGCGACAGGCAAGAAGCCCGGCACATGGACTGAGGCCTTCGGCGCGGAGGCCGATGAAATCTTCCAGATGTATCACCAGGCAAAGTACATCAACGAGATTGCTGCCGCGGGCAAAAAGGAGTTCGCGATTCCTTGCTACATCAATGCGTGGCTCGGGAGTTCGATGGAGGATTCGCGGCAACTGCAGATGGATCGGCCAGGAATCAACTATCCCAGCGGCGGCGCGGTGCAGAAGCTGGTGGGTTTGTGGCGGGCGCGGGCGCCTTCAATCGACATGATCGGCCCGGATATCTACAACGGCGACCCCCGCTCTTACCGCGAAACGATAAAGGCCTATCATCGCCCGGACAACCCGCTGTGGATTCCTGAGACGGGCCGGGACGACAGCTTTGCAAAGTTCTTTTTCTATGCGCTGGGGGATGGGGCCATTGGCTTCTCGCCCTTTGGCGTGGACCAGACGGGCTGGAACATCCTGGGCGACCAGCCGTGGACGGCGCACGCCAACAACTTTGCACTGATCGCGCCGATGGGCCGTGAGATTGCGCGCCTGGAGTTTGAGGGCAAGCTGAAGACCGCCGTCGAGGAGCCAGGACAGACCACGCAGGAGATCGACTTCGGCGAATGGCAGGCGACAGTCGCATACGGATTTCCGCAGCCCGACGGGAGACGCGCACCCGGCACGAAGGACGCGCACGGAGCTGCGCTCGTGGCGCAACTTGGCCCGGATGAGTTTTTGGTAACGGGAGTGGACGCTAGTGTCACTTTCCATCTGACGGGAAAGCTGCCGTTGATGCACAGCCAGATTGTCACAGCAGAGCAGGGTACATATGAAGACGGCGTCTGGAAACCGCTGCGCCTGTGGAACGGCGACGAAACCGATCGCGGCCTGTGCTTCCATGAGAAGCCAGAGGTGGTGCGGGTGAAAATGCAGAAGTTCTAGGAATTTAGCGGATGCTCTTTTGCATGACCTGTGCTGATTTTGTTTTGCTAAGGCGCGACGAATGCCGCGCCTTAACAAACGCTGGCCTGTTCCTGAGGTCCTAAAACATGTTCCACAGCGATTGGTTGTAGACCTCGTGGTGGTATTGCACCTCGGAGCCTTTGACGAAGGTTCCCAGCGCGCGCGGACTGCGGTCGGCGGCGGCCTGCTTCAGTTCGGCATAACGGCCCTGCACGTCTCCGCCGAGAATCTTCGCGATCCACTCCGATGCCTTGAAGTCGTTAATGGCCGTATGGATGTTGTCCGGCAGATAGCGTCCGCCTGCGCGCAGATTCTCGACTTTCGAGATCTCGCTGTCGAGTCCAGTTTTAAAAATTGAATACAGCGACAGGTAGGGGTTGGCATCGGGCGCCACGGCGCGAACTTCAGTGCGCATGGAGCGATGATTGCCGATGGGAACGCGGACCATGGCGCCGCGGTCAACGGCCGATGCACGAATCTGATTCGGCGCTTCGAAGTGCGGGTCGAGGCGGCGATAGGCGTTTACGCTGGAGTTGAAGACCAGGCAAAGGTCGAGAGCGCGGGTCAGGATGCGATCAAGAAAACTCCAGCCAAAGGTGGAAAGCTGCTCCTCGCCCTTTTCATCCCAAAACAAATTCGTCTTGCCCTTGGAGACGGAGACGTTGGTGTGCATACCGCTACCGTTGACGCCGACTACAGGCTTGGGCAGGAAACATGCCGTGAAGCCCATGTTGTTGGCAACCTGCCGGCAGAGCAACTTATAAAGCTGGATCTGATCTCCGGCGGCCACTGCCTCAGCGTAACTGAAGTTGATTTCGAATTGGCTTGGCGCGACTTCGGGATGATCTTTTTCGCATTGGAAGCCCAAAGCGCATTGAACCTCGGCGGAGGTGTCGATAAACTGGCGCAGAGGATCGAGCGGCAGTGCGTGATAGTAGCCGCCTGTGTTGATGAATTCGAATTTGCCAGTCTGGTGATAAGTGCGCTCTGCGTCCTTGCCGGCAAAGACAAAGCCTTCAATTTCTGTGGCGGCGTTCAGCGTGTAGTTGTTCTTTTTGAACTGCTCATCGGAGTATGCCTTAAGTACGCCGCGCATGTCGCCTGCATAAGGAGTTCCGTCTTTGTCGATAACATTGCCGAAGACGAGGACCTTACCCGTGCCGAAGACGTCGGCGGGAACCCAATAGAAGGCGCCCCAGTCAATGCCCAAGCGCAGATCGCTCTCCTTCTGCGCCGTGAAGCCGCGAATCGATGAGCCGTCGAAGGTAAGGTTCTCGTGCGCGTCGAGCAAAAACTTCTTGTCGTAATCAAGCATGTGCAAGCGGCCTTCAAGGTCGCTGAACAGAACTGTCACAGCCTTAATGCGTTTTTCGTCGGTCAAGTACTTCAATCGCTTTTCTCGAATTTCGTTTGCCGATATGCGGCTGGCGCGTTCGGCTTTGGCTTCCAGATTCTTGGCCTCCAGCTCCTCATAAGAAAGAGTTAGAAAATTCCGGTAATCGGTAGACATGATTCTCCTTTTTCAGCACACAGATAAATGTCTGAATTATTCGGGAACCATTATATAGGGGCGGTTTAGGGAGCAGATAGCGAGACACCTTCCACTCCTCGAGTTTCGACGAACCTATTTGTTCCAAGCGCAGTGAACTCTATCACACCAGTTGCAACTCGCGGAGGAGAAAGGCGTAGTCGAAGGCGATCTCTTTCAGATAGTCGTAGCGTCCGCTGGAGCCGCCGTGGCCGGCCTGCATATTGGTTACCAGCAGCAGGGAATTGTCGTCCGTCTTGAGAGTACGAAGCTTGGCGACATACTTGGCCGGCTCCCAATACATAACCTGGCTGTCATGAAGTGAAGTCTTTACCAGCATGGCAGGGTAACTCGCAGCTTTCAAGTTGTCGTAAGGCGAGTAACTCAGCATGTAGTGAAAATACTCTGATTCATTCGGGTTGCCCCACTCCTCATACTCCGGAACGGTGAGGGGCAGGGTGGCGTCGAGCATGGTATTCATCACGTCCACAAAGGGCACGTGAGAAAGCACGGCGCGGAAAAGTTCAGGATGAAGATTGGCAACCGCACCCATCAATAATCCTCCAGCCGACCCGCCCTCGATGGCCACGCGCTCCGGATCGCCATAGCCGGTCGCGGTCAAATGTTGCACAGCGGCGATGAAATCCGTGAAGGTCGAGCGCTTCAGGAGCATCTTGCCGGCATCGTGCCATGGTTTGCCCAGGTCGCCTCCGCCACGCACATGCGCATAGGCCATCACCACGCCGCGATCAAGCAAACTCAACCGATTCGAGCTGAAGGCCAGAGGCAGCGAGTAGCCGTAGGAACCGTAGCCGTAAACGTACAGAGGATTCCATCCCTTCTTGCGTTTGTCTTTTCGATAAACCAGAGACACCGGAACCTGCACGCCATCGGGCGCAGCGGCTTGAACGCGTTCGCTTGCGTATTGCGTGCGGTCGAAACCTCCGGGGACTTCAAGCTGCTTGAGCAGCGTGGACACGCCGGTGGCCACGTCGTATTCGTAGACGGAAGCGGGTGTTACCAGCGATTGATAACCGTAGCGGAATGTGGGCGAATCAAAAATCCGATTGATGTGGGGCTGGGCGCTGTAAGCCGGCTCTGGGAAACTGATCTCGCCGGCCTTTGCGGCTTCAGGTCCGTCGGCTACGAAGCGCCACACACGCAGGCGCGGCAAGCCGTCCTCCCGTTCGCATGCGATGAAGAAGCCGGCGAAGAGGTCCACTTCTTCCAGCATCACATCGTCGCGGTGGGGGATCAGCTCGGTCCAGTGTTCGCGGCCCGGCGTGGCTACCGGCGCTGTGACCAGGCGGAAATTGCGCCCGCGATCGTTGGTGCGAATGAACCAGAGGCCGTTGCGATGTTCGATGGAATACTCGTGCTCATCCTCGCGCGGAATGATGAGCGTAAACGAGCCTTCGGGGTCCGAGGCCGGGAGCACACGCGATTCAGTGGTGATGTGGCTGGCCGATTCGAGCACGATGAATTTGCCATCGCGCGTGCGTCCCGCGCCCAGATTGAAGCGCTCGTCGTCTTCCTGAAAAACCAGCACATCGGCTGTGTGGGGCGTGCCTGAAGTGTGCCGCCAAAGCTGGTACTGGCGTTTCTGCTCCTCGTCCTCGACGGTATAAAACAGGGTCCGATTATCAGCGGCCCAGACGAGTGAGCCCACGCGCTCAACCTCGCCCGCGAGCGTCTCGCCGGTTTCCAGATTTCTAATGTGCAGTGTGTACTGGCGGAAGCCGGTGGTGTCAGTTGAATAGGCCAGCCACCGGCCATCGCGGGTAATGTCATTGGCGCCGACGGCGAAGAATGCGTGGCCCTCGGCCAGTTGATTGCCGTCGAGGATGACCTGCTCTGGGGCACCTTCCTCTGGTCCGGAAGCGGTCCCCGGTTTCCGGGAGTGGACGGCGTATTGCTTGCCTTCCTCGGTGCGCGTCAGGTACCACCAAAGGCCATCGCGGAAGGGAACCGAGACATCGGTCTGCTTCATGTGCGAGAGCATCTCGTCATAAAGCTGATCGCGCAGGCCGCTTAGTGGCGCCATCACGGCCTCGGCGTAAGCATTTTCGGCCTCGAGGTATGCGCTGACTTCGGAGTTCTGCTTATCGCGCAACCAGGCATAGTCGTCGACGAGCACTGTGCCGTGAAGAGCCGTTTCTTTATGTTCCTTACGAGCGATGGGGGGCTGATTCTGGGTCATTTCCTTATTAGTGTAGTTCGTGCGAGCGCTGCGAATGGAACCTTCCAGCCGCCCTGCACGTACAATAGGAAGCGATGAAGGGCTTTCGCCGCATACATTCCGCTGTCTTCCTGCTGCTTTTGGCAGCTTGCATCTCCGTCTCTGCCACCGTTGCTCGAGCTGAACAGGTTAAGGACCTGCCTCAGCCGACTGATTATGTGAGCGACTTTGCCCACGTGCTGTCGCCCGAGGCCATTGCGCGGCTTGACTCGCTTTGCGCTCAGCTTGACCACTCGAAGGCCAATGCGCAGATTGCCGTGGTCACCGTTCATACGATTGACGGCGATGACGCTGCTGAATTTACCAGTGCCCTTGAAGACAAGTGGAAGATGGGCAAAAAAGGTTCGGGCCGGGATGTCCTGGTCTTCCTGGCGGTCGATGACCATAAGAGGCGGATTGACATCGGCTACGACCTGGAAGGCATTCTGCCTGACGGGAAGGTTGGTGACATTGGCCGGGAGATGGTTCCCGCGCTGCGCGCCAACGATTATGACGGCGCGGTGACTCAGGCCGTAGGCGAAGTTGCGCAAGTGATCGCCGCCGACGCCAAGGTGACGCTGCAGGATGAACCGGTAACGGCCAGCCAGCCGGTGAGCCAGATGCGGCACAGCCGCGTGATCGGCAAGCTGATCTTGCTGATTTTCCTACTGATCTTTTTTGGCGGCTCCTCCATTTTCAGGCTGCTGCTGGGCTATGGTTTGTTTTCCAGCTTTATGGGCGGCGGTTTTCGCGGCGGTGGCGGATTCGGTGGTGGTGGATTTGGCGGCGGAGGAGACTCAGGCGGGGGCGGTTTTGGCGGATTCGGTGGCTCTGGCGGTGGTTTTGGCGGTGGCGGAGCCGGGGGAAGCTGGTAGGTTTTCGAGTTTGATAAAGGGGCTTGCTTGAGAGCAGGCCGGAGGAGAAAAGCAGAGTATGAGCAAGGGACTTTGGATTGCACTGGGAGTAGTGGGCGTTCTGGTTCTGGCGGTTCTGATGGTGTTCAGCAGCTATGTGAGCGCCAGGAACCAGATGGTGGCGAAGGACCAGGCTGTGAAGAGCATGTGGTCAGAGGTGGATGTGCAGCTGGAGCGGCGCGCTGACCTGATTCCAAACCTGGTGGAGACCGTGAAGGGCTTTACCAAAGAGGAAAGCACGGTATTCGGCGACATCGCCAACGCGCGCGCAGGGATGTTGAATGCGCAGGGGCCGGCAGGCAAGATCGCTGCCAACGGAAAGCTGGATTCGGCGATTGGCCGCCTGCTGCTGCTCACTGAAAACTATCCGCAGCTTCGTTCGAGTGAACAGTTCATGCGCTTGCAGGACGAGTTGTCCGGGACTGAGAACCGCATCGGCGTGGCGCGCAAACGCTACAACGACTCGATCCAGGACTACAACACGTTCATCCTGCAGTTTCCGAACAATATCTGGGCAGGCATGGCGGGCTACCAACAGAACACCGCCTATTTCGCGGCCAGCGAAGGCGCGCGCACCGCCCCCTCGGTCAAGTTCTAAACTGCTGATCCGAAAACTGCAACGAAATCAAAAGGCCGTCGTGAGACAATCCTTCGATTGTCCTACGACGGCCTCGTTTGCTATGCAACGCAATTAGCGCGTCGTTTATTTCTGCTTCTTGGCCGGAGCATCGGCAACCTGCAAGTAGTTCTTCACGTCGAAGACGCCGGGAACGGCGTTGGCGCGAATAAAAGCCGTCTCCTTGTCGCCCTGCGAGTCCACCATTCCATACAGCTCGACGTGGCCGTTCTGAACAGAGATGCGGATAGGCTTGGCGGGGTCAATGGCGTACCGGCTCAGCGAAGGGAAGCCGTAGACGGCGCGGAAGACCTGCATCCGAATCCGATTATCGAAGAGAGAGACGGGATCGACCTCGATCCTGTCGTAAACGTCTTTGACGCCGGGATAGTAATCGACCAGAGCCAGTGCGGAGTCTCTCGAGTTAAAGGAGAGAGCGTGACCGCCGAGGGTAACAGCGCCGTTCTGAACGCTGACGCTGATGGCGTTGAATGCGTTGCCGTAGAAGACGCGGTCATAGGCCAGCTTGTCCGCGATTTTGGTCCCGAGCACTTCGTCGGGAAGGTTGGGACCGGCGACTTCAATCATGTTGTGCACTGCGGTGACGCCGTTGGCCTTGCGCACACGCTTGTCGGCATCCGCCTTGTAGGCGTAGAGGTCCACAGTGCCAGTCAAGGTGACAATGCCATGGTTCTCGGTCACCTTTATGTCACGAAATTCCTTTTTGTTCAGACGGGCAGCGGCTTCGCCGGCTTCAGGTCCGGCTACCTGTGCGGTTGCGCCAGCGTCCGGTGGCTGCGGCGCAGCAAACGAAACTTGAAGAAGGCCGCAAAAGGTTCCTGCGAGAGTGGCTACCAGCAGCGCGGCTCTGGTTGTACGCATCGTCATTGTCATGTTTACACTCTCCTCATTTCAGCATCGTAAGAGTCGCGGAAAGACTGCCGTTCTTCCTAATTTGACTCAAATTCTCCCAAAAAGTTGCGGGCTCATGGGATGGGAATGGCGATGCCTTTGGATGTGCTCGGAGACGTCTGGGAATTTACCAATTCAGACCGCATCACTTGCGGTTCCTGGCTATGGAAACCTGCGACTTCCACCGGAGTCAAGGGAGCATTAACCCTATTCTTCCTTGCGTTGCTGGAGAAGCCTAGTCTGGCTTCAACATCGCTTCTGCCTCGCGACACAGAGCGGATGATGAACAGTGGCCTGTCCTTTCCTTGGATAAAGGAGCGCCCCACGTACTCCCCAATCAGTCCGAGGGCAAACATGTTGATTGCCGAAAACATGAGTTGAGCGAATAGGAGGAAGGCCCACGCCGGAACTGCATGGAGAAACAGTAGCGCATAAGTTGTCCAGCCGAGTAAGCCTGCCGCAGCAACGCCTGCCGCAGCGCCCAAATAAAACAGAAACCGCAGAGGCGCAGAAGCGAACCCGGTGATGGCGTCCATGGCCAAGCCCACCATGCCGCTGACACTGTATTTCGTCTCGCCAGCGAATCTAGAATCGCGATGATAACCCACCGCGACCTGACGAAAGCCGACCCAGGTTACCATGCCCCGGATAAAGCGGTGCGGTTCTGGCATTTGCCGCAATACGTCGGCGACTCGCCGGCTCATCAAGCGAAAATCGCCCGTATCGAGGGGAAGGTCAGTCTTTGACAACAGGTGCAGAAACCGGTAGAAAAGTCCCGCGGTCAAGCGCTTGAAACGGCTCTCACCATCCCGTGAGATGCGCTTGGCGTATGCGACATCGGCGCCGGCGTCCAAAGCCGCCATCATCTCCGGCAACAACTCCGGGGGGTCCTGCAAATCCGCATCAATCAAAAGCACTCTTTCGCCCTGAGCCACATCCAGGCCTGCAGAAAGGGCTAGTTGATGCCCATGATTTCGAGATAATTCCACGATAATGATGCTCGGATCAATGTCTTGTATTTCCACAAGTCGCTCCGCCGTCCGATCCGAGGAGCCGTCATTTACAAATATCAATTCGTAAGGCTTATCCACATCTTCCAAAACACGATGCATTCTGTTGTGAAGCTCATGAATACATTCTTCTTCGTTGTGACATGGAATAATTACGCTAACATATACATCCAGGCCTGGCTGGCTATATCTTCTGCGGTCGTTAACTTGGTCTTTCGCCACAAGTTTTCTCCTTGCATCTCCAACTCGACTGCGCTTATGCATTCGTCGTTGAGTTTCAGAGCGGATTCAGGGCCGCCATTCTTCATTATAATGTGAGCATGTCGACATCTCCTGGTTACACCGCGGAAGCCGGACAAAAAGGCTCGTCCCGTTGGTTGCTCCCCGTCATCATTCTTGCAGCTTTTGCAATTCGCCTGGTGTTGGTCTGCTTCACTTATCGGGATCTGCCAGATGCGGATAAGTTCTACGAGCAATTTGGCTGGGAAATGGGCTGGATTGCTCGCGCTCTGGCCAGCGGACACGGATTCAGCTCGCCGTATTATCCCTGGAGCGGTCCAACGGCGATCGAGCCGCCGCTCTATCCGGCCCTTCTTTCCGTTGTCTTCCGGCTCTTTGGCATTTACACACTTACCGCTGGATTTGTCATGCTCTCCATCAACAGTCTGCTCAGTGCCCTCACATGCATTCCGGTCTACTTCAGCGCCAAGTATTCTCTGGGCGCCCGGGGCGCAAGGTGGGCGGCCTGGACGTGGGCTTTTTATCCATTTGCCATCTATTTTTCCGCGGGTCGCGTCTGGGAGTACTCTCTGACGGGCCTGCTGTTCACTACGTGCTTCTGCATCGCGCAACGAATTCATAAGGCGGAAAAACCCCTGCTTTGGCTAGGCTGGGGCGCACTTTTCGGCGTTACTATTCTCTCCAATCCAACGACGCTTTCCACGCTGCCGTTTCTGCTGTTATTGGCGCTTTGGAAAGTGCGCCGGAGCGGCGAGCGCTGGCTGCTGAAAGGCACGCTTACCACTATTGCCGTCATCGCGGTGCTCACCCCCTGGACTGTGCGCAACTATCGCGCCCTCGGGGTTATTTGCCCGGTCCGCGATAACATCTGGATGGAGATATATGCCGACAACTTCGGCAATGCTCTCTGGGACCAGTCTTCTCCGCCGAGCGCCGACCTGCGACCGTATCCGGCCTCCGATGCGCGGGAGATGAAAAAGTATCTTGCCATGGGAGAAACGGCCTATCTGGCGGACAAGCACGCCCTGTCCATTGATGACTTCAAACATCGTCCGCACTTTGGTTTTCTGATTAGTAAAACGCTGCGCCGGTTCTTCTATTACTGGAGCGGCTACTGGAGCTTCTCGTCAGCAGAGCTGCAAGCTCAGCCCTTCGAGCCAGAGAATATGTTTTATGTATGCGGTATGACGCTGCTGATGTTGCGCGGCATTCGCCGCTTCTGGCGCAGGAACCGCGAGGCCGTCCTGCCGTATTTGGTGCTTGTATGCATTTTCCCGCTGACCTACTACCTGACCAATCCGCTGATGGATTATCGTCAGGCGATTGAGCCGGCCATTGTGGTTCTGGCTATCTCAGGACTACTGCCGCTGGGACGCATTCACTCCCGCCGCCTCATTCAATGGGTAGGCGCGGAGCGGGCGCTCGATCCGGAATTTGCCGCAACCCCTCCGCTGGCGTAGTTGTTTCTCATTATTGGAGCGCAAAGAAGCCGGGCATTCGGCACCCGGCTTCCTGCAAAAGGTTATTTGAACCGGCGGGTGGCTTTAATAACCACGGAGAAGACGCCCGACTCGTCACGCGCCAACTGCAAGGTGATATGGCGGTTGACCGCGACTTCGGCCTGGATCAACTGCTGTGCGGTTGTGTTGACGTTGGTGGCATAGGTGAGGGTTACATTGGTGCCGAGTTGCTCCTCGACGATGATGCGCGAGGTAGAGTTTCCCAGGGCCCCGAGGTAGTTGGGGTCCACCTTCACAGATCCTGCTCCGAAAAGCCTTTGAACACGAGAGCTGACGGTGGCGTTGAGCGCCCCGCCGAGCAGGGCATCGGTGGCGGGGCTGGTGCCAGCCGCCTCTTGTTGTTGGGTGTAGAGGCGTTGCTGATTTCCGGTGCGACCCAGGGCCAACAGCGCCACCACATCGGCCTCCGGAAGTGGTGGATCGGAGCGGTAGGAAACCGACAGCTTATCTGGAGTGCCGTGCAGGCTGAGCGTAATATCGTAGTCCTCGACGCGGGCCGTGGCAGTGAGATCAATAAGGGGTTGAATGCGGACCGGGTTGGTGAAATAGATGTCGCCGCGCTGCAGTTCGTAGCGGGTTCCGGCGATGATGCTGCTGCCTTCAGTGATGGAAATGCGGCCCAGCAGCGATGGAGACGCAATAGTTCCACGCAGATGCAGATCGACATTGCCGGCCAACTTGGCGTATGCGTTCTGGAAGTTCAACTGGGGCGACGAGGTGATATGCACGTCGAGGCGCACGTGGTTGGACGGGGCGTCAGGAGACGCGACGGTCTCGATTGTATTGGCTTGCGAGGTCAGCGCCGCAATGTCCAGGTCCGGGCTAATCGTGAAGCGGGTGATGAGCACGTCGCCTGAGAGCAGCAGATTCGTCTGCGGGCCTTGCAGGCGCAGCGAGGCGTCGGCCAGTGAACTGACACCCTGGGGATAACGGATGCGAATCCCACTTCCGGTGACCGTAAGGTCGGCATAGATGCCGTGCTGATAGGCCAGGTAGCCGGCAACACTGAGCTGGCCGCCGCCGGTCATAGCCGTCAGCGACTTGATCTCCAACCGGTTCTGGTTGAACTCCAGCGTTCCATGCAACTGACTTAAGCCATTGGGCAGATCTTCGAGGGATAGAGACGCGTTTTGAATGTCTATGCGGCCGTTGAGGCGAGGATTCATCAGCGGACCATGCGCTTCCACCTGGAAGGTGGTATCTCCATTTGCGGTCAAGTCGGGGTCTAGGGTCTCGGCCACCTTCAGGTTGATCGCACCGTTCGCGGCAAAATCCAGTTCATGATTGCCCTTGATCGACAGGCTGCCCTGAGCATGCAGATTGGTTTCTTCACCGACTACATGAAGCGGATCAAGATGGATGACTGCATTGGCGAGCGTGGCATGGACACCGCCATCGCTTTTCAGATGAACGCCAGAGAGCGTGACCTCCATCTGGTCGAGCTTCGCTTCGCCACGCAATTCGTCAGGCCGCCCCAACGGTCCATCGATGGTGACCGTGCCCGCAAGGGACGACTCCCCGGTGAGCCCGTTGATATGAGCCATTTTGAAGAGCGCGCCGATGTTCAGCTGCGAAAAATCGAGTTTGGCATGAGTAGCGAAATCGCCGCCGAGCGCCGTCTGGCCGTGCGCTGCAAGCTCGGCTGCTTCCAGTCGCGTTTTGATGTCGTAGGTGACGGCGTGGTTCGAACCGTGAGCCGTCAATTCCAGGCTGCCCAGCGACACGCCGTTCAAGGTGAGGCCGGCCAGTGTGGCGTGGGCTTCCAGGCACGGGTTATCAAAAGTGCAGGATCCCTGCACCGAAAGCCCCAGTTTGCCGCTCACCGCCAAATCGTGGTTGCGCAGCCATTGGATGCGAGAAACGTCAATGCCCGCGCCTTTGGCGTCCAATTGGAAGCGATGGGACTGGAGGTCGTAGCTGCCGGTGGCGGCAAGCTTGCCGGCGTCCTCATTCACGGTCACTGAGGTCAGCTTGATGGTCTGATTGGCTATCGTTCCCTGCGCACGAATGCGGTTTACGGGCTCGCCATAGACGTTGCCTTTGTCCAACTCGAGCCAGCCGGAGCCTACCAGCGCGTGCAGAGGTCCATCGACCTGAACTTGTGCTTCCAACGAGCCGGCAACCCGTAGATTTGGGCCGGTGAACGGCCTCAAGTCTTCCATATTCAACTGGTTGGCTCGCAGCCGGAGATGAACAAGGGAATTAGTTGCAAAGGACGGAATGGATGCTGCCCGGCTTCGCTTTGCGCCGGGTGCAACTGTTGGCAGGCCGGCTGCGATGCTGCCCGTGAGTGAGATCTCGGCGTTCCCGCGACGTAACACGCCGCTTGTGATATCAATGCGGGCTGCCGAGTAACTGCCGGAGGCCTCAATCGCATCCAGACGGAAGAATTGTGGCGCGGCAGGCTGTTTTGGAGCGTAGTTGGCGCTCAAGCTGTCAGGCACTTCAACATTCAGTTGCGTGGCCTTAAGGTTGCCGGCCAGGTGAGGATCAAGTAGCGAGCCTGTCCATGTGCCGTGAAAGTCAGTCTGCCCATAGAACGCGACCGGCAGCGCTGCTACGCCGGTTTTGCCATTGCGAGCCATTCCCAGGTCGCGCAGAACGGTGTCGAATTCGCCCAGATTGCCGGTGTGGAAATCGACCTTGAGCGCGGAAGGGCTGGCCAGGGGATATGCGCCCAGATGGCCGTTGGCCTCTAGTTGGCTGGAGGGCAGATTGAGCCTCAGCTTGCGCAGGTCGACCGCGCCGTCGCGTTGAGTATAAGTGGCGTCAACCAGGCCGCTGGTAGGAGCCTTCCCTTGCGCGGCGTGAGCCGGAGGAGTGAGATTCAACAAAGCGACGACGGAGACGGTGCGATTGTCACCATTGATCCAGACTGCGTTGGCGGGTCCGCTGACGCGTGCGTCGAGGCCGAGATGCTGGAAGGGCGGGTCACAGACCATCTCCAGAATCGTGTCCAGCGGAACATCTTTGAATTGAGCCGTCACCTTGCCGTCGACTGGGATTTCGATCTCGTCCGCGGGCGGCAGCTTATGGGCGGCGCTGCGGGCTTTTTGTTTGGGCGTCGGAGGCGGCGGCAGCCAGCGTGCCAGTGAAAGGTCGCCCTCGATCTGGCCTCCCTCGCGCAGGCGGGCAACAATCGATGAAATCAACAACTGCTGCGGGTCGGCATGAACGCGCGCGTCGAGTCCCACTCCCCTGGCTACAACGCCGGTGCCGATGTAAGCGCCATTCTCGACATGAACGCTGCCATCGATGCGGAAACTCCCACCTTGTCCTGACCCGTTTACGTTCAGATGGGCAATGCCTTCCGGCGCAAAAGGGTAGCCCGTGACGGGATCGAGCAAACGCATATCCAGCTCGCCCGCGGCTCTGCCCTGCCAGCTCGGATGGGAAAAGTTGTTGATAAAGCCGGAGATTTCAAGTGTCCGGTCCTGCACGCCGCGGCTTTGCGCTGTCACGCGCAACGAGCGCAGGATTGCAGAAGTGCGCGACACATCGAGCGTAGCTTGAACCAATCCTTCGACCGGCGGCGGCTGCGCCTTGCCAGGCTTGGTCAAAACTTCGCGCGAGAGATTCAGATTCTGAATTCCAGCCTCGATGTGGTAGAACTCTGGGTTTCCGCCTTTTGCCGGCATGTAAGTCATGCGTAAAGAGAGATCGTCGGCTCCAAAATCGAGCGGGATGAATCGATCCTGGAAGTCGAAGGCCGCGGCGCGGTTCTCGTACTCCAGCAGGCCCTGCTCTACCGAAATGTGGCTGGTCTCGAAATCAAAGAATTTGTCGAGTACATGGCTGTTTGGTTTCTCCGGCGTGCGGGGATGAGGCTGATTGGTCGAGCCGTCAGGATAGATAATCAGGTGCAGCTTGGGCTGGTAGATTTCAAGATCTCTCAGCAGGATGCGCGGGCTCAGGAAGCCCAGCACGCTCAGCCGTACGCGCAGGCGTTCGACCTGGGCATAGGGCGCCTCATTGGGGCCTTCGAGGCCATGGATGACCAACCCATCAGCCTCTGCCTCCCGCCGGAGCAGATTCCAGTGAAAGGCGCGGATTTCTACGCGTCCGCCGGTAGCAAGCTCCAGCCTGTGCACCACCCGTTCGCGGACAAAGTTTTCAAAAGCGGCTGTACTGGCCAGGAAATATAGACCAGTGGCTAAGACCGCCAGCAGAATCGCCAAGCCGGCGACTGAAAGTGGAAGATGGCGAAGGAAAAAACGGCGCCAGCGG
Organism: Occallatibacter sp.; assembly: GCA_049520075.1. GTDB lineage: Bacteria > Acidobacteriota > Terriglobia > Terriglobales > Acidobacteriaceae > Telmatobacter. Next base: position 12,250 of record JBEKQD010000039.1, on the reverse strand, counting down.
CTTGGGCGCAGAGCCTCGACCAGTGATGCCGGCCCACATGCGTCGGGCTCGGGAGTTTCCGGCACGGGAGGCGTGGATTCTGGATCGCTCATGCGCCTCCTTTTCCTGCGCCGCTCTGGGCTTTCGGGGCTTCATATGCGGGGTCGAGCACTTCCACATCGCCCTGCCTGCGCAGGTTCGCAAGCCAGCCGTCGAAGAGCACGTTCACCTGGCGCTCGAGCAGAATCTCCTCGATGCGCGCTGATACCTTGTCCAGCGGGGGAATCTCATCTCCGGGAGAATATAGGGGTAGCAAGGTTTCGCGATAGTACGTACTGATCTCCTCCGGGGAGATGCGAATTCCCTGCCGGAAACGCTGTTCGATGAAGTGCAAGATCTGGACCCGGTAGCGGAGATAGCTTTCAACCCGCTCAGGTTTGAGGTCATGCGCCGCAAGAAACGCCTTCCAACCCGCGTCCGAAGCACAGTTCTGGTGGACGCAGGCGGGCAGTTCCTTGCGAATCTCCATCAGGCGGGCATTAACCTCGTCTTGTGCCGGCTCCGCCGCCTGAGCGTCTTCCTGGCGAATCTGCTGCTGGATAAGTGCGCGGCTGATCAGCTGATCGAGGGCGTGCTGCGGCGTGAGAACACCGAGTCCGGTTTGGGCGGGGTCGAGCACCGCCAGTTTTATCTCGTCGTCGACATCGCTCGCCAAGACGGTCTGGTCATTCACGACTGCCACCACATGGTCGAGCACGACGGCATTAGTGGCTTGAGCGCCTGCTGTGGATCGTTCCGTCGCAGCCATGAACATGGCCAATGCCCAAAGGCAGGCAAGCCCAGGCATGTTTATTCGCCGAATTTGATTCCGGTTACGCATCAGAAGGTCTGGCCCAGGCTGAAGAAGAAATTAAAATGCGGAGCTTCACCCACATGCTGAAGGAGGGTAATGGGCGACTCAGAGTAGTTTACGTTCACGGGGTAGATGGGCGGATTGAGGTTGTAGCTGAAGTCCAGCCGAATAGGCCCCACCGGCGTGTGGTAGCGCAGGCCGAGCCCCGGCGCATGGGAGAAGAAGTTGAAGCTGCAGGCACCTTGCGTGCCGGTTGAGGTGGAGGGCCCACTGGGCTCCGGGACAGGGTCGGTTGTGGTGGGTGGGGTGAGTATTTTGCAGTTGTCGCGCTCAGGCTGGTGCACCCTGAGTGCGCTAGCCCACGCATCACCCGCGTTGGTGAAGACGTTGCCCATGTCGTGGAAGAGAACGAAGCTGAGGGTATTGCCGAACCATGGCAGCGTGGGCGGCGGCAGGCGCAATTCAGTGCTGTTAATCAGCGCGCCGGCTCCGCCGATGGGATATCCCGTCTCGGGGTCGCGCGGCCCGGCCGAGTTGGGGCCGAAACCCCGCAACGAAGTCGCCCCGCCTGCATAGAGCCGCTCGGGGAGGGGAATCAGCTCGTCGTCGAGAGCGCCAAATGACCGCTCCATGCCGTAGCGTGTGTTGCGGGCCAATACGAAGCGTCCCTTGTTGAACTGGTAATAGCTGGAATTCGACACGTCGAGGCGGCCAAAGTCCGCCTGAGCAGCGAAGGCCTGGTCGGAGAGAAACGCCTGAAAGCTGGTGTAGGTGCCGCGGTGCGAATCCATGGCCGAGTCGCGGGTGTCGCGAATCCATGTGATCGCCGGACCCCCGACGCGCACCGCCGTTGACAACAGCGTGATTTCGTCGGGAGCGACCTGAAGGCTGCTTGCCTCCACCTTGACGCGGCGGAAATCGAGTTCGTAGATCAACGTATTCGCCTTGGATATATAAGATCCCGGCGTATTGAAGTGCTCGGTCCAGCGCATTCCGGTTTGCAGCCTGGAGGCCACGTAAGTAGACACATCCAAACTGTTGGCGTAGCCGGCGGAAAGAGTCAGGCCGAAGTTGCGGTCGCCCCTGAAGTGAGGGTTCTGAAACGACAAATCAATCTCCTGCTCCAACAGGCCGTATGTGCCGCGCAGCGACATGGATTGCTCTCGGCCAAAGAGATTGTTGCGGGTAATGTCGGCCAGCACGCGTGGACTTACGCCCGTCTTGCCATTGGGATTGCACTTGGCCCCGGTGGCCTCAATGCCGCCGCAGTTGTACTGCGGTGTTCCGGTCTGAGCCTCAAGGCCAAAGCCATAGGTAAGCGCCCAGCGCCGTGCCTCTTCCAGTTGCAGCAGCACAGTTTTGTAAGGCTCTCCACCAGAGGGGTTCTCGATAGCTGTATCCACTTCACTGAAGAGGGCAAAGTCGTATAGATTGCGCTGCATTTCCATCAGCGCCGTCTCGTTGAGAGGATCGCCGGGGTGCAGGGTAATAGCCTTGGCCACGGTCTGCGGACGCGTGTAGTGCAGCCCGCTGAGCAGCACCTTGCGCACAAAAATCTGACGCCCTTCGGTGATGTGGAAGACCACGTCCACCTTGCTCGCGTCGGCCGGTTCGATCTGCTGCGCGACTTCCACTCTCACCTGGTCGAAGCCCCGGCTCATGTAGTCGGTCAACAACTCATCCCGATCTCCGGTCAAACTCCGCGGCGAAAGCAGTTGGCCGGCGACGGTGTTCATTTCCGGGGTAAGTTTGGCCGCATCCACATGTTCGTTGCCGACGATGCTCACCTTGCCCACCCGCAGCTGCTCCCCCTCTTCGATGTGATAAACGACCGCGAGCGGAGCGATCTTTTCCGAAGCGGTCGCCTTGCTCGCTCCGGTATTAGTCTCGGGCGTAATTTTCACCTTGGAGAAGCCGTTGTTCTGGTAGACAGCCTGAAGGGCGTTGATGTCGGCGGTCACCAGCGCCTGCGAATAGGCGCCGTGACGGTCGGTGGAATCAGCGGTATGAACGCTGAGAAGATTCTTGAGCGTTGCGGAGTCGAAATAGTGGTTGCCTTCCACCGAAACACGCTCCACTCGCCGCCGCGAACCGAGCCGCACCTTGAAGAGAATCGTTACGCGGCCTTCAATGGTGGACTGCGGCTCGTGCTCGACCTTCACGTCAAAGTAGCCCAGCCGCTGGTAATAATCGCGGAGCCGGCGATTTCCCTCGTTAAGCAGGTCCTCATCCACGCTGCCTTCTTCGAATATGGGAATCACACGGCGGAGGCGTTCCGGGCTGATGCTGGCGCCATCGACCAGTACCTTGACGATCGGGCCGCGCGTCGCGGTAAAGCGGTAGTTGGTCTTATGGCTTCCTTTGTCGTACTGCTGGCTTTCAATCTTGATTTCAGCTTCAAGGCGCTGCTGGTGCTGATAGTCCTTAAGCACCCCGGCCAGGGCGCGGTTAGCGGTTTCGTGGTCTACTTTCTCGCCGGCCTTGAGATGCGCATGATGGCGAAAATCATCCACGCTCATCCCAGGGTCGCCGGTTACATCCACTGTGCCCACACGGGACTGCGGGCCGGAAACCACATGAAACGCAACATCGACAAGCTGTTCCTCCGGGTGAGGAGTCAAGGCCTGGGTTATCACCGGCTCGTGGAAGCCATTCAAAGCCAGAATGGCGCGCATCTGGTCGAGCGCCTGGCTAAGCCTCGCGGGAGTATAACGAGTGCCGGGCGTCAACTGGCCGGCACGATTCAGTTGCGTATTGAGTGTGGGGCTTTTGGCCCCGTCCACAGTGACTGTGCCGATGAAGGTGCGCGGCGCTCCGCGAAAGGTGAGCGTCACACCTTCCGGAGAGCGAACTCCCTCTACCGCAATGGTTTCAAACAGGCCGGTGGCAAAGAGTTGGCGCAGGCTCCGCTTCAGATTCTCACGGTTCAGAGGTGCGCCCTCGGCCTGAGCCAGATGGCCAGCTACGGATGTCAAACGAACCGCTGAAACGCCATCGAACAAGATCTGGCGCACGGTCAATCCTTCCCACTGGTCGAGGGAATCAGAAGGCGTCTGCGCAGCCTGGTTGACTGGCGCGACGGGAGGAGGGACATTGCTCGCGGGACTCTGACCCCACGTGTCGATAGCGCCGAAAATTCCGAAGGCAAGAAGGCATGAGAGGAAAATGCCATGCCACGGCTGCTCGCCGCATCGACCCATCGGATTTCCTTCCCTGCGACGCAGACCTGTCGCAGAGGACCACGGCTTTGCCCTTAAAACCATATCTCCCCAAAAAAACGGGGAAAAGCGCCCCGTTGCACAACCGTTGTCCGGGATCAGTTGCCATCGATCCCTTTGCCCTTTCCTTTTATACTAACTAGGAACGGCGCTCGGCGTAGAATACTGGCTGTTGTCGATTTAGGCGACCGTTGCGCCTTACCTTGACCTGATCGCAGCGCATGGAGCGCAAGTAACGCCCCGCTGTCGCAGGATTTCTACATTCCCCGTTCTGCTTCGCTCACTTTCTTCGGGCTTTGGCCGATACTTTCTTCCAGTTGCCTTCGATGCCGCTGGAAACGAAGGAGGGCACAGTGTGGCCTGTCTACGGCTGGCTCCTCGGGAGTGCTCCGGAATTGAGGAGACTCTTATGATTTAAACCCCAGGCGGCCCGTTTGGTTGCGGAACAGTATCCCGAGTTTGGCCGTACAGAGGGTGTAACGGCCTGCGAAAAGAGCAGATATTGCCGAAAAGGAGCAATTCCTGAAACTTTATGAAGTCTGCGTGCTCTAATTAAGAAAAGCTGATACGAGGACACTCAATGCCGAACCAGTCTCCCATCCCGCCTTCTTCCATACTCTCCTCCGATAAGGACGCCCCCGGTTTGCGCCGGGTGGCTGTTTTGCCGGTCCGGGATACCGTTTTGTTTCCCCACGCAGTGCTGCCTCTGACCGTCGGCCGGGAAAGCTCCATCCAGTTGATCGAGTCGCTGGGCGAGGAGCGTTCAATTGTGGTTGTGGCCCAATTGGACGCAAGGCTGGATTCGCCTCAGCCTGCCGATCTGCACGCGGTGGGAACCCTGGCCACGGTGCACAAAGTTGTGCGCATGCCCAATCAGAGCCGTTTCGTTTTCACTGAGGGGGTGGAGCGGGTGCGGTTGGTCCGCTACACGCAGACCGAGCCATTCATGGTGGCCGAAGTGGAGACGCTGGAGGATGCTGAACCTGGAGCTGCGGCCAATGTGGAAGCGCTGGTGCGCAACGTCACGGGAGAGTTCCAGCAGATTGTCGCTGAATCTCCGACGCTCTCCGATGAACTCCGGACTATCGCCGCGAACATCGAGGACCCCAGCCGCCTGGTGGATTTTGTCGCCTCGTCGCTGCCTTTTCTCACTACCGACGACAAGCAGCAGCTGCTGGAGACTGCCAGCGTTGGCACCCGGCTGGAGCAGCTGAATCAGCACCTGGCCAAGGAGATCGAGGTGCAGCAATTGCGCACCAAGATTCAGAGCGAGGTGCAGGATCAGGTGCAGCAGTCGCAGCGCGACTACTACTTGCGTGAGCAGCTCAAGGCTATCCAGAAAGAACTGGGCGAGCAGGACGAGGGCCAGCGCGAGACTGACGAACTGCGGCAGAAGATTGAAGCTGCGGGAATGCCGGAGGAAGTGAAGAAGGAAGCTCTGAAGGAGCTGGCGCGCCTGGCGCGCATGTCTCCCATGGCCGCCGATTATTCGCTCACGCGCAATTACATCGAGTGGCTGGCCCTGCTTCCGTGGGCAAAAAGCTCGGGCTCCAAAGTCAACATCAACAAGGCCAAGGAGATTTTGGACGAAGATCACTACGAGCTGAAAAAGGTGAAGGATCGCATCCTTGACTACTTGAGCGTTCTCGAATTGAAGCCGGACATGAAGGGGCCGATTCTGTGCTTCGTGGGGCCTCCGGGCGTGGGCAAAACCAGCCTTGGCCGGTCGATTGCGCGTGCCTTGGGCCGCAAGTTCCAGCGCGTTTCGCTGGGCGGAATGCACGACGAGGCGGAGATTCGCGGACATCGCCGCACTTACATTGGCGCGCTTCCAGGGCAGATCATCCAGAGCATCCGCAGAGCCGAAACCAATGATCCGGTGATGATGCTGGACGAGATCGATAAGTTGGGACGCGACTTCCGCGGAGATCCGGCGTCGGCATTACTGGAAACTCTGGACCCTGAACAGAATTGCACTTTCCGCGACAACTACCTCGACGTGCCCTTTGACCTGTCGAAGACGCTATTCATCTGCACGGCCAATATGCTGGATACGGTTCCTCCGCCGTTGCTGGACCGCATGGAACTGATTTTCCTGCAAGGCTACAGCGAAGACGAAAAGATGCACATTGCATCGCGCTTCCTGATTCCGCGGCAGATCAAGGAGAACGGCATTACGCCGGAGCAGATTGAGTTTCCTGAGGACGCGGTGCGTTATATTGTTCGCCACTACACGCGCGAAGCTGGCGTGCGCAAGTTGGAGCAGACGATAGGAACAGTTTGCAGAAAACAGGCGCGGCGCGTGGTCGAGGGCAAGACCGAAAAGCTGGTGGTGACCCGCGAGACGATCAAGGAGTTCCTGGGCGGAATTCAGGTGCGCGTTGATACCGAGGTTGCCGAGCGTGTCAAACGGCCCGGCGTTGCAGTTGGACTGGCCTGGACGCCGGCTGGCGGCGACATCCTCTTTATCGAAGCCAACAAGATGAAGGGCAAGGGAAACTTCACCATGACGGGGCAGATCGGCGAGGTGATGCAGGAGTCCATGCAGGCCGCGCTCACCTGGGTTCGATCGAACGCCGCCTCGCTTGGCCTGGCAGACGATTTCACCAAGGAGATTGATCTGCACATTCATGTGCCGGCCGGCGCCATTCCTAAAGACGGGCCTTCGGCCGGAGTGACCATGACTGTGGTACTCGTTTCGCTATTGACCGATACGCCGGTTCTTCCCTTGACGGCCATGACCGGCGAAATCACGCTGAGCGGCAACGTGCTGCCGGTAGGCGGCATCAAGGAAAAGTTTCTGGCTGCGCGGCGCGCCGGGGTGCAAACCATCATCCTGCCCGCCGACAACCGCCAGGACGTGGAAGAGGACCTGACGCCGGAGCTGATCGAAGGGGTAACGATTCACTATGCCAACCGCATCGAAGATGTGCTGGCCGTGGCGCTGCCGCTGCTGAAAGCCCGCCCGGAAAATGTGCCAGCGGCGGCGGAAGAACAACCTGTCACTGCCACCGCGTAAGAGGTTGTGCGATCCATCGCGAAAAGGGCCGGCGAACCTGCCGGCCCTTTTTTGCGTTCTGGAGCCCCATTCGCTCTTGAACGGGCCGCGATGAGGGGCGTAATGGACTATTCATTCCTCGAACATTCAGGCCATGTGCCCGTTCAAGAACAGAGCAACTTTAGTGCCAAGGCGCTGCAGAAAACTGCAAGACTGCCGATAAAAGTCACAGAATCCATTGCGCGAGCGAGCGCAAGAAGCGGTGACTATGGCGACGACTCTACCTACCATCATCCCGTTGCACCTGTCTGGAAACACAACGGCGGCCCAGAATGCGCAACTCCAGGGGTTTCTCGCTTCAGCCGTCCAGACGGCCTATCTTGCGGCCATTGAACAAATCGACCGGCAAAGCGCGCAAACGGTGCTGGAGATGGGCGAGAGGCTCACGTCTGAGGTTGCCGATTCTGTAGTAGAGATCATTCACCGGCACACGGCCAGCGATAAGTTCAAGGACGAGGAGGTGGGCTCGAATCGGACTTATCCGCCCACATATAAAGTGCGGCCAGTCGAGGCCCAGGTCACGGAGTTGAGAAAGCTCTTTCCGTCGCTGGGCAGCTGCATGGAAAAGCTGGCGCACAAGCAGCTGCTGGAGGGTGCGGAAGACTGGTTCGCGATTCCGCGCTGGCAGGCGCTGGCGCCCACTTACAACGAGGCCGTCGAGATGGCTTTGGGAGTGCTGGCCACCAAGCGAAAGTTTCAGAACCGCATTGTTGGCCGCCTTGGCCCGACCTATCTGCGCCAAAGCGAGCGTTCCAAACTGGCCGAGAAGATTCTGGCTGACCAGCAACAGGGCCAGGATTTCATGGTGATAGCCGCACAGGCCGGGATGCTCCACCGCGGCTGCTCGGCCCGCCGCGCGCGAGTTGCCATGGCCGGCAACGAGTTTGGCTTGGGCGTCTTTGCTGTCGCCTGCCTGCTGCTTACCCATCCCGAGAGGCTCTCGGCCGAAGACACGCTGATGATCGACTGCGGCGGCGACGAGTACTCTGTGCGCGGCGACTACACCTTTGACCGTGTGCCGCTGTTCGACTACGACATCTCCGGCATCGAGTTCAGCATCTTCTATGAGGACCGGTCGCGGAACCTTTGGGGCACGCCTTCGGGATTTCTGTACAAGTTCTCTTGATCCGGTCTTCCATGTGAATGCAGCTAGCCAATCAATCAGGGCAGTCGCATAAATCCATCTTGTTGTCGACCCTGGTTCCGATTTTTATCGCGCCGTTGGCGCAACGATCGGTAGCCCCGCGCTTCAGCGTGGGGAAAGGGGCCAGAATTGCATTTCAGCCCCGTAGGGGCGATGCAAGCGGCGATTTTGTCATCAAGATAGCGTTCATTCGATTGTCCTGGCCATTCAATGAGTGCTGACAGCCACTCGCCTGCACGCGGTATTCTTCTTTTGATGACGGTGCGTGTTTTCTCCTTCGGAGTGTTAAAGGACTGGCTGGGCGCTGCCGAGGCAACGATCGAGTTGCCGGAGGGTGCGACGGTCAAAGATTTGCTTGTGCGACTGAGCGAGCGCCGAGCCGCTGCTATGCTGCGCGGCATCGCGGTCAGCGTGAACGCCGAGTATGCCACGGCGGACCATCTGCTGCACGAGGGCGATGAGGTGGGCCTGTTGCCTCCTGTCTCCGGCGGCAACGGCACCGAGATCGAACCCTCCTCAGAGGGTACGGCTAAAGAAGTCTACATCGCACTCACTCGCGAACCGATCGACGCGCAGAATCTTATCGCCGCGGCCAAACAGGGTGAGGATGGCGCGGTGGTGGTCTTCGACGGTATCGTCCGCAATAACTCGCGCAGGCGCAAGACGCTCTATCTCGATTACGAGGCCTACGAAGAGATGGCCGCGAGGCAGATGAACGAGCTAGCCCGCGAGGCCCGCGGCCGATTTGCCGTGCGGCAGGTGACGATGGTGCACCGGCTAGGCCGGCTTCACGTAGGCGAAACCAGTGTGCTGATTGTGGTGGCCTCGGAGCATCGCGCGCAGGCCTTCGAGGCCTGCCGCTGGTTGATTGACACGCTCAAGAAGATCGTGCCCATCTGGAAAAAGGAAACCTTTCAGGATGGCGCGGTGTGGGCGGATGGCGAACCGTTTCCCGCCGGGATTGCCGTGGACGCGTCGGAGCCAGCGCATGGTTCGTAGGCGGGGCCGATTCATCGATTTCTACGTGCGGGCTTGCGGCTCTGTGCTACTGGCTTTGGCACCGCTTGCCCTGCCAGCGCAGGAGACTACTCTGCACGTGGACGTGAAGCTGGTCAACGTCTTCGTGAACGTGACTGACCGGAACGGAGCCATCGTGGGCGGCTTAACGCGCGAGGATTTTGCGCTCACCGAGGACGGGCGGCCGCAGCGGATCGCGGTCTTCGAGCGCCAAACGGAGCTGCCGCTGAGTCTGACGCTGGCCATCGACACCAGCGGCAGTGTCAGTAAGGATATGGCCGTCGAATCAGGCGCGGCGCGACGTTTTGCCCATGCTCTGTTGCGTTCTCACGATCAGATGAGCCTCTTGCAGTTTGCCACCGATGTCCGCGAACTGGTGCCTTTCACGAATAAAGTCAGCCAGATCGAGCACGGCCTTGGCCAGTTGCGCGGCGATTCGGCGACGGCGCTCTACGACGCGATCTGCCTGGGCGCCGAACGCCTGGGCGGCAATCCAGGGCGCAAGGTGCTGGTCGTCATCTCCGACGGCGACGACACCGCGAGCACGGCTACCTATGCCCAGGCGCTCGAACAGGCGCTGCGCAACGAGGCAATGATCTACTCCATCATTGATGTGCCCATCGAGGCAAGCGCCGGACGCGACCTGGGCGGAGAGCACGCGCTCATTACTCTCGCTGAACAAACCGGCGGCAAGAGTTTCTACGTGAGCGACGGCGGCCTGGACAAAGCCTTTGCGCGGGTCAGCGACGACCTGCGCACCCAATATCTGCTTGCCTTCTATCCCAAGAATCAGGAGCCCGGAAAGGCCTTTCACCGCATCCAGGTGACGATCCCCAAAGCCGCAGCAGAAACCTTCAACATTCGCTATCGCACCGGCTACTACGCCGACTCGCCAATTAAAGAAAAATAGGCGGCAAAGTCGTTAATTCGTCATTGGCGGACGGTAGATGAGGCCGATGACGATACCGGCGACGGTCCATTCCACGAAGTAGGCTACTGCATTTATGAGAGTCAGTTTCAGCCCGATATTCAGGTTGACGTAGTGTTGCATGACAAAGGAGCCAACCGTAAAGAGACCAACCAACGCGCCGAAGCGTGCGCCATTGGCCGCGCCGGAAAGTAGCCCAGAACTGCCTTGATAGAGCAAAGCATAAAGAATCGCAAGCACCAGGATCGCCACGAGCATGCCAGCCATTCCAATGGGCATATGACTTATCTGCCCTTCGTGGGAGCGGTAGACACCCGGGTATTTGAGGAATTCGTTTTTCAGTGACGGGAACACGCCGAAGATCAGGCCTCCGAGGAAAAAATACGCCACGAAGGCGCCAAGGGCGGCGAGAACAATTCGCATGAGATTCATGGATTCTCCTTCAGATCTACCGGGGGACGGCGGTCGGTGCAATCAATGTACTCAATGATTTTGTCCGGGTCAAGAAATTCCAGGCGGTGCGCCGATCGCGCCAAAACTGCGAATAAGCAAGAGCGCGTGACCTGGGTTTTGCATCTACAATGTCTGCATGGCTCCCACCTTGTCCAAGCGACGTTCTCTGAAGACGCCTCCGCCGGGCGAAACCGGCCAGGAGGCGCTCTATCTGCGCTCCTTGAGCGACCGCCAGGTAAACGTCCAGATCAAGCTGCGCGACGGCGAAACGGTGCGCGGCTGGATCGAGTACTTCGACGACGGAATGTTGCGCCTGACCCGCGAGGGCAAGCCTAATCTATTCATATACAAGCACCAAATCCGCACCATTACCGAAGTCGGCAAGCTGGCTCCTCGCCGCGCGAAAGCCGCTGTGCCGGAGGCGAATGGCCTGACTGGAAACGCCGAGAACGGGGATGCCTCGTGAGCGGTCTAGAGCCAATGGCGCCAGAGTGGGAGTGGGTTCCCAGGGCCTCGGCCATTGCCCGCGAAGCCGGCGCTCGGCTGCGCGAGTTTTTCTCGCACGGCGTTGCCACCGAGTACAAGGGGGATGTGGATATTGTGACGGTGGCCGACCGAACAGCAGAGAAGCTGATTCGCGAGCGGCTGGCCGAGGCCTTCCCGGAGCATGGAATTTATGGCGAAGAGGGCACGCGCGACCGGCTCGAAGGTGAATTCCGCTGGTACGTTGACCCGTTGGACGGGACCACCAACTTTGCCCACGGATTGCCGCAATTCTGCGTTTCCCTGGGCTTGGAGAGACGCCCGGAAGGCATTGCGCCGGACAAGGACGGAACGCTGGTGGCCGCGGTTGTCTACGACCCCTTGCGCGACGAGCTTTTCGCCGCCGAGCGGGGACGGGGCGCCAGGCTGAACGGAAGGCCGATACACGTGTCGCGAACTCCTGAGCTGGCCGAGTCGCTGGTGGCCACAGGCTTTCCCAGCCGCAAACGCCATGACAACCCCAACATCCACTTCTACCAGGAGTTCACACTTCGGTCGCATGGTGTGCGGCGGGCTGGCTCGGCGGCACTCGATTTGGCCTACGTGGCGGCTGGCCGCCTGGACACCTTTTGGGAGTTCAACCTCAATCCATGGGACACGGCGGCCGGAATTCTGCTGGTTGAAGAGGCCGGCGGCCGTGTGACAGACTTTTCGGGCAATAAATTCAAACTGGACAGTCGCGAGATTCTGGCCTCGAACAACCTGATCCACGACGAGCTGGTCGGCCTTTTTGAGGATATGTTTGCCGGACGCAATCTGGCGCCCATCCTCACCCCCCAGGAGTTTGCGGCACACCGGAAGGCGCGCGTACCGGACTGAACACGGCAGCCTGCACTGGTTCGTTTTGCCGGTTCGCAATCCGCGCGAAAAAGCGCGAGAATGGTCTATAGGGCTCCTGCTTCGCATGGTCCGTCTGACCGGCTGAGGCGGGCGATGGGTTCCTGTGCTACTATCAGCGTCGAGGATTTCATTTCCCCAGGAGAAGTAAGAGATGGCATACGTCATTGCAGAACCCTGTATCGGCACCAAGGACACCGCCTGTGTGGACGCGTGCCCT
>JBEKQD010000038.1:0-35746 GCA_049520075.1 Occallatibacter sp. | reverse complement strand
TCGGTCGGATTTCGCCTGCGAATGCGGGCAATAGAAGGAGAAGGCGAAATGACAGGTCCAGTCCCAAATCAAGAATTGGTTACCGTGTTCGAGAGCGCCAATCCCATTGCGCTCGACATCGCGAAATCCGTGCTGGAAGAGGCGGGGATAGAGTTTGTGGTGCCCGATGAGGGGCGCATCGGCTTTGGAGTCACGCCGATTCTTAATCCTGTTTACAGGATTGAAGTGCTTCAATCGTACGCGGCCCAGGCGCGTGAGCTCATGACTGACTTGGCCAGCAAAGGGGATTCAGAGCCGGCGGAGTGAGTGAGTTGGCGCGTCAGAGCCGGCGAACGGTCGTAAGCGCTGACAAGATTCCGGGGTTCCGAGCGCCTCGATTATGGGACCGGTAAACCTCATGCAGCGCGAGAAAACTTTTCCACCTTGGGCCGCTTGCGCTGCGCCTCATGCCACAAATCGTACTGCTGCTGCAAGTCGAGCCACATTCCCGGCTCGGTTCCGAATGCATCGGACAGCCTGAGGGCCATTGCCGCAGTAAACGAGGCCCGTCCGTTCAGCAGCCGTGACAGCGTGGACCGCGCTACGCGCAGTCGCCTGGCAGCTACTCCGACTTGCACTGTCCCGAGATATTCGCGGAGAATTTCGCCCGGATGGGCTGGGTTGTACATCGTCATCGTCATGATGATTTTCCTCTATCGTCAGTGGTAATCCTGGTAATCCACCAAGATTGCATTTTCATTCTCGAACGTGAAGGTCATGCGCCAGTTTCCATTGACCTTTATCGACCAATGATTCGCAAGTGTCCCCTTGAGCAGGTGCAGTTCCCAACCTGGTACATCCATTCGATTCGCGTTTTTGGCTGTGTTCAACAGCGTAAGCTGCCTACGAAGCTTGGTGGCGTGTGCCGGTTGGATACCCGCCTTGCTCCCCGTCAAGAAAAATTTCTCAAGACCCGCGTGCCGAAACGACCGAATCATATTCACACTGTAGCGCGTAGCGCCTCGCGCGTCAATCCATCAATCGCGACTCAGACACACCGGATTCTAGAGATTTTTTACCGTCGATTTTGCCTAGGCAGAAAAATCTGTAAAGATAGAAGCATTATGACGACCGCAAGCTCTTCTCCCCAAGTCTTTACCGGCCGCATTGGCCGGATTGAGGTCTCCGCAACGCTGGCCGTGAATGCTGAGGCTACCAAGCTGCGCGCGCAGGGCATCAACCTGGTGGATTTCGGCGCCGGCGAGCCGCATTTCCCCACTCCGCACCACATCAAGGACGCGGCCATTGCCGCCATAGAGGCCAACTTCACGCGCTATACGGTGGTGCAGGGCATTCCCGACGTGCGCAAAGCGATCGTTGAGCGCCACGCGACCGACTTTGGCTCCGATTACTCGATTGACGAGGCCATCTTCACCACAGGCGGCAAACATGCCCTGTTCAACGCCATACAGGTGCTGATCGACCATGGCGATGAGGTCATCCTGCCCGTTCCTTACTGGGTCAGCTTCAAAGACATCATCCAGTACGCCGGCGGCAAGGTGGTTTTGCTAGAAACCAGCGAGGCGGAGAACTTCCGCGTCACGGCAGATGCGATTGAGAAGGCGATTACGCCCCGGACCAAGGCGATCATCCTCAATTCGCCATCGAATCCGGCCGGCTCGGTCATGTCTGCCGAAGACCTGGAGCGCATCGTTCACCTGGCCCACGAGCGCGGGATTTTCGTCCTGCTCGACGAGTGCTATGTCTATCTGAACTATGCCGGAAAGCCGGTCTCCGGAGGCTCATTTACCTGGGCAAAAGAGCATATTGTGGTGCTCGGGTCGCTTTCGAAGACCTACTCGATGACCGGCTGGCGCGCCGGCTTTGCGCTGGCATCGAAGGCCGTCACGGCCAACCTCAGCAAGTTGCAGTCGCAGTCGACTTCGAACGCCACCAGTTTTGTGCAGAAGGCCGCCGTGGCAGCCCTGGCGGGATCGCAGGAGTGCGTCAGTGAGTTCCGCGCCGAATTCATCGGCCTGCGCGACTATATGCTGGCCAAGCTGGCAGAGATCCCCGGCGTCACCTGCACCAAGCCGGAGGGAGCGTTTTACGTTTATCCCAACATTGGCGCTTTTCTGGGCAAGGGCGGGATCAAGACGGCGACGGAGCTGGCAACGCGGCTGCTCCACGAGGCCCACGTGGTTACCGTCCCTGGCGAGGCATTCGGCACAGCGGAGCACATCCGCCTCTCCTATCCGGTGACCCGGCAGAACATCGACGAAGGTACCCGCCGCATGGGAGAATTTCTTTCCAGGCTGGAATAACCTGGGTGGTAGCGCAGCAGGGTTTGTCCCGAGGCGGGCCGACTGGGTAAGCCGTGGAGAATTTCTCTATTTTCAGCAAGTGGGACGGCGTTTCAAAAAATTATCGTTCATCACTGTGCAAACGTATAGTTTGTCGGGTAGGATGTGTCAACAATGTCGAAGTCTATTGATTTCCGCCCTGTGATTCTTGCCGGAGGCAGCGGCACGCGCTTCTGGCCCCGTTCCCGCCGTGCCCACGCCAAGCAGGTTCTGGCCCTGGATGGCGAACGCTCCATGATCCAGCAGACCGTCGAGCGCCTCAAGCCGCTGGCAGGGCTGGACCAGATATGGGTGATCACCAACGAGTATCTGGCTGAGGAGATCGCCGACCAGTTGAAGGGCATGCCCGCTGGGCAGATTGTGCAGGAGCCGGTGGCGCGCAACACCGCGCCCGCCTGCGGACTGGCCGCTTTCCTCATCGAGCGTCAGAACCCCGACGCCGTATTGGGCATCTTTCCCTCCGACCATGTGATCGGGGATGAGCCGCGCTTCCTAAAGGCGCTGCAAAAGAGCATTGCCGTGGCAGCAGCAGCCGACAACATGGTGGTGCTGGGCATTGAACCTACCCGGGCCGAAACAGGCTACGGCTACATCGAGACCACCGACTACACAAGAGACGATTCTGCCCTGCATGTGCGCCGTTTCATTGAGAAGCCCAATCAGAACCGCGCCGATGAATTCATTGCCGCGGGCAACTACTTTTGGAATTCGGGCATGTTCCTGTGGTCGGCGCGGACGCTTGCAAATGCTGTCCGCGAACACATGCCGGAAACCGCTCCGCTACTGGAGACCATCGCCGCGGCTTACGGCACGCCGAAATTCGACGAGGTTTTCCATGATGTTTATCCCAAGTGCGAGAACATCTCAGTCGATTACGCCGTGCTGGAGCCCCGCTCTGCCAAGGGCGAGCATCTGTCTCATCTCTACTGCATCCCGGCTGAGTTCAGTTGGAACGATCTCGGCTCCTGGGCCTCGCTTTACGAGTACCAGTCGGAGACGCGCCTGCGCGGAGACAGCGAAGGCAACGTGGCCGATACCAGCGGTCACATGGCTCTCGACTCTGGCAACAACTACATCTTCAGCCCGCACAAGTTTGTCGCCCTTGTGGGAGTCGAGGATCTGGTTATTGTGGATACCAAGGATGCTCTGCTGATTGCTCACCGCGACCACTCACAGGATGTGGGCAAAATTGTGAAGGAGTTGGGAATCACGGGACGAACGGAGCTGATCTGAGGCAGGGCGACCGCACGTACCGCCGATTGCATCCTATATCCTAGTTCTCTGGGAGAACGAGAACGTCATCATGCCTTATCCTCAAATCAAGTTCGGCACCGACGGCTGGCGGGCCGTCATCGCCGATGATTTTACTTTTGCCAATGTCCGCATCGCCGCCGAGGCCATCGCCGCTTACATCCACGCCAAAGAGGACCCCACCAAGGGCCTTTGCATCGGCTACGACACTCGCTTTCTGTCAAAGGCCTTTGCGAGCGCCTGCGCTGAGGTGGCCGCGGCCACGGGCATCCCGGTTATGCTGGCCAACGACGTTACGCCCACTCCGGCGCTCAGCTTCGGCGTGCGCGAGCGCAAGGCGGCCGGCGGCATCATGATTACCAGCTCGCACAACCCCGCGCAGTGGAACGGCGTCAAGTACAAGGCCTGGTACGGAGGCTCGGGCAAGCCCTCGATTATTTCCGAGATCGAATCTTATCTGGGCAAGCCTGTTGCCCGCACTGCGCAGCCTGCGCCGATTGAGGAAGTCGATTTTCTGCCTACCTACCTCAAAGCTATTGAGAGATTTACGAGCCTCGAAAAACTGCAGAAATCCGGCATGAAGTTTTGCATCGACTCGATGTACGGCTGCGGCGGAACGATTATCTCCGACATCTTCACACGCCTCGGCGTGGATCATGTGCAGATTCGCGCCAATGCCGATCCGCTGTTTGGCGGCATCCATCCCGAGCCCATCGAGCCGCACATTCGCGCGCTGGGCGAGGCAGTGGTGGCCAATGGCTGCCAGGCAGGCCTGTGCACCGATGGCGACGCGGACCGCATCGGCGCGACCGATGAGAATGGGAACTTTGTCGATCCGCACAAGATTTATTCGGTCTTGCTCAGTTGGGTGCTCAAGCACCACAACGACTGGTCCGGCGCCGTTACGCGAGCTTTCAACACGACCAAGATGCTGGACCGTATCTGCCTCCTGAACGGCCGCGAGCTGATTGAGCACGGCATCGGCTTCAAGTTTGTCTGCGACTACATGCTGGAGCGCGAGATTCTGATGGGCGGCGAGGAATCGGGCGGCATCGGCTTCCAGCGCCACTTGCCGGAGCGCGACGGCCTGCTTAACGCGTTGCTCCTGGCCAATGTGATGGCCGAAGAAGGCAAGCCGCTGGGCGAGCTTGTCGCCGACCTGCAAGCCGAGTACGGAGAACACCAGTACGGCCGCATAGATCTGGCTCTGCCGGAAGACGTGAAGAACGCCGCAATCGAGAGAGCCATGGCGCTCGAGCCCGGCGATCCGGTCTTCGGCGGAATGGCGATCTTTTGCCAGGAGACGCTGGACGGCGTCAAGTTCTACCTAGACAACCCGGAAGCTGAGACCAAGCCGAAGGCCGCCGAGACCTGGCTGCTGCTGCGCGCCAGCGGCACCGAGCCGTTGATGCGGATTTACTGCGAATCGTGCTCGAAGGAGTCGGTCGCCAAGCTGCTTGAGTCGGCGCGGAAGTTTGCGCTGGGCAGATAAATCGAAAGCGAAAAATTGGTATCCCAGATCTCGATTCTGAGGCCTGGGATATATTTCCCTACGAGATCACAGCGACCTTGGCGCGCTTGCCCAGGCGGACCGAGACTTGCGCGGGCAGCGCGGGCACGGAAATCAGCGCGCCGGTGGCCACCTCTCCGTCTACCTTGACGGCTTTTTCGGCGATCTTGCGGTTGGCTTCCGCGCCGCTGGCGGCAAGGCCCATTTGGACGAGGAGCTTGGGCAAGCGAATTTGATTTGGTTCCGGCCCGGCGACGTCGGCGTATGCCACGGTGACTTCTTCGAGGTCTTCACTCTCGCCCTTTTGCTGGAACATGCGCGCCCAATTCTCGTCGGCGCTGAGAGCCGCGGCTTCGCCATGGAAGCCGGAGGTGATGGTGCGGGCGAGGCGCTTCTTGACTTCCATGGGATGCAGCTTGCCGGCAGAGACTTCAGCATGGAGCGCATCCACTTCGGATTGCTTGAGGTCGGTGAGAAGTACCCAATACTTCCACATCAATTCGTCTGAGATGGACATGAGCTTGCCGTACATTTCGGCGGGAGGCTCGTTGATGCCGATGGCGTTGCCGAGGGATTTGGACATTTTCTGCACGCCGTCGAGACCTTCCAAAATGGGCGTCATCAAAACGATCTGCGGCTTCTGGCCGTAAATGCGCTGCAACTCGCGGCCGCAAAGTAGATTGAACTTCTGGTCCGTTCCGCCAAGCTCGACATCGCACTCCAGGCAGACTGAGTCATAGCCCTGCATGACCGGATAGAGCAGCTCGTGGAGGCTGATGGGCTGCTCGGCCTGGAAGCGCTTGCTGAAGTCGTCGCGCTCAAGCATTTGCGAGACGGTGAAGTGCGCCGTGAGGCGGATCGTGTCCTCGTAGCCCAGCTTGCCGAGCCACTCGGAGTTGTAGCGGACCTCGGTGAGTTTTTCGTCGAGGATTTTGAAGACTTGCGCCTTGTATGTGACCGCATTCTCGTCAATCTGCTCGCGCGTGAGCGGCTTCCGGGTGACGTTGCGGCCGGTGGGGTCGCCGATGAGCGATGTGAAGTCGCCCACGAGAAAGATGACCGTGTGGCCTAGCTGCTGGAAGTGGGCGAGCTTGCGCATCAGCACGGTGTGACCGAGGTGCAGGTCTGGGGCGGTGGGGTCAAAGCCCGCCTTGATGCGCAGCGGGCGTCCGGTTTTGCGGCTCTCTTCGAGGCGTTCACGAAGGTCGCTGACGCGGATGATTTCCGCCGCGCCTTTTTGAAGCAGGTCCATCTGTTCGTCTACGGGTAGAAACTTGCTCATTATGAATTCAAGTATAAAGTCCGGGGGTTGGCGGCCCGGCCGGGGTTTTGTGCCGCCCCTACGGGGCTGACCGATTATTGATGGTCACGTTCCCCACGCTGAAGCGCGGGGCTAATGACCATTGCGCCTCCGGCGCGATAGAGGCCAGAGCCCGTCTGGTCAACGACGCAAAACCAGTTTGGTCCATAACCCAAAATCGGTATGGTCAACAACTCCGAACAGATATGGTCAGCAACAATCAGAATCAATTTGATCAGCAACAATCAGAATCAATTTGATCAGCAACGATCAGAACAGATCTCGTCAGCGGCTTGGATACATGCGATTGTCCTGCCTCTCCGGTCCCTTCGCTGCTTCTCCCGTCTCGGTTGCCTTAAACTGAAAATATGGAAGAGTTCAGCCGGATACAGCGCCTGCCGCCTTACGTCTTCAACATCACGGGGGAGCTAAAAGCCTCCGCGCGCCGCCGCGGTGAAGACATCATCGACTTCGGGATGGGCAACCCGGACGGGGCCACGCCCAAGCACATCGTCAACAAGCTTGTGGAAGCGGCGCTCAAGCCCCCGACGCATCGCTACTCGGTCTCGCGCGGCATTCCGCGCCTGCGCAAGGCCATCTGCAACTGGTACAAGACGCGCTATGACGTTGATTTAGATCCCGACTCGGAGGCCATTGTCACGATTGGGTCGAAGGAAGGAATCGCGCACCTGTGCCTTGCGATCCTCGACTCACGCGACACGGTGCTGGTACCCAACCCCAGCTATCCGATTCACATTTACGGTCCGGTCATCGCAGGCGCGCACGTGGTGAGTGTGCCGGTCCACGATCAGGAGCAGTTCCTGGCGCAACTGGAAGATCTGATTCCGCGCATGACTCCAAGGCCCAAGGCGCTGATCGTCAACTTCCCGTCTAATCCGACGACGGAGTGCGTGGAGCTGCCCTTCTTAGCGAGATTGGTCGAGTTGGCACGTGAGTACGGCTTCCATCTTATCCAGGACTTGGCCTATGCCGATATCGCCTTCGACGGCTACAAGCCGCCCAGCGTGCTGCAGGTTCCCGGCGCGAAAGACGTGGCTGTTGAGTTCTTCACTCTGAGCAAGAGTTACAACATGCCGGGCTGGCGCGTGGGGTTCATGGTGGGCAACCCGCGCCTGGTGAACGCCCTCGCGCGCCTGAAGAGTTATTTCGATTACGGGACATTTACTCCGATTCAAGTCGCCTCGATTCAGGCTCTCGAAGGTCCGCAAGATTGCGTCCGCGAGATTTGCGAAAATTATCGGAAGCGCCGCGATGTATTAGTCGAGGGACTGAACAAGCTGGGCTGGCCGGTGGCAAGCCCGAAGGCCACCATGTTTGTGTGGGCGCGGATTCCCGAGGCCTACCAGGCGCTGAAATCACTGGAGTTCTCGAAACTTCTGCTTTCCGAAGCGAGGACCGCGGTTTCGCCGGGGATTGGATTTGGCGACCACGGCGACAACCACGTCCGCTTCTCGCTGATCGAGAACGAAGAACGCACCCGCCAGGCGTTGCGCGGCATCAAGCAGATGTTTGTGAAGGGGCAGAAAGCGAATTTCCGTGCTTCCGTGGCTCAAGATTGAGCAATTCAATACACAAAATTTGGCTTTTTGCACCGATAGTTGTTCAATAAATTTTGCGTTCTTCGATTAGTGCACCAAGACTGGTGAAATCCACAGATTAATCGTTTTTTTGCACTTGCTTCCACAGATTGAACCATCCTACTCTCCTTCTCAGTTGGTGACCTGTAGGGAATTAGGAACGCAGTTCCAGCCAGGCAAACGATGCGGAATTGGTTGAACTCGGCAAGCCATAGCCGGTGACGGTGGTGGCGGTCGAAGATGAAATTGAGAAAGCATCAAGGGCCTGGTGGGAATGTGCAAGACCCGGTTGGACACGAAGATTCATCCGCGGCTTCGGTCGAGGATGCAAAGTTCGAGGACTTCCGGGGAGTCATCATCGACCCAGCCGCAGGTGCAGGATTCGGGGCAACCCGAAGACGCAAGGGCGGCAAAGCCGGAGGGTGCGAGATTCGGGGAAACCCGGAGATCCATTCACCGGCGCCGATGGAGCGAAGCTCTGGGGCAACCCGGAGATTCACCATCGGCAGAGCCGGAAGATGCAGGGTTCGGGGCGACCCGGATCCTCATCAGAAGGCGGCACTGGAGGAGCGTGGATCCGGGGCAACCCGGATATCTGCCGCCGATGCCGCTGAAGGATGCGAGTCAAGAGGCAACTCGAGACTCCACCGCCGGCGAGGCCGGAAGATGCAGGATTCGGGGCAACCCGAAGCCTCATCGGAAGGCGGCACTGGAAGAGCGGAGACCCGGGGCAACCCGGAGCTTCAGCGCCGATGCTGCTGAAGGATGCGAGATTCAAGGCGACTTGAATCCCATCGCCGGCACGGCCGGAAGATGCAGGGAACGGGGCAACCCGGAACCTCATCGGAAGGCGTTATTGGAGGAGCAGGCTCAGGGGCAACCCTAGCTTCGCCGCCGGTAGCGCCAAAGGATGCGATGCGTCGAGGCAACTCGAAGCTCCATCGCCGGCAAGGCCCGAAGAGGCGGGATTCGAGGAGACTCGGAGCCTGATCGCAGGGCTGAACGGGGACGATGCATGGTCTGAGTAACCTGCGAGTTTGCCATAATAAGACGCCAGAGACTTCGGTCTCTGGCGTCTTAGTTTGTGTAGGTCTTGAGCGATGGATGGGGCACGGGGCGAAGATGGGGTACGGAGATTTGTGCTATCCCACCCATCGCCCAACCACCCCACGGACGAAGACCTGTCCGTGGGGACCCCGGCAGCGCGATGGATGGGGCACCCAATTCAGAACAGCAGTCGATTTGGGTAGTGGAATCCCAGGTCCGAAAGTCCGGGCCTGGGCGCCCGCACTATATCAATAATTAGTTTCTGCTGCGCAATTTGGAGAGCAGGCGGAGAATTTCCAGGTAGAGCCAGACCAGCGTAACCATGATTCCAAAGGCGCCGTACCATTCCATATATTTGGGAGCGCCGTATTGCACGCCTCTCTCGATGAAATCGAAATCGAGGACGAGATTGAGAGCCGCGACGGCCACCACGATCAGGCTAAAGCCGATGCCGATAAACCCGGAGCCGTTGATGGAAGTGAATTGGACGCCGAAGAATCCCAGCAGCATTTGCAGTAGGTAAAAGACCATGATGCCGCCGGTGGCAGCGATTACGCCCAGGCGAAACTTCTCCGTCACCTTGATCATTCCTGAGCGATAGGCGAGCAGCAATACGAAGAGTGTTCCGAAGGTGAGAGCCACGGCTTGCATTGCAATGCCCGGATAGCGAAGATTGACCAGCGCAGAGAGGCCACCGAGCACGAGGCCTTCAAGCAGCGCGTAGATGGGCGCAGTGACCGGAGACCATTCTTTTTTGAAGACGGTGACCATGGCTACGATGAATCCGCCTATGCCGCCAACGAGCATAAGCGGCGCGACGGTGGACATATCCTGCTCGGGAAGGAAAAGATGCCATGTCCAGGCCGCGGTCGCGATGGCGCAGAGCAGAAGAATGCCGGTCTTGTTCACAGTGCCGTTCAGCGTCATGCGCGTGGTCTCGTCAATTATGCCGCCATACGGCGCGCCGGAAAGATTGCGAAACGTATTGTCACTCAGCGCCGGATTGGATGTCTTCATTAGTGCCATTGGGGAATCTCCTTATGCGCAACTCCAGGCTGTTTTCTCGCGAGGATGTTGCGTGAAACTTCGAAGCCTTCTTCAAGTTTAAAGCAAGCGGTCGGCCTCTCAGTGCATCGGCGCCTTTTCATCTTTGGTACCTGCGCCGGGCTTGTTTCTGCTCAGCATGAGAGCCAGCACCACTAGGCCTACCGACATCCACGATAACTCCATGTAGACATCCTGGTAGCCTTGCACCTGCGCCTGATGGTTGAGCTGGTTATAGATATTTGCCAGCGCCAGAGCCTTTCCATTGGGCGCGCCGAAGCTCGAGCCGAGGAAGCCGGTAAGAGTTTGCGTGTGCTGCTGAAAGGCGCTGGAGGCGGAAGTCATGGCGTTTTGGAGGTGCTCCTCGTGCCACAGAGTGCGGCGGGTCACCTGAGAGTTGGTGATGGCGATGAGGACGCTGCCGCCGATGTTTCGGGCGAAGTTGATAAGCCCTGAGACCTGGTTGCTCTGCTCCCTGGGCAAACCCACATAGGCGGCTGTGGTGATGGAGATGAAACAGAAGGGGAGGGGCATCATCTGAATTACGCGCAGCCACGACGCGGCGGGAAACGACATATCCAGAGTAGTCACATTGGCCGCGTAGCGGAATGTAAGCACAAACAGCGTGAAGCCAGCCATGGCCAGCCAGCGCGCGGCCACCTTGCCGGTGGCGTAGCCTGCCATGGGCATCATAAACAACAGCGTGACGCCGCCGGCGGTAAGCGCAAGACCGGCCGTGGTTGCGGTCCAGCCGAGTAGCTGCTGCATGAATTGCGGCTGAAGCACGGTGTTGGCATTCAGCACGCCGCCGACCAACATCATCAAGAAACAGCAGATGGCGAAATTTCTGTAGCGAAATAGCTTGATATTGATGAGCGGATTCTTGTGTTGCCACTCCCACCAGATCAAAGCGATCATGCCGCCGATGAACAGCACGGCAAAGAAGCGGATGAAGCTGGAAGCGAACCAGGCATTCTCTTCACCCTTGTCGAGCATGATCTGCATGCCGCCCATGGCGATGGCAAGGAAGCCGAAACCCAGGTAGTCCATCTGCCCCAGGCGAGATCGGTCGGCCTTGATCCACGGCGGATCTTCCACCAGCCGTGTGACCAGAAAAAAGGCCAGGATGCCGACCGGAATGTTGATGAAGAATATCCATCGCCAGGAGAAGTTGTCGGTAATCCAACCACCCAGGGTGGGGCCGATGGAAGGCGCGAGAACGGCGACCAGGCCGTAAAGCGCGAAGGCCTGGCCGCGTTTTTGCGGCTCGAAACTGTCGGCCATGATGGCCTGGGCCATGGGCTGCATTCCGCCGCCGCCAATGCCTTGAATCACGCGAAACAGCAGCAGCATGGGCAGTGATGGCGCCGCGCCGCAGAGAAAGCTGGAGACGGTAAAAATTATGATGCACAGCACAAAGAAATTTCGACGGCCCATCACGCTCGATATCCATCCGCCCATGGGCAGTACGATGGCATTCGAGAGCAGATAGCTGGTGAGCACCCAAGTGCCCTCGTCTGTGCTGGCGCCGAGCGATCCGGCGATGTGAGGCAGGGCCACGTTGGCGATGGAGGTGTCGAGCACCTCCATGAATGCGGCAAGCGCCACGCACGCGGCAATGATCCACGGATTCACTCTGGGTTTCCAGAGCGCGTCGGGACCGAGCTGGTGAATTTCCGTAGTCTCAGGCGTTTCCAGCGCGCCGGACTGGACTGGTGATGGGGGCGGAAAATCGGACAAGAACTACTCCTGATTGCGGTTAAGACTTTTCAAATAGACCATTTGCTTGCCGGCGAAGCGCGGCTAACTAAGGATGAAGCGCGCGAAAGCCTCGCGGCGAAAAAAATGCTGGAGGCACTCAATTTGTGCTCACTAAATGGTTAGATTCGCTTGATCGCCGTTGGGGTTCATCAATCTCCGGCGGCAGCAAGGTGCGGGCCTGCCGCAGGCGTGAGATCCGCGTCCGCGCCGCCCCTGGGTTTGCGCCAGCCCATCAGCGCGATGACGAGCGCAACAATCTGCATGGCGACAACAAAAGCCACGCAGGCCGGCCATTTGCCCAGCGCCCAGAATGCTCCGGGAACAACTCCGGCAGCGGTGCCTCCTGCGTAGTAGCAGGTGAGGTAAACTCCTGCAGCGGTCACGCGCGACTCGGCCGGCGCGGCCACACGCAGATGGCTCTGCGCAGCGGTTTGCGCGATGAAGGTGCCTGTGGAAACCATTGCGAGTCCGAGGATGATGATCGGCAGCGAATGCGCCAGAGTAATGAGCGCGCCAGCCATGGTGCAGACAATTGCGCCGCTGATGCCAGCGCGCAATCCCACGCGCGTGATGATGTAGCCTGCGGTGGGAGTGACCACGAGGCCGACGAGGTAAACGAAAAACAGCGAGCTGATGGCGGCCGTTGACAGACTGAAGGGCGCGGCGCTGAGGTGAAAGGTGATCCAGGTAAAGACGGCCACGAGTGAGAAAAGAACATCGAAACCGACGGCGTATGTGGCCACAAGGCGGCGATGGCGGAACAGATCCCGCACTTGAGTGAAGAATGAAGGCCGCGCGCCGGTGAGCGTCGTCGGCTGCCGGCGGCATCCGTGAGGAAGCCATGCGTACACGGCTGCGGCCCCGACCAGAGCGACCGCGCCGAGCACGAGAAAGCTCACACGCCAATTAAACCAGTCGGCAAGAATGCCGGCGAGGTAGCGGCTGAGGAAACCTCCCAGCGCGGTTCCGCTGATGTAGAAACTCATGATGAATGCGACGCGATTGGGCGGCCACTCTTCGCCGATGTAGGTGACCACCACGGCAACGATTCCGGGCACCGCGATGCCTTGAAGAAAACGCCAGAAGATGAGTTGGGCTAGCGAGGTGGATGTGGCGGCGAGCAGCGTGGGCACGGCGATGGCGACCATCCAGGCAACGATGACACGCTTGCGAGGCAGCCGCTCAGTGAGCGCGCCGACGATGGGAGCAGTGACGGCCGCGCCCAGCGTGCCGGCGGAAACGGTGAGCGCGACGCCGGTTTTGGAAGCATGGAAAAGGTGAGTGAGAAGCGGCAGCAGAGGCTGCGTGATGTAGAGCTCAAGGAACGCGCACGCTCCGCAGAGAGTGACAGCCGCTACGGCCAGGTTGCTGGGCGAAGAGCGCTCCGATTGTGCGTCAGGCTGCAAATATCAGGATAATCGATGGACCGGTTGGACGGTTTGCTCAGGAGGTTCGTTTCGAAGCGGCAAAGTTTGTTTGAGTGGTTCGTTTAGGGGGGCAAAGATTTGCTTGTGTGGTTGCGAAAAACATACTCCGTTGACCACGCAGGCAAACCTGGGCGGACAACGGCTGGTTTGGAAGGTCGCGCATAGAGAGAAAAGTTTGCATGGAATGGGCAAAGTTGTCGTTTAAACGGGTCGGATTGAGCAGGAACAGTGGTTGTTTGGCGGTTTTTGCCACCGAATTCTGGTATCGCGACTGCGAAATTTGGTGGGTGCTCTGGACGAGTGGGGGCGAGGACGCCCCCACTACAGCCGGCCGGGAGGCCGGCGCTACACTCAAGCCATTGCCTACAGCGCCTTGCCCATTTCATAGACCTGTTTCATGGCGCGGCTTGTGAGGATATCGCCTATCTGCCATGCGCCTGCTCCATAGACGACGCCTTTTTCTTTGGCCCCTGGCAGACAGGAAGTGAATCCCCGGAAACCTTCGATGGTTCGTTCCAGAGCGGCCTTGTTGCTGTCAGCCGCAGTCACGATGAAATAGAAATCTTTGTTGGTGATTTTGGTGTACTGCGCAACGGTGCGGTCTATCGCTGTTTTCATCTGTGCACACATTGTGTAGAAGTACACGGGCGTGGCTAGAACGATGACGTCAGCCGCAATCATGCTGTCGAGAATCTGCGCCATATCGTCTTTCTGCGCGCATCGCCCAGTCTTTTTGCAGGCATAACAACCGGTGCAGTAATTGATCTTCTTCTCCGCCAAGACGACTTTTTCAACTTGATGGCTGGCTTCGGTTGCGCCTTCCATAAACCGGTCGCATAAGGTTTCCGAGTTTCCATGTTTTCTTGGACTCGAAGAAAGAATAAGAACTCGCTTGCTCATTTCATTCTTTTCGATTTCTGAGTGAAGCTCTGTCTTTGCGGTTAGCAGGGACAGAGCCTCAGGCGGTGATCATGACCGCGCTTTCCGCTGCTTACCGGCCCACCAGCTGCGCGTGGGACGCCGGATAACGAGCGCCTTCGAGCTTGATCTTTGAGGAGGCGTCTTCGAGGTCACGGACATCTTCAGCGGTCAGTTCAACTTTTGTAGCTCCAAGATTTTCTTCCAGTCGAGCCAGCTTCGTTGTGCCAGGAATCGGAACAATCCACGGCTCTTTCGCGAGCAGCCAGGCGAGCGCGATCTGCGCGGGAGTTGCCTTCTTGCGCGCTGCGAATGAACTCACCATGTCAACCAATGCCTGATTCGCGCTGCGATTCTCCGGACTGAACCGCGGCACGATGTTACGAAAATCCGTGCTGTCGAACTTCGTATCCGCATTGATCTTTCCTGTCAGGAAGCCTTTGCCGAGCGGGCTGAAGGGAACGAAGCCGATGCCAAGCTCTTCAAGAGTGGGCATCACCGTCTGTTCAGGCTCACGCCAGAAGAGAGAGTACTCGCTTTGGAGAGCGGTGACGGGCTGAACGGCGTGGGCGCGGCGGATGGTTTTCGCGGCAGCTTCAGACATGCCAAAGTGCTTCACCTTGCCCGCTTGAATCAGGTCCTTCACAGCACCGGCAACATCCTCGATGGGAACATTGAGGTCGACGCGATGTTGGTAGAACAGGTCGATGGCATCAATTTTCAGGCGCTTGAGCGATTCTTCCGCGACTTTCTTGATGTGCTCTGGATGGCTGTTGAGAGCGTTCCATTTACCGCCGTCATCGGGGTTGGCTGCAAAGCCGAACTTGGTCGCGATGACTACCTTCCCGCGAAATGGAGCGAGAGCCTCGCCAACCAGTTCTTCGTTCGCGAATGGACCATACACCTCGGCGGTATCGAAGAACGTGACGCCGTGCTCGACGGCGGCGCGGATGAGGGCGATTGCCTGCTGCTTTTCCGTTGCCGGGCCGAGCCCGAAGCTCAGGCCCATGCAGCCCAGGCCGAGCGCAGAGACTTCCAGATTGCTTTTTCCCAATTTGCGTTTTTGCATATTTCTCCTTTTTTTGAGAGACGGTTGGCGACTGTCATCGATTGGTCATTTGCTCAATCTGCTCGGGATAGCGCCCGCCTTGCACGTTGACTTGCGAGGTGATGCGGTCGATCTCGCGGAGGTCGTCAGAGGAAAGATCGAGGGCAAGCGCACCAATGTTCTCTTCGACCCGCTTCAGTTTGGTAGTGCCAGGGATGGGAACAATCCAGGGCTTTTGCGCAAGCACCCACGCGAGTGCGAGCTGAGCGATGGTTGCACCCTTGCCAGCCGCGAAGGCTTGAAGGAGTTCGACCAGTGCGAGATTTGCTTTGAGCGCTTCCGGGGCGAAGCGCGGGATACTGCTACGGTTGTCTTCCTTGTGAAACTGAGTGTTTTCGTTGATTGATCCGGCGAGAAAGCCCCTGCCCAGCGGGCTGAATGCAACGAGGCCGATGCCGAGTTCCTCGAGTGTGGGCAGCACTTCCTCTTCAGGGCGTCTCCACCAAATTGAGTACTCATTCTGAACGGCAGTGACCGGCTGGACGGCGTGAGCGCGGCGGATGGTTTTTGCAGCAGCTTCGGAGAGGCCGAAGTGGCGGACCTTGCCCTGCTGGATCAGGTCCTTCACCGCTCCAGCGACGTCTTCAATCGGCACGTCGGGATCGACACGGTGCTGGTAGAGAAGATCGATGGTGTCGATACGGAGCCTTCTCAACGAACCCTCGACGCTTTCCTTGATGTAGGCGGGGCGACTGTCAACACCGGGATCGGGCCTACCGTGCGGAGTGCGGGAGAAGCCGAATTTGGTGGCGATGATCACCTGGTCGCGCACCGGAGCAAGCCCTTCGCCCACTACCTCTTCATTGACGAACGGGCCATAAACCTGGGCGGTGTCGAAGAGGGTTACGCCGCGCTCAACCGCGCCGCGCATCACCGCGATCATCTCTTCTTTGGTGCCTGCGACCGGGCCATGGCCTTCGCTCATCCTCATGCAGCCGAGGCCGATGGCCGATACTTCAAGATTGCTGTTGCCGAGCTTGCGCTTTTGCATTGCGTCTCCTACTGCTTGTCTTCTTCGAATATTTTCTTCGCAACAGAGATTGCCGACATGGCGCTTGGCCATCCCGAGTAAAAGGCCATGTGCGTGATGAGCTCTACGATTTCCGCTTGCGTCAGACCATTCTCGACACCCCTCTTCAGGTGAAAGGGAAGTTGCTCCGACGCGCGGAGAGCGATCAAAGCGGTGATGGTGGCGAGACTGCGATCACGCTTGGAAAGCGCGCTTCTCTCCCAGACATCACCGAAGAGAACATCGTCGGTAAGGCTTACGAGCTTGGGAGAGAAGTTGCCAATGAATTTTTCTGCTCCGGTTGGATGTGTATTGCTTGGCATAAAAGATTCCTTTACTCGGATTTGAGAGAAGCCATGTCGATGGAGAAGCGGTACTTGACATCAGACTTCAACATTCTTTCGTAGGCTTCGTTGACTTTCTGGATGGGGATGACTTCGACGTCGGCGATGATGTTGTGCTGACCGCAGAAGTCAAGCATCTCCTGAGTTTCGGGAATGCCGCCGATGGGCGACCCGGAAAGGCTGCGGCGGC
The DNA here is from genome assembly GCA_049520075.1 of Occallatibacter sp. Taxonomy (GTDB): domain Bacteria; phylum Acidobacteriota; class Terriglobia; order Terriglobales; family Acidobacteriaceae; genus Telmatobacter. Next base: position 18,897 of record JBEKQD010000038.1, on the reverse strand, counting down.
CCATGATCAGTGCGAAGGCGGAAACCGGCAGAGGTTTCTCCGGTGCGCCGACCAGGGTGATGTTTCCGTCGATGGTGAGCAGATTGATGTAGGCGTTGATGTCGTGATCAGCGGCGACTGCGTCGAGGATGAAGTCGAAGCTGCCGGCGTGCTTCTGCATCTCATTGGCGTTGCGGGAGAGAACGACTTCATCCGCGCCGAGGCGCAGCGCGTCATCCTTCTTGCTCGGCGAGGTGGTAAACACAACTGTGTGCGCGCCGAGCGCATGAGCAAACTTCACACCCATGTGGCCCAATCCGCCAATACCGACCACGCCAACTTTCTTGCCCTTGGTCACGCCCCAGTGGCGCATGGGCGAATAGGTTGTGATTCCTGCGCAGAGCAGGGGAGCAGCCCCGGCAAGGTCAAGATTTGTGGGCACGCGAAGTACAAATCGCTGGTCAACGACGATGCTCTCCGAGTAGCCGCCGTAAGTGACCCCACCCAGGTGCTTGTCGGGCAAATTGTAAGTGAAGGTTGCATTCCGGCAGAACTGTTCGAGTCCCTTCTTGCAGGCGGGGCATGTGCCGTCGGAGTCTACCAGACAGCCAACCGCTGCAAGGTCGCCCAGTTTGAATTTGGAGACCGCGGAGCCAACTTTGGTGACGCGGCCGACGATCTCATGGCCGGGGACGCAGGGATAAACGGTGGGCAGGAAGCCGCTCCACTCGTTGCGAGCCTGGTGAAGATCGGAGTGACAGATGCCGCAGAAAAGGATTTCGATTTGCACGTCGGTCTCTGTTGGTTCGCGCCGCATGATGGTGGTGGAAGCAAGTCGCGATGTCGCGCTGGCGGCAGAATACGCTTTGGCTTTGTACATCAAGTAACCTCCCGGCCTTCCCGGCCGTTGTTTGAGACACAGGGCAAGTAGCCTTGCCCCGCATTTCCTCTCAGTCCAAAGGATAGGATGCGCTGCTCTCAAAGCGGTATCACAATTCTTCCGATTTATTGCCTATTCCTCTGGACTCGCAGTTTTTTGTGCACGCCGCAACAGATTCAGCGGTAGGCTTAATTTGAGGAGTGAACGGGTGCTTTATGGCCAAAGATAAAGATGCAAACGGGAAACCGCCGTCACGCGCCGTCGCAATGCGGAAGGATTTGGCGCGCAAGATTGCGGTGCATATTCGCGAGGATGGCAAAGAGACAACCGCCGTGCCGGGCCTGAGCGTCTATCGCAAGAGCGCTCCAACGCAATGCACTTCCGCGGCCTACGAGCCGGAGCTGATTGTATTTGTCCAGGGAGAAAAGCGCATTAATGTTGGCGGGACGACACTGGAGGTTAACGAGTCCACATTCCTGTTGACCTCGATTGACATGCCAGTGGTCAGCCAGGTGACAAAGGCATCGCGGGAAGAACCGATTCTGGCGATGATGCTCAAGCTCGAAATGCCGGCAGTGCGGGAGATTCTCAGCCAGGAGGAGTTCCACGTATCGGAGCCGGTCTCAGGCACGCGCGGCATGGCCGTGGGCGAAACTTCGGTTGAACTTCTGGACGCGTGTTCCCGATTGCTCGATCTGCTGGATGCGCCGCAGGATATTCCATTTCTGAGCAATCTGATTCAGCGCGAAGTTATCTATCGCTTGCTGCGCGGACCGCGAGGCGAAAACCTGCGCGCGATTGCCACACTCGGCGAGCAGAGCAACCGGACAGCAAAGGCTGTTGCATGGTTGAGAGAGAACTACGCGAAGCCGCTGCGCGTGGAGGATCTCGCGTCGGTTGCGCAGATGGGCGTTTCCACGCTGCATCATCATTTCCGCACGCTGACGGCGATGAGCCCGCTGCAATACCAGAAGCAGCTCAGGTTGCACACGGCGCGCGTGCGCATGCTCACGGATGGAATGGACGCGGCGAGCGCGGCCTTCGAGGTCGGCTATGAAAGCCCAAGCCAGTTCAGCCGGGAGTACAGCCGGTTCTTTGGCCAGCCGCCGATGCGCGACATTAAAGCACGCCAGATGACTGGCGCCGCGAGTGAGCGCGATGCAGCGTAAGTGCAAATATGATTGGCCGCGCGGCTGGAGCGTGTTGTTTGCCGTTGAGATTTACATCTGTGCTATCCCACCCATCGCAAAAGGCGCGATGGATGGGGCACCCGGCGGGAAAGACTTACGCCGGGGCTAAAACCCGCGCTGGTTCTGCTGGCATTACGCGGGGGTTGAAACCCCCGCCTCCCTCCGATCAGAGTTCGACCGCATTCTGTCCGAAAAACACGGCTCAGGGGCTAAAGCACGATTTCATCTTGTTGCATCTTCGGCACGACTAAAGTCGTGCCCTGACACAAAGGGGTCGATTTGGGATTTACCAGACACCGCCTACAGCCCCCGTTAATTCCGCAGACGTTGGGGCGCGGCTGAAGCCGTGCCCTTTCAAAACTATGAGATTTTCCTCATCTGCACATTCGCGAAAGAGCGGCTAAAATACTCCGGCCAAACGCAATTCCGACTGGCGCGGTTGATCGCATCTCGCGCCGCAGAAGGAGAGCACGACGGGCGAGAGCGTGATCACCGGGCATTGCGCATAGGCAAGCACTTTGTACACGATGCCGGCGCGGGTGATGGCGGCAAAGCGAGATACGCTCTGAGCGCCCATTACGATCAGATTCGCGTGTTGCGATCTGCCCTGGTAAAGCAGTTCTTCAGTTGGATCGCCGAGCACGGCTCTTGTACGCACGTTGACCTTGTGCTGGAGGCCGGGTGGAACCATGGAGGGCAGCTCAGCCTCGATCTGGCCGAGGGTGCGTTCGGCGAGAGCCTGGGCGGAGTCCTGCGGCGGAATAACGTGTTGCAGAATGAGGCTGGCGTTGTAGCGGGCGGCCAACTCCGCGGCGAAGCCGACCACGACCCGACCGGAGTCCTGCGCACCGACGGAGCACAGGATGGTGCGCTTGGAAAAGTGGCGATACGCTCCCTCGATCACTTCGGGACCGACGATATTGACGGGCACGGGGGAGTTGCGCAGCACCTCTTCGGCTACCGAGCCTACAAGCAGCTTGCCGACCGGACCGGGAGTATGAGTGCCTATAACGACGCGATCAACCCGTTGTTCGCGCACGAACTTGAGTATCTGCTCGGCGGCGAACCCTTGGCGCACCACGACTTTGCAGTGAATGCCGAGCCTGCCGGCGCGCTGGGCAAGCGGCTCAAGGCGCTGCCTTTCGGCTTGGCTACTTGAGAAATCGTTGCTTTTCCCGGTGCCCGCGGAAGCAGGAGCGTCAGCGCTGTCATATGCGTGAAAAAGAATAAGTTCGGCGCCAGATTCGGCGGCCTCTGCAAGAGCAAAGCCAAAGGCTTTCTCGTTGACGGGAATTTCGGATGCAAAAAGGATGGCGGTAGGTCTGCTCCACCCCGGCTTTATGGCGGTAACCATAGGAACCTCCTGGGTTGGACGTTCTGTAGTTGGACACCGGGCTGAGCTCGCAAATCGAGATACGAGCGGCGTAGACAAGCTTATCCGGATGACACCACGCGCCGACCGCGAAGGCTCCGGGAGATATACGGCTGACTGGACGCTTATGAGGCGAGTAGGAGGGTCAGGCCCTCACGAATCTGTTCCACAAATCCGAACACATCGCCAATCACGCATGCCAAATTATTAGCGCTGCCCTGAGGAAAAAGAAGTGCAATTTTGCACAATATCAGGAAAAATCTCTGTGAATAATTGGTGAGTAGATTTGTGGGCTCCTACGAGGCGAGAGATTCACCTGCTTCGTTCCCACCGCACACCATTTCAGTATCCGGCGGCCTTGCCGTAATGGCTGCGGTGGTCCTGGCCGCCTTCGAGCGCGCCGGTTTTGGGGTTCACCGCGATGCACTCGCCGTTGGCCCAGAAGCCGTTTCGAATGCTGACGTCGTAGCCCATGGCGCGCAGGGCAGCGATGGTGCCGGGCGGGAATCCCGGTTCGAGGCCGAGCTTGTCGGGCAGGTACTGGTGGTGAAAGCGGGGCGCGTCAACGGCCTGCTGAATGTTGAGGCCGCTTTGGGAGGCGGAAAGAAAGATATTGGCGACGGTGGAGATGATGCGGGCGCCGCCGGGTGAACCAAGGACGTAGCGCAACTTGCCGTTTTCCAACACGATGGTGGGAGTCATTGCGCTCAGGGGACGCTTGCCGGGGGCAATGGCATCGGCCGGACCCTGGATGAGTCCGAACATATTGGGCGTGCCGACCTTGGACGCGAAGTCGTCCATTTCGTCGTTTAGGAGAAAGCCCAGGGTGCCCGAGGTGACGTGGGAGCCGAAGCCGTTGTTGAGGGTGGTGGTGACGGCGACGGCGTTGCCCTCGCTATCGACTATTGAATAGTGGGTGGTGTTCTGCGATTCCGCGTGGTGGCCGGCGGTTTTGGGCGCAGGAGGCAGAAAGCCTGCGGGGCGCTGGAGTGTGGCGCTGGGGCAGGCCGCGCGGGGATCGATGGATGCACGCCAGGCGGCGGCGTAGTTCTTGGAGGTCAACTCGGTGACGGGAATGGGGTTGAAGTCCGGGTCGCCAAGGTAGTCTGCGCGGTCCATGTAGGCGCGACGGAAGGCCTCGACAATCAGGTGGATCGATGCGGGGCTTCGGTCGCCAAGCTTGGCCAAGTCATAGCCTTCGAGGATGTTGAGCGCGCTGACGAGCACGACTCCGCCGGAGGATGGCGGCGGGGCGCTGATGATGGTGTAGTCGTGGAAGGTGCCTACGATGGGAGCGCGCTCGACGACGGTGTAGGCAGCCAGGTCTTCGAGAGTGATGAGCGCGCCACCTTTTTGGAGGTCGCTGACCAACTCCTGGGCCATCTTGCCGTGATAAAAGGTATCGGGATCGGCGGCGATGCGCTGGAGAGTGCGGGCCAACTCTGGTTGCCGGAAGAGGTCGCCCTCTTTATAAAGCTGTCCGTCGCGCTGGAAGATGCGTTTGGAGTCGGCGAAGCGAGCCAGATCGGGGTCGCTGAGTTCACGAGCTTCTTCGGCGGTGAGTTGGAAGCCGCCGGAGGCTAATTTGATGGCTGGGGCGATAACGCGCTGGAGGCCGAGTTTGCCATATTTTTGCTCGGCATAGGCAAGTCCGGCGACCGAACCGGGGGTGGCGATGGAGCGATAGCCGATGATACTGGACCACCCCAGCGACGAAGACCTGTCGCCGGGGACCCCGGTGTTCGACCCCAGCGACGAAGACCTGTCGCCGGGGACCCCGGTGTTCCACCCCAGCGACGAAGACCTGTCGCCGGGGACCCCGGTGCCGGGAATGACATTGCCGCTGGCGTCCTGGTACATGGTTTCGGTGGCCGCGAGCGGAGCTTTTTCGCGGAAGTCGATGAAGGCGGTTTTTCCGTCGTGGAAGCGCAGCAGCAGAAAGCCGCCGCCGCCCAGGTTGCCTGCCGCGGGATGGACCACAGCGAGAGCAAAGCCGGTGGCAACCGCTGAGTCCACGGCGTTGCCGCCCGCGCGCAGAATTTCGAGGCCGGCATCAGAGGCGAGGTGATGGACGCTGACCACCATGCCGTGCGGCGCGCGCACCGGCTGCTCGTCGCGATAGGGAATTGCGCTTACCGAGACTTGCTGCGCGTAGGCGAGGGAGGGGATGAAAAGCGCTGCGCCGAGCAATGTAGCCAAGGCGGGGAAAGACGGCCGCTGAATCATGGTAGTGACAGGATAGCGCGGAAGGGAGGCTGCTTCGCGGAGGACTGTGCTGCATTGGTCATTGCAGAACTTTGCGCAGGCGGTATTATTCCCCCATGCGCATTTCCGAGCAAGGTGTCTTGATTCTGACATTATTTTTCGCTATCTCGACCAGGGGGGCCTGGCCGCAGATGTTGAGTCCCGCTATGCCCGCGGTGCTGACTTCCGCGCAGATTGTGGACGAGATGCAGCGCCATAATCTGGCGCGCACTGAAGCACTGAAAAGCCTGAAATCGATTCGTCACTACCAGGCGGAGTATCAGGGTTTTTCCAAAGACATCGTGGCCAAGATGGACGTGGAATACGACTACGACGCAAAGTTGGGGAAGAGATTTCAGATCGTAACGATGAGCGGATCCAAGATAATTTGCGACAAAGTGCTGAAGCGAGCGGTGGATAGCGAGATGGAAGCCTCGCACGACATTGGGTCGACGGCACTGACACCCGCGAATTACAAGTTTCACCTGGCAGGAATCGACAATCTGGGGGGAAGGCCAGCTTATGTATTGGATGTTGAACCGCTGGCGGCAAGCAAGTTTCTCTACAGGGGCAAGATCTGGGTGGATGCGGCAGATTTCGCGTTGGTAATGATTGATGTGGAACCGGCAAAGAACCCGTCCTTCTGGATTTCGCGAACTCGGATTCGGCAGACCTTCACCAAGACGAGCGGCTTCTGGTTGCCAGAGTTGAACCGGAGCGAAAGCAAGGTGCGAATTGGCGGAACCGCTGCGTTCACAATCGACTATGGGAGATACCAGGTTGTGCCGAGTGCGCCGCTTGTGGCGAACGCGTTGCGCGGGTATTGATCTGTTTGAAGAGTCGGTGATAGGAGAGTATTCCCGGTTCTGAGCCGGAGTTTTGCAGTTTCCCACCCATCGCAAAAAGCGCGATGGATGGGGCACGGGTGATCTGTGCTATCCCACCCTTGCGACAAAAACAAAAACGCCGCAAGGATGGGGCACCCCGGTATCCCGGCTTCTGTTAGCGCTGCCTCTGCCAAGAGTGGCTGCTGTGATACCGTTTGAATACGGCGTCCTTGAGCCGGGCCGGGATGGTCTGGCCTGAGCAGAGTGTCCGCGACGGGCGGGAATCATGGACGGCGGGCGCAAACCAAGAATGTCTCAACGGCCGGAACTTTTATCGTTTTCCTTCGCCCCGAACCCGGCTTCAATGCCCGAGTCCGTGCCCGGTCACGCGCCCGATCCTGCGTCAGGGCCGAGACATGCGCCGCAACGGATACCGCCCTGGCTGGAGCGCGCCGAGTTGTTCCTGCGGGTCTTGCTGAGGATGTACATCGGCCTGGCCGTCTGCTGCGCGCCGTGGTTCAGAGTGTTCTGGGATCAGAACCCTTTGTTTGCGCAATTTCCTACTCTTGGCGTCTACGCGGCCAGCGGGATAGTGCGCGGCCTCGTGTCAGGGCTGGGGCTGTTGAACCTTTGGTTTGCGTTTCAGGACGCTCTCTGTCATTGGGATGGGTGAACGCATGAAAGATCAGGGACCAGGGACTAAGGGACCGGGGACTGAGGAACCAGCCGCCCCGGTCGCGGTGATTCCCGTAAATGGGGCTGTGCCTGCACCGCTGGCATCGGCGCCGCTGGCTTATGAGAACGCCGGATTTTTGAACAGCTCAGACGGACGGCTGATACGGATTGTCTCAGAGTATTTGGAGCCTCTGGCGCGCTTCCGGCGAGAGAAGATTCAGGACACGGTGGTGTTCTTTGGCTCGGCACGGTTCCGCGGGCGCGAGGAGGCCGACCACGCCCTTGAACTGCTGGAAAACACCGGCTCGACGCGGCCAGCGCCCAGCCATGAGCAGCCAGCCAGTGCGCCTGAGATTGCCGAAGGCAAGGCAACGGATTTGCAGTTGAAGCGTGCCGAAGCCGCGGTGAAGATGGCGCGCTATTACGAGGACGCGCGGCGACTGGCGGGGCTGCTGACGAATTGGGCAAAGCAGATTCCCTCGACGCGTGCGCGATTTGTGGTCACGAGCGGCGGCGGACCGGGCATTATGGAAGCGGCAAACCGCGGCGCTCACGAGGCCGGTGGAAAAACCATTGGGATGAACATAAGCCTTCCCTTCGAACAGCACCCCAACCCCTACATCACGCCCTCGCTCAACTTCGAGTTCCACTACTTTTTCATGCGCAAGCTGTGGTTCGCCTACCTGGCGAAGGCGTTGGTGGTTTTTCCCGGCGGGTTCGGAACGCTGGATGAGATGTTCGAAATTCTCACGCTTGCGCAGACCCACAAACTGGCCAAGAAAATAACTGTAGTCATCTACGGCTCGGATTATTGGAAGAAGGTTTTCAACCTCGACGTATTGGTGGAAACCGGCGCCATATCGCCCAAGGACATTGAGCTGTTCCAGTTTGCCGACACGCCGGAACAGGCCTTCGAATTGCTGCGCCAGGGGCTGACGGAGAACTACCTCGAAGCTGAGATGGCAGAGAGCAAGACGGCAGAGGGCAGGGCGGTGATCGCCGACGAGGATCTGATGAGCGGCGTGACGGTGGAAGATTTTATGGGACCGGACATGGCGAAGACGCGGAAATAAGCGTCGGCTATGCCGCGAATTACTCTTAAATTCTGATTGCATTTCCTAAATTTGTCGGCTACTCTTTGCACTCAAAGGGAGACCCCCTTCCTGCTTCGTCCTTTTCTTTAGCGCCATCTTCCTCGGAAGCCGAATCTTCCCCCTGAGGCCCTGGAGCTATGAACCGCTATTCGCTGGTCTTTGCGCTGTTGGTCGCATCCACCTTTGCCATCCATGCTCCGCAGGCCGTGGATTCGGCCCAATCAGGAGAGGCAGCGAAGAAAGTTGCGGGCTCCGCAAGACAGAGCGCATTGGAGAAGGAGCCGGGGGACTTCATCGCGGCGTTTGTGAAAAAAGCGAATCCTGGCCGCGAACAAGCGCCGCAACTCCAGGTTCTCTTTGCGACCGTTCCTCATCCTATCGAGACCCACCTGGCCGCGGCATTCGACCACGATGTCGCAGCGCTTCAGGATGGCCTTCAGGAATCGGGCTACCTATTTGACAGTTCCTGGATTCCCTGGAGCATTCACGACCGGCGCGAGCTGTTCGCTGACGACGAGAAGGAGAAGAACGCAAAGGACCTGGAAGACAAATCGCCGGGAATTCTGCTGTTTCGCAAGTACGGTCCGCCCAGCGAATCCTATTCGCAGGGGATTGTGGTCTTCCTCCTCGCCGAAAAACCGACGGCGGGTATTGCGGTTTCTCAGGTCACTACCGCAATCGATTTGATGGGCAAAAGCCACATCGGACTTTCGGATCCGGTTCGCATTCTCGGGCCCAACTACAGCGGGTCGTTTGCTTCGCTTGTTTCCGTGATTCGGCTTCTGCACGTCAAAAATCCGGCGGCGGAGTTTGTGATTCGCAGCGGTGGGGTCACGGGCGGGGACGAAGCGGTGCGCACGATCAGCGGGCTTTGCAATAGCCAGCCCACAATCAGGATCGATTTCGGAAGCGCGCATCACGACTTCGGCGACTGGATCAGGCCGGTCCTTTCAACTTTGAGTTGGATGGGAATCGACGGCCAGCGAAGCGCGATTCTCGAAGAGGACGAATCACTGTTTGGCGGTATGCTCCGAAACTATGTCTCGGCCCACAGGCAGCAAATCAGCAAAACCAAAAAGCGCGACGCGGACGCCGACACTGCCTTAGAGGGCCCGTGGGGCCTGAGCTTTCCGCGCGACATATCGAGCCTTCGCGCGGGGTATCAGGAGCAGGGGATCTTCAATGCCTACTCACCGGCTCAGCCCTGGAAGAGATTCCTCAATCTGAAGGGCAATGACCGGAGCGAGGGCGACTCGGTCAGTTCCTTCGGAGGGGCGGCAACCATAGAGGCACAGGAATCGATTCTCTTCGGCATCTCGGAGTTCATCAAAGCTCATGATATCCGCGCGGTGATTGTTTCAGCCACGAACGAAGAGGACCGCTACTTTCTCACTCAGTTTGTCCATGCCAATGACCCCGGCGTGCGAGTCGTCATCGTCGGGGGCACACGCGTCTTCCTGCGAGGATCTACGGCGCAGTTTAGCGGCGACATGATGGTCGACGATTTCCCCATGCTGCCCCGACTGCAGGACTGGACGGGAACCCGGGACGACCGAAGTGTCCGCCTTTTCGCCGACAGCGAGTCCCAAGGGACATACTTCGCCGCAATCGACCTCATGGTGGCACAGCCCAAGAACGTGCCGAAGAATCCCGGAGGAATGATCACCACGCCGCGCAAGTGGTATCCGCAGTATTCGGAGCCCAATTGGAACGGGACCGGGACGCCCGTCGAGCGCCCGCCGATGTATATTGTGGCGCTTGGAGGAGACGCGACCTGGCCGGTTACCGAGGGTTCATGGTTTCCGTGGACTGTTCTTGATCCGAGAGTTCACAGCGCGTGGCGCGTCGAGATGCCCTTCGAGCTTTTCGAGCGCAGCGGCGAAGCGGTTCCCGGGAAAGCGCCGAGTCCCGTGTCGATTCCCGTAGGACGATCCTGGAAGGTGTTATTCATTGTCACGCTGATCGTGACCGTTCTGTACGCCACGTTCTTCTTTTATGCAGACCCGGTGAGCAGGAATGCCTTCGCCAGCTTTGCTCCGTCCCCCGAATGGCGATTCTGGCTCTTCAAAGTTGCGCTTCCGGGGGCGGCTCTCGGAGGCGCCTTCCGGATTCTGGCGTGGGCCGTAGAGATGCCGGCCAACGCATCGCATGCAGCCGTCGCCTGGTGGCGTATGGCCATACTGCTCTCGGCTCTGGCTCCGCTGGAGGTTGCGGTTGCGGCACTGGTCAAGGCTGTTGTGCTGGTAAAGCTTCGTTGGAACCACCGGATGCTGATTGCGTTTTCCACGACGGCGCTGGCTGTTCTTGTTCCCGGCTTCTTCAGAATATTCAGCTGTGATCCATTTGGCGGGCGCGACGCAGGTTCCTTGCTCAATACATATCGGGAGATGTACATCGAATCGGGGCTGTCTCTGGTCCCAACCGGGTTGTTTCTTTTGGGCGCCTTTCTTGTGTGGGCCACGCAGGCAGGAAATGGGGCAGCCGTGCTGGCTGCCTCGCCGAGGCTCCCGGACTTTCACAAAAACCTTAGAATCTCGCAAGTCCGTGCGGAGATCATCGAACGAATTGGAAAACCTTTGCCATTCAACCGGGAGGCCCTGTGGATGTGGGCCGTATGGATCAGCATCGTGGCGGCGCTCACCGCCGCCAATCTGCGTTTCCCTCCATTCCTGGCGATTACATCGCTGGAATCCTACCCGACCACGGTATTGTTTCGGGGAATCTCCGCGGCCATTGCTGCGTTGATGCTTCTGGATATTCTGCAGTTCCTCTGGCTATGGAGTGCGCTCAGGGGCCTCTTGAGCGCACTGGCCAGACACGGATTCAAGCGTAGCTTTGTGCCGATCACAGATTTCAAATGGCGGAATATATGGTCGTTCACAGGCACCTCCCTTCAGGACCGCAGACCGATCGTCGCCGCGCAGAACAGCTGTGCGCTTGATTTGGCGCGGGAGCACGGCTTCAAGGCTCTCCTTCCCCGCGCGGGCGCATTGGAACAGATGCGAGACTTCTACAATAATGTCAATCTTCGCGGAGTCAGCTACGAACAATTCGCGCAGGACGGACACCTTTTCAGAGAAATCATGGCCGAAATCGGCACCAGGCTCTCATGGCTGGTGGAAAGCCGCACAGACACCCTGCCGCCTTCCGGGGTTTCCGCCGACGCCGAGGCAATCCAGCGCGCCCTGGTTTGCGGCTGCAAGGGTGACGGCGGACGCTTCAGTGATGAGGCGGAGGAATTAGCCAGGCTTCCGGAATGGCGGCAGATGGCGGAGAAGCTCGTGTGCCTGATGTACATCGCTTTTATACAGACGGTGATCGCGCGGTTGCACACGCTTTTGTTTTCAGTTGCCTCAATGTTCTCTCTGCTCGCGCTGGGGGTTGCAATCTATCCGTTTGCGCCGTTCACGCCTCTGCTGATGATGGGCATTGCCCTGCTGCTTTTCATAGCCGGGGCGTTCTTCAAAGTCTTCAGTGAGATGGACAGGGATCCGATCCTGTCGCGAATCGTGAACGGCGACGATCGCAAACTCCAGGGAAGCTTCTACACGAAATTCGCGGAATCGCTTGCCTTGCCACTGCTCGCGCTTGCAAGTTCGCTGCTGCCGGGAGGGACAAGCCGGTTACTGGAAGTGGTGCAGGCTTTCCTCAGTCATGGCCAATAGTTGCTGCGTCAAGGGCTGACGAAGAACCACCTCGCAGCCGAGACGGCAGAGAGCAAGGCTCAGAGGGCAAAGCGTCGGACTATCAGAAAATCAGTTGGAAATCCCGTCGGGGCCAGGTAGTTGGTTGTCCTCTAACAGCAGCTTTGCCCAATCTGGAGCCGCATAGCCTTTGCCTTCAACCGACCATTGGGCCAACTGTTTTCCTGTGCTCACGTCGAAAAGAGTGCAGTAAGAGGACCTGTCGCTGTGTAGTGGAGCCTGGCGAAATGAAACCTGGTTCCCGTCCTTGAGAAATATCCAGAATCGTATGTCCTTGTCTGAATCAACTCTGCGGATGACGCGCCCAGCTCGCCAAATATCCAATTGCACTGCGACCGTAAGAGGGTAGTCCGTACCGGCCTCGAGAGGAGTGAGTGTTCGGTTGACGAGCCAGCCGACGGTCGCCCTATCCGGCCCGATCCGTATCCCACTGAAGCCGCCACCAGCCTGCCACTTCTTAGGCTCGATCATGTGGTCGCGGCCATCGGCGGTGAGGATATGCAAAGTTCCTGCGTCGTCCGTGTAAGCCTTGGTAACGGCGGGGCGATTTGTGGCAAATGCGAGAGAGCAAGCTGATGCCAGACAGAAAATAGCCAGGAATATCCGCATTGGGGTATTGTAGTGCGGCTCGATGACTCATGGTGGGGACTTGATGGCTGGAAGCGCAATCGAGGAGTTTCTAAAGCCGGACATGGCGAAGACGCGGGAATAGGCATCCCGACATTTTGGAGTGTGGTACTCAGAGGTAGTGGCGAAGTTTCCGGATAGCCGACGATACGACCGGGATAGCCAGACTGCCACAATGACGATGGGCAACATGGAGCAATGGTTGGCTAGAAGCACCGAACCGATTCAATAGCCCTTCATGCTTTCGATATCTGGCAAACCGAAGGGTTTCTCGGTCCCTGGAAGAGAATAGACCTCGAGTGTGCTGATTCGGTCATTGGTCTGCCAGAGCATTGCGCCCACAGGCATGCCCTCAACCTCGGCGAGCCAGTCGCTTACGAGTTTCTCGCCCTTGCTCCCCACTGGCACTCCGTCTAAAGCAAAGTCGATGGTCGGGCAGCCGCAGTTGCAGCGCCAGACAACGCTCAGCCTGTCTACTTGCGGCAGCAGTCGGCTCCAATCAACGTGGCTATGCTCAATTAGCCATCGGACTAAATCGCGCTCTTGTTGCGAGAGCGGACGGTTCAGAGGTTCCCTAAACTTGCTTGTGACCTCGTGCATACTCAGATTGTATGGGCATTTGTGTCCACGCAGCAGGGTTCAATTTGCACACAACTCCTGAATTACCGCCTAACCGGAAACTGTACACCTGCCGCATTCTGGGGATTTTACCGGTGTTTTGCCCGTAACTTTCTGGATTCCTTGGTCTATTGAAGCTGTGTTAGCGAGCCATTAACCTCCCGTTGATGGTCGGTCATGATACTTAGAGCAGCGATTCCGGTCCGCGAGCGGAGTCACAAGGAGCATGACATGGCCCAATCGACCATCTCCTACCAATGGCGCGATAAGGATGCATCACAGGGTTTCCGGTGCGGCGTTTCGCTGCACAGCCATACCAACCAATCACGCGAGACCCTGGACTTTCTGGCGAATTTCGGCAACCAATATCCGTGGATTCGTCCGCTCCTGTCACGTCTGGAGCGGCGGTCGGAACAGGTGCATGGGTTGCGGATCAACTACGCGGCAAGCTACTGGACGCCGCCGATGACACCCAAGCTGGCATTTGATCTGGAAAGCCGGCAGATTGAAAAACTGAATCTGAAGGCGATGGTCTCGATCACCGACCATGACACCATCAAGGCACCGATGCTGCTGCGCACCGTCCCCAGCGCGCGACAGATTCCGGTTTCGGTGGAGTGGACCGCTCCTTATGGCAATCAGGCCTTCCACCTGGGCGTTCATAACCTGCCGAGCGCCAAGGCTACGGAGTGGATGGAAACGCTGGCCGAGTACACGGCAAATCCCAGCGATAAGCGCTTCACGGAGATTTTGAAGGCGCTCGACGAGGAGCCGAATGTGCTGGTGGTTTTCAACCACCCGTTGTGGGACCTTTATCTGATCGGCCAGGAGAAGCACGGGTTTCTGGTTAACGAGTTTCTGCAAATCAACGGCAACTACCTGCATGCGCTGGAACTGAACGGCCTGCGCAACTGGGAAGAGAACCGCGCTGTGCGGCGGCTGGCCGAACAGTGGAATATGCCGCTGATTTCAGGCGGCGACCGGCATGGCGTGGAACCGAACGCCAATATCAACCTGACCAACGCAGCCAGCTTCACTGAATTTGTTCACGAGATCCGGCGCGAGAAGAAGAGCGACATGCTGTTCATGCCGCAGTACGCCGAACCGTGGAAGCACCGCCTGCTGCAATCGACGATTGATGCAATCCGGGAATATCCGGAGTTTCCGCAAGGCTCGCGCACATGGGATGAGCGAGTCTATCATCCTGATGCAAACGGAGTGGTGAGGCCGCTAAGCGAGCTATGGCCTAACGGAGCGCCGCCAAGAGTGATGACATGGATGCTGGGGGTGGTGCAGTTGATGGGCGCCGGGCCGGTCTCCGGCGGGCTGCGCGCGGCGTGGAGCGAATCGCGCCAGTTGAGAGTGGCGCTGGGCGAGTAGAGAGTAACGAGCGGAGTTTGCGTTGTTAGCGGAGTTAGCGGTGTTAGTAAGAGACGATGTTTCACCTTCTAACTCCGCTGGCTCCCTTGGCTCCGATCGACGGGCTGCGCAGGAAGTTCTGGAATTGATCCGGACTCCTGAAAGCAATCCTCAGGGCCTAAAGGCCGCGTTAATTTGGCAGCATTTACGGCACGACTAAAGTTGTGCCCTTTCAAAACAATGAGCTTTTCCGCGACCTGTGAAGTCGGGCCTTGACACATAGCGGCTTCTTAAGGCAAGCTCTTTGAGATTTTCCGCAGCCTGTCAAGTCTGCTCGGGATACCGGTTCAAAGAATGAACGCTCGAACGCCGCGTGTAGCTTATTTCCCCGACTCGTTCCATGAAGTGAATGGGGTGGCGCATACCAGCCGCCACTTCGAAGCCTTTGCGCGCCGGCAGAATCTGCCTTTTCTTTGCGTGCGCGCGGGGACGCGGACGCCAACCCTGGTGGAGGACGGCAACGTTTGGACGCTGGAGCTTCCGCGCAGCTTTCTCTCCTTTGCCCTTGAAAAAGACCTGCGCTACGATCTTGCGTTTTTGCGCCACATTCCGCTTGTAGGCGAGGTGCTGGGGCGGTTCAAGCCTGACTTGATTCACATCACAGGTCCCAGCGAATTGGGGATGCTGGGCGCTGGTTTCGCTCATCGCAGGGGGGTGCCGCTGGCGGCCAGTTGGCACACGAACGTGCATGAGTACTTGGCGCGGCGCTCCGGCTGGCTGCTGCGGATGCTGCCCGAGAAGCAATCCTCGGCCACGGGACAGAAGATCCAGGACATGACCATGGCCGTCGCGGGCAAGTTTTACTCCATGGCTCGCGTCCTGTTTGCGCCCAACCCGGAGCTTTGCGCGCTGCTGGAAAAGACCACGGGCCGGAAGTGTTACCTGATGCCGCGCGGCGTGGACGCCGAGCTGTTTCATCCGGCAAAACGCAAACGCAAGCCCGAGGACCACGAACAGATTTTGGGATTTGTGGGGCGGCTCTCGGTGGAGAAGAATGTAGCCCTGCTGGCAAGGGTGCAGCAGGAACTGGAGCGGATGGGGAGAACCGATTTTCGGTTCCTCTTTGTGGGTCACGGCGCAGAAGAGAACTGGCTGCGCGAGCGTTTGCCGAGGGCCGAGTTTGCCGGAGTTTTGCGCGGTGAAGCGCTGTCTGAGGCCTATGCGAATATGGACTTGTTCGTCTTTCCATCGCACACTGACACCTTCGGCAACGTGGTTTTGGAGGCTCTGGCCAGCGGAGTGCCGGCCATTGTGACTCCCGATGGCGGACCGGCGACCATCGTCCGCGACGGCGTGACCGGGCGGATTGTCTGCGATGAGGAGTTTGCAGCCGCCGCAGCCGGGATTCTGGCTGACCCGGAAAAGCACGCCCAGATGCGGACCGCTGCGAGGAGCTACGCGCTCACGGCAAGTTGGGACTCTGTTTTTGAGGGTGTCTACGCGGCTTATGAGACGATGTTGTTGAAATGAAACGCGGAAGCCGCTGAGTCCAATTCCACTCCGGTTTGCCCCGCTCGCCGGGGTATGTTAACCTTGATTTCTGTGCCGTAGTGCGTGCGTAGTGGTAGTGTGTCTGCACGGATTTCGGTCTTCCGGAGACGGTTTCCGGGTGGGAAGGGCTGGCGTAGCTCAGCTGGTAGAGCATCTGATTTGTAATCAGAGGGTCGGGGGTTCAAATCCCTTCGCCAGCTCCACTTGAGAAATGCAGGAAACGGGAGCTGAAGCGGCAAATAGTTTTACCGGTGCTTGAGAGGTTTTCGAGCGCCGGACCTGTCCTCCGCGGTGATTCCACTGAGGTGCATGCTCCGATAGGCCGGAGGTTTTCCGGGCGGGGTTTGATGTGCTGAATTGGCTTCAATGGCTTTGAGCAGGGATGAGTGAGCACAGGTGGCCGAGCGGTTAATGGCAGCAGACTGTAAATCTGCCGCTCTTTGGAGCTACGGAGGTTCGAATCCTCCCCTGTGCACCATGATTTGAGAGGCTGGATTTTGCGAGGCTGATTTTTGAGGAGTTGCAATGCAGCCTGGTAAACGTGAGAGCCTGAAGAGTGCGGGGTCGAATTTGGACCGGAAGTACTGGATCGCTCTTGGGCTTTACGGAGTTCTGGCTGGGCTGGCGTGGTTCACGATGGACGCCGGCAAAGTGCTGGTGTGGGGAAAGCCTGTAGAATTGAGGCTGCTTCCCCTGATCGTCATCGGTGGCATGGTTTTGCGCACGGTATTGGCTCGTCATGCGGAGAAGATTCGCCGTGACGGGAACGGGGATAGCAGTTAGAAGCCCCGGAGTTTTGAGAGGCAGCTTTTAGCGGTTAGCTTTTAGCTTGATGCTGGTGAGTGGAACGACTGTGGCACGCGCCAGCAGGATGAAGCTAAGGGCCAGAAGCTGAAAGCTAATAGCTGGTTTTGAAAGAGGGCTGATGTAGCTCAGTTGGTAGAGCACTCCCTTGGTAAGGGAGAGGTCACCAGTTCAATCCTGGTCATCAGCTCCAGAGATGCGAGTGCACAGTGGACAGTGCACAGTGAACAGATGCCGAGCGGCGTGGAAAATGCCTTGCGGCAGAGGTATTGTTCACTGATCACTGCTCACTGTTCACTGTTTTGCGGGAGTAACTCAGTGGTAGAGTCACAGCCTTCCAAGCTGTTGGTCGCGGGTCCGAATCCCGTCTCCCGCTCCAGATTTGGATGGAAATAAGCGTAGGGCTGAGTGAGCCCGGTGTGAGGCAGGGAATGAAGTTTGAGCAGGCAGCGATCGCGGTGCAGGATGAGCAGGGATTCGCGCAGCTTCATGCGCGGATTGATGCGGCCTTCGACGCGAACGATGTAGAGGTTTTCCTGAGCCGCCTGGGCAAGTTGAAGATGCGGATTCGCGACTTTGAAGGCGCATTGAAGGCCGGCTTGCTGGGCAAGGAAGCGGGGGAAGTTTACCGGGCGCTGCCGGTTTCTGACCAAGCCCTGACTCGCGAGCGTTATCTGCGGCTGGTGGAAGCGGTGTCGCCGGAACTGCGGCAGAGGTATCTAAAGGTTTACGCCTACTATTGAGGCACGTGGCACAAATGATTTGCGCTTTCTCGATTGGGGCGCGCGCAACATGGCGAAGGAAAAGTTTGATCGCACGAAGCCGCACGTGAACGTGGGAACGATTGGTCACATTGATCACGGCAAGACGACGCTGACGGCGGCGATAACCAAGGTATTGCAGAAGCACAATCCGAAGAACCAGTTTCGGTCTTTCGACTCGATTGACAACGCGCCGGAAGAGCGTGAGCGCGGCATCACGATCGCCACGGCGCACGTGGAGTACGAGACCTCGAAGCGTCACTACGCGCACGTGGATTGCCCGGGTCACGCCGACTACATCAAGAACATGATCACGGGCGCGGCGCAGATGGACGGAGCGATTCTGGTGGTGGCGGCGACGGACGGGCCGATGCCGCAGACCAAGGAGCACGTACTTTTGGCGCGCCAGGTGGGCGTTCCCAGCGTGCTGGTGTTCCTGAACAAGTGCGACGCGGTGGAAGATCCGGAGTTGATCGACCTGGTGGAGATGGAAGTTCGCGAGCTTCTGGGCAAGTATCAGTTCCCGGAAGACGCGCCGGTGATTCGCGGCTCGGCGCTTCTGGCTCTGAACGGCGACCCGGTTTGGGAAGCCAAGATCGACGAGCTGATGGACGCGGTGGACGCTTATGTTCCGCGGCCTGACCGCGCGGTAGACCTTCCGTTCCTGATGCCGATTGAAGATATTTTCTCGATTTCGGGGCGCGGCACGGTGGTGACGGGCAGGATCGAGCGCGGCAAGGTGAAGGTGGGCGAGGATGTAGAGATCGTCGGCTTCCGCGAGACGCGCAAGAGCGTATGCACGGGCGTGGAAATGTTCAAGAAGCAGTTGGACGAGGGCATGGCCGGCGACAACGCGGGCATTCTGTTGCGCGGCATTCCCAAGGAAGACGTGGAGCGCGGGATGGTTCTGGCGAAGCCGGGCTCGATCACGCCGCACACGGTGTTCAAGGGTTCGGTGTACGTGTTGAGCAAGGAAGAAGGCGGTCGTCACACGCCGTTCTTCAAGGGCTACCGTCCGCAGTTCTACTTCCGCACGACGGATGTGACGGGAGTGGCGCAGTTGCCGGAGGGCGTGGAGATGGTGATGCCGGGCGACAACGTGGAGCTCGAAGTGGAGCTGATCACGCCGGTGGCTCTCGAAAAGGGATTGCGGTTCGCAATCCGCGAAGGCGGCCGCACGGTGGGCGCAGGCACGGTTTCGGAGATTTTGAA
>JBEKQD010000037.1:0-42091 GCA_049520075.1 Occallatibacter sp. | reverse complement strand
CGCTGGTGAGGGTTTGGATGACTGAGGCTGGCTGGTTATACGGCGGATTTGCGTAGATGCTGGCGTCGAGAGGTCCCTGGCCGTTGCGGCTGGTGTCAACCACGAAATGCGTCGTGGGTACGGCTGTTCCCATGTTCTGCTGATACCACTCGGTGGTGTAGATCCAAGTAGCAATGTTGTCCGGGTCGACGGCGCCAAGAGGCGAGTAATACTGGCTCGCGCAATAGGAATAATTCCCCAGCCGCCAGCCACCCTGCTCCGGATCCATGCCGAACGCGAGGCAGTCGGAGATCCATGTGTCATAAGTGGTTTCGTAGTTATTCAGATTGTAGTTGGATACGTTTGTGAAAAAGCCCTGTGCCTGCTGAATGCCTGCTGTGACCAGCCGCTGGGTCATAATCGGCACAGCCTGCCAGTGACTATTGCCCGCATCGAGGTAGACAAGTGTCTGGGCTCCGGCATTCAGGGTAGTGAGTGCATAGGTGATCTGCGTATAGCGGTCGGCCGTAGCCTGCGGGATGTTCACCAGCGTGGGACGTATCCGCAATCGCTGGGCAGGTCCGCCAGGGCGTCGGGTTCCAGAATGATGACCACTTCGCGACTGCCGATGGCCGCTGCAATGGCATCAATCCACGCCTCATAATCCGCGGTGTTCTGCGCACCGCCCGCCGAGTAGCTGCCGCAATCGCGTCCGGGAATGTTGTAAAGGACCAGCACCGGTACCGCATGTTCAAAATTCGCTTCCCGAAGAGTTGTTGTTACGGTGGCGCTCGCCGCAGAAGGCGTTCCGCTGGTGAGCCACACCGCTTGCGGGACCGTCTCCATGGCGGCAATCAGGAGAGCGTTCTTCAACTGACCGTGATCTAACAGGTTCTCCACCTGCTTTACGGCTCCGGCGGGCGGTTCGGCGATAAAGAAACGAGTGTCGGCCCCGAGCGTCTTCGACTGCCCGTACGCCGTGGCTAATGAAATCAGCAAGAGTGCCGCTGGGGCAAATCTGCGCACAGGGCACCGGTGAAGGGTTGTAAGGTGCATTGTGAAACCTCCTGTGGATGTGGTGGTAAGACTTTCCGGGGATGTGGCGGCAGTAGAGCTTACCGTGGAGTTCTCGGCCGAAAAGCTCTACACCCACCTTTTTACGCCGAAATTATTGTACAGCCCAATACGGCTTGTCAACCGCAAAAGCCGTAACTTAAACCTTTGAGCAGAGTCAGGGGCCGCGTCACCCATTCATCTTTAGAGAGGTGAGGGCAGTGCGGGCGCGAGGGCTCGCACTGCCCCTGAGGGGTTGGTTCTTCATTTTGAAATGCAATCCCAGGCTTTCCTCTGCCGTCTCTGAACAAGTTAAAGTGACCCCATGCGCATCTGCACACTGCTTTTCCTAGCCGCCTCAGTCACCGCCGCCCAAACACCGATCCACCAGCGCCTTGCCGACATTGCCAATGGGGCTCAGGGCAAGGTCTACGTCTCCTGCTCGCTGCCGGGCGTGAAACTCGACTGCGATCTCGATCCCCACGGCCACCCACCGATGCAGTCGACCTTCAAGTTCCCGCTTGCTCTCGCCGTGCTGCATCAGGTGGAACTCGGAAAGTTGCAACTCGATCAGCCGGTTCGCTTCCTCAAATCCGACCGATACGCCACCTTCAGTCCCTTGCAGGATGAGTTTCCCGAGGCCGACGTCGATGTTCCCTTACGCAACCTCATCATGCACATGGCGACGGAGTCCGACAACATCGCGGCAAACCTCCTGCTTCGCGTTATCGGCGGGCCTGACGCTCTGCAGCAGTATCTCGACTCGCTAGGCTTGAGCGCCATCCATCAGCAGGACAGTGAGTTTACGATGCACGGCGACCAGAAGCTGCAATACCGCGACTACGCAGAGCCCGCCGCCATGGTCGCGCTCCTTCGACTTTTCGCCGACCACTCGCCCCTTAACCCCGAGCACACGGCGCTCCTCAATGGCTGGATGTTAGAAACCACCAGCGGCCCGAACCGCATCAAGGGACTGCTTCCCGCCGGCACACCAGTTGCTCACAAGACCGGCTCCTCCGGTGTTGAGTGGGGCATGATTCCCGCTACTAACGACGTCGGGCTCATTACTCTTCCCGATGGGCGGCGACTCGCTCTGGCGGTTTTCGTCACTGATGCCCATGCCGATCAGGACGCCTGCGAGCACGTTATAGCTGCCATCGCCAGGGAAATCTACAACGAGGCCCTCACCAAGTCGACCGAATCCTTGCCTCCATCGCCAGCAAAATCCTCATCGCAATGAGCTTTGTCGCCGCAATAGCGATTACTCGATAGCACGCTGGCACAACGTCCGGCTCACAAACAACCTGAGGGTGAGCGGTTTATGCGCGCGACGCGCAATGTGAAAGCATTCCTAAGCGTATCCGCGTGAAATCAGGCCAAAGCATTCATTCATTATGGGCTATCAATGAACACAGGAATTGTCCTGAAAGACGCCAATTTCGCCGGGTTTCCTGGTTTTTGGAGAATTGCCTTTTGTATATGGAACGGGCGGTGCGGTGCGTGCGCAACTGGAGATTGTGGAAAAGTTGGTCTTGACAAACCATCACCGTTTGGTTATGGTTTTGCGTGTGACGCCGGCTAATACAAATCACGTGTTCCGCGCTCTTGCCGATCCGACGCGCAGGGCCATTTTCGAGGAGTTGACGCGGCAGGGCGAACAGACCGTCCACGCATTGACTCTGTTTGCGGGGGTGTCGCAGCCTGCTGTTTCAAAGCACCTGGCGGTGCTGAAGAGGGCAAAGCTAGTGCGGCACCGCCATGAGGGACGCGAAACCCATTACGGCGCGCAACCGCAAGCTCTTGGGCCCCTGATCGACTGGATGACCGTCTACGGCGCCTTCTGGCGCGATCGATTTGATCAACTCGAAAACCTTCTGGAGAGGATGGACAAATGACTAATGCTTCCCCGACACTTACTCCCGCGGAAGAACGGGAGAATACTACCCCGACACGCACTCTCGTCATAGAACGGGAGATGCCGCATCCACCCGAAAAGATTTGGCGAGCCCTCACTGAAGGCCAACTGATCGAGGAGTGGCTGATGAAGAATGATTTCAAGCCGGTGGTGGGTCACCGGTTCAACTTCCGCTCGACGCCCGTGCCCGGCTGGAACGGGGTCATCGACGGTGAAGTCCTGGTGGTCGAACCGAATTCACAACTCTCTTATAGCTGGGGCACCATGGGCATGGAGAGCGCTGTCACGTGGACATTGACGCCGACAGCGGTTGGCACGCATGTTCGCATGGAGCAGTCCGGCTTCCGGTCAGAAGAATCTCACGAATACAAAGGCGCGACTTACGGCTGGCGGAATTTCATCGGCAACCTGGAGCGCGTGGCTGGGGGGTTGAGCTGACCATGAAAGCAAAAGGCGTTGCTTATTGGACTACGACCATACTCGTAGCGTTTTTTATGAGCGGGGGCATCGCCCAGGTGGCACAATATCTGGGCAAGCCCCACGGCGTCGTGCCTGAACTTGGCTACCCAATGTACTTCTTCGCCATCCTGGGGATCTGGAAGGTGCTTGGAGCCATTGCCATACTCGTGCCGCGTTTTCCTAGGCTCAAAGAGTGGGCGTATGCGGGCATCTTCTTTGACCTGACGGGCGCGGCCGCATCCTGCGCTGCGGTTGGCGGTTACGGTGCTTATGGCTTTCACGTCTTCGCGCCACTCATCATCGCTGGTTTAGCCGTGGCATCGTGGGCGCTGCGACCGCGAAGCCGTACGAGCGGCGTTCTCTTTTCCAGCGACGAGCGGCAGGCGGAGATGATCGCCTGAGCAGGGAGCGTTGACCAACTCTTTGTTCATCCGGGAACGTTCGGCATCCTTTGGCTGCGTTCAGGACAGGTTTTGAAGCCGAGCCCCGTCGATGAGAGCCTGTCGGCAGGGACGGTGGTGAGGTCGTGCCATAATACAAGGCTCCTCTTGATTCATGGGTCTGTTTGAATGAGCTTTCCCTCTGGGGCTGAAGCCCACCATAATACTTGCGCCTTTTTCGCGCAGCTAATGCCGCGCCCTTTCAAAGACCAGGTTATGAAACCGAGCCTGGGCGACTATTCTGAAGTGTGGATACAGTAAACTGCACGTTGCCAACGAACCCGCCTCGGAAGAGATTCCTGCGATCATTTTTCCGATGGCTTGCGATTGCGGTGGCGCTTCTTTGGTCGGCTGCCGCGCTGCTGCTGGTGGCCGCACGGTGGATTGACCCGCCGACAACCGCAGTGCACATGGAGCGGCGATTGCAGGCGTGGATGCACCATAAGCCGTATCTCGAACATTACAAATTCATTCCACTGGGCCAAATATCGCCAAATTTGCAACACGCCGTAGTTTCAGCAGAGGACGCGCGATTTTACCAGCACCACGGGTTCGATTGGCACGCGATCCAGATCGACGCGGAAGATGATATGGAAGGCGGACGCACACGGGGAGCTTCGACGATTACGCAGCAACTGGTGAAAAATTTATTTTTTGGAACGGGCCGATCCATTATCAGAAAAATTGCAGAGGCCTCACTGGTGCCAGTGGCGGAAGTTGTGCTGGGCAAGCAACGCATTCTGGAGCTGTACTTGAACGTCGTGGAATGGGGCCCTGGAATTTATGGCGCGGATGCGGCGTGCCGTTACCAATATGGAGGCTCGGCGCGGAGTATTGGGCGAGAAGAGGCGGCAAGGCTGGCCGCGATTTTGCCGGCTCCGCTGAAGCGACGACCCGCGCGCATGAATCACTACAGCGCGGCTATCTTAGAGCGGATGCGGCAGGTGGGGTGGTAATTGCGGCTCCGGGGCTAAAGCCCACGGTAACTTTGCGGGGAATATGCTGGGGTTGAAACCCCCGCCTCCCTCCGTTTGGAATTCGTGGATTCCCACCCATTCGCAAAGAGCGCGAATGGATGGGGCACCCGTACTTAGTTCAACGCCGCGAGGATTTGTGTTCAAGCAGTTCCGGAAATATCAGGGGTGTGGGGCGGTCTCTTCGCCGAGGAATTTTTCGTCGTCCTTGCCGGCGATGGCTACTCGCATCACGTCCATCCAGATGGGCAGCGCGGCTTTGGCTCCTGTCTCTTTTTTGCCGAGCGACTCGCGGCTATCGAAACCAACCCATACGCCGCAGGTGACTGAGGGCGAAAAGCCCAGAAACCATGCGTCGGTATAGTCGCTGGTGGTGCCCGTCTTGCCGCCGAAGGGGTGGTTGAGCTGCGCGGCAGCCGCGCCGGTGCCGTGCGCAGTAACGGCTTCGAGGAGGGTCATCATGGTGCGCGCGGTCTTCTGGGTAATTACCTCGTTGACGGCGGGCGGCTGCTCGAAGAGCGTGATGCCGTCGGCGTTTTCGACTTTGCGGATGAGGCGCGGGGTGACGCGCAGGCCGTCGTTGGGAAACACGGAGTAGGCGGCCACCTGCTCCTGAAGCGTGATTTCGACGGCGCCGATGGCGATAGGCAGATAGGCCGGAATGGTGGATGAGACGCCGAAGCGGTGAGCGACCTCGATGACCTTATCAATGCCCACGCGGTCGGCGAGCTTGAGAGCGGGAATGTTGCGCGACTCGGCGAATGCGTTGGTGAGAGTCATCGCGCCTTTGTAATCGTTCTCGTAGTTGTGCGGTGTATAGCTGCCGAAGCTGACCGGGCCATCGATGATGATGTCTGTCGGCTTGGCGCCTGCCTCGATAGCTGCTGTGTAAACGTAGGGCTTGAATCCGGAGCCGACCTGGCGCTCGGCCTGGGCGGCGCGGTTGAATTGCGAGAGCGCATAATCTCGCCCACCGACCATGGCGAGCACGTCGCCGGTGGTGTTGTCGATGGCCAGCAGAGAGGCCTCGACGCCGGAGTCCTGCTCTAGCGTGGCCTTGAACGGGGCTTTGCCCGCAGCGTCAGCGTCTTGCGTGGCTCCAGTCAAGTGAACGTAGATGATGTCGCCGGGTTTGACGAGCGCTTCGGCGAAGCGCTCGCCGGTCCACTTCCAGTCTTCGGGCGTGAGGGTAATCTCGGCCGCGCCGACACGGGCGCGAATTTCCAGAGGCAGCACGCGGGTGACGAGGGCATGGACGTAGTCGCCGGGGCTGGGCTTTGTGGCCCAATCAGGATGCCTGTAGTCTTCGATGGCGGTCCCGTTGATGAGCACGTTTTCCAGCTTGCCGAGGCCGCTTTGACCTACCCAGCCGTGACGTCGTTCGTAGACGGCGAGACCGTCGGCAACGGCGCGATTGGCGGCTTTTTGCAGGTCGAGATCGAGCGTGGTTTCCACCTTCAGGCCTGCCTCATGCACCTGCTCTGATCCAAAGCGTTTCTCGAGCTCCTGGCGAACTTCTTCTTGAAACCACGGGGCAGCCGACATGACGGACTGGGCAATGTGCAGGCCGAGCGGAGCTTTGCGGGTCTGCTCCGCCTGCTGGTGAGAAATGACCCGATCAAGCTCCATTTCAGTGAGCACCAGGTTGCGCCTGCGCATCGCTCGCTCCGGGTTGAGGATAGGCGAAAAAGCAACCGGACCCTTGGGAAGGCCGGCGAGCAGAGCCGCCTCGGGCAGCGTCAGATCGCGGCTTCAAAGCCGTACATTCCGCTGCCCAGATAAATCTGATTGCCGTAGAGGGTGAAGATCTGCTCCTTGGTGAAGGCGCGCTCAATCTGAATGGCCAGAAACGCCTCCTGGATTTTGCGCGTGGAGGTGCGTTCCGAGGAGAGAAAGAGGTTGCGCGCCAACTGCATGGTGAGCGTGGACGCACCCTGAGCGCGGCCGTGGCTGCGAATGTCATGCCACGCCGCCCCCGCGACACGCAACACGTTGATGCCCCAGTGCGATTCGAAGCTCTTGTCTTCAATGGAGATAACGGCCTGGCGCAGGACAGGCGCAAAGTCTTCGTAGCTGACCACCTCGCGCCGCTCGAGCGCAAACGAGCCGATGATGCGGCCTTTGCGGTCATAGAGATCGGTGGTGGTGGAGGGGCGAAAGCGCTCAAGGTCGTGAATTTGAGGCAGATCGACGGAATAGACCAGAAGAAGGCCGGAGAGTGAGCCGGTAATCACAGCGAGAATGAGCAGCGCGGCGAGAGCGTACCGGCCAGTGAGCTTGCGGTGCTGGTGCACGTGCGCCGGCACGGACTCGGGACGCAACAGATGGCTGCGGCCAAGGCCGCGGGGTTTGGGGGGCTCGATCGGGGTGATAGCCAAGAGGTTCAGCCTCAGCGGCATTTCTCTTGCTTTGAGTGGAGAAATGCTTTAGCCCAAGGCTAGCATGGCAGCGTTGCGCCAGGCGGTCCCGGGTTGCTCTCGCGCACCACGCTGTGCAAGAGCGGAAAGGCGGGATGACTCTTCGTGAAGTGACACGGAAGTTTGCAGCACATTTGTTCGCAGCCGGAGCTCCGTCATTTTGCATAAAAAGCAGGCTCTCCGAGTGCTATTGGCGCAAATACGAGCCAATTTTCGCTCAAGATGGCAAGACGGGATATTGCATTGACTGACTAGCCGCTCTCTTATATATTGGAAATGGAGATAAGGAACGAGAGCCATGGCCAGACCGAGAAGCGACGATAAGCGGAACGCGATCATGGAAGCGGCGACCCGCGTAATCGCCTCCCACGGGCTGGGCGCAGCGACGGCGATGATCGCGAAAGAGGCAGGCGTCTCTAACGGCTCACTCTTCACCTACTTCGAGACGAAGGCCGACCTGTTGAACCAGCTCTATCTTGAACTGAAAACCGGGATGGCTTCTGCTGCCGTGGAGGGACTTCCGGCAGGGGGTGAGCTTCGTGATCAGTTATTTTGCCTCTGGTCCAATTGGATGGGTTGGGCAGTGACCAATCCTGAGAAGCGACATGCGCTGGCACAGCTCGGCGTCTCTGACGAGATCACTCAAGCAAGCCGCGCAGCCGGGCATAAGACCATGGCGGGCATCGGCGAACTGATGGAACGGAGCCGTGCCAATGGTCCCATGCTGAACGCCCCGATGAGCTTTGTGGTCGCGATCATGAACTCTGTAGCGGAGGCAACGATGGATTTCATGGTTCAGGATCCAGCAAACGCAAAAAAGCACAGCAAAGCAGGTTTCGACGCTCTATGGCGAATGTTGAATTGATTTTCTGACGTTAAGAAAGACTGACTAGACAGACAACAAACAACCAGAATGGGGTGCAAAATGCCGATAGAAACTGATGAAAAAACACCCAGGAAGATTGCGATTGTCACTGGTGGCAGCCGTGGAATTGGCCGGAACACGGTTGAGAGTCTGGCAAAGCGCGGCGTCAATACGATCTTCACGTATCACGCCCAAGGCAGGGACGCGGAGACCGTTGTTGCCGCGGTCAAGGACGCAGGCGCGCAGGCAGTCGCTTTACGGTTGGACGCCGACAACATCTCATCGCTGCTCTCTGAAGACAATGGCTGGATCGACGCGGAGCGCATCGAAGTCACAGGCGGCTACGCTTAGTTCGACGTGGCTGGTCTAAACCCACCGGCTTCATGCCGGTGGTCATTAAAGGGGGTAACATGGCACGAGTTTTGGTTACGGGAGGCACTGGCTTCGTCGGTGCTCATTGCTTGATCCAGTTGTTAGCAGCGGGGCATGAAACACGCACAACGGTGCGAAACTTAGCGCGTGAAAACGATGTGCGCGCGATGTTGCGAAAGGGCGGGGCTGGCGACGCAGGCAACCGCTTGACCTTTTTCGCCGCCGATCTGAATGCCGATGCGGGTTGGGCCGAAGCAGTAGCCGGATGCGATTATGTGCTCCATGTCGCGTCGCCCTTTCCCGCCGCGATACCCAAGGACGAGAATGAATTGATCGTTCCGGCCCGAGACGGAGCGCTGCGCGTGTTGCGGGCATCGCGCGATGCCGGCGTCAAGCGTGTGGTGCTGACTTCGTCCTTCGCGGCTATCGGGTATGGCTTCAAGGGCCGCACTGCCACGTTCACGGAAGAGGATTGGACAAACCTCAACGATCCGGGCATTCAACCCTATCAGAAATCAAAGACAATCGCCGAGCGGGAGGCTTGGAATTTTATTGCAAGGGAAGGCGGCGGGCTGGAACTTGCCGTGATCAATCCGGTGGGGATTTTCGGGCCCGTGCTGGGGCCGGACTATTCGACCTCAATCCTGATTGTGAAGCGCCTGATGGACGGCTCCATTCCGGGTTGCCCCGATCTCTGGTTCGGCGCAGTTGATGTGCGTGATGTCGCCGATTTGCACCTCAAGGCAATGACCGACCCGGCCGCACATGGCGAACGGTTTCTCGCCACCGGTGGGGATGTTGTGAGCGTTCTTGGTATCGCACAAATTCTCAAAGAGAACTTCGGCGACGCCGCCCGCAAGGTTCCAACCCGTTCTTTGCCCACCTGGCTTCTGCGTGTCATTGGGTTGTTTGATTTCCAAGTCAGAGCGGTGTTGCCCGAGCTTGGCAAACAACACAAGAATGCTTCCAATGAAAAGGCGCGCCGCCTGTTGGGCTGGTCACCGAGGAGCCCCAAAGATGCAGTTCTCGCCACGGCCCGGAGTTTGTTGGAGCTCGGACTGGTGAAAGCATAGGAGAAGAAAATGTCGAAGATCGTTTCTGAAGATCGAAAAGCGTACATCATCACCGGCCCGACGTCCGGCATTGGTCGAGCGACTGCACTTGAAGTGGCCAAGCATGGCACGGTCGTACTGGTGGGCCGCAACCGCGGAAAGCTCGGCGAGATGCAGAAGGTCATTGAAAAAAAAGGCCATCACGCGGTGCCGGTCGTATGCGATCTATCCGATCCTGCGAGTGTGCGGCGCGCGGTTGCGGAGATCATCGCGCTTCATCTTCCGATCGCCGGGCTGGTCAACAATGCGGGCGTCATGCAGTTGCGTCCGACGAAGAATGCGCTGGGATGGGACATGACGTTCGCTACGAATCATGTCGGCCCGTTTGCGCTAACAGAGGAGCTTATACCGAGTCTTCCCAGCGGTGCGAATGTCGTATTCGTCGTGTCCGCTGTAGAAGATCTCGAACGCAAGCCAGCCGTGGCTGCAGGTTTTCGAGGCGGCCGCTATATCTCAGCAGAGGCGAGTGCACGGGGTGAATGGAAGCCTGGCGGGGCCAAAAAGCCGGGTTACGACGCATACGCAACTTCCAAACAAGCCGTCCTCGCTGCGGCGATGGCATTCGCCCGTGAGACTCCCCGGCTACACTTCAATGCGATCGAGCCGGGCTTGAATTTAACGACCGGTCTCGGCGGGAGCGATGTCGGAGTTTTCCTGCGCTTTCTGCAGAGTTTCGTGATCCCGCTCTTCGTGCCGCCGCTCATGCCCTTCATCAAGATCTTGAGCACCCCGAAGCGAGTCGCGCGCGTGATCACCAAGATCCTGATCGATACATCGGGTCAAACCGGCGTTTACTACGACGAAGGCGGCCACCCCATGCAAGGCTCCTCGCTCGTGCGCGACCCGAAGTTCCAGGACCGCGTTGTGGCCGAGACGCGCGCCTTCTTGTCGGCGATTCCAAATTGAATCGTCGAGGGATCATTTCATTATTGTTTTTGATGCGAAGCGACAGCCTGATCTTGACGTAAGCCGTAGAGACAGGGCGCTAGGTGGAGAGGCCGACGCTTTTTGCCTTCAGCAGATCGATCGCCTTCAACAGCGGCTGATCTCCCTTGGTCTGCGGCGCTTCCTCATCTTCTTCTTCGAGCGTTGGTCCGACTACGACGTTTGGCAATACCGCCTCATCGGGAATCTTCTTTCCGTTGGGGCCTTCGTACTTGGCCACAGTGAGCAGCAGCGCAGCGCCGTCAGGCAGATCGATGGTCTTCTGTACCGAGCCCTCGCCAAAGGTGCGCTCGCCGACTACATCGCCGCGCTTCAGGTCTTCGATGGCGGCAGCGGTGAGCTCCGCCGCGCCATAGGTGCCGCGGTTAACGAGCACGACCAGAGGCGCGGCAGAGATGAAAAGAGCCGGGTCGGCGGTGAAGGTCTGGCGGGGAAACTTCTGGCCCTCAAGCGTGGCGAGCGTACCCTGCTTCACAAAAAAGTTAGCCAGCCGAAGACCCTGTTGTTCGTCGCCACCGGAGGAATCTCTGAGGTCGAGCAACACCTTGTGGTCCTTGGCTGCGGCTTTGAGCCGGGCGGCAATCTCGTCTACACGAGAGGCGGTAAGAGCACCGGGTTTCAGATAGAGGATGGTCGCGTTTTCATACTGCTGTTCAGTGAGCGTGGGAGTGGCGGCGATATAGCGGGTTAGCGTGAGCTTTTCGGGTTCAGACTTGGTGGGGTGCACCACAGAGAGAACTACAGTGGTTCCCGGTTTCCCCTCCAGGAGCATGCGGATAACCGGCAGTGACAGCTCGCGCGTGGACTGGTCGCCAATGGACTCGATTACGTCGCCATCTGCGAGGTGCTCTTTTTCTGCTGGCGAACCGGGGAGCGCGCTGACAACGACGGCGTAACCATATCGCTTGGAAACAGTGATACCGACCTGCGCCACGCCCGATGCCGGACGCTGCTTGTACGCCTTGTACTCGGAGGCGGTCAGATAACTGGAGTCAGCGTCGAGCGACTCGAGCAGCCCGTGCAGTGCGCCGGTAGTCACGTCATTGATGTTGGGGTCGGTGACATAGTCGGTCTGAATCTTGCTGAGGACCTGGCGGAAAATGGCCATCTGGCGGTAAGCGCCGTCCTGCTGGCCACCGGCGTGAACGCCAAACCAACCAAACTCGCCGAAGAGAAAGCCGAGTCCGAGGGCGGCAAAGATCGCCACGGAAAGAACAAAGACAAATCGCTGGAAGAATCGAGACACAGACACCACCGGGGCGGCCCTTGAGGGGAACCAGGCCACTCACCTATATAGACGCAATGATACCGCAATAGACGCGCGGCGGGGGAAATGGAAGCATAGGAGTTTGAATAGATCGTCCTCAGGGGCTAAAGCCCGCCAGCGTTTTGTAGCGCCAACGGCACGGCTGAAGCCGTGCCCTGACACAAAGCGTTTCCCGGTCTGCTTCGACAATGCGAGGAGTGGGAGCCGGGGGAGGGTCTACCGTCGCGGCGAAAAGAACCTAGGAAGCGACCCCGCGGCGGAAGAGGCTGAATCCTCTCTTTTTCTTTTCGACGACAGCAGGTTCACCGCAAACGGCGTAGGCCATCTCCTGGATTACCTTGGCAATCTGCCCGTCGTTTTCAGTGAACAAGGTAGCCGTGTTCTGCATGCGCCGCACGGCGGCATAGTTGTTGGGGATCTTCCACTTCGCCGGCCTGGTGAGAGCCTTGGTAATGTGCTCCTCATCGATTTCCACGGCGCGGGGGTCGTAGCGGTTGATGACGATTTCGAGCCTGGGGCTGCCGGCTGCGGAGAGCAGAGCGATGAGGCGATGCGAGTTGCGCAGCTCGGGGATGCCGACCTGCGTGACCAGATAGAAGGTGGCGGATTCATCGAAAAGATGTTCGCGCTGAAGGTCGAGTCTGGAGCCAGCGTCGACCACCACATAATCGAACCCCTGACGGGCGACCTCGAGCAGCTTGTCGATGGCTTCAGCCGAGACATAGGTGGGCGCCAATTCGCCCGGAGCCGCCAGTACGAATAATCCAGACTCATGCTGCACCAGCAGGGTAGATAGAAAATTTACGTCGAGCCGGCTGGTATTCTGGAACGCGCTGGAAATGGAATATTGGGGCCTGACTCCAAGGCTGATCGCAGCGTCTCCAAGGGGGAGATTGAAATCGATCAACAGGGTTCTTTGCCCGGACTCCTTGGCCAACGATGACGCAAAATTGCAGGCCAGTGTGGTGACACCGGAGCCGCCTTTGGCGCCGAGAAAT
This sequence comes from Occallatibacter sp., assembly GCA_049520075.1. Classification (GTDB taxonomy): domain Bacteria; phylum Acidobacteriota; class Terriglobia; order Terriglobales; family Acidobacteriaceae; genus Telmatobacter. The sequence goes on along the minus strand of JBEKQD010000037.1, from coordinate 29,295 downwards.
ACCAGCAGCTTGCCGTCTTTCTTTCTAGGGGCGCGCGTTCCTGCGCGCAGGACCGAGGCACGTACCAGGGCTTCGGCCACTGTACCGGAGTCGAATGGCAGAGTGAGAAACTCGCGCGCGCCAGCGCGCATACAGCGCAGCAGCAATCCCGGATCAGTCTGCGCGGAGTAGACCATTACGGTTGCCAGGTTGCGCGCACAAATCATCTCTATCAGATCAAGCGCGTACTCCGGGTCGCTGTCCAATTCAACCAGAATGACGTCGTACTTATCCCCCAGTAATCGCGGCACTTCATTTAGGTCGGGTGGATAGGCGTTGAACTCGTGGACCGGACCGCTCTGGGAATCGCGCAGCATGGTTGTGGCGGCGGCGCGGCGCTGTTCGTCCGGACAGATGACCGCAATGGACATCTCGGCGGAACTTAGCGAATCGGGGATTTGCATTGAGTTCGACATAGAGGCCTTGGTGCTCCCAGTGGCTTGGTGCGTTCTTGCGGGTTCGCTTGCGCCCAGGGGGTGGCGCGGTGCTCCCCATTGTTTGGCATCCATATTGCGAATATAGCACCGATTGTGACCGGCGTCACAGCGAAAAGGGGGAGACTGTGACGGCAAACATGGACACTTTAGATCATACGCTGCATCGGTCGAGTCACTTCAAAGCAAAAGAGGCAAACCACACTCCTGACCCCAAGAACCCACTACTGCTTCAACTTGACTGCTGGCAATGATGTGGCCGTCAGGAACGGCAGGGTCTGTACCCGTTGTCACATGGAAACGTGATAACGGAGATCATCCTGGGAAGCTGAAGAATGGCATGCGGCCTCTGGAAACAGCCTTGCAACTCTCTGCAACAACCCAGACGAACGCCCTCAACGCAATCTCCGCTTGCAGGCTCCTGGAATTTAATCGCTACTGGTTTCGGTTATCGGCACGAGGTGGATGAACATGAACGTCTGGAAGGAATTGTTAAGGGGAGATGGAGGGAATCTCATCGCTTGGAACTTCGTACCAGCATTTGACATCCTGTCCCAAATCCAAGAAACTGAAGAAGAAGTCTTTTTGCGAAACAAGGGACCATCATGCGTGAAACACCCCCACAGGGCATTTATAAAGTTCAAGCGCTGGACAGAGCATTCGCGGTACTGGATCTACTAGCGGAGAGCGAAACGGCGCTTGGTTTGGCGCAGGTTGCCGCGTCGCTACAGTTGCATAAGAGCACAGCGCATCGCTTTCTGATGGTCCTGGAGAGGCACCGCATGGTGGAACGGACCGCGGGTGGAAAGTTCCGCCTGGGGTTGAGGTTGTTTGATTTTGGCAATCGCGCCATAGAACAATATGACCTGCGCGAGCGGGCGCAGCCGCACCTTCGCCGGCTAGTAGCCGAAACCGAAGAGACGGCGCACCTGGGCATTCTGGAGGGCGCGCACGTGATCTACATTGACAAAATCGAGCCGGCGCGATCAGTGCGCATGATTACTCGTGTCGGCGCGAGCAACCCTGTGCATTGCACTTCGGTAGGCAAGGCAATGCTGGCGTTTTTGCCTGAGGAGCGCCTGAACGAGGTGCTGCGCCGCACGCGCTTTGAGCGTTTCACAAATCGCACAATCTCTACCGCCGAGGCTCTAAGCGTGGAGATCGAGAAGACACGCCGCCGCGGCTACGCGGTTGACGACGAGGAGTTGGAGGAGGGCCTGCGCTGCATCGCGGTCCCAGTACTGGATGCACAGCGGATGCCAGTGGCGGCGGTGAGTGTTTCCGGGCCATCGTTTCGCGTGACAGCGCAGAAACTGCCTTCGATTGCCAACCACCTGCTGCAGTGTGTGCGCGGAATTTCAATAGATATGGGATTCATTTCCAGCGGCCGCGGCAATCGCGCAGCCTGGTCAGCTTAGGAGCCTGTTGATACGTAAGGAGCTGGCGGCGGTACGCGACTCAGGCCATGCTATGACGAAATGCTGCAGGGGATTTTCGTGGGCTGATGGTCTCCCGAAACCTGCTCTTTCTGATACACTCAATCATATTGATGAAGCAGGAATCGCGTTTTGCCCGCCAGGGTAAATCTGCGGTCAGGAGCACCCGGCAAATTGAAGGGGCGAGCCTCCGATAGAGGGAGGATGGTCCACTGAGAGTATTTTGCAGCCGGAATGCGGCTTCATGTGGGGACGTAGCTCAGTTGGTTAGAGCGCTGCCTTCTAACCGAGACTAAGCAAATAAATAACTTAGTACCTTGGTGTCCACGATGGTGTCCACCCTGACCCAATTCTGCTAGGCTATGAAGCCTCAGAGGAGGTCAGTCAATGCCTGCTCAGAAGCCTGCTCCCAAGCCCCTCGGCACTCTTCTCAATGCTCCCGACTACGCGGAGCGCGTCAACCTCATCAAGAAAATCAAAACCTCCGCCGGATGGCGTTTTGCTGCCGTTGTCCCTGAACCCAACGGCAGACTCAAGGACCGCGTGCGCATCAACGGCCAGATCGAGACCCACCCGGAAGGCGCGTACTACATCGAGTGGCGCGTCGGCGGTCGGCAGGGCCATCGCTATCGCACGCCGGTTGCCAGAGAAGAGGCCATCGACGCCGCACGCCGCAAGGCGCTGGAGCTGCGCGCGATTCGCGACGGCCTGATTGCCGCGCCGGAGCCGCCGCCTGTAGCCGCAGACAAGACGCCTATCGGCGACGCCATTGACGCCTATCTGAAGTACGTCAAGATGCAGCGGAAGAAGCGGACCTTTCTCACCTATCGCTACACCCTCGATGTTCTCCTTCGGGCCTCCTACAAGAAGAAGTATGCCGAGGACGCAACGCGGCAGGACGCCATCGACTTCATGACGTACTGCTACGAGCAGGGGTTGGGAGCGCGCACCGTCTACGACAAGCTGGTGACGGTGCTCCAACTCTTCAAACGGCATGGCCGCGAGAAGCTGCTCGAAAAGGGCGACTGGCCCAGCTTCGTCGATACCATCCGGCCTATCTATGAGCCGGAAGAGATCACGGCCATGTTCAAGGTTGCGACCGAAGATGAAGCCGACATGCTCAAGTTCATCCTCGGCTCCGGCTTTCGCGACCAGGAGATTCGTTACGTCGAATACCTCGATCTCGACTCCAAGCACGACCTTGTGCGCGTCACGGCCAAGAAGGAATGGGACTTTACGCCGAAGAACTGGGAGGAGCGTGTTGTTCCCCTGCCTCATGTTCTGGTGGAGCGATTGACGAAGAGGAAGGAACGCAAGAAGGCCCGGCCTCACGATCTCATCTTCGGCAACACCCGAGGCAATCCCGACAGCGAAATGGACATGGTGGTAAAGCGCGTCGCGGAGCGTGCCGGTTTGAACTGTGGCCGCTGTGTGACCGAGCATGGCAACAAGTGCGTCGAAGGACCGTACTGCATGAACTTCTTCCTGCACAAGTTCCGGCATACCTTCGCCACCAACCATCTCCGCGACGGCGTAGACATCCGCACCGTGCAGGCATGGCTTGGACACCGGGACATCAAATCCACGATGGTCTACCTCAAGGGCATCCGTTCCAAAGATGCCGCGCACAAGGTCAACAACGGTGAGCTGGCGAGTATGGTGGCGTGATTGATCCCAACAGAAAAAGCCACCCTTGCGGGGTGGCTTTTCCCTGTGTCGGACGCGCAGGGGCATCAACTCTTAGAATGGAACATCGCAGAAATTCGCCGGCAGGTTTGCGCTCCAACTGCAACGATTTGCAGTCTTGTGGGCGAAGAGGATCACATTATTGAAGTGGAGACCATTTCAACACGACGGGACGACCTACGATCTCACTCACCTGCATCCTTGCACGTATCGCTTTGAGCGGCCTGCCGAGGGAGACAAGCCGGCCGAGACCTACACCGTAGAGACCATCTTCACTTCCCACTGCTTCACGCGAGGCCCGAAGGACGGGGAGGTGTACGACAAGCAACTTGTCTACACCGGAGATGATTACGAGGTGCGTCTTTTCGACTTTCGCCGATATGAGCTGTCGAAGTGTTTGCCCGAGATCATCCAGGCGCTTCCGGCCAAGAAGCCTTATCACAACCGTAACCGGAGAAACTTCTTCACAGTTGAGGTCATCACGGGCGACGGACGGACCGTTGAGTACGAGATTTATTTTAAGGTTAAGAAGGTAGGCAAGGGCAGGCTGGAAATGATCGTCGAATCCGCATTCGTCCGTGATCCCGGTTATCAATCAACTCGCCCTTCAGGGAAACCGATCCGGTTCTGGATCATCCTGCACAACACGCTGAACGGCATTAAAATCCGGTCTTAAAAGGAGAAGCGGTTCTCCGCTTGGAGAACCGCTTCAGAGTTCCATGCGCCTCTTTTATCCCTACGCTCGTGGGGACCATTGCTGGCGGGGTCGGAACCACGGCCTATCAGCCGCTGCACTTATATCCCGACACTCATATGATGCCTCAACACCAGCCAACGATGCAACCACAAAATGCGGATTCTTGCAATGGAGTGACCCTATGATTAAGAAACAACACGGAATCAACAACTTGATGAACTTGCCTGGCACCCTTCTCTTTACTCGCCCGAGGCGATTCAAGCTATGCGCTGCTCCTGCCTGCGGGCAGCTCGCACCGACGTAGGAGGTCTCTTGTTTTCACCCGAAACCACACCGTACTTTGATCGAAGCCATTTGGCGACCTCTTGTGGGTCGAAGCGGACCGCCCCTCCGACATGAAAGCAAGGCAGTGAGCCACGAGCCGCCATGCGGTAGATATGTTTGTCGTCCACGCCAAGCAGCTCGCAGAGTTCCGCGACCTTCATGGCACCGCTGCGCGCCTCCAGTTTCTCGATCAGATTCACGCATGACCCCCTACAATCGGTGTTCTCTCTACCTTGCTATGCCCCTTGCATGCTGTCCAATACTTCTGATGGATGGGGGCATCGCTTTGGAATATGGGGCCATCGGTCGGAACGATTGTTGACGGTTTTGATACGCGGGATGGACAATTCATTACAGGTATGAAGGTGCTTTCCCCCTGTTCATACTGCCGCAAGCGGTCGCCAACGTCGTGAAATTTCGGAGGTCCGCATGAGCGTAGAGCACCTGGAGTTTCGGCTCCTCAAATATATTGTCGCCATCGCGGACGCCGGCAGCTTTACTGCGGCTGCCGCAAAACTCCACCTGGCACAGTCGTCTCTCAGTACCCAGGTTGGGCAGCTGGAAGACGTGCTCGGAATCCTGATCTTCGACCGGGAACACGGAAACATGCCGACGCCGGAAGGCAAGGTATTGATACGGTACGCGCGTGAGGGCTTAAAGACGCGAGAGCGCATCGTTCGGACCGTACAGGCCATCCATGCGGGAAAGCTAATGCCGCTGCGTCTCGGATTCACGCCGTTTGTCCAGAAAGCACTATTGAACGCGGTCACTGAGATGTATAGAGAGCTGTTGCCCGAAAGTGAGTTTATCCCAGAGAGCGGAGACACCGACGAGCTTACGAATCGCATCCGCCAGGACAGCCTTGACGCGGCCCTCGTCACGCTTCCGATCATGGACGATGAACTGGAAACAAATGTAATCGAAAAGGAGCGGCTCGTGGTCTGCATGAGAAGCGATGATCCGCTCGCAGAGAGAGAGGCAATTCCGCCCGATGCCCTCGATGGGAAAATCAGCATCTTCACCTATCAACGGCATCATCCGACCGCTTTTGTGCGAATCGCGGAGATGTTCAAGGAACTTGGAGTCGCCCTGCGTCCCTCGAAGCCAACGCTGAATATCGACCATATTCAATGGATGGTCAAAGAAGGTGTCTGCTATTCGCTGATTCGTGCCAGTCGTCCCCTGATAAATGGCCTCGTAACTCGGCCGATTGCTGGCGTGGATTGGACGATTGATACCGCCTTTGTAACCAAGGCCGAACATGAGAATCCGGCATTGTCGTGGTTCGTTGAAGAATTGACAAAGCACTTCAGGACAACGCCAGAGATTCCCGCAAGGAAGCCCGTCGCATCGGTTCGCGCGCATAGCACAGGACAAAAACCAGCGGATCGAGCGCACGACAATCAACTCGCGCTGTTCTCCGCTGACGATGAACCAGGCAAAGACCACCATCGACGAAAGCTATAGCCCCATCGCAAAGAAGTATTGGACGAGTAGCAATCATCGACACTAAGCTCCGGCACATTCACGACTGAAACTCAGTCGATGGAGGTGCCGATGATTCTCCCATTCACATCCCCGATGCGGCGTGGATACGCACTATGGCAACACCCGCGCCGGCTCCGTCAACCCATCACTCTTCTCACGCTGCTAGTTCTCTTTCCCGCGCTCGTCTTTGCCCAATCGGGCGGGACGCCCTTCGACACGGGATTCACCGCTCTCCAAAACCTGTTCACGGGAACCATTGCCAAAGTCGCCAGCCTGATCGCCATCGTGATCGGCGGCTATCAATTTGCCCACGGCGAGCCCGGCGCGAAGAAGACGCTGGCTGGGGTCGCAGCAGGAACCGGCATCGCCGTGATGGCCGTGAACGTTCTCAGCTGGCTGTGGGGCATCTGATCGTGCGCCGCATTTGCAGCCGTAACCACCACCGCTCAAGTTCTCAAGTGTGAGGGGCTTTCGATGCAGACACACACCGATAACCGGCGCAGGAACCGTGTTTACAAGAGCCTGCACAAGCCCCTCACGTACCTGGGTGTCGAACGCACGCTGTTTTACTTCGTCTGTGTCGGGGCCGTCGGCGCATTCAATCTCTTTAACAGTCTGCTTGCCGGGATAGCTGTGTTCATCGGCGGATTCGCCTTCGGAAGCTGGGTGACGAGTGCCGATCCTGCGTTTCTGCGCATCCTGGCGAAGTCCGAGAAATTCAAGCCCCGCTATGACGCAGCTAAACAGGGCATTTCGCGTGTGGAGGTGGTCTGATGCTGCGCCTCGATAAGATGATCAAGCCGTGGAAGGAGGCCGCCGCGCTCTCGGACCACATCAACCTGTACGGTTTCTGGAATGAGACCGCCTTCCTAACAAAGAGTGGCGACCTGGGAATGGTGTTGAGCGTCGCGGGCGTGGACTACGAAAGCCTCGACCATGGAAGCCAAGAGTACGCCGTAAAGCGACTCGAAGCCGCACTCAAATCCTTCGGTCCTGGATTTCACATCTACCAGTACCTTTTCAAGACCAACCGGCCGGAGATTCCTTTTGCCCACTATGACGATCCAGTGGTACAGACTGCCGTCGATCAGCGGCGCGAATTCTTCGCGGCAAAGGCGGACAAGCTATTTCAAATTGAAATCTTCTATTGCGTTCTGCTGGAAGGCTCGCGGTCGAAAACAGGCGTAGGCGCGGCACTCGCACAACTCTTCCGCGATCCGGCCGGAGCCATGAACGAGTTGAGGACTCAGTTCACGAGCAACAGCATAAAAACGCTGCTACGGTCGCAGATCGAGCGCGACCTTGCGAAGCTCGAACAGCATGTCCAAGCGTTCGCTCGTCAGCTCGGTGACTTCGTTCAAATCGAGATTCTGAACCAACAGGGCCAGTTCCGTTTCTTCCGTCGATTGCTCAACTACGACCACTGGCGCATCGCGGGCAGGCCGAAGAACACGCAGTTTCTCGATTACCAAGTGGTGAACTCGGACATCGAGGCCGAACGCGATCATCTGCGCGTGGGCGATCACTTCATCCGCATACTGACCATGAAAGAGGCAATCGGCGAGACACGACCATTGGTGCTCGATGCACTATTAAAAATCCCCGCAAACTTCTACGCCGTCACGGAATGGGCGCCGCTCTCCCAAGAGAAGGCGCGCAAAGAGGTGAACAAACGCCGCAAGCACTTCAACGTCTCAAAGACGGGTTTTTTATCGCAACTCGGCAACGACCCAGCCCAGACGAACCCCCGCGACGTGCTCGTAGATGAATCGAAGCAGGCGGACATCGAGAATTTGGGCGATTGCCTCCGCGCGCTAGGCGATGGACAGTCACTGGGCGAATTTTCGCTGACGATCGTGGCCTTTGGAAAGGATCGGCAGGCCCTCGAACATCTCGCTGGGGAGTTCGCCGGCGTCTTTACCAACGCGGACGGCAGCCTGTTCGTAGAGACTTACAACCAGCTCAACGCTTATTTCGCCACCGTGCCCGGTGGCTATGCTTTCAATCTCCGCAGAATGTATCTGCTGAATAGCAACTACGCCGACCTGTCGTTTTTATTCACCATTCTGCTGGGAGAAAAGGTCAACGCACATCTCGGCGCCGAATATCTGGCCGTGCTCGAAACCGACAACGCTACACCGTACTTTCTGAACCTCCACAACGGCGAAGTTGCACACACGTTGATCCTTGGGATGACGGGCTCGGGCAAAAGTTACCTGGCTAACGCGGTCCTCCAAAGCGCGCAGAAGTACGCGCCTCTGACCTTCATCTTCGACATCGGCTCCAGCTTTGAATCGTTGACCACCATATTCGGCGGGAGCTACTTGAATGTTGGCCAAGAGGCGCGGGATTTCACTATCAATCCATTTTCGTTGCCGCCGACAAAAGAGAATCTGCAATTTCTCTTCAGTTTCTTTCGCGTGCTCATCGAGGGCAATGAGCAGCGCTACCGCCTGGATTTCAAAGAGGAACGCAAATTGTGGGATGCAGTGGAGCGCGTGTACCTGCTTGAGCCGGGTCAGCGAACTATATCCAACTTCGCCAACATCATCGGCGAATTGAAAGAGCGGCTCCATCGCTGGACCAGAGGCGGTCAATACGGGTTTCTCTTCGACAATCCCACGGACACACTCACCTTCAGCCGATTTCAGACCTTCAATTTCGCGGGCTGGGGAGATTCGCCTGAAGTGCTGGAACCGCTGCTGTTTTATGTTCTGCATCGGGCCAGCAACGAAATCGCCGATCCCCAGAGGCTCGCCACCTTTAAGGTATTTCTGCTCGACGAGGCGTGGCTTTTCATTAAGAACGAGACCATCCGCAACTACGTGGTGCAAGGTCAGAAAACATGGCGCAAATTGAACGCCGCCATGATCCTCGCCACGCAGTCCATCAAAGAGCTTCAGGAATCGGGCATGTTGCAGATTGTCTCCGAGAGCTGCCCAACCAAGATATTCCTCGCCAACCCGGAGATGGACCGGGACGTTTACCGCGAAGCCTTCCATCTGAACGACACGGAGTTGGATCTGATCGCCGGACTTGTTCCGCCAGGACAGATGCTCGTCCGCAAAGCGCAGTCCAGCAAGAAAGTGCATTTGAACGTCGATTCAGTCACGCACTGGATGGCGACCAACAATGCCCGCGACAACCTGAAAAAGCGCGATTACTTCGAGCGATTCGGCATCGCCGAGGGTCTGCGCCGTCTTGCCGAGGACTTTCCGTTCCGGCCCCGCACGCTTGGCCGGGCTGTACCTTCCACCCCCAAAGGAGCAACCGTATGAAACAGGCATTGATCTTTATCGCCGGGCTCGCCCTGGCTCTCCCTCCCGTCGTGGCCGCTGCACAGGACGCCTCGGCACGGACCGTTCAGTACCATTCGCAGGACATTGTTGCTATCCGCGCGAAGCTCAAGTACACAACTCTCATTGAAGTGCCTGCGTCCGAAAAGATCATGGAAGCGGCCACCGGCGACAAAGATTTTTGGATTGTCGATGTGGTCGGCAACTTCTGTTTCGTGCATCCAGCAAAGGCGGGCATCAGCTCCAATCTCAACCTCATCACCGACAAGGGCAACATCTACTCGTTCACCTTGCAGGATGTCTCCGGCACCACGGACGCGCCCGACCTCAAGGTGATCGTCGAGCCGGCAGACCACTCCTCTATCGTCGCAGCCAGCGGCCCGCCGCAGTTCGTTCCTGCCGGGCAACTGGAACAGTCGCAGCAGGCACTCGCCGCGGTTCAGTCGCATGTCACCCAGGCCGTTGACGAGTATAAGAGCGCCTATCCTTTGTCTCTCAAATTCGATTACAACTTCCACGCCAACGAAGCGCCGTTCGATATTACAGCGATCTACCACGACGACAAATTCACTTACATCAAGAGCAGCGCGCCGGAGAAATTCAGCGTGTACGAGATGCGCGATGGCAAGCCCAACCTCATCACTTACGAGTTGAACGACGGCACCTACATCATCCCGAAAGTGATGGATTCGGGCTACGTCGAACTGGGCAAGAAGCGGCTGGAATTTTCACGCAAAGGATGAATGGAGGCGAGTATGCCGGAACCAATTACGAATACCCCAAGCGAAGCGGCGGTCGAGCCGGAGTTGCGCCGTACAGCCGGGGAGCCAAAAGGCGTGCTGCAGAAGAACCTGAAACCGATGCTTTATCTCGGCGCGGCGCTGCTGGTGATTGTTGCGGCGATCTTCAGCGGTACGGGCAAGAAAACGCCCACCCAAAAGAGCGGGACGCCAAATCAGCCGCCCCAGCCCACGCTCCAGGACGCGACGGACAACAATGTACAAGACCTCAAGAACCAGGTGGCGGCAGCGCAACAAAAGGCGGCGCAACAGGCAGCAAACCCGGCGGACCCTTCTCTTGCTGGGGCGACCCCCGCGCAGCAGGCCGCCGCCCAAGGTTACGGTCCGACAGGCCAGCAGGTTCCTTGTGTCCCCGGCCAACCGTGCGCGCAGCCGCAGGGCGGCTACGCGCAACAGCAGCTTTCGCCAGCCGCGCAGGAGGGACAGCAGCTCGCGGCCAAGGACCGTGAGCTTGCCTTCGATTCTCGCTTCGCATCGAATCTTGTCTTTGCGCGCGCGCCTGACCCGCCGCAACAACCGCAGGCGGCCCAGGCTGTCACACAATCCTCTCCTGGCCAGTCAGCCAGCAATTTCATTGCGCCGCGCGGCGCGGGCGATCCGCCCGCTGGCCCTGCGGCCCAAGCTCCACAGACCGCGCCAGCCGCGCGCAGGCCCGAGATCAATATCGACGCGGCCATAGGCCAGCCCTATGTGATCTATGAGGGTACGACGCTCGACACGATTCTCATGAACCGTCTCGACGGCGATGCCGCCGGGCCGGTCAAGGTGCTGGTGTCGAATCCAATTTACTCACACGACCGCCAGCATGTGCTCATCCCGGAAGGAACGATTGTACTGGGCGAGGCCAAGAAAATCGGGGCGTCGGGTTTAGGACAGCAGCGCCGCATGGCTGTGGTCTTTCACCGCCTGATTATGCCCGATGGGTATTCCGTGGACCTCGACCAGTTTCACGGTCTCGACCAGATCGGCGAGGAGGGGCTGAAGGATAAGGTCAACAATCACTATCTCGAAATCTTCGGAACTTCGATTGCGCTCGGAGTTATCGCAGGTGCGGGCGAGATCGAAGAGGGGGGTGGCACCATCACCACAAGCGGGTCCCAGGCGTTTACAACAGGCGCGGCCTCCAGCGTCTCGCAGTCGGCCACGACCATCCTCGACCGCTTCATGCAGATTCCTCCGACCATCACCATCCGCGAAGGTCACCGCGTCAAGATTTACTTCACGCAGGATATGTTGCTCCCTGCGTATGAGAATCACACCATTCCACAGACCTATTGAGGAGCTGATATGCGCCCAATCGTCATCACCGTTCTCTTGTTCTCCACTCTCGTTGCCCTGTGCGGCTGCAAAAAGCAGATCGCCTGCGATCCCGCAGATTCGGATGCCGTGTGCAAGGGGTTCCAGCAATGCCTGCGATCCGACACGTCCGCCGAGGTCTGCCGCATGGCGGAGCAGGACGCCAACAAGCTCGACCAGCGCAACAAACATTAAGTCCCCAACCAGGAGGTTCCCCCATGAAAAGTATCGTGCTCACCCTCACCGCAATGTTTTCGCTCGTCCCTCTTGCCCACGCACAGTTCGGCTCCGGGATCGTTTACGATCCCACGCAGTCAGGCCACGCGATCGTACAGATCGAGCATGAAGAGCAGTCGATCAATAACCAGATGCAGCAGATCGAAAATGGCCAGAAGGTTTTCACCAACACCGTGAAGATCGCCGAAACTGCCATCCAGACGTACAACCAGATCGTCCAGCAATACAATCTCTACCACCAGATGATCCTTGCGCCCCAGAACCTCTATTCGCGGTTCCTATCGCCGATGTCCGACTTACGGATGCTCGAACAGGTCTCGAATACTTATGGCAATTCGGCCGGGTGGGTCAGCTCCGCGAATACCGGGAATGGCGCGGCTGCCGCCTACCAACAGGCGAGCGTGCCGCGCACCGGCAACATGGTTCCCGGATACGGCGCGGTAAGCATCGCAGGCCAGCAACAGATCGCGGCCCAGGGCGCGACCGTGGATCTCGGCGACTCAGTAATGACCAACAATCTCGCGGTGCTCGGTACGATTCGGGCCAATCAGACATCGAGGCAAACGGACATCGCCAACCTCGAAGCCGCGACGCAAAGCCAGGACCCAAGCCAGCAAACCATCATGGCCGAACTCCAGCGCATCAACCAGGCCCTGCTCTTGCAACTTCGCACCATGCAGGACGCAAACCAAATCAATGCGAATCTCGCCCTGCAGCAGATCGTGGCTCAAAAACAGCAACAAGACGCATTGAAGGCCGGGTTCCAGGACACGGCGAATTACACAAGCACTTATCAAACGCACGTCGCCCCGGCCTACCAGGGCGGCGCGCAAGCCCTGACCTATTGATAATCGAATCGCGGCCGCGAGGTGAACTATGGGAGTGCTGAATTGGATCACGCAGGGATGCGACGCATTGACCAGCGTCGCGTCCCCCACAATCGACGCAATGGGCCTTCGTATCTGCATCGCGCTCGCCACGATGATGCTTGTCTGGTTTGGGGTTCAGGAGGCATTGGCATCGACGCACCACGGCGCGGGGTTCCACGTAGGGAAGTTCCTGAGCTTTTTCATGCTCATTACGTTTGCCTATACGCTCGTGAAGTTCTACGACACAAGCATTCCCGGCGTCGGCCAGTCCTTCCGCGGCTTTATCAATGGTGGCGCGCAATATCTTGTTAACGTCATCGGCACCGACAGCATGACAAGCATTCAGAACACGATCAACCAGGCGCAATCGACGGAAGCTCCCGGCATGGCGAAAGCGGTAATGAACCCCTATTACGCCATCGTCTACGCTCTCATTCAGGTGCTCATTGCCGTATTCTCCGCCGTGGTCAGCGCCGTGGTCGCCTACGGCGCGGTTGCCAGCGCAGTAATCGGCCTGCTCGGTCCGATCTTCATCCCTTTTCTTGTCTTTGAAAAGCTGGAATTTCTGTTCTGGGGATGGCTCAAAGCGTTCATCGGTTTCTGCTTCTATAAGGTGCTTGCAGCCGCGGTGTTGAGCATCCTGGCGCATCTGCTCGCGCAGTATTACACGGAGTTCGTGAATTTCGCCGATCCCGGCACGATGGTGCAGGAGCTTCCGCTGCTCATTCTCCTTGTCCTGGTCAATATCTATATTCTCTTCAAAATTCCGGCCATGACCATGAGCATCTTCTCTGGCTCCGCCGGCGGTCATGGAGGGGGAATTGGCGGCCTGATAGCGGCTGCGGTTCTCCGAGCCATTTAGCCACAGTGGAGGCAATGCAATGACAACTACGACGAAACCCTCGGCAGAGATTAGTCGCGCGGCGGAACGGTATCTCGAACAGTACGGTGATCCGCTGGTGATGAATACCTACCTGAAGGTCACGATTCTGGTTCTGGCCGCTATCTGCCTCGCGCTCGCCGCGCTTGTATTTCGCAGTCAGATCGCGCTTGCCAATACGCATCCGTTCATCATCCGTATCAATGACGTAGGCCGGGCGGAAGCGATCGACTATCGCAATTTCCAATACCGTCCCCAAGAAGCCGAGAACAAGTATTACTTGACCCGCTGGGCCGAACTGTATTTCAGCCGCAATCGATTCACCGTTGAGCGCGATCAGACGAACTCCCTATATTTCCTCAATGGCGACGTGCAGCGTGCCGTAATCGACCAGGAGCGCAAAGACAATATCATCGCCAATTACACGAAGGACAGCTCGCTCCCATTCGTCGATGTAGAAGTCAAGAACGTCGTCCTGGACGATCTGCGTCAGTCCCCTTATTCGGCTCGGATTGAATTCGAGAAGGTGTTCACCAATCCCTCGGATCATAGCGAACTCAAGCGGGAGCAATGGACCGCCAGCGTTACCTATGTCTTCCGGGAGAACGTGAAGAACAACGAGCTGGCCGTCAATCCTCTGGGATTGACCATCGTCCGCTTCCGGGCCGACCAGGCGTTCGAGTGATGAATATGTCGCCCACATGGACAACTCGGCACGGGCGCTTTCGCCGGCGGCAGGCAGACAGGTCTCCGGTACGCAAGCTGCGTTCTGTGGCGGCGATTCACGCAGCTTGCCCAGCGCGGGATCGTGCGGTCATATCGCCGGCCTGTCCTAGCTGCATTGTCGCTCAGATCGCACATGACTTCCGGTTAGTGTGCGGGGCGAACAGGCGTCCTCGTTCGGTCCATCGAGTGACGCGTCCCGGTGGTATGAACCCCCGTTCAATCTCCCGCTCTTCTCAGGCACCGCTTTGGGCCTATCCGCCGCCCTGGCGGCTCTGCGCCGCTCTGCTTTGGCTTTGCCACCCTGCGGGTCTTGGTTCCTCCCTGAAGGGCGTCCTCCAAGAAAGCGCGCCTTGGCCTTGGGAGCCGGGCCCTGCGCGTGGCTTCGCCGGGTGTGCCCTGAGCAGATCAGGAGCTTCAAACACGGAGGAAATCATCATGTACCGGAACAACGTCTCACTCATCGGATTCACAGGCAAGGACGCCGAAGCCCGCACCACCACCACCCAGCAGAAGCCATATACCGTGCTGTCGCTGGCAACACAGTCCTCGTACAAGGACAAGTCGACCGGCGAATACATCAACCGCACCGAATGGCACCGCGTCATCGTTTGGGGCAAGTTGGGCGAGTTCGCCAAGAAGATCCAGAAGGGCGCGCATCTGGCCGTCGAAGGCGCGATTGTCAGCCGCGAGTACGCCGACAAGAAGCACTCGGATGTAAAGCACCGGATCGTCGAGATTCGCGCCACATCCATCCTCAAGCTCGACCGCGCCGAGAAGGTTGGTGCGGAGGAGCAGGCGGACGATGAATTCAACCCGGAAGAAGAGGCCGATTAGGCCCCTTCTTCTTTACTCCCGGAAGCCCGGCTAATCGCCGGGCTTCCATTGCTGGAAACACCCGCTATGAGCTTTGAGTTAATCCTTCCGTTCATGCGCCCCATCGAGCCGCTGCTGCTCGACGACAGCATCAGCGAGATCATGGGCAATCCCGACGCTTCGTGGTGGTACGAACGCGACGGGATTATCCGGCGCGAAGCGTCCGTTTCCTTCGACGCCGGCAAGCTCCGCACCGGCCTCGAAGTCATCGCCAACCAGCTCGGCAAGCGTCTGGACGAAGACAACCCTGTGCTCCACGCGCAGCTCCCGGACGGAAGCCGCCTGGCGGCGGTCATCCCGCCGGTCGTGCGTCCTGCTCCAGCCCTCACCATTCGCAAGTTTCCCAGCCGCCATTACACGGTCGATGACCTTATTGCTCGCGGCACGCTATCGCGTCCGCTTGCCGAGTTCCTCGCCAGCCAGATTCGCAGCGGGAAAACGCTGCTCATCAGCGGCGGAACCTCGACCGGCAAGACGACTGTACTCCGCGCTCTTGCAGCCGCAATTCCAGAGGAACAACGCATCGTGGTTATTGAGGACACATCGGAACTGCACTTACAAAAGCCAAATCTGCTGTCTGTTGAGTGCCAAACCGATACTTTCAAGGCCAGCATTACCTTCGATGATTTATTGAAGTCCGCGCTACGCTGGCGTCCAGATCGAATCATCCTGGGCGAGGTGCGCGGTATCGAAGCTCGCACGCTGCTCGATTCGCTCAATACCGGACATACCGGATCGCTCGCTACCATCCACGCGAACTCGGCCGCAAAGGCGCTGCGCCGCTTTGCCAATCTCGTACTCCGCAGCCATGCGCAGGCGACGTTTGAAGACATCGAAGCCGAGATCGGCGAGGCGGTCGATTACGTCGTCCATGTGGAGCGCGAGCCAGGTCGCCGCGTCATCCGCGAGGTACTGCGATTAGACGACTACGACCGCCGCTCCCAGCAGTTTAAATTCGAGATCGTCTCCGGTTCCGATTCCAACTCCATTTCACTCAGAAGGGACATGCCCCATGCCATTGCTTGAGATCGTCAAGACCCGCCACGTTACTGCCAGTATCCGGCTGGAGGAACCCACCGCCACCCTGATCGACCAGTATGCAGCTTTCCTTCGTGCTTCTGCCGATGAAGTTGTGGACAAGGCACTCACCTACATCTTCGCCAAGGACCGCGACTTTCAGGAGTTCCTTCGGACTCCCGAAGCCGCTCAAGTTCCAGCGAGCCTGCGTGTCCGTTGCGTACCGCAACCGAACGCCACTGCCGGGCCTGCGAATGGCGCTACGAACGGAACAAAGTCCGTGGAGGCCGGCCATGATTCGCGCTCGCACAGCTAATCATTCCTGCGTCAGCATCCCGTGCGGTGCTGCGCACCGGGTGAATTTCGACAATCCACCCCTGAAAGGGTCGTGCAGGTGCACTGTGGTGCACCTTTTGAAAACTCATGAACATACAGGATTCCGGTGCACTTGGGTGCACTTGTCATTTGCGGGGTTAAACATGATTCTTCTCAAAGCAGAATCGACTCGAGAAAAGGATGCCCATCGGGTCTATCCCGTCACCATCAAGCTGACGGAAGATGAGCGCCGCAGGGTCACTGAGTATGCGAACTCCCAGCGCGTTGCACGCGGTCAATGGATGCGCAGCGCGGTCCTGATCGCCCTGGAGGAACCGGCTGGCGAGGCCAACATTGCACTCAATGAAATCGTCGGCGTGCAACTTCTCCTGATGAATGTCCTGAAACCCATCGCCATCGGTCAGCCTCTCACTGCCGCAGCATTCGACAGCCTTGTCGCCGAGGTCCACAAGCTCAAAAAGTCTGTTGCGCGCAAACTCGTTCAGGAGAAATAGCCATGCCCAAACTAGCCAAGTGGGGCCGCACCGAAACGATCATTTGGCCACCCCGCAGCCCAATTTACACTTACGGCGCCATCTTTCTCGCCTTCATCACTGCCGGCGTTTTCGTGTATCTCCGCTTCAGCTTTGCGCTGACTCCGTTGCAGCAGTTCTATCTTCCGTACTACCTGAGAACGGAGGTTGCAAGCGCAATGCACAAGACGGACAAATATCAGCTTCTCGCCGTTACCAACGCGCACGGACAGTTCCATATTGCCGGTGATAATGAGTTGCAAGCGGGGAGAACGATCGTTCCAGGCGGCAAGCCGCTGGCCTTCGAACTCACGCCCGAGGCGCGCGCCGGAGGCGCGGAAATCCTCTACCGGACCGCGCCCACTGTCTATGACAACCAGGCGTTGCACGAATACCTGAAGCACGACATCTATGCTGGCCGGGAGCCGTTTACAATCTTCCGGTGGCAGATGCTTTTCGGTCTGATAGCTCTGGCCGTGCAACTCCCGTTCTCGATTCCCAAAGATATCCGGCGGCGAAAGGAAATGAAATACGGCCGTCGCTTACGCGGGCCGCTGCTGCTATCGCCCAGAGGCTTCAATCGCACACTCCAGGGCGACGGCATTGGTATCAAGGTCGATGGTCTCCAGGAGATGCTGCGCATTCCGGCCAGGGCCGAATCGCAGCATATCCAGATCATCGGCGACTCGGGTGCGGGCAAGACCACCATCATTTTTCAGGTGCTGCGCCAAATTCAGGGCCGAGGCGACGCGGCCATCATCTACGATCCAGCCTGCGAATTCATCCAGCGGTTCTACGATCCAAAACGCGGTGACGTGATTCTGAACCCGCTCGACGCGCGCTGCCCCTACTGGGGTCCGTCCGAGGAGCTACGGCGAAAGTCCGAGGCGAAATCCATCGCCGAGTCCCTGTTTCAACCCACGCAGGACCGCAAAGGCGAGTTCTTTATCGAGACGCCGCAGAAGATTTTCGCACACCTTTTGACGTATGGCCCAGCTCCCCATGACCTCGTGCAATGGATGTCGAATGATGAAGAGATCGACCGCCGCGTCATGGGAACGGAGATGGCGTACATGATCGCCAAGGGCGCGCAGGAGCAGCGCAACGGCGTCCTCGCATCCCTCGGCCTGGTCGCCGACAGCCTGCGCATGTTGCCCACGCGCGCTGAGGCTAAATCTGTCTGGACGGCGACCGAATGGGCCGAAGAACGCAAGGGATGGATCTTCATCACTTCGCAGCCAGCCCAGCGCGCCGCGCTCCGCCCGCTGCATAGTCTCTGGATTGATTTGCTGGTGATGCGGCTCCTCAATCAGCCCAAGCCGGAGCAGAAACGAGTGTGGTTTGTGCTGGACGAACTGGCCAGCCTGCAGCGGCTCCCCCAGCTTCACACGGCGATAACTGAGAACAGAAAAAGCCGGAACCCACTGGTTTTGGGTTTCCAGGGCAAGGCGCAGCTCGAATACATCTACGGCCATCTTGCCGAGGTCATGCTGTCGCAGCCAGCCACCAACATCTGGCTCAAGACCAAGGAGCCCAAGGCAGGCCAGTGGGTGAGTGAATTCATCGGCAAAGTGGAGATCGAACGGATGCGCGAAACCCACTTCGACGGCTCGCGGTCTGGACGAAATTTTGCCCTCGACCGGCAGGAGGAGCCGCTGGTCATGGAGTCCGAAATCTCCGGCCTCGAAGACCTGCACGCTTTCTTAAAACATGCCAATTTTGTAACGCGCTTCTCGTTTCCGTATCTCGACGTGCCCAGCACTAAGACACAGTTTGAGCCGCGCGAACTGCCCGGCGAAAAGCTGGACTTCGACCCAAAGACGCTGCGGAAACTGGATGCGACGGAGCCAGCCGGTGAGCAGACTGAGAAGCCGCTGCCGTCACCGGATCAAGAGCGCAGCCCTCACACTCCGGTGACAACGTACTGACATGCTCACCATCTCAAAACCGCTCAACGCAAGCCAGGCACGGAACTACCACGCTATCGAGTTTACCTCGCCCGACCAGAGCTATTGGAGCCGGGGACAGACCGTGCGGGGCGAGTGGCAAGGTCGGCTGACAGAGAAGCTCGGCCTCTCCGGAGCAGTCGGCGCAGAGGAATTTGAGCGGCTTGCGCAGGGACAAAACCCGGCAACCGGGGATCAACTGGTGCAGCATCGGCAGGTCCACGAGTACCGCAATGCCGCTGGCGAGATCGTAAAGTCAGTCGAGCATCGCGCCGGGTGGGACGCCACATTTGCTGCGCCGAAATCTGTCTCATTGACCGCTCTCGTGGGTGGGGACGATCGCGTGCGCCTCGCCCACCGCGAGGCGGTGACGGCTGCACTCACGGAGTTGGAGCGGTACACGATGGCGCGCATTGGCGGCAACCATCCTGCGGAGACGACGGGACAGTTCGTCGCCGCAAAGTTTGAGCATGACACGGCGCGGCCTGTGAACGGTTACGCTGCGCCGCAGCTCCATACCCATTCCGTGATCTTCAACATGACCGAGCGCGCCGATGACAGTCCGCGCGCTATTCAGCCACGGAGCCTCTTCGAGTCCCAGCAATTCGCCACCGCTGTCTATCAGTCCGAGATGATGTACCGGCTGCGCAATCTCGGCTACGAGATCCAGCCTGGGCGCAGCGGCGCGCCTGAGATCAAGGGATACACTCAGGATTACCTTGACGCGTCGAGTCCACGCAGCCAGCAGATACGCGAATACATGGAGCGGCGCGGATTCCAGGGCTACGAATCGGCAGAGATCGCGGCGCACTCGACGCGCGATGCAAAAAAGATTCACTCGCCCGCAGAGGTGTATTCCGCACATCGCCAACTCGCGGCCGATTTCGGCAACCAGGCCGATCAGGTCGTAGCCGCTGCACGCGCCCGTTCGCTTGCGGTATCCGAACCGCAACGCCCAGAGCAAATACAGACACGGGCGCGGGAGGCCGTCACCTGGGCGCGCGAGAAAGTATTCGAGCGCGAAGCTGTGGGCGACGAACGGGGCATCTTTCGGGACGCCCTGCGGCGCGGCATGGGAGAGCTTCGTTATCCGGAGATTCGCACCAACTTTGAAGCTCGCCGCGATACCGGAGAGTTTCAGGAGATTGCAGGGCCGAAGCACGCTTCGGGTCGCCTTTTCACCACCCGGCAAGTGCTGGGCGCAGAACGCGACGTGATTCGTATGATGCGCGATGGCCAGGGTCAGGCTGCGCAGACCATGCCCATTCAGCAGGCTATTGCACACACGGAGACATACTCGCTTCTGAATTCTGGCCAGCGCCGGGCCGTCGAGGAAATCCTCGTCTCGCGGGACCGTGTACAGGGTTTACAGGGATTTGCGGGGGTGGGGAAGTCGGCTGCTTTGTCCTCCGTCCGCGAGGGCGCCGAGCGCAATGGCTACGCCGTGGAAGGCTTCGCGCCCACTTCGCGCGCCGCGCGGCAGCTCCGCGACGCAGGCATTCCTTCCGACACGCTGCAAGGGTTCCTGGCGCGTGGCCAACAGGGTGGAACCGACCCCAACAGCCGCCATCTATATATGGTGGACGAAGCCAGTCTCGCCGGCACCCGCCAGATGCGCGAATTTCTTACCAAGATCGGTCCGCAAGATCGAGTTTTGCTGATCGGCGACACGCGCCAGCACCAGGGCGTCGAAGCCGGAAAACCCTTTGAGCAATTGGTAGAAGCCGGGATGCGCACAGCGCAGATCGACCAAATCGTGCGCCAGAAGGATCATCCGGAATTGAAAGCGGTCGTGGAGCGGCTGGCGCGTGGCGATGTGGCCGCTGGCATCGGCCTATTGCAACAACAGGGCCGCGTCACGGAGATCGCCGACCCAGCCGCGCGCATTCAGGCCATCG
Source organism: Occallatibacter sp. (assembly GCA_049520075.1). Taxonomy (GTDB): domain Bacteria; phylum Acidobacteriota; class Terriglobia; order Terriglobales; family Acidobacteriaceae; genus Telmatobacter. The sequence goes on along the minus strand of JBEKQD010000037.1, from coordinate 8,505 downwards.
CCAGGGATTATGCCGCCAATCCAGATAAGACATTGATCGTCTCCCCGGACAACGCCTCTCGCCGAGAGATCAATGACGCGGTGCGCCACGAATTGCAGGCCCGCGGAATGGTGAACGTGCAGGACCATTCTCTGCGCGTTCTCGTTCCGCGCCAGGAACTCACCGGCGCGGAGCGCCAATGGGCCTCGCGCTACGAACCGGGGGACGTGATCCGCTACGCGCGCGGTAGCAAGGAGACCGGCATTGAGCGCGGCTCCTATGCCCGTGTCGTCGCCGTCAATCCCTCTGAAAATCTCCTGTCCGTCGAGAAACAGAACGCGGAACTGGCGACCTACGATCCCAAACGCCTTCGCGGCGTGAGCGTCTACCGGGAGCTGGGACGGGAATTCGCCATCGGAGATCGGATTCAGTTCACGTCGCCTGATAAGCGGTTGCAGGTAGCAAACCGCGATCTTGCCGTCATCAATGCCATCTCTCCGCATGGAGAAATCTCCGCCCGCCTCGACGATGGCCGCACCGTCGCGTTTTCAAATCGCGACAACCGGCACCTCGATCACGGCTACGCCGTCACCAGTCACAGCTCCCAGGGTCTTACCGCCGACAGGGTACTGGTCCATGTCGATACCTCGGTGCATCCCGACCTTATTAGCGCGCGGTTTGCGTATGTTTCCGTATCCCGTGCCAGCGTCGATGCGCGCATCTATACCAATCATGCGGCTTCGCTGGGCAAAGACCTCAGCCACGATGTCTCAAAATCCGCCGCACTGGGAATTTCTCAGTCCGTGGGACAAGCGGCGGCTGAATTCGGACAGGGTATTCGACGGTGAAACCGATACCAATTGAATCTGTCGAATCTCACTGGTGCCCCGCTAAGGTTTGCCATCTAACCTAGGCTACAATGGCGTTTTGACATATCTGGTTCTGTCTATGCCATCGAAAAGCCGCCCACCATCGCCTCCAAGGCCGCGCTCTGTGCGGCGCCTAGCCTCCTCCTATGCTTTCTTGTCCCACTCAAAAGCTAACTGGACGGTTGTCAAAGACTTGATTGAAGCCCTAAAGTCATCCAACGTATGGGTAGATCAATTCGATTTGGACGTGGGAGACCCATTACCGGCAAAAATTGAGCGCGGAATTCAAGATGCGTCAGCGTTCATCCTCGTTCTGAGCCGGGCATCTCTGGAAAGTACCTGGGTTCAATTCGAGTCACACATGGCGGTCATTCGTCATTTAGAAGATCAGAATTTTCGTCTACTCATTGTTAAGGTGGATGATTGCGAAGTTCCTTTGCGATTCAAGCCGTTTCTGTACACGGATCTGACGAAAGACGGCCGCGGCCTTTCAAAATTGGTGGACTTTGTAGCTCACCTCGGGCAAAAGGATGCTAAGGCGCGTCGGGTGAGGCGTCATTTTGTCAACCGAGCGAAAGAGATTGGAGAGATTGAACAGTTCACTAATGACGAAACCAAATCGATCATCTGCATTACCGGATTTTTCGGCATGGGTAAGAGGAGCTTGGCAGAAGAAGCGATTCGACGAATTTGGCAAGATTCCTCACTGGTTGTCATTTCGTTGTCAGAAGCCCATATTGGCGGTCGTCTTTGCGCTGCGCTTTGCAATGCCGCCGGTCTTCCGGTACTGCCGGATAACAGTGCGGTAGATGAATTGAAAAGGCAGTCCATTCTTGCCGTTGAGACCCTAGTTGAAAAGGATGTCCATCTGGTGTTCGATCATCTGGATAGCCTACTCGACGATCAAGGTGACATTCATGCCGACTTCAGAGCAGTTCTGCAACATCTTGCTGGCTTGAAACAGTGCTCTGAATTTCCGATTTTTGTCCTTTCTAAGCGGATGCCACGCCTTGACATGACGATGAAGCTGCGGACCGGCTATTTGAAACTCAGCGGTCTTTCCGATTCTCACATGGTCTCAATTTTAGAAAGCGAGGCCATGAGATTGTCTCAGAAGAACGACTTCGACAAGCCCGCGCTGGAGCAAATTGCAAAACACTTGCACGGCTATCCGCTCGCAGGACGCTTAGCGGCACCTCTCTTCGCTAAATTTGAACCGGCATATGTTTTAGACAATTTTATCTATATTACTGGCCTTCGCCGCGATGTGGCAGAAGCAATCTTGAGCGGTTTAGCATTGGGGGATACCGAGCTGGAACTTCTGAGATTGCTTGCCATGACATCACCAGTTGCCATGTCAGTTCGTGATATTCAAGCAATTACAGGAAAGACTCCAGAGAATATTGTTGAGACTCTCGACCAAATCGCAGATCACAACCTAATCGAAACCAGCGGCTCTGCTGTCTATCTGCACCCACTCGTCTCTGACTTCTATTGGAAACAGGCACGGGCGGTTTCCGATTTTGAATCGATTGCCAACTCAATTGCGGACCGTGCCAAAGCACGACTGCAAACGATGGCTGCTACTGAGACCGATTATGCCCAATGGCTAGCGCTCGCCTGTCGGATGCTTTATTTGGCAAACAAAGCGTCGGAAGCATTTGCATTACGAAGGGATTTTGTAGGCGAACTAAAGGTAGCAGCTATAGAGCTATATCAGCGGCAAGAATATGAACGTGCTCTGCATTATTGCGAGGACTTTCTGAAGTCTGACCCAGACGACTTTGAAATTGCGTACCACCGCGCGAGAGCGCTCTCGCGCGTGGGAAGAACTGGGGAATCGTTAGAGGCATTGAACAAATTGCTCGAAAAGCAGCAAACGTCCTACAGACGCGCCAGGTTGCATTTCGGAAAAGGACGTGCATTCCTAGAGGCTAGAGACTTCAATCAAGCAAAAGATGAATTTCTAACGGCGTTGGCAGACAATCCAAAGTTGCTGCCGGCACTGCAAGGAATCATCGAAGTGTTGATGAAAACAGATGCAGAAGAAGAGGCGTGGCCCTTTATCGAACAAGCATTAGCTATTTCCCCATTAGATCCGTCAGCGCTTAGCAATAAGGCGGAGGTGCTTTGGAGGCGCGGGAACCACTCGGATGCGATTAGGACAATGGAACAGGTGACGAAAGCGCAGCCAAATAATGCTACGTTTCTATTCAGGTTAGGGCGATTCTTACATCAGTCTGGAGTTTATGCAGAGGCGCGCAAATACTTTGAACGAGCAAAAGTCGCCGATCCCAGCTATATAGATGTAAGGCTGAGTCTCGCTAGTGTCTTGATTGACCAGGACGAGATCGACGCAGCGAGGGATGAAATCAACTCCGTTCAAGGAAAGGGTTCGGTAGAAAAGCAGGCCATACAATCCTCAGTCGAAGCTAAGTATTGGCTAGCTGCTGGCGATCTTGATAAGGCCGCGAAATTCGCTGAGGAATCACTTTCATTCAGAAAGTCGCCAACGTCGCTAGGTTTGATGGCTAAAGTGGAAGCTGCAAAATTAAAAGCTGCCGAGCAAAAGGGATTGCTTACTGTTGCAGAAATGCACCGGCGTCGAGCGAAAGAACTCAATACCGAAGGGCTACGACTTGACCCCTACAATGTGGCACTTCAGCATCAGTTCGACAGCCTTTGAAGCGAGATGCAGTTAAAGATAAAGCGCCCACTTCGGCAACCCGGCACGATCCGCACCAAATTCGCCGATGCTAAGATTAGACAGCCGAGGATTCTGCAATGGCAGTTCTTCCATCCAATTGGTACTTGTATGGTCCGGGGATCACACGAATAGCCGTCACCGGCTTTAAATCCCTTGCCACAAAAGCCGATGTAGAAATTCGGCCTCTGACAGTTCTTGCAGGCGCAAACAGCTCCGGCAAATCAAGCCTAATGCAGCCTTTGCTGCTGATGAAGCAGACCTTTGACAACGAACGGATTCCTCCTGGCCCCTTTTGGCTATCGGGGGAGTTGGCCGAATATACGAGTACTGATCAGTTCCTCACGAATAGTCCGACGGAAATAGACGCTCCTAAGCAACTAACGGTCGAATTGGAGGCAGAGGGAAATTGGGTCGAGCTTTCATTTGAGAAAAAGTCCGACTCTACTCTAGCGGTGGTCGGGACTGCATCAAGAGAAGCAGGCGAAAGAAAGAAGTGGGAGTTGAATCGCGACACTTCTTCTGAAGTTTTGGAGGAGATCCTTTCGTCAGTCTCCGGCCGAACGGCCAATGAGCCTCTATCGCAGCATACCGAATTGCTACCGGGTCCTGACAGATGTCTCTTGGGAGTCGCTGTCAGATTTGCGGACGACCCCATTATCCCGATTTTTCACAGGCCTGAGGTCCTTCGCCTCCGCAACAAAGTTCAGGACATTCTCTATGTGTCAGGGCTTCGAGGCACTTATGATCGGGAGTTCTATCTTCATGGCTTGCCGTCCGCAGGCCCTTTCCCAGGTGATTTTGAGGATTATGTCCCGAGCATCCTAGAAGCGTGGAAAAACGACTCCACGCAAACAGGACTAGGGTACGAGAGTCTCAATGCCGTGCGTGAAGCGCTCCAACTTCTCGAACTTGCTTCCGACGTGCAGACCCGCAAGCTCAACGAGTCTCAGATTGAAGTTCGCGTACCTCGAACTCTGAAGGGCGATTCTAAGGACCTAGTCAATATCGCTGACGTCGGGCTTGCGGTGGAGCAAATTCTCTCCTCGCTAGTCGCGCTCACGCTTGCGCATCCTAATCAACTGGTTTATATCGAGCAACCGGAGCTTCACCTCCACCCCCGCGCACAGTGGAAGCTTGCGCGCATTCTGGCTCAGGCATCCAATCGAGGCGTGAGGCTCGTTATCGAGACCCACAGTTCTCTTCTGCTGCGCGGAATTCTGACCGAGATCGCCGAGAACAGGATCGCGAATGACAAAGTGATCCTCCACTGGTTCGAACGCGACGAGGAAACGGGTCTTACTACTATTCGTCCTAAAGTGCCGGATTCTGCGGGCCGTGTCGGCGACTGGCCGGAAGATTTTAGCGACGTGGAACTGAAATCCGACAATCAGTACCTTGACGCAGTTGAAAAGAAGCTATACACGGAAGCTGAATGAGCCGGTTGAACAGCAAACAACTGGTTCTCGACGCTAACCTCGCTCTGGGTAGCAATGACCTGATGTTCAATCCTGTCGGTGACACTGCTGGTGACCAAAACAGAAAGTGCCTTCAGGCGGTATGGGACGAAGAGCACGTAGCCGTCTTCAATCGCCAGCTCCAGCGAGAATGGCGAACCCACGCGAGTCCCTTCGCATCCAAATGGCTGCGAAGGATGATTCAGAAAAGTCGCATGGTGGTCGAAGAAGGAAACGACTATTCGCCACTGCTCCAACCGGCTTGCGATTGCTTTCCGAGCGCTGAAGAGAAGGCAGACCTAGCCAAAGATTTTCATTTAGTCCAGTCGGCTCTCGCGACCGGCCAACTAGTTTTGTCGAACGAAGTGCGATTTCCTCGCCAAGTGACACGGGCCTGTGTGGCTGTGCCCGAACTTATCCAGTTGTACTATGGCAACCCTGGTATTGAGGGCGAAGATTGCCGGTTGTGGATCAAGGCTGGCGCTGACATGGAACCCGATCGCCGCATAGACAGGTGGTTCGCAAATCACCAGCCTAGCCAGGTTTGTTAAAGCCCAAGTCGGTCACGCATGACCAGCTTCGCAATTTCCTGCATCAAGTGATTATCTTTGGTTGTGGAAATCTGATCGAGCGGGTTATCAGGATCAACGGTTCGCATGATGGCATGCTTGATTCCATTCACCTTGACCTCCCGGAGGTACTGCTCCAAGTCTGAATGGGCAGCTAGGATTTCCTTCAATCTGCCCATGTGTGGCAGATGTTCCAGCTTTGGGATTACGACTGTGTTCAGCCACTCCCTCCGCGATGTGTTCCCTTTATTTGGCACGGCCAGTTCCAAAATCTTGTAGTACGAAAGGAACTCGTAGAACGTACTGCTTGAATTCTGCGCCTCCCTATACAATCCAAGTGCCAGTTTCTGGTCTGTGGTGAGGGCCAGCTTTGTGCCACGTTGAAGGTATCCCGGATCGATGCGGAGTCCTACCGACATTCGGGGGCTATAGACTTTCGAATGTGCAGTCCTTGCTCCGCCAACGCCCTCCTTGATCCGCGCATATCCGCCATGTTGCCAGACGAGAAGGCTGAGGAAGCGGTTGAGCTGGTCATCTTCCGCCTTGTGGTCGTGAAGATTTGCTACGCCGATGCTGATAGTGGCCTCCGCTTCTGCGGTCCCGTTGATCCAACGCATGACCTTTCCCTCAAAGGTGACAAACGCATATGGGTCGGTTCCAATCTTCAGCGTCGTATCGAGCACATAGTCAATTTGGAACCTGAGGCCGTCTTCCAGCCATGCGCTGTCTAGCGTGGAGGGGGTTACGCTTCTGTGCCAGAAGTCCCTGTCTAGCACGTCTGTCAAAGAGCCGAAGATATCCCCGGCCAGCCATTGTGGGTCACAGAGATTTGAATGTGGCCTCCAGAGGTATGAGCGCGAATGACCGAAGTGCATAAACGTCCAATCGCATTCGATCGGGCCCCGCTCAGACTCCGGGAGAACGGCCTTGATCAGTGCGTGGTAGTGAGCCTGATTCCTTTCAAAGTCGTCGGCGATCGCAAACAATGAAAAGAGGCCAAGAAACTGACGAAGGAACCCTGTTCTAACGAGAACCTGGCTGAGGATAAAGTCGAGCCGCGTCTCTTGAGTTGTCTCCGCACCGATGATCTGAATCGGTTGGCCATCAGCGTCGTGGAAGTAATAGTTCCCATCCTCACCCTGGAACACTTGTCGTTCTTCAGCGATCCGTCGGTCAAACGATGAGTTCCAGCCACTTAGTTCATCGATTCCTTCGATGAGATAGTCCCGGAGTTCACGCCATGCATCTTCGCAAGGACGCTTGACCATTATCTGTAAGGCGCGGACGCAGGTATCGATTGATTTGTGCTGGTTGGAGGCTCCTCTAGCGTGGTAATGCAAGAAGTTATTTAAGACTGCGTACCATGTCGAGTCCGGGAGCACTCGATACTGTCCGTGCACCACTCCCTTTTTGAGAAGGGAATTGAACAGTTCTGTCACGCTTTGACCCTTGAGACCGTCCAATAAAGTCTGCGTCGACTCGTAGATGTTGTTTGGAGGGTACACGATACCTGCATCAAACCGGACAAAGGGCGTCTTCTCCGGCTCGCCAATTTCCAGAGGTTGATGTGCGGGTCGCTTCCTCATTCGGGATCTGCAGAGCTCCTATCAAGAAGGGATGGCAGCAGTGTATCGGTCAACGGATTACATCCCGAACATTCAGCGCGCCTTGAGCGCCCTCGTAGGATTTATATCGACAAACACCCTGTAATGACCAACTGATCGCTGCCGAAAAGCCAACTTAGCAGTCGCATCTCAGTTGAGTGAAGCACGATGCACCCAATACTCTTCGAGAGCCTTATCGCAATCGGAGCCATCATCGTCCGGCAATTCCGGGTGGTCGGAAAGTTCTTCGATAGCCTGCCTCAGCAGTTTCCGCACGTATTCATGGTCAGAAATGCCTGCTGGCCGAGAGTAATCCAGCCGCTGTGGTCCAATCTTTTCATTCAGGTCATCCACGAGAAAACCAAACGGACCGGAGATGTTTCCGAACGGTTCATTGAATAGCTCATCGAGCACATCATCCCACACGTCTGCGCTCATTCCCAAACTCTTGAGTTGGTCGTAGAGAAACGGATTCGACGATATCATGCGATCCATGTCTTCCGCGCTCATTCTCGCTTTCTCCTCCGTTCAGGGTGTCTTTCTGCATCTGTTCTTTGGCTTCGATCCTTAAGTTGGATAAGGATTGCTACACTCGGCTTGTCGCCATTCCGAAATTGATGTCGGCGTCGATCCAGCCCTCTTTCCACGGTTGTGTCCGCCGCTCATCGAAGGCAATTCCATTCACGCGCGCATCCCCTCCTGCATCGAAGAGCAATCCCCAGGTCTCTCCATAGTCATCGTATTCGCCACACGCGAGCCTTTGTTCATGCTTGTCTGACGCGAGAAGTTCACGATGTGCGTCCTCCCATCCACATTGCCACGAGTGCGGCTGGTTCTTAGCTGAAGAGACTTCTTCGAGTCGTGCACGGAATCCCGCAGCATAGTCAGTCCCGTTCCATGTTGTGAGTCCAGGATGGATGTGATTCATGGTCCCCTCCGCTCACTTCAAGACTACCTCAAGGCATGATGGGGAAGGGCCCTCCGCCCTTCCCTCGCTTTAGCCGCCGATAGTGCCAGCGTCTTCCGCTACCCATCCCAGCGGGGATGTTCCCTCCCCGCAACGCCCCTCCCTGACGTGCGCAATGCAATAAGGTAGTTCGCCTAAATTTCTTCTTTTATCAAGTGCCCCCGCTTCAGGCGGCTTTATGGCAGAGCCGGTCGGAACCTGTCAAGGCTCTCCGCTGCGCTCCGACCGCTGACACGGCGCCTGCGGCGGCCTGGACAGAACCCTCCGCGCCTCTGCCGCGCCGCAAGAGCCATGAAGCGGGGGCACTCAACAAAAGAAATTTGGGTTAGAGGCAGTGCTTCCCCTCATGCAAGCAA
>JBEKQD010000036.1:0-47029 GCA_049520075.1 Occallatibacter sp. | reverse complement strand
GAGCCTTCGAGCAGCAAGACGCGGGATTTGGCAGGTACGATGTGGCGGAAGTCGTGGCGCATATAGAGCTGGGCGATGTCGGAGATGGCTCCGGCCAACTCGACGCCGGTGGGTCCGCCGCCGATGACGACGAAATTGAGCGGCGGGTGCCAGCCGTGCTCGACCATCTGGCGCTCGGCCAATTCGAAGGCAAGCAGCACGCGGCGGCGAATCTCGGTGGCGTCTTCGATGGTCTTGAGTCCCGGGGCGAGCGGAGCCCAATCGTCGCGGCCAAAGTAAGAGTGTGTGGCGCCGGTGGCGAGCACCAGGTAGTCGTAAGCGAGCTGTGAGCCGCTGGCGAGGGAGATTTGCCGCGCATCAGGGTCGATGCCGGTTACCTCGTCCATGAGCACTTCGGTGTTTTGCTGGCTTCGGACGATGGAGCGGATGGGCTGAGCGATGTCGGCCGGAGACAGAACGGCGAGGGCGACCTGATAAAGGAGCGGCTGGAAGATGTGGTGGTTGCGGCGATCCACCAGGGTTACGTCCACGGGCAGGCGGGCGAGGCCGCGAGCTGCGTGAATACCGGCAAAGCCGCCGCCAACAATGACTACGCGGAGACGGCGGGTGAGCGGCTGTTGAAGCGGTCGGAGCAGTTCGCCCAAATTGTGAACCTCTCAATTAGAAGATGCAGGAGGAGGGCGATCGGTGACAGGAGGATGGGTGTTTGTTGGTTAATTCGGATTTGTAAAAAACTATAAAAAGCTATAGATAGGTGGAGCTATCCCACCCTCTCCGCGACGAAACTGAGGAATGGACGGGGCACCCGGCGATAGGTGACAGGAGGGTGGGAGTTTGTGAGTCTCCCTGCCGGATTTTTGGGTGATTCGGATTTGTAAAAAACCATAAAAAGCTATAGATAGGTGGAACTATCCCACCCTCTCCGCGATAAAACTGCGGAAAGGATGGGGCACCCGGCACCCGGCTTTTGTGCTATCCCACCCTTGCGACAAAAACAAAAACATCGCAAGGATGGGGCACCCAGCTATCCTACCCTCTCCGCGACGAAACTGAGGAATGGACGGGGCACCCAGCTTTTGTGCTATCCCACCCTCGCGACAAAAACAAAAACATCGCAAGGATGGGGCACCCGGCAAGGATGGGGCACCCCGGCACCCCGGTTCGTGCTCCTCTACGGGTGCTGCTCGATGGCGATGTTGAGGGTGGCGGTGTTGCCGGTGACGGCGAGGCCGGTGAGGTTGGTGGCTACGCCGGGGAGCGATGCGGCGGTGAAGATGACGGAGCCGTCGAGGGCGGACGAGGCTGTGGCGGCTTGCGTTGCGAGCAACTGGGGCTGGGCGCAGAGGCCATGCGTGGGGCAGGGCGGCGCCCAGGCATAGAGCGCCTGATAGAGCGTGACCGTGGCCCCGGCCATGGGGTTGCCATCCATGTCGAGGACGCGGAGGGCAATCTGGCCGGCTGTTCCGCTGACGGAGAGACTTTGCAATGTGCCGGAGACGGCGGTGAGGGAGGCGTACTCCGGGCGCGAGCCGAAGGCGGTGTAGGTAACGCACTGATTGGTTCCGTTGACGCAGGCTTTGGCGGTGACGGTCTGGCCTTCGGTGAGCGGGCCGACGGTAAGAGATTTAGCGGCGATGCCGTTGGAGTTGGTGAGGACGGCTCCGCTTTGGAAAGTGATTCCGCTGCCGGTGGTTTGCCAGGCGATGGATTGGCTGGCGGCGGGATTACCGTTGTTCAGAGCGAGGGCTTCGACCGTCCAGTTGATGGAGGCTCCAGCGGCCAGCGAGAGCATGGGCGTGAGCGAGGCGAGCGTGGGGGGCGTTCCGCCGCAGAACTCGACCTTGAGGATGGAGCCGTTGGTGAGCGAAGCGGTGACGATTGACCAGGCGCTGCTGACTGCCGTCACATTCATGGCGGCGAGGCCGTCGCCGGTGGTGGTCACCGTGCAGGTTTTCTGGCCGCAGCCGAGAGTCGCCGTACCGCTGACGACGGTGAAAATGACGGAGACGCCACCGGCCGGGACCTGGTTGGCTCCCAAGGCAATGACGGAAAAAGCTTCAGGCACGCCGATGGGCACGGAGCCGGTGGGTTCGGTGGCGCTAATGAGGGTGAGCGCGTCGCCCGAGCCGGAGTCGTAACTGATGCCGCCGGAGATGACGGTTGATGCGTAGTAAATGGGCTGGTCGTCCACTTCGACATTAACCGAACCGGTGACTCCGCTGGCGGCGGGGGGCGCGATAGCCGTGATTTCATTGGGCGAAATGCTGGTGACCATGGCTGCCTGACCGCCGACCAAGACTGTGTCGGCGAGGCGAAAACCCATGCCGTGGATGACGATGGCCCCGCCTGACGCGGGCAGGCGCGGCGGAGAAACAGTGTCGGCGTAGAGCACCCATCCCTCGTAGGCGTAGTCGGGGCGTCCGTCGCCGCGCTTGTCAGCAACGCCGAGGCGGACAACGTCGTCGGCGGAGGCTGAGACCTGGAGCCAGCTTTCGCCGGTGGCGAGTCCGTTCAATCCAGCTTCGAAGCCCACGGGTGCTGCGCCGGGCGGCGAAAATGCGTCCCAAACGCCGAGCGACGGCATGGCTTTGACGTTGGAGGGCGCGCCGGTTTCGTCGAGCGCCTCGGTGACTACAGTGAAGGTGCGCCCGCCGCGCACGGGGAAGGTAAACCAATCGGTCTGGCCGACCTGGCTCAGACGGCCGCTCCAGAAACCACTGGTGGAGAACATGCGCGGTGAGCCTTCAGTTCCGATGGCGTCGTCGTAGCCGCCGGTGGCGGAGTTTTCGACATTGACGGCGAGCGATTGCACACTGCCCGCGGACAAGTTGGGAACGGAGATCGGTGCGAGGGTTCCCGATGGCTCAGGCGAGCCGTCGAGGTAGGGGCCGACCGAGTTCGCGAGGATGTAATCGGGATTCACGGGCTCGAGAGTGACCTGATAGCTGGCCGTGGTCGCGCCTGGAGGAAGCGGGATTCCCGAGAGATCAAAGAAGCCTTGCAGAGCTGCTTCGTCCGAGCCCCACATGGTGAGCGGATTGCCGTGAAGATCGACGAATCCGGTGACCGGGTTGCCGTGGTTGCCGCTGAAAGATGAGCCGGAGACGGAGGTGACGGTGTACTGGTAGAGCGGGTTGCCGTTCGCGTCGAGCGGACGGGCAACCACGTTCACGCCCTGCATTCCAAGGCCATTTTCAAAGCTGATGGTTCCCTGAATGGAAACCGTGTTGGCCGCGGTAATTTGTTTGCCGGGGAAATTGGCGAGGTTGGCTGCGGTGATGGGGTAGATGCGGTTGAGGGCGGCGATGTCGTCCCAGCGGAGGACTGAAGGGCTGGGAATGCACGCGCCGCCGGTGGGGCCGCAGAGGCCGCTGACGGGCTGCATTACCGGCCAGCCGAGCATGCCATCGGTTTCGCCGCTGGTGAGCGCGCCGGGGTTTACCTGTGCGTAGTCGAGACCGAGAATGCGGCCAAAGGCGCGCTCCAGTTCGAAACTCATCATCTGAAGCATGTTAGCGTTGGTGGCGCAAAGTCCATTGAGCAGGATGATGCCGTGGGCGATGGTCGCGTCGGGATTGACGTTGTCGAGCCAGACATAGACGCCGTTGTTCTGGCAACTGTTTTGTTCGCTGACTCCTTTGCCGTAGAGGTCGTTGATCACCGAGCCGTCGGCGTCGAAGATGATGGCCAGCGGATAGGAAGTGGCGGAGGGGGTTATGTCGGCGGGCGCGGTGATGACGCCGAGTTGGTCGAGTTGTTGATTGGTCACGGCGAAGTTTGCGCCGGAGATGGCGATGTTGGCGCCACTGACGTCTTCGTTCAGCGTGCCCATGTCGGTGAGGGTTACGCCGGCAGTGGGAATGGCGTTCCAGAGAGCCGCTGCCGCATCGACCATGGCACGAGCCTGCTGATTGGTGACTGAGGCGTTGAGCAGGCCCTGATCGACGTAGTAATTCAATTGACCGTTTGCCCAGTGAAGAGGCTGGCCAATGACGCTGGGATTAAAGAAGCTGGTTCCAGCGACGAATTTAGGACCGCCGGCCATGGCCACCGCGGGAAAGAGGAGCGAGGCTGCGAGAAAGGCTGCCGTTCGGCGTGAGAGGCGGGACGAGAACATGGACGGCGCTCCAGGTGGAGGGTGGGCTTTGGACAAGCTTGAATGGACTTCACCTCAGGGGCTAAAGCCCAGGTTTTTTTGGCAGGCTCATTTGTCAGGGTTAAAACCCTGACCTACCAATCGACGCCCTTCAGTTGTTTCATCGGCAGGGAAGATATTGGCCGGAAATCTTTTGGTATTAAGAAATGCTCATTAGTGCCTATTTTTTCGGAGCAGAGACAAAATTTGAGGAGTGAGCCGGTTTTGTAAGGAGCTATAAAAATCCATAAATAGGTGGAACTATCCCACTTTAGGCGCGATGAAACCGCGCCGAAAATGGGGCACCCAATTGATGTCACCCCGGTTCATAGGACGTGTGCGCTCCGGTATTGCTCGGAGGACGTTCACCGGTATATCGTTGCTGGGTGAAAGTATCGCGTTGTAGCGGGATTTTGCTGCACCCCTCCTCTTTGCCCGGCCGGTTCGGCATCGGTGACCTGGGGCCCTGCGCTTATGAATTTGCTGACTTCCTGTCCGCTGCCGGGCAGAAGCTTTGGCAGGTACTTCCTCTGAATCCCACCGGATACGGCGATTCTCCCTACCAATGTTTTTCTGCATTTGCGGGCAACCCGATGCTGCTCAGCCTGGAGCGGCTGCGCGGCCGGGGGCTGCTGGAGCAGAGCGACCTGGATGAAGCGCCGGCGTTTCCTGCGGAGTCGATTGATTTTGGGCGGACGATTGAATTCAAGATGCCGGCGCTGCGGCGGGCTGCGCAGGTTTTTCTTGCAGGCGGCGGGCGCGCGGATCGTGAGGCGTTTGAGAATTTCTGCAAAGAGAAGAGCGCATGGCTTGACGATTACGCGCTCTTCATGGCGCTGAAGGATGCGCACCAGGGAGAGTCGTGGACGGGGTGGGATGAACCGATTCGCAAGCGGGACACGGGCGCGATGACCGAGTGGCGGCAGAAGCTCGAGCCGCAACTGATGGCGTACAAGTATTGGCAATTCGAATTCTTCCGCCAGTGGGAAGAGCTGAAGAAGTATTGCCGGGAGCGCGGTATTCGCTTCATGGGCGACATTCCGATATATGTTGCGCACGACAGCGCGGACGTGTGGGCGCATCCGGAGTTGTTCTACCTGGACGAGCAGGGAAAACCGACCGTGGTTTCTGGCGTGCCGCCGGATTATTTCAGCGCGACGGGACAGCTGTGGGGCAATCCGATCTATCGCTGGGAACTGTTGGCCGCTGACGGGTACAAGTGGTGGATTGAGCGCTTCCGCGCATCGTTTGCGCTTTTTGAAATGGTGCGGCTGGATCACTTTCGCGGTTTCGAAGCGTACTGGGAAGTTCCCGGCGGCGAGCCAACAGCGGAACACGGACGCTGGGTAAAAGGGCCGGGAGAAAGTTTCCTGTCGGCGCTCAAAGACGCGTTTGGCGAATTGCCGATTGTGGCGGAGAACCTGGGCGTGATTACGCCGGCGGTGGAGGAATTGCGCCACAAGTTTGGATTGCCGGGGATGAGTCTTTTGCAATTCGCATTCGGAAACGATTCGCAGGGATCGTCGTTTCGTCCGCACAACTACAGCCGTGATGTGGCGGCCTACACAGGCGGCCACGACAATGACACGACGGTGGGGTGGTGGACGAGTTCAGGCAAGGGAGACAGCACACGCACGCCGGAAGATGTTTTGAAGGAACATGAGACGGCCAAGGCGTATCTGGATTTTCACGACGACGCGCAGATCAACTGGGTGATGATTCGTGCAGTCGAGGCTTCTGTGGCGAAGATTGCGATTGTGCCGCTGCAGGATGTGCTGGGGCTGGGCAGTTCGGCGCGCATGAATCTTCCCGGCAAGATGAGCGGGAACTGGCAATGGCGGTATCGCAGGGACGCATTGCGGCCTGAGTTGAGTGCGAGACTGCGTGAAATGGCAACGCTGTACGACCGATAGAGTTTTGATCGCGTGATTTTATGCGGTTGAGAGTTTGAAATCCCAGGTCCCAAGATCGGGACCTGGGGCACCCAGATTAGTAGAACGCCGACAGGAAAGCAGGAAAACCGAATTCATGGACAGGCCACCACGTTCGAACTGGCAGATTTGGAATATGAACTTCGGTTTCTTCGGCATTCAGTTTGGCTGGGGACTGCAGATGGCATACATGAGCGCCATCTACGAATATCTGGGCGCGCGTGCCGATCAGATTCCGATTTTGTGGCTGGCCGCTCCGCTGACCGGATTGCTGGTGCAGCCCATAGTTGGGATGGCCAGCGATCGCACATGGGGCCGACTGGGCCGCCGCCGGCCATATTTTCTGGCAGGAGCGATTCTCAGTTCCGCCGCGCTGATTTTGATGCCGCGCTGCACCGCGCTGTGGATGGCGGCGGGGTTGCTGTGGGTGTTGGACGCAAGTATCAACATCAGCATGCAGCCGTTTCGCGCGTTTGTGGCGGACATTCTGCCGGAATCGCAGAGCACGCGCGGGTATGCCATGCAGAGCCTCTTCATCGGGCTGGGCGCCTTCTTCGCATCGGCTCTGGCTTACCTGCTGACGAATGTGTTTCACCTGACTGAGGTGAGAGCCGCGGGGACGGTCCCCATCGCAGTGCGCGTTTCGTTTTACATGGGCGCAGTGGCATTTCTGGGAGCGGTGCTCTGGACGGTTTTCACCACCAAAGAATATCCGCCGGAAAATCTGGAGGAATTCAAGAGACAGAAGGCGGCGGGAGCCGGCCTGGTGGCGGGAACACGCGAACTGTTGGTGTCGATTGGCAAGATGCCGCGCGTGATGCGGCAACTGGCGTGGGTGCAGATTTGCACGTGGCTGGGATTGTTTTGCATGTGGCTTTATTTCCCGGTGGCGGTGGCGCGCAATGTTTTCGGCGCGGCTGATACGAGTTCTCCTCTTTATTCAGCGGGAACGGAGTGGGCGGGCGTTTGTTTTGGAATGTATTCGCTGGTGTGCTTTGGATTCTCATTTGCGCTGCCCGCGCTGGCGCGGAAGTTTGGCCGCAAAGGAACTCATGCTTTGTGCCTGATCTGCGGCGGACTGGGATTGCTGTCAGTTGCAGTGATTCACAGCAAGTTTCCGCTGTTGCTCTCTATGGTTGGCATCGGGATTGCTTTTGCCAGTACGCTTTCACTGCCCTTTTCCATTGTTTCCGGATCGCTGCCCGCGGAAAAGACCGGGGTTTATATGGGAATCTTCAACTCGTTCGTGGTGATTCCGGAGATCATCGCTGCGTCGGGATTCGGCTGGATCATGGGCCATTTATTGGGCAACAATCGCATGGCCGCGGTGGTGGCGGGTGGGTTTTTCTTCATGCTGGCGGCAGTGCTGATGCATCGCGTGGAGGACTCGCTCGACCCGCGCAATGTGATGCAGCGCGCTGTGGTTGAAGCAAAGTCGTGAGCGCACGTAACATGTTCTTGCAGCGAACACGATGGTCCCTCAGGGGCTGAAGCCCTCTTCGTTTTGCGCCGTTTTCGGCACGGCTAAAGCCGTGCCCTTTCAAAACATCTGTGCGTTCAAGAGTTGCTCAAGACATAGAGCAAGAGTCAAAAGGGCCTCAAGATTCATCAGAGTAAGTGAGGTTGGCGAGCGATTGCGCATCTGCCCGTCTCAATGCATCTAAAATCGACTCAGGAAAAGCCATGACAGAGATTCGTTCGACCGTTATCCTCGGGTCCGGCTGCGCCGGACTCACGGCAGCCATCTACAGCGCGCGCGCGGGACTGAACCCGCTTATTCTGGAGGGTCACGAGCCCGGCGGGCAACTCTCGATGACCACACTGGTGGAGAATTTTCCCGGTTGGCCGGAGGGAATTCAAGGGCCGGAACTGATTGACAACATGAAGAAGCAGGCGACGCGCTTTGGCGCGACGATCGACGTTGCGCACCTGAACAAGATTGACCTGAGCGGAAATCCTTTCCGGCTGGAGACTTCGACGGGCGAGATTCTGACGCGCACGCTGATTGTGGCGAGCGGGGCGAGCGCACGCTGGCTGGGATTGCCGAGCGAGCAGGCGCTGATTGGCCACGGCGTTTCAAGCTGCGCCACGTGCGACGGATTTTTCTTCAGGGGACGCGAGATTGCGGTGGTGGGTGGCGGCGATTCGGCGATGGAAGAAGCGCTGTTTCTCACGCGCTTTGCAACCAAGGTGACTCTGCTGCATCGACGCGCGAATTTCCGCGCCTCGAAGATTATGCTGGAGCGCGCCATTGCGCATCCCAAGATTGTGCTGCGTCCCAATACAGTGATTGAAGAGGTGTTGGGCGTAGAAGAGAAGGAAGTGAAGGGCGTGCGGCTGCGCGATGTGGGGACGGGCGAGGTTTCTACGCTGGCCATCGACGGGCTGTTTCTCGGTATTGGCCACGAGCCGAATACAAAGATGTTAGGCGGCCAGATCGATTTGGACGATGATGGCTACATCAAGACGATCGGAAATGTTCTGACGACGCGCAGTGGGGTGGTGGTTCCCGGCGTTTTTGCGTGCGGCGACGTGCAGGACCGGCGTTACCGGCAGGCGATAACCGCGGCGGGTTCAGGCTGCATGGCGGCGCTGGAGGCGGAGAAGTTTCTCGAAGCGCAGGGGGAATGAGCGGCTACCAAGAGTAGAAGGCAAAGAACGCCGCTCCCACCAGGCACACTGCGGCGGCGGCGTGGTTCCAGCGCAGATGCTCGCCAAAGTAGAAGGTGACGAATACGCCGAAGACCACCAGCGTGATGATCTCCTGGATCACCTTGAGTTGGACGGGCGAAAAGCGATCCGCGCCGATGCGGTTGGCCGGCACCTGGAAACAGTATTCAAAGAAGGCGATGCCCCAGCTGATGAGGACGACCTTCCACAGCGTGTCCTGACGGTATTTCAGGTGACCATACCAGGCGAAGGTCATGAAGATGTTGGAGATGGTGAGCAAGACAATGGTCCACATACCGGGATTAGACGCACAGAGGTTTGGCTTGGATGCTAAAGCGGCGCGGGCAGGAGCGAAAGCGCTATGACGGCGCTTGCGGAAAATCTCGAACGGCTGGAAGAAGCGATTGCGGAGGCTTGCCGGAAGGCTGGCCGCACGCGCGGTGAGGTTGAACTCATGGCCGTGGCGAAAACGTATCCAGCAGCCACGATTGCCGAGGCTGCCGCGCTGGGGCTGACTTTGTTTGGTGAAAATCGCGTGCAGGAGTTTGCGGGGAAGGCGACGGAACTGGAGCCGTTGCGCGGAGCTGCCAGCCATGTTCGCTTTCATCTTATCGGTCATTTGCAATCGAATAAGGCTCAGCGCGCAGTGGAGTTGTTTGACGGGATAGACTCGCTGGATTCGCTGCGGCTGGCGGAACGGCTGAATGAGGCGGCGGGCAAATTGGGGAAACGGCTGCCGGTTCTGGTGGAGGTAAAACTCAGTTCCGAAGAGACCAAGGCCGGGTTGGAACCGGGTTCGAGTGAAGCCGGCGAATTGCTGGAGCGGTTGGCTGATCTGGAGAATTTGCAGATGCGCGGGCTGATGACCATTGCTCCATGGGGCGTTTCCGAGGCAGAAACGCGCGCCTGTTTTCGCAGCCTGCGCGAATGGCGCGACCGCTGGGGAGCGGCTTATCAGCGACTCTCGTTCGATGTGCTCTCGATGGGTATGAGCGGCGACTTTGCGCTGGCTATAGAAGAGGGCGCGACCCAGATTCGCGTGGGAACGGCTTTGTTCGGCGCGCGTGCGGCAAAACCGGAGCAGGCGTGATGTTGCGCGCAACCGCAGCCGGCGTCACGCTGGCCGTTCGTGCCCAGCCCGGCGCGAAGAAGACAGCCATTACCGGCGTTTATGGCGAGGGCGCAGCGGCGCAACTGAAGATCGCCGTTCACGCGCCGCCGCTGGAAGGCCGCGCAAACCAAGCGCTCATCGTTTTTCTGGCTGAGACTTTTGGCGTGGCGAAGAATGCAGTGGAGCTGATGACGGGTGAGTTATCGCGGAGCAAAGTTTTTTTATTGCACGGAGTTAGTAGGGAACAGGTGGAGACTGTGATCTCGGGATGTGCGGTAAGAAAGTGAATTAGATACTAGTAGCTGTTTCATAACCGGTTCTAGGCAGTGTCTGACGAATCGACTGAGCATTTCGCGAGCGAGGAAAGATGCCCCTCAGTGCCTAAAGGCCTCTTTCATTTTGCGGCGTATTCGGCACGACTAGAGTCGTGCCCTGACACAAAGCCCGTCGATTTGGGATTCATCAGACACTGCCTAAGGCCTGTAGTTTTTGGGTGTTTTTCGGCACGACTGAAGTCGTGCCCTGATACAAAGCAGGTTATGAAACAGCTTCTACGATAATGAAGTTGTTTCGCGTCTCAATGATCCCAATCAACGGGTGGTCGGCCGCCTTCCGGCCAACGAGATCAGGCAATGTTTCGAGGCGCGTCGTGCAAAATCTCATCAGCCCAAATCACTGCGTTTCCGTAGCACACGATCATTTCCTGCTGGTCCAAGCCGTAGGCATTTGCAATCTCATCACATTTTCCCCATTCTCCGCGCTCGTGAAACTCTAACCAACGCAGCAGACTGCCCTCGGAACTCATCGCGCCCTTCAGCGCTTCTCGAATCTCCTCTCGCAAGGGCAGTGTCGCGGCCAGATCCGCCATGGGGAGACGCAGCATTGTCGGAAGCAGGCTTAACATTCCAAGAAGATACTGTTCCTGCTGGTCGAGCCCACCCAGCGGAGCGGCCAACTCGCAGAACCGGCCTCGCACAATGGCCATTCGCAGGATTTCCCGCGGCTGTTTGGCGTTGAACTCACTGGTGATTGCCAGCGTGGCGACGCGGCGAATTGCGTCGTCGCCTACCAGGATCAGCGCCGAATGAATTGAGCGAACTCTGTCGCGGATGGCGAACAGAGGCGAGTTGACCATCTGAAGAAACCTGTGAGTGAGTGAGGCGTCCTGCTTGACAAGCTCGCTCAGCTTACGAAGGTTCAAGGGGTCGTTTTGCAGGAGTTTCAGAATGTAGATATGAGAAGCCTGGTTGGCCGGTATCTTGCGGAACCTGAGGGGCAGCGGATGGCAGAAATAGTACCCCTGAAACAGGGTGAAGCCCTCAGCGCAGGCTTCCTCGTACTTGTCGTGCGTCTCCACCTTCTGCGCCACCAACGCAGCTGGTGTGCCCTTTAGCGCATTGAACAACTCCTGCCGCCCCGGCACGTCCGTGCGAGCAAAATTCACCTTGATGTAGTCGGCAAGCTCCACCAGCGGCGCGAGGTTCGGCTTCCAAGTGAAATCGTCCAGTGCAATCCGGTAGCCTGCGGCCTTGAGCCTGCTGCAGGCGGCAATCAGTTCAGGCGTGGGCTCAACCGTCTCAACAATCTCCAGCACGGTCAAGGCAGGTGGGAGAACGTCCACCAGCTGCGAGGTCAAGGAATCCGCCGTGCAATTCACAAAAGCAGGCAACCCCGTCGTGAGCTTATCCAGGCCGAAAATCACCGTGTTATCAAGCATTGTGCGAGTGGCAAAATCGCGATTCCCGCTATAAGCCGGCACTGGACCGGCCCTGAAGAGCAATTCGTAGCCATGTACCGAAGATTGCAGGTCCAGAATTGGCTGCCGCGCCATAAACCGGAGGACACCGTCCGACTCGGGCTGCGCAGCATTGTTCCATGTGAAGTCCATGGCACTCCGTATTCCTTATCGCTCGTCCGTAGTTAGTTGACTTCGTTAAAGATGCAGGATTCAGCCGCGTCCTTCTGAGTGCAACGGCGCTGGCGTTCAGTTTAGTTCCGGCGCACTACTGACTCGGCAGCTCCCATCCTCGCCAGTATTTCATTTATACCTAAGCAGATTTCGCTTGAATCGTTATCAAGCGCTTGATCCGCAAAGGAGTCGCGACCGCCGAAAGGATTCCCTATTCAAACCACGAGTGTATGTGAACAGGTGGATTGAATCAAGAAAGTAGATCACTCCTTACTTCCCAGCAAAGCAGAGATGCCCAAAAAGAACAGATCGAAATCTCCGGTCCCAAAATGGTCGATCGCCTCTTTGATTGAGGCTATCAAAAGTAGCTTGATACCTCCAATACTGGCACACGCACCCCTGCCGGAAGCTGGTGGCAGTGACGATAGCGCTATGGCGAGAGATTCTACTTATGCTTACGACCGCAAACTGTCTTCTATTGCACACCTCCTTTTGACTTGGGGCCGGTACGCTTGGCAAGCGCGAAGGCGCCTTCTGAGATTGCTTGACGAGCCGCATGTCAATATTCGTGCAATTCGAGTTTCTGATTTTTCGAGAGTCACCGGACTCGTTCGTTTTTGAATTTGTTTGCCGCTCCAGCCGATATATCAGCTGCCGTATCTCTCATACAGGAGAAATCGCATGTCCCTTGTGGTCTGGACACACAAGCTATCGGTTGGGGTCAAATCCATCGACGATCAGCACGCAGTGTTGTTCGAGACCATTAACAGCCTTCACGCTTCGATGGTGAGAGGCGAGGCGCGAAATGTGCTCGGCACGCTGCTGCATAGGTTCCTGGACTATACTCGCCGTCACTTTGCGGCGGAAGAGGCGATGATGGAGACTGCGAAGTATCCGGCATTGGCCGCACATCGCGTCAAGCACAATGAACTGACAGAACACGTGGAGGAGTTTGTCACGCGACACGATAGTGGCGATATCATCCTCAGCGTTGAACTGTCCAACTTTCTGACCGATTGGCTCACCAAACACATTCAAAGCACAGACAAGGAATATGGTCCATGGTTGAATGAGCGCGGCGCGCGATAAGTAGCCTTGGTTCTCATCTATTCGTAATCAAATTGCCGCGTCTCAATGGTTTAGCGCAGATTCTGTGCAGCCGGCGCGCGAAGAGGCCGTTTTTTTCTCCGGGAAATCGACGGCCGGAAAAGGGATATGCACTCTGATCGCGAGGCGCAAGGTCTTAAATTTGTCCCCGCAACGAGAGCCCTGTACTCACTCGATTTCGGAGCTGTGCCCGCGACCTGTTAAACTCGCACTCGATATGATGCTTGCCAGCGTGCTTATTGTGGTGGCCGCTTACCTGCTCGGCTCAATGCCCAGCGGTTATTTGCTGATTCGTCTTTTTCGACATCAGGACATTCGCCAATCGGGCAGCGGGAACATTGGCGCGACCAACGTTCTGCGGTCCGGCGGGAAGGGTCTGGCCGCGGCGACTTTTCTGATGGATGTACTGAAGGGCTCGTGCGCTGTGTGGCTTGGGGGATTTCTGGGCGGGTTGCTGGCGCCCGGCGTTGCGCCGGCCAACTTTGAGGCGCTGGCCGCGCTGGTAGCCGTGCTGGGGCACATTTTCCCGGTATGGCTCGGCTTCAAGGGCGGCAAAGGCGTGTCGACGGGCTTTGGCGTGTTCCTTGTGGCAGCGCCATGGGCTGCACTGGCGGCCATCTCGGTGTTCATCGTGGTGCTGGCGATCAGCCGCTATGTTTCGCTGGCGTCGATTCTGGGCGCGGCCAGTTTTCCGCTGTTTGCCTTATTCCTGGGCCACGGCGACCGGCCCGTGTTTTTTATCGTTGTGCAGTTTGCCGTTGCTCTGCTGCTGATCGCAAAACATCACCAAAATATTGGTCGTCTGTTGGCCGGAAATGAATCTCGCCTGGGAGCTAAGAAAATCGCATGAGCCGCATGATTGTTTTGGGTTCCGGGGCCTGGGGAACGGCCATCGCACTGTCGCTTCACCGGCGCGGCGGGCATGAGATCTCGTTGTGGGCGCACAGCCCCGAGGCCGCCGAGGAGATTATCGAAGCTGGCGAGAACACACTTTTTCTGCCGGGCTTTTCAATTCCCGATGGGCTCGCCGTGACGGGCGACTGCGCCGCAGTGGGCGACGCGGAGATTGTCGTCTCGGTGGTTCCGTCGGAATTTCTTCGTTCGACGTTCGGACGCATTGGGCCTTATCTGCATTCCGGCCAAATCATTGTGAGCGCTACCAAGGGTGTGGAGGATCGCAGTTACTTGCGCATGAGCGAGGTGATCGCTTCGTGCCTTACCGGACCCGGATTGAATTTGCCCGTTGGAGCTTTCAGCGGTCCGAGTTTTGCGCTGGAAGTTGCGCAGGGCCAGCCTACAGCGGTTACTGTGGCGTTCAAGAACGCCGCCATTGCCGCGCGCATCCAGGCAGAGCTGTCTTCGGAGACGCTGCGGCTGTATACGTCGACGGATGTAATCGGAGTGGAGTTGGGTGGCGCGCTGAAGAATGTGATCGCTATCGCCGCCGGAGTGGCGGCTGGTGTGGGGCTGGGCTACAACTCGGCCGCGGCGCTGATGACGCGCGGCATTGCGGAGATTACGCGGCTGGCTGTGGCTTGCGGCGCGCGGCGCGAAACGCTTGCAGGACTCTCTGGCGTGGGCGACCTGGTGCTGACCTGCACGGGCACGCTCTCGCGCAACCGCACAGTGGGTCAGGAACTGGGCCGCGGCGGCAAACTCAAGGAAATTCTCGCGGGGCTGGGCGGCAAAGTGGCAGAGGGAGTTATGACCACGCGTGCCGCTTTGGGACTGGCACGAAAACACGGCATCGAAATGCCCATCACCGAGCAGATGGAGTTGATTTTGAATGAGGGCAAGGATCCGCGCGAAGCCATCCGGGATTTGATGATGCGGCCGGGCAGGGATGAGCATTAAGGAGCCTTAGTATAGATTCTTGATTCAATGACGCATTCCCTCAGGGGCTAAAGCCCGCGTTGATTTTGCCTGAGAAATGTACGGGCTGAAGCCCGTACCCTCCACGTTGACGTCAGCACTTTTCAAAGAGAAGATTCTCCGGATTGACCCACCGCCTCTCAACTTCTCATGTTGACGGCTTCGGTCCGTGCCGGTTATAAACCGATTTGATGAACTCACGGCATAAACTTTTCCTCTATCAGTTCGCAGTCGCTGTGGCCAGCGGCATTCTTCTGCGATTTGTCGTTGACCTGCATCCCATCTGGTGGTTGGTCTGGGTCGCTCCCGCGCTGCTGCTGCTGAACGCGTTTCGATTCAGAGCGCGAGAAGCGCTGTGGATGACCATGTTGGCCGCTTTGATAGGAAGCAGCGTCAACTTCCATTATTTCAGCCTGGTGATGCCACTGCCCGCAGTGATAGCGGCGATCGCCTTGCAAGCACTGCTTTGGGGATTCCTCATCATGGCGGCGCGCCGCGTGGTGGTCCGGTACCAGGCGTGGTGGACGGTGTTTGTTTTTCCTGTTCTCTACGTTGCCGTCGACACGTTGGCCGCTGCTCTGTTGCCGGATGGCAACTTTGGGAGCCTGGCCTATTCTCAAGGGGACGTTCTGCCAATCCTCCAAGTGACATCTCTGCTGGGCACTGCCGGATTGTTGTTTCTGATTACCCTCGTTCCCTCAACACTGGCCGTCGCACTCGCCTATGGCCGCTTTCTTCGCCATGGCTGGATAGCGTACGCGACAACGGCGGTGCTGTTTGGCTCCGCGATCATTTACGGTTACATTCGATTGCAGAGCCGTGTGACCGGCGCAGAAACTACGTTTGGCATGGTTTCCATTGATGACGCGATTGGGCTCAAGGCATCCGCGCCATATATCTCAAATATTCTCGCGGGATATGACAAGAATGTGACTGCGCTTGCCTCTCAAGGCGCGCACGTGATTGTTCTTCCAGAAAAAATCGCGTTCATTACGCCGGCGAAAGTTTCCGAGTGGCAACAGCATTTCGGCGCGCTGGCGCTGAAAAACCACGTTTGGCTGGAAGTGAGCGTGGGAATCTACGATGGCAAGAACCCCACAAATTGGGCGTGGCTCTTTACGCCGGAAGGTGCGCAGGCCGCGAGCTATGAAAAGCATCACATGGCTCCGCCAGAGCGGCATGAGCGGTATGTTTCCGGCACGGATTACTCCGTGGTCACCATCGACGGATACGCGTACGGCCTCGCCATTTGCAAGGATATGCATTTTGCGAGCTTCGGACGCGCCTATGGAGAGCGCCACGCGGCAGTGATGCTGGTGCCCGCATGGGACTTCGATTACCTGGATGGGTGGCTGGCGTCTCGGATCACCACAGTGCGCGGAATTGAAAACGGATACACAATCGTGCGCGCCTCGCGCGAAGGCCTGCTCACGGTGAGTGACGCGTATGGCCGGATATTGGCAGAACGCAACAGCAGCGAGATGCCCGGCAGTTCTCTGCTGGCAAAGGTTGTCGTCTCCGAGCCTGTGCCGACTCTTTACACACGCATAGGGAATTTGTTTGGCTGGATTTGTGTGGCGGTATCGGTGGTCTTTCTCTCGATTGGCCGCAGGCGTGCGCCAGGGGCAGATAGGCTGGCGAACACGTAAGGTATGTTTTAAGAATAGGTTAATGGCGGAAGCGAAGGGATTCGAACCCCTGATACCCTTTCAGGTATGCCGGTTTTCAAGACCGGAGCCATCAACCACTCGGCCACGCTTCCGCTTTATTAAAAATACCACTTAGAGAGAAGAAAAGCCCCCGGGCGGTTGCCGGGGGCGCGTAGATTGCATCGATGAATGGAGTTGATCAATCGGGTTCGTTCCGCCCCTACGGGGCTAATTCGCGCCAACCGCACTCATTCCCAGGGTTTCACCCTGGGCTATTTTCCTTGCCTCCCGCTGGGAGGCACAGCGAAACAAAGCCTTGCATTCTTTGCTGCGCTTCCGCGGTGCACGGAGTGCGCTTTGAATCCGTGTCCTGAAACAAATCCGGTGTTTCCCGGAGCGCTTCCGCATTGAACTGTGCAGGATTTGAGGTCCTGCCCAGAATCAATTCGGTTTCTTTGGGACGCGCTCTACTTCTTGCCTTCCAGTTCGTCGGCGAGGGCATTGGCGCCGTAGATCTTGCGCAGGCCCTCGATCATGCCGGAGGAGTGGACCGCGACGGTGCGGTTCCTGGTTCCGTCATACTCAAAGTCGCCGGCCATGGATTCGATGTCACCGTCGAAGACGAGGCCGACAAGTTCGCCGTCGCGATTGATGACGGGCGAGCCGGAATTGCCGCCGATGATGTCGTTGGTGGTGACGAAATCAAAGGGAGTGGATAGGTCCACCTTGGTGAGGGCAGCGGCTTCTTTCGGGGTGAGATCGAAAGGCGGCTGATTGCTGAAGCTGGCCGCGCGATCGTAGAGGCCGTAGAAGGTGGTGAAGGGCGGAGCGATGGTGCCGTTGTAGGGATAGCCCTTAACCGTGCCGTAGCTCAGGCGAAGCGTGAAGGTGGCGTCGGGATAGGCGTCCTTGCCATAGATGAGGAAGCGGGCCTTGCCGAGTTTTTCTCCGGCCGGGGTGAGCACGCTCTCGATGGTGTCTTTCAAGCGGCGTGTGGTTTCGCGGACGATGGGGTCAACGCGGCGCGCGGCCACGATCATGGGATCAGTGGAAGCAGCCACAGCCGCCTCGCCTCCATCGACGAGCGCTTTACGGACTGCGGGATCAGCCAGTTTGGTTCCGTCCACCAGTGCGTCAACGGTCTTGTCTACGTCGCCGCCCTGGAGGATGGCCTGCACGAAGGCGTCATTTTTGCCCAGTTTTTCCTCGGCAAGTTTGAGATCAGTGGACATGTAGAGCTTTTCAGTGGAGGGATAAATCGTGGCCGGGGAGAACATCCGGTAGCGGAGCGAATCAAGACCGGCCTCGTGGAACTGTTCGAGGCGCTCGCCGTCGGGCTTCTTGATTTCAGTCACATACTGAACGATATTGAGTGCGGTGTTAAAGAGCTGGCTATCGGTGCGGTGGAAGAGAACGAACTTGATTTCAGGCTTCACCTTCTCTTCTGCGCTGGCGATGGTGGACCATGCGTCACCGTATTCCTTCTTCCACTCGGGATTAGCATCCACCTTGGCGCGAAAGTCAGCTTCCTCAGCCTTTTTCTTCTCGAGGATGGCGGGGTCTGCCAGCGCCTGGGCACGGCCCTGGTAAACCTTCAAGCCGTTTTGCATGTAAAAGATGGTGCTGCCGACGAGGCGCGCCTGCTCCGGTCCTAGCGCGGCAAAGGCCTGCGCGGAATCAATGCGGCGCTCAATGTACTCCGTGATGGCCGGGCCTCTGACATCGCGCTCGACGAGCAACTGGGCCATGGTGTCGTTTCGCTCGGTGGAACCGGGATTGCCGGAGACAAAGACCAACTCGCCGGGCGCGGCGCCCTTGGCGCTCCAGTGGAGATAGTTGGGAGTGTTCAGCGGCTTGCCGTCTTTGTATACGCGGAGGATTGCCATGTCGAGGTCGTAGCGCGGATAGGTGAAGTTATCCGGATCGCCGCCGAAGAAGGCCGCCTGCTGCTCGGGCGCAAAGACGATGCGCACGTCAGTGTATTTTTCGTATTGATAAAGCCAATACTCGCCACCGTGGTAAAGCGAAACCACGTCGGAGCGGAGGCCGGTCTTTTTGGTGCTCTCGTCTTCGATGGCGGCAATCTCTGCTTCGCGGGCCTTGAGCGCCTTGGCCTCATCAGCAATGCCCTTGGCCGCGCCCTGCACGCGGGCGGTAACGTCTGTCATGCCGACCAGCACGTTCACTTCGAGATCGGGAGATTTCATTTCGGCGTCGAGCGTGGGCGCATAGAAGCCGTCGCGCACATAGTCGTGGTCGGCGGTGGAGTTCTTCTGCAACTGGCCGCGGGCGACATGGTGATTGGTGAGCAGAAGGCCGTCAGAACTGATGAACGAGCCCGATCCGCCGTCGTTGAGGCGCACGCTGGAGAGGCGGACATGGTCGAGCCACTCTTGCGTGGGATGGAAGTTGTACTTGGCCGCCAACTGCTTGAGGGGCGGGTTGTCAAAGGTCCACATGCCTTCTTCGGCGTGAATCACAGATCCCGCGGCGAACAGCAGGGCGGCGGGCAGGATGAGGGAAATGCGAATTTTACGGGAAAACATATTGGGTCCTCATGAAATAGCGAAGTTCGCGGAGTTCGCGGGGTTAGCGGAGTTGATTCATATAGCTCCGCAAACTCCGCCAAGCACGCTCATCCCGCTTCAATTTGGCATTACCAGCACTTGCACTCCGCTGGCGGCGTCCTTCTGGCGGAAGACCTGTTCAGTGGCCTTCTGGAATTGTTCTGGCCGTGCATCCGGAATATCAGTAAAGGTTTGCGGATTGCGATCCGTCAGCGGGAACCAGGAACTCTCGACCTGAACCATAATACGGTGGCCGCGGCGGAAGGTGTGGAAAAGATCAGGCATGGTGAAGTCGATTTCAGTTTGCTTGCCGGGCTCGAGAGGCTCGGGCTTCTCCCAACTGGAACGGAATTTGGCGCGGAAAGGTTCCCCGCGCACCAGTTCCTGGTAGCCGCCCATGTGCACGGGAGGCGCGCCGAGCATGCGCTTGTTGCCGTGCAGGCCGGGGTCGGGGTCCGGGTAGTCGTCGGGATAGACATCGATCAGTTTTACGTCGAAATCGGAATCCGTGGCCGAACTGGCAATCTTGAGCCGGGGCGAGATTGGGCCGGCGACGGTGACATCCTCTTCAAGCGGCTCGGTCTGGTAGACGAGCACGTCGGGCCGGTAGCTGGCAAAACGCTGATCATCAACCATGTAGCGCTGGGGCACGGTGTCTGTGGTGTAGCCGACGAACGGCACCGGATGGTTGGGATCACTCACGTATTCGTCCACGCCGGCGGTTTCGGCGGGCGGATCGAAGCTGAGCTTGCCACCAGCGCGGAAGTAGAGCGTCCTGGGCTGCGCAGCCGGGGGCGGCCATGCATCAAAGCTGTGCCAAACGTTGGTGCCCGTTTCGAATACGACGGCGTGCGGAAAGGTTTTTCCTTTGCCTTTCAGATAGTATTCAAAAAACGGAAACTGGATGTTGACGCGGAAGTACTCGGCTGTCTTGGAGTCGAAATTAATGTCGCCGAGGGTGTCGCCGTCAGTGTGAGCCCATCCGCCATGGACCCACGGTCCCTCGACCAGCGTGGCAGGCGTCTGGGAGTTGAATTTATTGATGGCATAGAAGGTCTTGTAGGGACCGCTCAAATCTTCCGCGTCATACCAGCCGCCGACAACCAGTACAGCGCAGCGCACATTCTTCATGTGGCGCGACAGGTCGCGGGCATTCCAGTAGGCGTCGTATGTGTCGTGATGCGCCTGGTCGTTGAAGAGCCAATTGGAGCCCTTCAGATAAAGCTCGTCGAGGTTGTCGATGTTTCCGGCCTGAAGGTAGAACTGATAACTGTCGGGCGTGCCGAAGTTGAAGGGGACGGTTGGCTTGGGAGTTTGCGGCCCGCTCTGGGGATGGAAGAAGTTGTAAAAACCGAAGTTGGCGCTCAACATGAACGCGCCGCCATGATAAGCGTCGTCGCCCAGGAAGAGGTCAGTCATGGGCGCCTGGGGACTGGCCGCAACCAATGCCGGATGCGAATCGATGATTGAGGCCGAGGTGTAGAAACCGGGGTAGGAGATTCCCCAGATGCCGACTTTGCCGTTGTTGTTGGGGATGTGCTTGAGCAGGTAGTCGATGGTGTCGTGGGTATCGGAGGAGTCGTCCACATCCTGAGGAGATTTTTTGTCGTCGATGTGCGGACGCATCTCAAGATAGTCGCCCTCGCTCATCCAGCGGCCGCGCACATCCTGATAGACGAAGATGTAACCGCTTTTTTCAAACTCCTCGGACGGGCCGAGGTGATGCGGATACTGATCTTCGCCGTAGGGGCCGACGTTATACGGAGTTCGATCCATGAGGAACGGGTAAGGGCCTGCGGCTGCGTCCTTGGGCACATAGACGGCCGTGAAGAGCTGTTTGCCGTCGCGCATGGGAATGCGGAACTCGTACTTGGTGTAGTGGGCGCGGATGTAGTCTTCTTTGGGCGCGTCCGACGCAGGCTGCTGTGCGTAGAGCAAGGCGGTTGCAAAGGCAAGAAGAGCCAGTACGGCAAGGGGAAGGCTTTTTCGTTTGAGCATTTTCGGCAAGAGTCTCCTCGACAACCAGATTACCCCAAGCGGGGAATGTGTTGAGAGGGAGTCCTGTGCCGAGAGAAGCGGAGTTGAGGGTTCTTGCTTTACTCGACGCCGGAATCGGGGTTGTCTTCGTTTTCGCCGGCGACGGAGATGCGCAGGGAGCGAAGAAAGCTAAGATCGTTCGGGGTGAAAGGCAGTTCGGCGGCGTTGTGGCCGACTGGGACTTCGACCTGCTCGGTCTCTTTGGCGGCGAGGTCGTTGAGGGCGACGGTGGCCTCGAGCATCAGCAGGACGTCGAAGCCGTGCCTGCGGATTTCCTGGACTACGCCGGCGATCTTTTCGCTCTCGATGACCGACTCATGGATAGCTTCGCCCAGTTGCTGAATGAGTTCGCGCAGACGGGTCGTCATATTTACCTCCAGTGGTCTCGGCGGACGCGAGGGTTCGCGGCTGCCTCGGCGTGGACTTCTTTACCTTACTTCCGCCGCCGCGCGGGAGCAAGCATGATTTCCCCAAAGACTGCCAGACCGCGGATCTGGGAACCGGCGCTGCTACCATCATAGACGGAATGAGACCTCAAAGTATTGGGCGCGCTCTGGGTATCGGACTGCGGGTTGCAGGGCGGATAGCCGGCGAACGGCTGGCCAGCGGGACCGCGAGCGCCGGAGCCGTGCAGGGAAGCGCAGCCGCTCATGCCGGGCAGACCAAGCACGCGGCGGGAAGAGCCGCAGGACAGGTGACTAAGGGCGTAGCGCGAGGAGTAGGCGGGTTCCTGCGTCCCTTTCGCCGGCTGGGCGCCATATTGTGGCTGGAGGTAACGGGCGCATTCTTCCTTATTTTTGGAATGGTGAGCGCGTCCTTTTTGTGGAAGCACCGAGCGAGCTATGCACAGGGGCCGGACCATCGTGAATTCCTGGCGGCGGCAGCGATGACGGCAGTGTTTTTTTATCTAGGGGTGACTTCGTTCTGGCGGGCGCGGAAAAGGTAGAGGATTAATAGGGGGGAAAGTAATCAACTGACAATAAGAATTAGTAATCATATACGAGTCACATAAGTAACCATACTTATCGTTACTTTACATTAGAGGAGTTTGATAACTCATTGCGCAAGTGCATGAAAGGTCATGCGAGAAGGCCGAGATGTGGGAAAATCCATTGACGTCCGCTCCCGGAATACGTCAAATACTCGGCTCATATGGAGAGTTCTCCCGGACTCCGAAAGTGGGCCTCTAGACTATTGAACTTTATTCTTTTCCTGCCTTGGAGTTGAGCCAGGTCCTAATTGGTGCAGATCTTCGACCCGTGATTTCGGGACGCGACGATAACTGTCTGTGTTTCAGGACAGCCAATACCGCATCAGGTTAGCCGGTGCTTTGGATGCCGCTCCCTTTATGCGCGGCCGAAGAGTCTTAGTTGGGTTGACGCGTTCCTCCTTGGTTTGTTGCGGATTTGAATCAGCCCCGGTTGCTGTCTAGCTTCCAGATCAGCCGCGACCCGAACCCGAGAGCACTTAAGGAGGAAAAGTGAAAACGATTTTAAGACTTGGTGTTTTGTCCATGGCATTACTGGCGCTGGCATCCGGCGCCAGCGCAAGCACGATCACCCTCAACAGCGGCAACGGCAGCGGCAGCAGCGACGCGAACGGCGCGCTGGAATTTCTGGGTACGAGCGCCCTGCCGCTAAACGAGCAAGGCCCCTACCCCACTGCGGCGCTTTCAGCCTCGCTGAGTCCGACAACGCAGAGCAGCTCGCAGACCAGTTATGACACCCTGGCCGCCGGGGTATGGGCGAATGCGATAACCGGCACAAGCTGGGTTGCCAACACATCGTTAGCCGGCCCTGGCTGTGCCGGCAGCCAGTGCGATGCGAACGCGTTCTACTACTACGAGACGACCTTTAATGTGGCTGGCGGGGCGGCGCCCAATTCCGGCAGCATCAGCGCAATGGCAGATGACACAGCTGAGGTTTTGCTGAACGGCGTGATTGTTGTTCCGTTTGGCGCTATTGGCAGCGATTCCCATTGCTCTGATGGCGGACTAAATTGCAGCGCGATCGATACGATTTCGCTTAGCGGCATACCACTGAACGCAGGCACAAACACGCTGGAGATCATTGATGCGCAAACCGGCGGCAGCGCCGCAGGAGTTGATTTTTCAGCCAACTTCACAGATGCGACACAAGTTCCTGAACTTTCATCCCTGGTGCTGCTGGGCACTGGGCTTCTTGGATTGGCGTACGCTCTGTATCGGAAAGGCAGCCTGGATTTGCACGAGTAGTCAGCCTGCCCGTTTTGTACTTTGGAATGAGGCTTGTACCTTTTGTTTCTCGGAATAAGAGGTACGGGCCTCAATTATCAGCACTCTTTCGAATGCCTCTGAATACTTAATACGCAATAGGGGCCAGGCGTATCTGCTACTCTGCCCGAGACATATTTGTCCAGTAACCCATCGCCACGTACGTCGGTAACTAGCCGTTTTGTTACCCTGAAGTGCAGGCCCAGTTATCAAGTGTTAGAGATATGTAAGGGATTTGTAAAAGGTCATGTAAGGGGCCCCAGAACTGGAAAATAGCGCTTGACACTGATTCCCGGATTACCTAATATCGCTACACCATTATTAGAGGTTTCCCCGACTTCGAAAGTGGGCCTCTCGACAACTGGACTTCCCCCTATTCCGGCTTGGGAGTTTTGCTAGTCTTATTGGAGTATTTTTTCGTCCCCTATTTTAGGGACGCGTGCATAGCTGTCTGAATGACGGGAATATGGAGTGCGCCGAGTGATGGGGCACTTCGGGTTCCGCCCTCAGCACGGGAGATCGAAGAGTTTCAATTGGGTTGAAACGTTCTTCGCCGTTTGTTGCGGATGTTGATCAACCCCGGTTGCCGCTTGACGCCCCAGTCAACCGCAGCCCGAACGAGAGAGCGAGTTACGGAGGGTAAGTGAGAACGACTTTGAAAGTTGCAGTTTTGTCAGCAGTGGTTTTAGCCTTGGCATTCGGCGCAAGCGCCAGCACGATCACACTTTACAGCGGTAACGGCACGAGCAGCAGCCATTCGAATGGCGCGCTGGAATATCTGGGAACGAGCCCGCTGAACGCCGGCTATGCGACAAGCCTGGTGGCCCCGACAAGCCCGACAACGGGGAGCACCTCAGGGACCACTTATGACACCTCGGCTGACGGGGTATGGGTACCTGCGATTGCCGGCACGAGCTGGGTTACCAATACATCGGTATCCGGCCCCAACTGCTCCGGCAGCCAATGTGATGCGGATGCGTTTTACTACTACGAGACGAGCTTCAGTGCGACCGGCGGGTCAATGCCCTATAGCGGCAGCATCAGCGTGATGTCCGATGACACGGCGGAAGTTTTATTGAACGGCGTGGTTATCGTTCCTTTCGGCGGGATTGGCAACGATAGCCATTGCTCTGTTGGTGAACCAAATTGCAACGCGATTGATACGATTTCGCTTAGCGGCATACTATTAAATGCCGGTCCGAATACGCTGGAGATTGTTAATGCGCAGACAGGCGGAAGCGGAGCGGGCGTTGATTTCTCAGTGAACCTCACCCAGTCCCCGGAACCTTCGTCCCTATTGTTGCTGGGCACAGGGCTTCTTGGGCTAGCTTTTGGCTTGTTTCGTATGAACAAGGCGAGCGGCTCGGTTCTGAATTCGTAAGAGTTCCGGACTTTCTGTTCGATGAAGTTCAGGAAAGAAATCTCCGCAGTCACCTGAATCTCCAAAGAGGTGGAAGCAGGTGATGGCGGAGCGGTAGTTGCAAGTGGAGCGCATAGCGATTCCGGCGCGAATGTCTTCCCCAGGCATTCGGTATTGTACGGGATTCGCCGAGCAGATTTACAACCAGTTCCCGGCCAGTGGCCTGCACCGGCAAGGGGCGGGAGCAGCACAAGTGCCCGCAAGGGCTTCCCCAGGAGGAAACATGAAATTCGGCAAGCTGGCAGTCGTTGGAGCGGTACTCGCCGCATCCATGTATTTCACAGGAACCGCCCGAGCGGACAGCACTAGCGTCGCTTGGTACCAAAATGCAACTACAACTAACGCGCCTACAGCCGCACAAGTCGCATTGCTAACTCCCACTGCGACATTCACACTGTCCAACGCTGGAAACGTGTTCAATCTTTACTCAGCTAACGATTCGAGTCTCGGTGGCTTTCTGACCACTGGCAGCAATGGCCTATCGAACGGAGACACGGTTACGGGCCTTAGCAGCGGCATCGCCAGTGACAATATCGACGACAGTGTGTTCGTATTCACCGGCACCACGTATTTGGTGAACGGCACAACGTACACATACGAGCATGACGATGGGATGCTTCTCTACGTCGGTGGCACCTTGGAGATCAACGTCCCCGGCCCCACCGCTGCTACTAACACCCCCTTCCTCTGGACAGGCGCAACCGGCACCTACTCGTATCAGATTGACTACGCTGAAGTAGACGGCCCTCCTGCCCAACTGACCCTCAAAGGCTACACGTCCAATGCCGTTCCGGAGCCTTCCTCGCTGTTGCTGTTGGGAACAGGACTTTTCGGTCTGGCTTTCGCCTTGTTCCGGAAGAACGAGCACGCAAGCCTGGATTTGCGGTAGTAGCCAGCCCGGGCGTTTTTGCGGGCAGTAAGTTATGTTTGACAGTTTGCGCTTTCGCCCGAAATTCCACGAACGGATGGGAGCGGGCGAAAGCGTGACGCACGCTTCAAAGGCAGCGCGAAGCGAATCCCGATGTGAATGCCTCTCCCCGGGGGTTCATGCGCCACGGGATTCGTTTAGCAAACAAGGAAACCCCAACCTGCACTTTATCCAGAGGGTTCTAAGGGCAAGGTGCGGAGCAAGAGCCCGCGAGGGCGATCCCAGGAGGTAAAAATGAGAAAGCTTGCATTCGCCATAGCCGCGGTGGCAACGGCCCTTGCGGTCGCTCCAGCGGCTATGGCCGATTCGTGGCAGATGCTTACTGGCAACTCTTCCCCGGTGTCGACCAGTTCAACCAGCATCTCTGCATCCAACCTTGGCACATGGGTGACGACGATTAACGGCGTTGCCACACCGACGCCCACCGTTGGCGACCCCAATCCGTTCACCGCGACTTACACGGAGAGCGTCTACATCGGCGGTCCCGACGCGCTGTGCGCCACCTGCCTGAACTTCGTCTATACCTTGACGAATAGCGCCACCACAGGCACTGATGGCATCGCAAACATTTCCACCACGAACTTCGGTTCATTTAGCGTGGCCGAAGGCAACATTACGCCATCGAGTTTGGACAGCATTTCGACCGGAGACGAACCCCTCGCTGGCACAGTCGATGTGTACCTGAGCACACCTCTCCTGGCGGGCCAAGCACTGGATAGTTTTGTCTTGTTCACCAGCGCGCCAGCCTACACTTTGGGCACGGTAACCTTCCAGGACGGCACTACCGTTAATGCGAGCGCATTGGTGGCCGCCTCTCC
This sequence comes from Occallatibacter sp., assembly GCA_049520075.1. Taxonomy (GTDB): domain Bacteria; phylum Acidobacteriota; class Terriglobia; order Terriglobales; family Acidobacteriaceae; genus Telmatobacter. Next base: position 20,624 of record JBEKQD010000036.1, on the reverse strand, counting down.
TGAACCAAGCAGCCTTCTGCTTTTCGGCACTGGACTTCTGGGCCTCGCATTTGCCCTGTTCCGGAAGAACAAGCCGGTCAGCATGGAATTGCGGTAGCAGGTCAGCCCGAGCATTTTTGCGGGCGGTCCGGCATGTTTAACAGTTCTCGCTTTTGCCCGAAGCTCCGCGAGGAAGTGGAAGCGGGTGCAGGCGTGAAGCAAGTTTCAAAGGAAGAGCGAAGCGAATCCCGATGTGAATGTCACTCCCCAGCAGTTCACGCACGACGGGATTCGTTTAGCAAGCAAGGAACCCCCAGCCTGCATTTAATCCGGCAAGGTCTAAAGCCAAGGTGCAGAAAAAGCGCCCGCGAGGGCGATTACGGGAGGCAAAAATGAGAAAGCTAGCTTTTGGCATAGCCGCATTAGCAACGGTCGTTGCGATCTGCCCGGCGGCTATAGCCGATTCGACTGTGACGCTTGGTCCGACAACTTCGTCGTATCTGTCAACCAGCGTCTCTTCCTCCAACCTTGGCACATGGGTGACGACAATAAACGGCGTTGCTACCCCTTCACCAACCATCGGCGACCCCAACCCATTTATCGCGAGTTACACCGAAAGTGTTTACGAGGGGGGTCCCGACGCGCTGTGCGCCACCTGCCTGAACTTCGTCTACACCTTGACGAATAGCGCCACCACAGGCACTGACGGCATCCTGAACATCTCCACCACCAACTTCGGTCCATTTACCGTGGCCGTAGGCAACCTTTCGCCGTGGGGTACGAACTACCTTGCCGGTGGGGACGAGCCCTTGTCCGGCACGATCGATGTGTACCCCCTAGCACCTCTCATGGCGGGCCAGACATTGGATAGTTATGTCTTGTTCACCAGCGCGCCAGCCTACACTTTGGGCACGATAACCTTCCAGGACGGCACTACCGTTAATGCGAACGCATTGGTGGCCGCTTCTCCCGAACCAAGCAGCCTGCTGCTTCTCGGCACGGGGCTTCTGGGCCTGGCATTTGCCTTGTTCCGGAAGAGCAAGCCGAGCAGCTTCACTCTGCGCTAGTGGGGCCCGTACCTCCTGTTTCTCGAAACAGGAGGTACAGCTTCATTTTTGTTGATTCCCCGTCATTCCCCATGGCGAGGCGACCTGCCGGGAAGCCATATGGCAGTGTGAAGAGAGTCTCGATGCGCGCGCCTTTCCTCCAGGCAGCGCGTGTTTTCCGGGATTCACCGGGAACAGCCTAAACCTACAGCCCCTACCGACCTTTTTCCGAGAGCAACTCGAAGGGTGGGAAAGGCACAAGTTCCCCCAAAGAATTTCCAGGAGGAAGCATGAAAGCACGCATATTTGTTGCGATAGGGACTCTATTGCTATCCGCATCCCTTGCAAGAGCGGGTGCAATTCCTTATCCCAATGTTGGAACACCAATAACGGTTAACACAGATTTGGTCGCGACTCAGAGTTCACCCTTGACCCTCGCGTACTTCTACGGCTTCAGCGCAGCAGACACCGATTACCTCGAGATATGGGACGTCACGCAAGGCGCGTTCCTCACTGTCACCGGTGGCGCCACGGAATTCTTCGATAACCAAACCACTACGCCTGGCGGCAGCTCAGTACTGACCTTGTACGGCGCGACTGCGGGTGACTTGCTGCAACTCGATGTGGTAAACACCGCTTACAACCCTGCGCTCACACTCACATCGGATCCCAAGAATGATCCAGGAGACCCTGGATATAGTCACGCTTATGTCACCGCGTACACCACTTCGGTCAACGGCATACCGGCGCCTGGCGTATTCGTTGGCATGGAAGACTTACCCAGTGGCGTATCCGACTTCGACTACAACGACGACCAGTATGTTCTGACTGGCGTAGCGCAAACTCCGGAGCCAAGCAGCCTGCTGCTTCTCGGCACCGGGCTTCTGGGTCTGGCATTCGCCTTGTTCCGCAAGAACAAGCCAGCCAGCTTCAAACTGCGCTAGTAACGCAGCGGTATGTAATTCCTGTTCGCCTGAAGAAAAGGCGCGTCAACGCGCCTTTTCTTTGATTTCAACAGGATGTTGCCTTGGTTGCCACCGAAACGTTCCTTTGTTCCCCGCAAAGGTGTTGCGGTAAATCCAAAAGAGAGTACGGAGAAAGACCAATGAACGATATGCTTCTTAAGCTTTACGTAACGTTCCAGGACCTGAAGAACCGCGAAGACGGTCAGGATCTGGCTGAGTATGCCTTGGTAGTTGCACTTATCGCTTTAGGCGCGGTTGCCGGCATGAGTGCACTTGCATCGGGCATCAATATCGCCTTCAACACCATCAGCACCACTCTGGCCGAATCGCTATAAATAGCAGCGCCAGGATGTCTAGTTTCAATGCCGTTGCGAGAGTGGCTTAAGCGCCAAGGTTAGTGTAGTGGCGCCCTCTCGCCGGCAAGAACCACACTCCCCTCGGGTCCCAAAAACAAGAGTAGGTCGCCGCGCAGTGTCCGACTGGGCAAGCGCGGTTTTCTGTCTACTTCAGCCGGATCGTCCACGATACGTCCAGGCGCTATCAACGATAAGCAGCTTCGCGCGCTGCGCCGTTTCCAAATCCTGCGATCGAATCATTTAAGTCATAATTTGCATACGCGAGTCCGCGTGCAGGGGCGAGTTTGACCCCGGAGGCGGTGCGTCTCTATCGTTATCAGGGTGCGAAAGCACGACTGAAAGGAAGATCCATGACCGAACTGAGCTCGCCTGTTGCCACTCCGCTGAAGAAGACCGCGCTGAACGCGGCGCATCGTGCATTGAAGGCCAAGATGGTGGATTTTGGCGGCTGGGATATGCCGGTGGAGTATCCAGAAAATGGCGGAGGGCTGATGGCCGAGCACCTTGCGGTGCGGACCAGCGTGGGCTTGTTTGATGTGAGCCACATGGGCGAGGTCTGGTTTCGCGGCCCCGGCGCGCTTGCCGCAGTGCAACATGTGACGATGAACGACGCTTCGCGGTTGAAGGACGGCCAGGCACACTACTCTGCTCTGCTGACGCCGGAGGGATGCTTTGTGGATGATTTGCTGGTGCACCGGGCGGGCGAGAACGATTATCTGCTGGTGGTGAACGCGGGCAACAAGGACAAGGACTATGCATGGATTATGGCCCACGCCGAAACGATGCCGGAGGTACGGATCACGGACGATTCTGCGAGCTACTCGCAACTGGCCGTGCAAGGGCCGCGCGGGTTGGAAACGCTGCAAAAGCTGACGACGGTCGATTTGGCGGCAATCAAGAACTATTGGTTTGCATGGGGCGAAGTAGCCGGCGTGCCCAACGTGCTGATTACGCGCACCGGCTACACGGGTGAGGACGGCTTTGAGATTTATTTCCCCGGAGACGTGGCGACCACGGAAAAACTTTGGAACGCGCTGCTGGATGCGGGCAAGGAGTTTGGGATCCGGCCGTGTGGCCTGGGCGCGCGCAACACCCTGCGGCTGGAGGCGGGGATGCCGCTTTACGGGCACGAGATCACCGACCAGGTGAATGTGTTTGAAGGCGGGTTGGAACGCTGGCTGAAGCTGGACAAGGGCGAGTTTGTCGGGCGTGAAGCGCTGCTGGCCGCGCAAGCTGCAGGCGCACCGAAACGCAAGCTGGTGGGCCTGGAGATGGTGGAGCGGGGAATTGGGCGGGACGGATATCCGGTGCTCGACCTTGAGGGCAACGAGATTGGTGCGATCACTTCCGGATCGCCTGCGCCGTTTTTGAAGACCAACATTGCGTTTGCGCTGCTGCCGACCGCTGTGGCCGCAAGCGGCGCGGATGTGCTGGTGCAGGTGAGGGCGAATCGCGTGCGGGCTAAACAGATTCCGACGCCATTTTACAAGAGGGTAAAGAAGTAGACAGCGGGTATATGCGACCTGATGATATATTCGTGCCCCAGGTCCTAAAAGAGGGACCTGGGGCACCCTATTTATGCGATGGGTAAGCCGACGCCTCTTTGCGCGTTTTGGCACAACCGATTTCTTAATTCTGCGAGTGACATAAGTTACTGCGACCGAGCTGCAAGGTGGCTAGGTTGGTGGAGTGGGCTTCCCATTTTGCCGCCGCCGAGCGTGCCAGGCGCAGGAGATAACGACGGTTACGGAGGTCAATCTCCAGACTGTTGAACGAGGCACGCCACTGAAAGGCAACGCACTTCAACCAAGGAGAACCCATGTCCTATAAAAAGTATTGGATAGCTTTAGCCATTGTCATCATCGGATCGTTTGCTGTGTTGGGAGGCGTGGGGCGGCAGATGATCAACCAAGCTCCGCCGCTTCCCGATGTTTATGCGACAGATGGGCAACTCCTTTTTACCGGAAGTTCGATTACAGACGGGCAGGGCGTGTGGCAGTCCATCGGCGGGCAGGAGATTGGCACAGTGTGGGGACACGGCGCATATGTGGCTCCCGACTGGAGCGCGGACTGGCTGCATCGCGAATCGAATATCCTGCTGGACACTTGGGCCGCGAGAGCAGGCGCGCCGAGTTTTGCGGCGCTCGGCGTGGATCAACAGGCAATCTTCAAGGCGCGTCTGATTCGTAAGATGCGAACGAATACATACGACGCGGCGCAAAACCGCGTGACCATTGACGCCGATCGCGCGGCTGCATTCGAGCAACTTGCGGCTTACTACGCGGATGTCTTTGCCAGCGGCCGCTCTGAGTACGCCATTCCGCAAGGCGCATTGACCGACGTGAAAAAACAGCACGAACTTGCCGCTTTCTTCTGGTGGACTTCATGGGCAGCTAGCACAGAGCGGCCGGGATCGACGATTACCTACACCAACAATTGGCCGCATGAGACGCTGGTCGGCAACCTGCCCACGCCGGGCGCGGTGCTGTGGAGCATTCTGAGCATTGTGGGCTTGCTGGCGGGCATCGGCGGAATGGTGTGGTGGTCCGCTTCGCAGGAAAAAGTTCTGGTTCGCGGGCCGTATCCCGAGAACGATCCGTTTTTGGCGATGCAGCCTACGCCGAGCCAGCGAGCCACGCTGAAGTATTTCTTTGTGGTGATTCTGCTGTGGGGCGTGCAGATTTTGATGGGCATGTTGACCGCGCATTACGGAGTTGAAGGCAAGGGATTCTACGGTTTTCCGCTGGACCGCTATCTGCCTTACGCCATCACGCGCACGTGGCATTTGCAGCTTGCCATTTTCTGGATCGCGACGTCGTGGCTGGCGACGGGGCTTTATGTTGGCCCGGCGGTGAGCGCGCATGAGCCTAAGTTTCAACGCCTGGGAGTCAACGTGCTTTTTGGCGCGCTGATTCTTGTGGTGGGCGGATCGCTTGCCGGCGAATGGATGGGCATTCAGCAGCGGCTGGGCAATCTCTGGTTCTGGCTCGGCAGCCAGGGTTATGAGTATGTTGACCTGGGCAGATTCTGGCAGATATTGCTGTTTATCGGACTGGTGCTGTGGCTTGCGATGATGTGGGCGTCGCTTAAGCCGGCGCTGATGCGCAAGAGCGAAGACCGCTCGCTGCTGATTCTGTTTCTGATTTCGAGCATCGCCATACCGCTGTTTTATTCGGCCGGGTTGATGTATGGGCAGCGCAGCAATCTTGTCACCGCGGAGTACTGGCGTTGGTGGGTGGTTCACCTCTGGGTCGAGGGCTTCTTTGAAGTATTCGCGACGGTCGTGATCGGGTTCCTCTTCACGCGGCTCAAGCTCATCGAAATTCGAACGGCGACGAGGGCAGCGCTGTTTTCAACCGCGATATTTCTCTCCGGCGGAATCATCGGCACATTTCATCACTTGTACTTTGCGGGCGCGAGTGCGGCCGTTATCGCGCTGGGCGCAATCTTCAGCGCATTTGAAGTCGTGCCGCTGACGCTGGTTGGTTTTGAAGCGTGGGAAAATTTGCGGCTGGCAGAGCCAACAAAGAAATCGCCATGGATTGCCAACTACAAATGGCCCATTTATTTCTTTGTCGCTGTCGCCTTCTGGAACCTGGTTGGCGCGGGGCTGTTTGGCTTTCTCATCAATCCTCCGATTGCGCTTTACTACGTGCAGGGGCTGAACCTGACGCCTGTACACGGGCACACGGCGCTGTTCGGCGTGTACGGAATGCTGGGACTGGGGCTCACGCTATTTTGCCTGCGGGCGCTCAAACCAGAGCACCGGTGGAAGCAGGGCCCGCTGAAGTTGTCCTTCTGGTCGCTCAATGTTGGGCTAAGCCTGATGGTTCTGCTCAGCATGTTGCCGGTGGGGCTGCTGCAGGCGTGGGCTTCGATTTCGCAGGGAACGTGGTATGCGCGCTCGGCTGAGTTCCTGCAGTCTCCTCTGATGCAAGGCCTGCGCTGGATGCGAGTTCCAGGCGACATATTGTTCGCCGTGGGCGCGGGTTTCTTCGCGTGGTTTGTGCTCGGTTTGTTGACCGGACATTCATACGAGAAGGGGAGCGCGGCGGGACAGGACTGACCCTGCCGCTCACGGTCCCAGAGCCTGAAGGAAAGGTGAGATGAAGGCTATCGTTTCCCAGGTCCGAGAATCCGGACCTGGGGCACCCAGATTTCGTTCATTTCCAGCGATAGAAGAAAACGTCACACGTGCATGACTTCGGCTTCCTTCTTATGGGAGAGCTCTTCCATGCGGCGGATTTCTTCGTCGGTCATTTTCTGGACTTCTTCAAGGGCGCGCTTCTCTTCGTCCTCGCTGATCTTCTTTTCCTTGGCGAGTTTCTTGAGGGCGTCGTTGCCGTCGCGGCGGACGTTGCGAACGGCGGTGCGGTGTTCTTCGAGGACCTTGCTCAGATGCTTGCAGACATCGCGGCGGCGCTCCTCGGTCATGGGCGGAACGGGGACGCGCAGGACCTTGCCGTCAGAGATGGGATTGAAGCCGAGATCGGCTATGCGCACGGCCTTTTCGATTTCTTTGATGATGGTGGGGTCCCAGGGCGCAATGAGGATCAATTGCGCCTCGGGCGAGGAGACCTGCGCCACTTGGTTGATGGGGGTTGGGGTGCCGTAGTAGTCCACCTTGACCTGGTCGAGCATGTGGACACTGGCGCGGCCTGTGCGCGTGGCGGCCAGGCTGGCCTGGAAGGTGGCTACGGCGCCGTCCATGCGACGCCTGAGGTCGGCGTTGATTTCTTTGAGCGCCGGAATACCGGCCATAAATGAAGGTGCCATAGTGTTCTTCCTCGCTTACATTCCAAACAATATATTAACGAATCGTGGCGGCGGTAGGGCTTTTTCCGGGATAAAGGCAGGAATCGGAGCGAGGAGGTTTCCGTTCCGTCCCTACGGGACGAAGATTCGAGTAGGATTTTCGAATCCCAGGGTTGCGCTTCGCTTTACCCTGGGCTATTGTCATTTCCTCCCTACGGGAGGCGCCGTCTTCGGACTAGCGCGAACAGCAAAGGCCTGCACCTAAATTTGCGCTGCGGCCAATCGAAGTGTTTTGAATTAAGGTCCGCGAGTTGGCCCCGCTGCGCGGGTTGGCGAGTTAGCAAGTTGGCGGAGCGGTCAGTCCGGTTGATGCGGCCTGCTCGTGGGCGTGATAGCTGGAGCGAACCAGGGGGCCGGATTCGACGTGGCGGAAGCCCATTTTGAGCGCTTCGGTTTTCAGCTCGGCAAACTCGCGCGGCGTGTAGAGGCGGGCCATGGGCAGGTGGTCGCGCGAGGGGCGCAGATATTGGCCGATGGTGAGAATGTCGCAGTGAACGGCTGCGAGGTCGCGGAAGACCTGGAGCAGCTCGACAGTCTCTTCGCCCAGGCCAACCATGACGCCAGATTTTGTTAGCCCTTCGGGGCGCAACTCTTTGGAGTAGCGCAGAAGCTCAAGGGTGCGTTCATAGCGCGCGCCGGAGCGGACTACGCGATAGAGGCGCGGGACGGACTCGGTGTTGTGGTTGAGCACCTCGGGGCGTGCTTCGACGACCGCGCGGATGGCTTCCTGATTGCCCTGAAAGTCAGGGATGAGCACTTCGACGCTGCAACCCGGGGCCTGGCGGCGGATTTCTTCAATGACGAGCGCAAAGGCGCGCGCACCGCCGATTAGGTCATCGTCGCGGTTGACGCTGGTGACCACTGCATGGAGCAGCCCTAACTGGGCCACTGCCTCGGCGACACGGCGCGGCTCATCGAAATCGATTGGCTCGGGACGGCCTTTGGGAACGGCGCAAAAGCCGCAGCGGCGTGTGCAGAGGTTGCCGAGCATCATGAAGGTCGCGGTTTTGTGGTGCCAGCACTCGCCGATGTTGGGGCAGTGGGCGCTTTCGCAGACGGTATTGAGCGAGAGCGCGCGGGCTAGCTGCTTGAGGGAGTGGTAGTTTTCGCCCACGGGTGCGCGGGCCTTGAGCCATTCCGGCTTGGGCGCGGGGGTTCGGAGTGCGGGGGCGATCTGGACCAGTTCCATCACGTTTTTATTGTAGCGGGGAATCTGGCCCAGGGATGAGAGGGCGTCAGTTTCAGCTGTCAATCGCCGAGGGCGTAGAGCTTGCCATCGACGCTGCCGAAGTAGACGACTCCATCTTGCACGGCAGGGGAAGAGAGGATGGATCCCAGCGAAAACACCTTGGCACGTATGTTGACAATCATGTCGTCGAGGGTGTCGCCTGTCCAGACGCTGTCGACTTTGAGGCCGCCGTCTGGACCGAGATAGCGCGATCCGTTAGCCGTGAAGCCCGGAGTGGTAAATGCGCCGGCATAGGCGTGCTTGTGGAGATCGACAGCATGCAACTGGCCATCGAAGGCGCCGAAGTAGGCGCGAGAGCCTGCAATTGCCGGCGAGGAAAAGGAATAGACGCCGGTGGGGAGCCAATAAAGAATTTTGCCCGACTCGGCATCGAGAGCCTGAAACCGATGGCTGTCAGAAGTGGTGTAATAGACCACTCCATTGGCAACGGCGGGAGAGGAGATCACCCACGAGCCGTCGTTGGGGACCTTCCATTTGAGTGCGCCTGTATTGGCGTCGAGCGCATAAAAATTTGCGTCACGGCATCCGAAGTACACGACCCCGTTGGCTACGGCGGCTGAGCCAAGGATTCCTGTCATGACATGTGTCTTTGGATCTTCGCCGGTCTTAAACTTCCACTTCAAGTCACCGGTTGCGGCATTTAACGCGTAAAAAAATGTATCCCAGCTTCCGGCGTAGAGGGTTCCGTCGGAGATCGTTGGCGAGCTATGAACCACGTCTCCAGACTCCGGCCACGACGGTGGGAGAGGAGAGATAAAAGTCCCATGGGTCGGGCATGAGTTCAGCGGATGGACGAGCGCCGAGAACTCCGGCAGCGGTGAAGCGATGCTCTCCCTGGGTTGCGAACGACCATCGCTGCTTGCCGGTGGCTGCGTCGACCGCGTAGAGATTGCCGTCGAGACTGACTAGATAGACGGTGTTCCCATCAACAGTGGGAGAAGAGTTCACATCGCCGTGCGCGTCGAATCTCCAGCGAAGCTTTCCGGTGGCGGCATCGACGGCGCAAAGACCGCCGTCCGCGCTACCGACGTAGACCACGCCGTTGGCCACAGCGGGCGATGAAACGATTGCGCCTTTGGTTGCAAAGGCCCACTTCAACGAAAGATGATTTGGCGCCGGGGAATTGTAGATGCCAAGATGTGACGGACCGCCGCGAAAGGTCGATTGTGTTCCCTGTGCAACTGACACCGCGGCAAAAAGACAAAGTGCAACGATGACTCCGAAAGATTTCATGAGAGCCAATATAGCATCGCGAAGGCGGGCGGAGTTATCCGCGATAGGGCAAGATCGCATTTGTGCAAAGTCGCAGAGACATCTGCAACGTGGCAGGAGGAATGGCTGGACGGTTGATTGCCGGGATTGGATCCCCCGAAGCGCCGACTGCAAATTCGGAATTGCGAGCAAGTTTCGGGATGCTTCTGTGGCCCCATGTACCGTATTTTTTACTCATGCACAAGACGATCGAACCAACAATTCTCTACTTCGGGACGCCTGTAGCCCTCATCAGCACGTTAAATCCGGATGGCACGCCGAATCTTGCGCCGATGTCGTCTGCGTGGTGGCTGGGATGGAGTTGCATGCTGGGGCTGGGCCAGATGAGCCAGACCTCCGATAACCTTATCCGCACACGTGAATGTGTTATCAACCTGCCGTCGCACGAGCAGGTTTCACAGGTGGACCGCCTTGCGCTGACCACGGGCAAAAATCCGGTGCCAGAAAAGAAGCTGGGCTGGGGTTATCAGTTTGAACCGGACAAGTTCGGCATTTCAGGGTTGACCGTGATGAAGTCGGAATCGGTGAGTGCTCCGCGCGTGCTGGAGTGTCCGGTTCAAATGGAGGGCGTCGTTCACGACGTTCGCCCTTTTGGCAAGAACGTAAAAGCCAACGTGTTCGAAGTACACATCAACAAGCTGCATGTAGACGAAGCGATTTTGGATGGTAACGGAGATCGACCGCACATCGATCCCGAGCGCTGGAGGCCGCTCATCATGAGTTTTTGTCGATTCTTTGGGCTGGGCGGCGAAGTGCATCCGTCTCGGCTGGCTGAATCGGATTTTATAAAATTCGTCAACAAGGGAGCGGCGCGGCCTGTGACCGCATCCGCAAAATGAGGATCTGCAAAGCGGTCTGGTAGCTCTCTATCGCAGCTTTTCACGCACCTCTGTGCGGATGAGATAGAGGAAGAAGACAAGGTTGAGCAGGCCCTGAACGAGGGCGGGCGGCTGATGCTGGCTCGCGAAAAACCAGAGGTTGTAGACGGCCAGAAGAAAGACCGCGCCGAGAGCCAGGGCCCACGCCCAGCGCAGGAGCAGCAGAAGTCCCGCGGCGGCGGTGATGAATCCGGCGGCTAAGAAGAGGAAGAGCGGCGGATAGTGGCGGCCGGAGACGACGCCGAGAACGATGACCACGGCGAGCGCAAGCAGATAGAGGCTGATGGCGGCCATAGCGGGCAGCGGCAGGAGATCGCGGGGCGGCTGTTTAACTTTGTCTTCGTGGCTCATGGTGGACTGATTCAATCTATTTCATTTTCATCCATTCCGCAAAAAGAAACGCAGAGGATGGGGAACAAGAGAGAAAAAAATGGCGGCGTACCATCGAAAAGGGAAATGCCGTTTCGCAAATCGAGAAGATTTGATGGCGAGGGCGTTAAGCTACAGATCAAGGACTAGCGAACAAGAATGACCGACTTCAACCGGAAAATTATGCCGTGGAAACTGCGCACGCGCACGCTGGAACTGGGTCGGCGGACGCTGGTGATGGGCGTGGTGAATGTGACGCCGGACTCGTTCAGCGACGGAGGGCTTTTTTTTGAGCCTGAAGCTGCCGTGTCCCACGCGCTTGCATTACTGAAAGAGGGGGCAGACTTGCTGGACCTGGGCGCGGAGAGCACGCGGCCTGGATCGCGGGCGGGCGATTCAGAACCGGCGGTAACTGCTGAGGAAGAGCAGGCGCGGCTGTTGCCGGTTTTGGAAGGAATCCTCAAAGGGCGGCCCGACGCGATTGTCTCGGTGGACACGTACAAAGCGGCGACGGCGCGCGCCGCTCTGAAGGCCGGCGCGGAAATTGTGAATGACGTGAGCGGGTTTGCGTGGGATGAGGAGATGGCCGCTGCTTGCGCGGAGGCAAGCTGCGGGGTGGTGCTGATGCACACGCGAGGACGGCCCGATGAGTGGGGCACGCAAGTGCGGTTGGAAGCGGATGCGCTGTTGGCGACGGTGCGAACGGGGCTCGCAGCGAGCATGGAAAAGGCGGCAGCGGCGGGGATCGCGAAAGAGGCGATTGTGCTTGATCCCGGCTACGGATTCGGCAAGCGCTTCGAAGAGAATTACGCGCTGCTGGCGCAGCAGGCGGAATTGCTGGCGCTGGGCAGGCCGCTGCTGATTGGGGTGAGCCGGAAAAGTTTTTTGGGGCGGACGCTGGCGCCCCTGCATGGCGGGAATGATGCGCCGGTCGATGCGCGGGAGACGGCCAGCGTGGCTGCGCTGGTGGCGGCCACCCTGCATGGCGCGTCCGTGGTGCGGGTTCATGCGGTACGGCAGGGAGTGGAGGCGGCGCGGATTGCGGACGCGGTGCTGGCGGCTGATTACGAACGCGATTGAAATTTTGGCTTAGTTCGGTGGAATCCCAGGTCCGAGAATCCGGACCTGGGGCACCCGTACCGCTGAAACTCGATGATTCCTGACTCAATAGGTTTACATAATCAGCATGTATATAACAGACCATACATAGCTAAAAGTATGGAATATAAGTGAGTTAGTGCTGAACCCTGAAAAACAGCATTAAGAAGAAACCGGCTAACTTGAGAGTTAGCTTTAGGGAAGGATGCGCATCCAAAAATCATGAAAAAGATCTTGCTGGGAATCATTCTCGTCTTCTGCCTCGCGGTTCCTATCGCGTCGCAGGCGCAGGTAGTGGTGGTTTTACACCCCGACCATCATCACCATCATCATCATCACCACGGCTACCCTCATCTTAACCAGTAACGGGTTGAGATGAGAGTCCACGAGCGGTTGAAGCGCCCCTGGAAAGCCTATGCGCTCCTCAATGAGTCGCAGCTACTTGAAAAGACAGGCACGAGATAACTATCTCGCGCCTGTCTTTTTTGGTTCAGGGCAGCATAGTTGCCGAAAAAGCATGGAGATAGGTAAACAACGTCGAGATCTGGACATCGGGGGAAAGTGTTTCGATTTGCTCAGATAAAAACACTGCACGGAGGTAGGATTATTTTGAGTGAAAAAGGATGGACGACAGCGAAAGACGCTGTCGCAGAGCACTTCAGGACACTCAGAAGGCCATGTAAGTCATGTTCGCAACCGATACTTTTGAAGAAGTTACAAAGCATCCCATACCTGCCAAGAACATCAATCCACAGACGGAACAACCAGCATCCGTCGATGCGCAGTTCTCGGATCATTCGAGTAGCGCGCACAGGATGCACTGGACTGCGCGCGAGAGCGAAATCATGGCAGCGGTGTGGAGTGAGATGGATAAGCCGCGCCTGACCAAATCGGTGCGGGACGCTTTGGAGGCCGGGGGAGACGAGGCAGTCGAGGCGCTCGAACGCTACTCCAGGATCGCGTGAAGCGGCGGAATTCCCAGGCTGAATGGCGAGGGCTGTTTGTCCGCGCTCAGGGCTAGGTAGTGTCTGGGAAACGCCCGAGTTTTTCCACGAGCGAAGAAAGATGTCGCCCAGGGCCTAAAGGCCGCGTTGATTTTGCTGCGTTTGCGGCACGGATAAATCCGTGCCCTGACACGGAACCCGTAGATTTTGGATTAACCTGGGATTCGCCAGACACTGCCTAGTTTCTGTGCGCGGGTGGAGTTCTCTTCGCTGAAAAATGCACCCAGGGTTTATCATCGAAACTGGTGCAAGCTGGTCGGGTAGCGCCTTCAATTTGTGGGGGAAATGCGGGTCCTTCGACTCCGCTGCGCTCCGCTCAGGATGACAATTCCTATTTTTTAATGGATTCAGCGACTCCTCACCAGGGAACGGGACGAAATGCGAGCAAAGACAGCGGTAGTGTTGGGCGCCCAGTGGGGCGACGAGGGCAAAGGCAAGATTGTGGACGTGCTGAGCGAGCGGTTTACCGCGGTGGCGCGCTATGCGGGCGGACACAATGCCGGACACACGGTGATCATCGGCGACCAGCGATTCGTGCTGCAGCTGATTCCCTGCGGAGTGCTGCGGCCGGGCTGCCGGGGAGTTATCGGCAACGGCGTGGTGCTGGACCCGATCGCATTTTTGAATGAAGTGGGCAAGTTGCGCAAGCTGGTGGCGGGCGTGGATGAGCGCCTTTTTGTATCGAACCGGGCGCAGGTGATTTTGCCGTATCACCGGATGATTGAGCTGGCCGCCGAGAGCGCGCCGGGACGGAAGAAGATTGGCACCACGAGCCGGGGCATCGGACCGGCCTACGAGGACAAGATGGCGCGCAGCGGATTGCGCATCGTGGACCTGATGAGGCCGGAGCTGCTGAAGACGCATATCGAAGCGGCATGCAGCGAAAAGAATGCGATTGCGCACGCGCTGTTCGGGACCGACCCGCTGGATCCGGCAAAGATGTACGACGAATATGCGGCCGCAGCCGAGCAGGTAAGGCCGTTTGTGGCCGACACAGGACGCCTGTTGAACAAGATTCTGGCCGAGGGTGGCAGCGTGATGTTCGAGGGGGCGCAAGGGACGATGCTGGACATCGACCATGGTACGTACCCGTTTGTAACTTCTTCGTCAGCAACGGCGGGCGGCGCGTCGACAGGAACCGGCGTGGGACCGACGGCCATCGGCACGGTAATTTCGGTGACCAAGGCCTATGTAACGCGCGTGGGAGAAGGGCCGTTTCCGACGGAGATTCACGACGCGGCAGGCGACCACCTGCGAGCGAAGGGAAACGAATATGGCGCGGTGACGGGGCGACCACGGCGCTGCGGCTGGCTGGACATTCCTTTGCTGCGTTATTCGAACCAGGTGAACGGTGCTGAATGGCTGGTGGTGACCAAGCTGGATGTGCTCGACGAACTGGCGGAGATTCCCATCTGCGTGGGCTACGAGATTGAAGGCCGCGTGACGGACGAGATTCCCGCAGACGTGAAGGGTCTGGAGCAGATCAAGCCGGTATATACCACGCTGAAGGGCTGGCAATGTTCGACCGAAGGGATCACGGAGTTTGAGAAGCTGCCGCAGGCGGCACGCGAGTACCTGCATTTTCAGGAACGGGAGAGCGGAGCCAAGATCGGAATGGTATCGACCGGCCCGGACCGCGACCAGACCATGCTTCTGCCTGAGTTTGCGGCGGCGCTAGAGAGCATACACGCGTAAGATGAGAACGCACGAGGAGGCCGATTCAATGATCAGCTTTGGTGTACGTCTGACGTTTGCCCCCGAGGATCGCGACGACGTTGCCGAGACTCTGCGTTTGCTGGCGGCTGCCTCGCGCCAGGAGGCGGGATGCGTCAGCTACATTCCGCACCATGTTGAGGGCGACCCGGACACGGTTTTCATTTATGAGCAATACCGGGACGAGGATGCACTGGCGGCGCACCGGGAGTCGGAGCACTTCAAACGACATGCCGTGGGCGGGATTTACCAGAAGATGCGCGAGCGGAGCGTGGAGAACCTGGTTGCTCTCGTTTGAGATTCGGGCGGAGTCTAATCAGCAGTAGATTGGCGCGGGACTGAGCGCCTGGAGGCGGGTTTGTGTGCAGCTTCCTGAATTTGTTTGACCGGCGTCCCCTTGCGGAGCTACCATCCGTTACGCATATGCACGCAGCCACGATCTACCCCTCCCAGCTTATCCGCCATCGCAGACCGTACGTATTGATGCTCCTTTTGGCGCTCGTTGTTTGCGAGCCGATGATCTTTGCCGCGCAGCAACCCGGCGCAATGCCCAAAGGGGAGCGGCACGAGAGCCGGCGCGAGATCGACCAGCTGGAAGAGGCTTGGCGGAATGCCGTTCTGAAGGCGGACATTGCCGCGTTGACTTCGCTGCTGGCCGAAGACTATATGGCCATCACCCCCAATGGGACCCTGCAGACCAAGGAACAGGCCCTGGCCAATATGCGCACCGGCGCGACGCACATTGCCTCGCTTGAGATTTCAGATCGCAGAGTGCGCTTTTACGGAACGACGGCGCTGGTGACTTCGCAGGCCGACGTGAAGGGCATTAATCCCTTTGGAGACTTTTCAGGGACCTATCGTTACACCCGCGTCTACGTGCGCAATGCGCAGGGGAAGTGGAAGATAGTGAGCTTTGAGGCCAACCGGGTGCGCGAGCCCGGCGAACGCAGGTAGGGGCTGGAGAGCAACGGCTTCGCCGCAAGAAGAAACCCACATACAATAGACCGATGCCCGAGCTGCCAGAGGTCGAGACGATTGCAAGCGGAGTGAACCTGCGCGTGCGCGGCGAACGCATTGTGGAGGTTTGGTTCGGCGGGAAGCGTGAACCCTTCAAAATGCCGGCGGCGCGACAGGCCAAAGGCCTGGAGGGGCGGGTGATTCTCGAGGTTCATCGCACGGGAAAGCATATTGTGTGTGAACTGGGGACTGCGGATGAAACTGTGCAGTCCCACCCTAGCCGCAAAGACAAGAACGCGGCGAGGATGGGGCACCCGAGCGATGGTTTTGAGGAGCAGGCGAGCGAGACCGCAGCTCAATGGATTGTGCATCTGGGCATGACGGGGAGATTGCTTGTGACCACGCCCGACGCTCCGGTTGCGCCCCATACTCATGCGCGGTTAGGCCTGGCAAGCGGGCGGGAGTTGCGGTTCGTGGATCCGCGACGATTTGGACGGCTGGAGTTTCGCGAACTGAGCAGAAACGCCGGATTCGTTGCTCCGGGTGCCGATCCTTTAAGCGTGACGACGGCTGAGTTTGCGCAGCTTTTTCACGGGCGTCGGCTGGCAATCAAGGCGGCGCTGTTGAACCAGAAACTGCTTTCAGGGGTGGGCAACATTTACGCCGACGAGAGCCTTTTTCGCGCGGGCATTCGGCCGCGGCGACTGGCGGGACGGCTGAAGAGGATGGAGCTCGAAGCACTGCGGCTGGCTTTGGGAGAGGTTCTTAGAGACGCAATCCGTCTGGGCGGGTCGTCGGTGAGCGATTATGTGGATTCCGATGGGATGCCGGGCTTCTTCCAACTGGAGCACTGCGTTTACCAGCGCACAGGGCTTCCTTGCCTTCGCTGCCAGACGCCGATAAGGCGCATTGTGCTGGCTGGACGGGGTACGCATTACTGTCCTCAGTGCCAGCGGTGAGAGGGCCTCTTATGGTTTTTGGGAGAAACAGGGCGTTTAACCTCCAGAATAGGGGATAGTTACCCTTTCATGTACCCCGCAAGTCATTGAAATTAAACAAGCGTGTGACTGGCCCTTCGATTGCTATATTCACATTGCCAGTGATGTACCGGCGCTGGAAGAACGCTGACCAGCCCAAAGAAGACAAGCCACCCGGCAAGAGCAACCGCCAATGCAGCGGTCCTTGAGTAGAGGCAGACCGGTCGGGGAAGGCAAGAAGGGGTACGGCGGAAAAAACTGCCGGCCACAAACTTTTTGGGGGGCCAGTGACAAGCGCAAGACAGTGAAGCGCCACTCTTTTGAGTGGCGCTTCTTGCGTTTACAGGGTTCTTGGTTTCACCATTATGGACGTCGCCCAAGCCGGAACTGGAACTTCGCGCTGTACAAAGTTCGCTTGCCAGCCGAAAGAGTTCACTGTAGTATGAGAGTTGCCTATCAAGCGGCTGACGCGAGCCACCCGAGAGGGGAGAGCAAGCTCGCCGCCGAGCAAGGAAACTTAGCCGGGCAGTTCATTTTTCGAGAGTCTGTGAGCGGCAAAGTTTTCGTAGGAGAGGCATTACCTGAGAAGGGCGCTGGCCGCATCGTCACGATCCTGACAACCGGATGGAGCTCATTATTGAGGCTCTAGTGTGCGTGGCTGCCGGAGAGCATTTTCACAGAGGTCCTACACCGGTCAATCCGTGCCGCGGAGGCTGAATCGGCATCGTGAGCAGGAGCGACAGGTTTTTAAGGATTGCAGAGACCGGCTGGAATCTGTAATAGTGCTTGAGCGCCTGAAGATGATCCAGATTTGCATTCGGGGGTTAGCTTAGGTTGGGCTGGGAGCGGTTGGCGCGGTAATCGCGCGCGATGATGGCCGCTGAGCGAAAATCTCCCTGCTTGGAACTGGGTGAAGGAAGCTGGGTGGCCGGCGGTGTTTGAGGTTTCCAATCCTGGCTGCGAAGGAACGAAATGCAGATTTTTGGGCTTCGCGCGGAATGACAGCGGCGAGGTAGGTTATCTAGTACACGGATATTAATGACTGAACAAGATTGAACAGGTCTGAACCAGGAAGCGCGATGCAGCGAATGGCAACGAACCAATTAGCAGTGCAACAGGAAGCTTACGCATGACGACAGAGATACCGCAGCCCCAAACTGAATTGGGGCCGGCCCCGGCGATTGGCCAGGGGCAACAGCAGGGGCATCGGCGCCGCCGCCGCCGCCGCAAGAACAAGAGCAGCCAGGCAGGCATGGTCCAGGCGCAACAACCCCAGGCACAGCAACAGCAAGAGCTTCAGCCGCCGCCGCAACCGCAGGCCGAAAAGCAAAGGCCTGCGCCCGTGCAGCAGACTCCGCAAAAGACCGGACGCCAGGGCGGGCATCAGGGCGCGCACCCGAGCCAAGGACGAAAGAAGAAATTTGCGCAGAAGGCTCCCGCGGCCGCAGCGCAGCCCGGTAACAGCATTTCAGGCCCTCCGCAGGGCAAACGCAAGGTGAGGCAGAAGGGGCCCCGGGAGTTTGTTGGCCCGATGGACCACAGCTATCGCCTGGTGAACGGCAATGTGGCAGACGGCCCGCCCTCGACCATCCAGATCAGCAGCAACGGCCACAACGGCGGCTCTTACCAGGACGCTTATGAGCCGCAGCCAGCGGTGGCAATCCGCGAAGACGCACCCACGCGCATTTACTGCTTCATCGAGGATCTGTTCTTCCAGGCCAAGATTATGGAGACGGCGCGTAAGCTGGGCGTGAAGGTGGAGTTTGTGAAGGGCGGCGACAAGGATGCAGCGGCCAGGCTGACCGAACTGCCGGAGGGCGAAGTGCCCAAGCTGGTGGTCTTCGACCTGAACAATCTGAACGCCAAGCCGATGACGCTGATTCCCAAGCTGAAGAGCAAGCTCAAGAAGGCGACGTCGATTGTCGGTTTCCTGAATCACTTGCAAAGCGAGCTGAAAGCCAAGGCCATTGAGGCTGGCTGCGATGCGGTGATGCCGCGCTCGGCATTTTCGCAGACCCTGCCCAACCTGCTGCGCCGCTATGGCGTGGAAGAGGAAGAAGACTACGCTGCCCAACCCGTGTAAGGGGGAGAGCGTCTTCTGTTTGACTGATTACCGTTGAGATGTACATCTGTGCTCTCCCACCCTTTGTGCAAAAAGCGCACAAAGGATGGGGCACCCAGTGTTCTGCTAACACTTCTATTGAAAACGCTCTAATGAGGGTCCTTTGTTCCCGCTGAGCGCGCTATTCTAATCTCTATTCCCTATTCCCTAATCCCTGCCTTTATCCCGGGGGCCAGGTGAGCGATCGTCCGCCGAGGAGGTGGACGTGGAGATGGTCGACGGTCTGGCCGCCCTCCTCACCGGTGTTGACCACCAGGCGATAACCCTTGGTGAGGCTCTTCTCGCGGGCGATCTCGCTGGCAGCCCAGAGCAGGTGGCCGAGCAGCAGGCCATCGCTCTTATCGGTGTCGTCCACTGAGGCGATGTGCTCGCGCGGCACCACCAGCACGTGAACGGGCGCTTGCGGATGAAGGTCGGCAAAGGCATAGCACAGCTCGTCCTCGTAGACCGCTGTGGAGGGTATGGTTCCATCAAGGATCTTGCAAAAAAGGCAACTCATGGCGCGTCCAGTTTACAGGAGCGGGGGAGATTTCAGCGCGTTTTGTTTGCCTGCGTATACAATTCATGGCGACAGCCAAAGGCGCGGGGCTGTTTGGCTGAGAGGTAGAGCAATGAGAAAGTGGATCGCTGTGTTGGGTCTGGTTTTGTTGGGAGGGTTGGCGAGCGCGGCGCAAACGGTCAATGTGGCGGGGGAGTGGCGCGGCGTGTGGACTAACCCTGATGGGATGGTGTTTTCAGCGACGATGACGCTGGAGACGGGCAAGAGCTGCAAAACCTGCGCAGTGGTGGGCGACGGCGCGGTATGGGGCAAGATTGTGTGGACGCTGCGCAAGGCGGGCGAGAATCCTTCTGCGGAGCTTGCCGCCATGGTGGGAAAGACGGTTACGGAGCTGGTGAAGGGCAATTTGAAGGGCGATGAGTTGTTGGAGCTGAACGGCTACGTAGTGGAAGATCCTGCGAACATAAAAGGCACGGATCAGTATCGGCTGGCTATCTCGGAAGATGGCAAGGTAGTGGGCGGCATCACGCTGAATGGCGGTTCGTGGACGGGGCAGTTCATCGCGACGCGGGCGCAGGCTCCAGAGCGGCCTGCCGCCAAATAATCGCTCCACGCCGCGTTGTTGAAGCTTCACATGCCGCGAGCTGGGAAGCTCCTGCGAAGCTGCTGATAGAATTTGTCATGGAAACCATCCAGTACAACCTTCCGCAGAGCCGCATCCCTCAAGCCTGGTATAACATTGCCGCCGATTTGCCCAAGCCGATGGCGCAGCCGCTGCACCCTGGAACACTGAAACCCATTGGACCGGACGACCTGGCGCCACTGTTTCCGATGGGCCTGATCATGCAGGAAGTGAGCACGGAGCGGGAGATTGAGATTCCCGGCGAAGTGCGGCAACTCTATGCGCAGTGGCGTCCTTCGCCTCTCTTCAGGGCGCGCCGTCTGGAGAAGGCGCTGGATACGCCTGCGCACATTTATTACAAGTACGAGGGCGCGAGCCCGGCCGGCTCGCACAAGCTCAACACTGCTGTGGCGCAGGTCTATTACAACAAAATCGAGGGTACCAAGCATCTTTCAACGGAGACGGGAGCCGGGCAATGGGGTTCGGCATTGGCGATGGCCTGCTCCTTCTTCGGCCTGGATTGCAAGGTCTTTATGGTGCGTGTGAGCTACGATCAGAAGCCGTATCGCCGCGCCCTGATGGAGGCCTTTGGGGCCTCGGTGACCGCCAGCCCGAGCACGGAGACGGAGTCAGGCCGGGCGATTCTGGCCGAGCATCCGCGGTCGAATGGATCGCTGGGGATTGCCATTTCAGAGGCCGTGGA